>JBBSBY010000185.1:0-1764 GCA_038250835.1 Desulfomonilales bacterium | reverse complement strand
GCAGTCGCCAATGCTTTGGCGATGATGTACGGCATCCGACTTAACGACATGTAGTTCAAAGTTGGGGCGCATTAATAGCGCTTAATGCAATGGTTGGAACAGTGTTCGAGAATATCAGTCCAATAGGCCGAACAACTTCATTCATTCAGTCAAAGCCACGGCGTTTATATTTTTATGAGTAGAATTTCGAGGATCGGCATTGCCGGTATATATGATTGTCCTGCGGGCAAATAAAAGCGTCTCTATGGAATCTAATTCAGCGGAGGGAATCCGAGAGATCCGTCATCTGTGCCCGAATCCCTAATTTAAACCATATCAACTCCATTGTCATTAAATATTTTTCATATTTCTGAACAACGGCTACTTTACAGGTTGTTCGAGGAATACAATTCCGACTTATTGTGAATGTCCTTCTTATGACTGGATGTAACACCAACTTACGGAATGAAAACAGGAGACATTAAGTTAAATTGAGCGAAACAATACAGATAGTCGCGTGTCTCTCATTGAGATAAAAGCCTATGCCATTATACTTTTAAACCGGCGAGTCGCCGGGCGCCGTTTAGTGTTTGAGGCGATTAATTTAAAGAGCCGGCAGCTTCGCTACTTCAATTCCTTGACTTTCAAGCATGGCGGCTTTTTCAATCAATAAGGTAGAAGCACAAATCGGGGCGTTCCAGTCAAGGGCCGAACCTATACGTATCATCGCCTCCACAGATTCGACATCCCATTCATCTTTCCAGAGCGGCGCAACATTAACGGCTTTAAGCCATTCGGCTATGTCGCCCGGGCGTCGGTTGCGAAGCATTAGCCACTGCACTACCGTGAAAGCCTCTTCTAATGTTTCGGAATTTTTAACAGGACTAGTCATTCTCCAAATCCTCACAAATTATATGTTTGCGCAATATTTTGTCTCATCCCCTATTGAAGAACTCTACCTAACCCTCTCCCAACCCGCAGTGAATCTAGAGCTTATAGATTAGGACTTGTTTCACCGCGAATTCGGTTTTACAGAACCTTGATCTCTGGTCCTTGTCTGAAACATTAAACCGTACGATCAGGATGGTCAAACTAAAAACTTTCATTTTTTTTGATTTTCATGCTGAGAACATACCTAAATTGTTTATTAAATCAGCACAAATGCATTCCCTACCCGATAATTGCACGCCTACAACCTCGGAGGCAATCTTGAAAGACTCGGCAATTGACCTAAGTAACGCGGAAAAAACACCGCTCCCTGACATTTTACAGAGACTCTCAGCAGATCCAAAACAAGGGCTTTCCGTCAGCGAAGTCCAAAAACGCATTGATACCCATGGGTACAATGAGATCCCGGAGAAAAAAACCAGTCCTATCTTGAAATTCCTTTCTTATTTTTGGGGACCAATCTCCTGGATGATTGAGATAGCGGCCATTTTGTCGGCAATCGTTCGTCATTGGGCCGACCTCGCCATAATTCTCGTACTCCTGGTGGTAAATGCCGTTGTAGGATTTTGGGAAGAATATCAGGCGGGCAATACTGTCGCCTCGCTAAAACAAAAGCTTGCTCTTAAAGCCAGAGTCAAACGCGAAGGCGCATGGTCCACAGTTACCGCTCGCGAGCTTGTTCCTGGTGATATTATACGCCTACGACTCGGTGACATTGTACCGGCTGACTCTCGTCTTTTAGACGAAGACGCAGTCCAAATCGATCAATCCGCTTTAACCGGGGAATCCCTTCCAGTGAGCAAAGAACAAGGCGAAGCCGTTTATTCGGGATCAATC
>JBBSBY010000184.1:0-1779 GCA_038250835.1 Desulfomonilales bacterium | reverse complement strand
CGGGTCGCAGGAAACGTGGACAAGTTTTTTGATGAAGCTCGATGCAGAACTCTTCGATGCAAGAATATCGTGCTTCTAGAAGATGCATTTTGCAATGGAGCGGCTGTAGGAGGTTGCGACAGAATGTGTTTTCTGTTCTGGAGAACCGAATGGTTGGAGCTACTGAAATAACCCAGAGGCTCATGACGAACCTAATCAAGCTAGTTTTTTGACAAGGCGCACTAGAGGGTACTATGCTGTCGATCGCTTTTGTTCTGAAAAAAGCCGTAAGTCACTTCCTGTACCCCCTTGGGGCAGCTCTGATGTTGGCTTGTGTGGGGCTGCTGCTATGGAGATTTAAGTCTAGATCCAGTATCTGGATTCATCTCGTGGCTATCAGTGTATTTACAATATTAGTCATCTCGTGGCCTCTTACTGCATTCGTTCTTTTGCGTTCACTCGAAGGGCGGGCGGGAGGTTATGCGGATCCGAAGGATCTTATATCCCACAAGGTAAAATATATTGTGGTGTTGGGGGGCGCCGGTAAACTTCCCGGATTCTCTCCGGCAGATAGGACCGGCGCTTCAGTATTTCGTGTGCTCGAAGGAATACGATTAGAAAAGGCTGTTCCGGGAAGTAAAATATTTATGTCGGGAATGGGTTTTCCACAAGAAACGAATAATCCTGACCTCATGAAGGAATTTCCGGTATCACTAGGTGTAGCTCCCGAATCCGTAATTGCCGTGGCTCAGGCTTGGGACACAGCGGACGAGGCCAAGCTTGTCTCGGAATTGGCGCCGGGTGAGCCTTTTGCTCTGGTGACATCAGCTTACCATATACCGAGAGCTATGCAATTGTTCCAGGCGCAAGGGCTAAGGCCCATGGCGGCGCCATGTGAATTCCGAGCTAGAAATTGGCCGCCGTGGTATAAGTGGTTTTTGCCGGACGCAGAAGCCTTAGGGTCATCCCAATTGGTGATACACGAATATTTCGGTTTACTTTGGCATTCAGTTCGCAACGCGTCAAACTCGGGCTATTCTGCGCTCATGCAAAGAACAATCGAGCAAAAATAAGGGCGAGTAGAATTCATAATGTCGTCAGTTCAGTCGCTGAATCGATTTTCAGAAATACGGTCTGATTAAACATATTCACGGATAATCCCAACTGCTTCTCACCACGGCGTTCCACAATAATGCCCTCCGTTCCTTCCAGAGGTCCTGAGAGAATGAGCACCCTTTTGCCGGGGACCAACCCTGGACGGATTGATAAATTGCCTCCAACAACCAGCGCCTTCAGTACGGCGTTTAACTCCTTTACGAATAGCTCCTGATGCGGAACTTTGATCACACGCACAAGATTTCTCGTGTCATATAGAATATTATGCTTTTCCCTCTCAAGCGCAAAGCACAAGTAACCTCGAAAAAGCGGAGAAACGGTTTCCCTTACACGTCCTAAATAACCGACTTTTATTTTACGAGTATAAAGCGGCAGGTAGTAGCTTATACCGTGATCAAGAAGACGTGCTGCAATCTTTTTTTCGCAATTCGGTTTTGTATGCGTTACCCACCAATTACCCAAATCCCCGTCCAACGGTCTGTCAATCGGAAACCTCGCTTGAACCTCTAATCCAGCCATTTCCCCCTCCAATTAACCTTCCTCGTGTTATAATATTGAAGAAGATCCTTTAAAATATTTTGAACGCAGTAGTTAATCCGGTCTTCAAAGACATGGAATCCCCCCGATCTTGAGAAGTGAATCTCTTCCGACATCTAAGGCGGGGGCTATATCCATGCCTAACCT
>JBBSBY010000183.1:0-1847 GCA_038250835.1 Desulfomonilales bacterium | reverse complement strand
CTTTAGAGTGGGAATCTTCGCTATCTCTCTAAAGTGGGAATACTCCATCTTTTCGGTATCAATCCCGGCGTTCCCCATCTCTTGCCAAACGATGGCGGCGGAGACCCAGCGACGAAGAACGGCGCCTTTGAGATCCGGATGCAGATCTTCGCTGTTTACTATCTTGTTGAATGAATTGTCTTTCTGAGGGTTCTTGGAGCGAGCGACCTCTAAGTTATTGTTGAAGACATTCACTATGACCCAAAGAGACACCGCCAACCATACACCGCGAAAATTTTGAAGATATATTTGGGTAATTTTAGCCGCTTTTTGGTCGGTAGAGAGCAGACTTTCATCCGACATTTCGACTGTAGGATCGTCCTCTTCCTCTATATGATCTACAATTTCCTCCTTAAACTGTTGGTTTTGAGCTTCCTCCGAAGCTTTGATTGCAGACTTAGTGAACGATGTTTTTTTCATTGAAGGTGCCATTTTACTCCCCTTCTAGCCTGAAATTGTTGTGTTTATCGGACAGCGCCGCTCGGCGCACTTATCCGGTTCATTCTTCTGACCACCTTTCAGCGGTCCTAAGAAATGCAGTAGATACGTATCGTCGCTTGCCGACATTCCGCGGCAAACCACGAAGTTACGAGCACGTATCGCAATGGTGTGTTTGTAGGGGTCCGCTTATATAACGGACTGAGTTGTAAAGGGAAAGATGGAAGGTTCCGTTCGGTGATAAAATAGCCGGAACCGGCGCTCGCTATTTAACAATTTGTTGGCGGGCCAAACCGAATCCTTCCAAAACAAGGTGAAGTGTCCATCGGCATCCCCAACGGATTTTTCAATTAGTAATCAATCATTCTAATAACTCCCGGTTGGGGGGCGTTTGCCTCTATATGAACGCCTACAGGCGGTAACAAAGCCTCCTTGAGAATCAATATGATTATGCTCACCGTCATCTCGTCCGACATATTCATAAAGCATGACACGTGCCAAACTTCGCGAGAGGCAATCTAGCTGCAGGCTTATTTATGTGATTACAGGATGTTATCTTATGGTAGGATTAAAACGGGAAGATGTCACAGGGGTTAAGTATTTGCCAATAAGTCCCCAAAAGTGCCAAAAACAAGTGGCAAAAAACTGCCAAAGAAGCGGCAACAATCAACGAAAGAGATTGGTGTCTATGAGTATGATCTGTACTAGCGCCCAGGAAACGCGTAGCCCTCAGAATTTGTCTATGATGTATTTCTCCAGTTTGGGGATCAAGTCTGCCCGTGCGCCTGCCCTCGGCCTTGTTCTCCCTGCTTTGGATACGTTCGCGGCATTGAGGATCTTTCGAACCGTTTCTTTGGATAGTCCGAGTAGTTCAGATATGTAAGTTGTTGCTCCGGATTCGGCTCCACAGATATCCACAAACATGGTCATAATATGCTTTTGTTTAGCGTCGCGTCCAAGCCGGCGAAATCTTTGTTTCGCAGCATCCAGAACTTCTTTACGGTTGTCGCCAGGCCATTGCGCTCCTTCAGATCTCCCAATCGTGGCGGTAGCTCCGGAACTGCTCTTCCGCTTGAGATCAATGTGGGCACGAGTGATTGTTCCTCCATTTGATAAAACTGAGGCTCTTTCCAACACATTTTTCAACTCTCTGATATTGCCGGGCCAGTCGTAATTTGAGAAGATATCGAGCACATTTTGTTCCACTTTCGGCGCTGCGGTTATGACCCCTTTTTTGCAGAGCGCTTCCAATAACTGTTTTGTAAGAATCGGAATATCCTCTAATCTATGGCGCAAAGGTGGGACCACCACGTGAAAAATATTGAGTCTATCGTATAAATCCGCTCTGAAATGTCCGACGGTGACATCGT
>JBBSBY010000182.1:0-2058 GCA_038250835.1 Desulfomonilales bacterium | reverse complement strand
GCAAAATGCCGGACCTCAGTATTCTCAAAGATAAAAGCATATTAGCAGTTGACGATGAGATGGATGTGCTGGAAGTCGTCAGGGAACAGCTCAGTGAATGCCGTTTAGACACGGCCGGCACTTATGACGCGGCAAAAGATCTCATCCTGTCAAATACTTACGACTTAGCCCTTCTGGACATCATGGGAGTCGACGGCTTCGCTCTCCTGGAATTAGCGCAGGAAAGGAAACAGCCCTGTGCGATGCTGACGGCACACGCAATTTCGATTGACAGCGTCAATAAATCTCTCAGATTGGGCGCCGTTTCCTTTCTTCCCAAAGATGAATTGGCGCGGCTGCCTGAATTCACCGCAGAGATACTGGAAGATTTAGCTCAGGGAAAAAGTCACTGGAAGCGCCTGTTTACACGGCTTGGCCCCTTTTTCAAAGAAAAACTCGGCATATCCTGGGACGATCTCGAAAAACCCAGGGTCCCTCCATATACCTATTAAATAACGCGCCGACTAACGCCAATCACAACCTTGAAAGGAGATTCAAGATGTTGAAGAAACCCGCTTTTCTTTTAACGGCCACGCTGATCATCACAGCGCTGGTTACGGGCATGGGTTACGCCAAATCCGTGCAGCTCACTTATTCCATCTTTTTCCCGGCGACTCATGGACATACCATTCTAGCCACAGAGTGGGCAAAGGAAATTGAAAAGCGCACCAACGGCGAAGTTAAAATCAATATGTTTCCCGGGGGCACGCTAACTCCGCCGGATCAGTGCTATGACGGAGTTGTGAAAGGCATATCGGACATCGGAATGTCCGTGCTGAGCTACAGCCGAGGCCGCTTCCCTTTGACCGAAGTTATCGACAATCCTTTGGGTTACAAAAGCGGCGTTCAAGCTACTAATCTATGCAACGCCTACTTTAAGGAGTTTAATCCCAAGGAGTTGCAGGATACTCAGATCATGTATTTGCATGGTCACGGTCCCGGAATTCTACATACAAAAGAACCGGTCAGTAAGCTTGAGGAACTCAAAGGCATGAAGATTAGGTGTTCAGGGACCAGCGCCAAGGTTGTGGGCGCTCTGGGCGCCACACCGGTGGCGATGCCTCAGAACGAAACCTATGATTCGCTGCAGAAGGGCGTCGTCGATGGTCTGGTAAGCCCAATTGAGACGCTCAAGGGCTGGAAGATCGGAGAAGTAATTACCTCTACTACAAAAAATATGGGATCATCCTATACACTCGCTTTCTTTGTGGCCATGAATAAGAAAAAATGGGACAGCCTGCCCAAGGAAACCCAGCAAATAATAGAAAAGGTGAACCAGGAGTGGATCGATAAGACCGGAAAACTCTGGGATAAATTGGACAAGGAAGGGACGGAGTACACGTTGGCTCGCGGCAACAAAATTATCGAACTCACACCTGAAGAAGATGCCCGTTGGGCTAAGACTGTTCAACCGGTGCTTGCCGATTACGTAAAGGCGGCCAAAGCGAAGAATCTGCCCGGTGACAAAGCTCTTGAGTTCTGTCAGGAATGGCTGAAAAAGAATCCTTGATAGCCGAATTTTAAGTTATTTTTGAAGAATGGTATTGGCTCAGCGCCTCGAATGATGGTTTTCGGCATCCGGGGCGCCGGCATTCGCGGGTGAACCTCGGAGGCGCTTTCTTCCTGGGTCCCGGCCTCCGCCGGGACGACGAGGCGCCGCGTTGGGACGACAAGGGGACGGACATTCATTAGGTATTTGGAATTAGATTTTCGGTTATGGAACTCAACAATCTCCATCAACGACTTGAGAGTGTGACACACGCGTTATGACAATCCTGTTATTCTTTACAAGAGCCATTTCAAGATTCATGTTCGTGATAGCCGGAGCGGCTTTGACCATCAGCATGCTGCTTACCGTAGGAGACGTCATTCTTCGCATGTTCAGACGTCCCATATTGGGCACGTATGAGCTGGTGGGATTGTTGGGGGCAATTGTGGTTGCCTTCGCTCTGCCCCAAACATCGCGGCTCAAGGGTCATGTTTTAATGGATTTTATTACCGGCCGTTTAAGCGCCGGAG
>JBBSBY010000181.1:0-2059 GCA_038250835.1 Desulfomonilales bacterium | reverse complement strand
TCCATTCCACACGCTGTAGAGCAGCTTTATAAAGCGATACCGATCTTCTGCCGTGCGGCTGGTTTCATATTTCAACATGCCGGCTTCTTTGGTCTTTAGCAGCACATCCAGCCGAAATGTCAGCTCATCTGCATCAAAGCCCATGGCTTCCGTAGCTAAGGCGTAAGCGGTGAGTTGTAGATTAGAATCCACATTGGTTTGAGATAGTTTCTTTGCGGCGGTCTTTAAGTCTACTAGAGAAACGCAGCCGTCATGGGACTCTTCAATCAAATCTATGTATCCTTGAAACATCGGCAGTCCCCCCAGCGGTATCTCAAAGAATTCTTCGACTCCTATTACCTTAGCTGTAGGGTCGGCGGACTGATGAAACACGGTAAGCATATTGGCGGCTTTCTCGGCTAAAGTATTCTCATTATCCCCGTTAAGAAATCTTACGTTGTCCGCTCGTCGCCATTGATCTCGGTAAACATCCAGTAGTTGATCTACCCTGAGCTGGTCGCCTTCTAGGCGACTTTGGTGAAATGCGGCTGCCGCTCCGTGTATTGCAGAGCCAAAAGCTAAAGCGGCGGAGGTAAACATAGGTGGTATTTTGTCAATGTATTTGAATCTGTATTGGAGTGAACATCCTAAGTAACAGTTGATTTGGGAATACGATAGATGGTCATGGATAGTTTGATTGGCTTCTGTAGGTCTCATTGCCTATCTCCTTGTGTTAGCGGGGGCAGAACGCAACTATAGCGTCCCGCCCCTGATGTAATTTGGTTGTGTGTTTAGTTTCTAATTAGGCGGCGACTTCGGTTTGCAGGTAAGAAATAAGGTGCGAGGCGGCTTCACGGGGGAGGTCATCAAAACGTGATACCTGGAATGGAGCAATCAAGCTCTCAATATCTTCCTCGTGGTATTTAGCTTTTTTGGTCAGAGCGTAGAGAGCCCTTACCTGAGCTGTTGTAGCTTTGCCGACGCTGCCGTTGAGGGGTTTAGCTTCGGGTTTATTGTTCACGTTCTCACGTGTAGCGGGTTTGATTGGAGCTTCTTCAGCTTCCGGCGTGGAAACATGGCTAACTTCTTCCGCCCCGGTGTATTCAATTCCGTAGCCGGCAAAACGTAAGGCTCGGGCAATGGATCTGGTTTCAGCCAACTCAATCAGGCTTTCCGATAAACGGGAATCCCTTTGCGCATTCGCGGTGCCGTAGCCCACATATTCACCTTTAGCCGTGACGGCTCGGCATTTGAACACGGCATATTGGCCGTCCCAACTTACCAATTCGGTTTGGAGGCTGAGTTTCTCATTTTCTTCGTGAGCCAACCTTAATCTGCCGCCCACCATAGGGAATACTCTGGTTTGCCCATTCATTTTACGGGTGATAAGTTCGTCTTCACGGAATCCATTCGTGCTCATTTGACTCTCCTTGTATTGAATCTTTAATGTTGGGGACGCTTAGAGCATCCATATTAATAGAAGTGCCACCAGCAACAATTCAGCTAATGTTTTTGGAATACCCCACAGGGCGGCGGGACCGATGAGGTAAACTAAGGTCATTATTGCCGCACCGACAAATACCAACTTATCAAGTTCACTCATGACGGCGCCTTTCCTTTCCTAGGCGCTTCAGGATTTCCACAATAGCCTCTGAAGCGGCAACGAGTACGACGACCAGCACATCATTCCACGGTTTTTTCATAGCCTTTTCTCCTTTCAGTTTGTTTTGTTAAGGTTCTTGGAGGTACGGATGCAGATTCATTTTTCCACGTAAACAAAGTCTATTAACCATTAAATATAATTAAGAGCTTGCAGGTGTAATTTGGAGAAAGAAGGCGGGCGGCATGGATTCAGTGTGACTAAAAACAAGCGACAATATGAGTTTTCGGAACGTATCTTCATCGGATTAAGTTGAGTTATCCGCTCCGTTCCCTACAAAATCAAAAATTACCTTTGATTGTTTATAAAATAACCGAGTTCTACCGCTATGAGTCTACAAAGTCGGTCGTTTCACCCGCGGAGTAGAATTTCAAAAGAGAGGGATATGCGGCATGAATGCAGAACAAAGGGGGCTATACC
>JBBSBY010000180.1:0-2224 GCA_038250835.1 Desulfomonilales bacterium | reverse complement strand
GGCTTCCAGGTAAGCGTCCACCATGTGCGCCGAGGATGCGCCGCAACACGTCCAATCGGGCAATTCTTTCAAAGTTACTCCCAGTCTTGTTGCAGCGGCTCGAAAGGATTCATCCAATTCCTTTGCCGACCCGGTCAGCGTACATCCAGGATAGTATGTGAGTTCCATTTGTAATCCTCATTAGGAGACGTTCTTGTATATGATGAGCCGTTGGGAATCTACCGACACAATCCACTTTGTAGTTGTCTATGGCAAAAGAGGACCGGAAGACGAAAACCGGCTCACGAATTTGCAAATCATAGTGGTCTGAAAATTGTGGAAAGCCGCCTTAGTAATTCTCCGAATCTTTCGATAGCTACACTTAACGCCGTTTTGCCAAAATTCCAGGGAGTTTCAATGAAGCGCCCGTTCCCGGGTAATGTTCTGACGCGGGATTGTCCGAATGTCGGCAAATGGCTGTGCGACCCACGCTCCCGATCATTTTTATTGTTGGTCGGGCATTACTTCGCCGTCATTCAGGAGAGCGCCACAGCTATAATCTCTTTAAGGTATCTTCTCAAGATTATTGGAAGAATTGTAATCAGAACAAGCGTCATAGAATATTAATATTCTGACACTATTATGTCAAGCGAAGATTCCCCATTTATTCGAGTTCTCGTTAGCGTCGGCGAGAAGATTTATAATCGATAAAAATTAGCATCTTGTGTTTAAATGAATGAATGTTGTATACTGTTGGATTGAGGCGGCATCAGTTGAATATTGCAACAAAATTCGCCGCTTTCCGGTCCTCGGCGTGAAAGTCGATCCGGTAACAAACAACTTGACATAACCGAGCGCGAGAACTAAGCAACAAGTAATGGTTCTAATACCAAATGTTGGGGCCTATCTTTTCCGACTACCCAATCTCGGCTGAAGGAGAATTGCAAATGGGCTCTATTGCAGACTTGTCCTGGGCAAGTTCAATGGAACTTTTCGAAGACCTGGATTTGGATCCTCTTTATGTGCGCCAAGCGCAAGTAATCGGCGGCCATTATTATGCGCATTATCCGTATATATTGCTGATCAACACCGGTAAAATGACTTTGGGAATTAACCTGGGGAACGATACGGTTGGAGCTGAAGAACCTTTCCCGGAAGAGCCGCTCAACGTCAACGGGGATTACCTGATGGACTTTATGCCGTATATGAGCGGTCTCAGCGATGATGATCTTAATGACAGCACGTTAAAAGATAAGAATAACCTGGATGAGCAAATAGTAATCAAACCCAAAAATCACGCCAATAAGAAGTAGGTTCACGAGGCCGCTCTTGAAAACTTTTGATTTGGAAGCCCTAAGCAAACTTATGGGCGGAGAATACGTCTTAGGGACAAAAGATCTGCACAGTAAAGCTTGTTACATGATTTACGGGAGATTAAAAGCCGGCGAAGGTGATCGGTTGATAAAACCGGGCGACGGCTATGAGGAAATTTTATGCGCCGTGGACGGACCTCTTTTGATCCATGCTGAAAGCGGCAAACAGAACCTGAGTCGCGGACATGCGATGCATATAAAGCAAGATGAATTTTTCTATATCTCAAACCCCGGCGAAGACCTCGTGAGATACATTTTGGCCGGCGGAAGGCATAGTGATCAATGATCGTCATTGGAAGGCCCGAAGAATCTTGCTATAGTTTTCATCAAGTTATAAATGTATTCGTCCGCTGAGTTTGGTTTGCGCACTGATATTTTGAACTTAAAATATCGATTGCGAACTAGGATTTTGATCTTTTGAAATAATGGGCATGCGGTAAGCCTCAGTCAAAATCCTAAACTATCGCCTGAGTGGTGGAATTGGTAGACACAAGGGACTTAAAATCCCTTGGGGCTTGTCCCCGTGACGGTTCGACTCCGTCCTCAGGCACCAAGATGTTGAAAGGCTTAGAAAGTTTCTAAGCCTTTTTTATTTAGTTTGGCCCGCGGTTTAAGTAGCTCCCCACCGTATCCGTTGTTTGCAATTAAGAGGATTTGTCGAAAAGTTTTTTGCGACGGTAATTCTTTCCAAAGTAGATATATGTCTACTTAGGCGCCTACTACAGGTATTCGTGTATAGTATCCACCCTACCAAGAAGTCGATTTTAACATATTATTTAAAAGTTTTATCATTTTTATAAAACATTTTAACTACTTCTAGTGTCTTTATATATAGTCACTATCATGTAAATAGCACAGTTTGAGCAATCGGT
>JBBSBY010000179.1:0-2315 GCA_038250835.1 Desulfomonilales bacterium | reverse complement strand
CGGCCCTGTTCCTTTATCCAGAACGGAAATAAAAGAAAGGGTTTTGCAAGACCCACGGGTGCAAAAAGCCGTCAGTTCAGGGGAAGGGGATCGAGAGCAGGAAGGTAGGAAAAAAGCCGAAGCTTATGTCGATGAGATTGCCGCAAATCCCATGGGCCAGGTCCATCACATTCTATATTATGTGCTGAAAGGACTTTTTGCCAAAATTTTTGATGGAGTCGATTCACGATCAGACCAATTCTCAATGTTGAAACAAACAAACTCCAATGGATCTCTGATTTTCATCTCAACGCACAGGAGTCACTTCGATTATCTGATAATTGGCTACTTGTGTTTTATTAATCATATGGCAATACCATTGATGGCGGCAGGTCAGAATTTGGCGTTTTGGCCTGTAGGCCCGACTTTGCGCAATTGCGCGGCTTTCTTCATGCGACGCACCTTCCGTGGATTGTCGCTGTACACCAGTGTATTTGCCGCTTATCTCAAAGTCTTGGTTCAAGAAAAATACAATATCAATTTTTATATAGAAGGCGGCCGTAGCCGCACCGGCAAGCTCTTACAACCTAAATTGGGCATGCTTAGTCTTATATTGGAAACCATAGAAAATGGCGATGTTGACGATCTAAGTTTCATACCAACTTACATGGCTTACGAGGAAAATCCCGAAGAAAAATCTTATCTAAGAGAGTTGGCCGGTCGTGAAAAGCAAAAGGAATCATTCGGGCAGTTTGTACAAGCTCGAAGTGTCCTTAAAAAACGCTACGGCAAAGCTTATATCCGATTTCATGAGCCAATCACCCTGGACGCCTTTTGCAAGCTTGCCGGAATAACCAAAGACGAATTCTTCGCTAAGGATAAACGCAAATGGATTCACGAGTTTGCTTACTATACAATGAGTTTGGTAGCCAAAACCGGAATTGTCACTCCTGGAGAGCTGGCTGCAGCATCAATTTTGGCGACGGGCCGATCTCGGTCTCGCGTTACCGAAGTTGAGGAGAATTCTCATTTTCTTCTACTTGCGCTCAAGCATGAGAATATCGAGCTGGACTCAAGATTAGCGCATAATCCATCAATTGGTTTGACGGACGCCTTATCAACATTTAAACGTCGTGATTTGATTGAAGGCGGTGATAAAGCTTTGCCTGAATTCATCATAGCGCCCCACAAGGCAAAGCCGACCCTCTTTTTCTTAAAAAATAGCCTGGCTAATTTCCTGTGGTCCGAATCCTTGATCTCTACGGCTATCTTAACGTCGGCCAACCGCGATGTAGAAAATGTGAGAGATACATACCGTCAGGCCAAGACTCTTTTATCCAAAGAAGTCATTTGGAATCCCTTCGAATGGGACACTACGCAATTTGATTCTATAATGCGTTTCTTTGCCGACAAAAAGTGGATGGATATGACGGACGCCAACATTACCATCCTGAATCCCAAGCCGCTGATCTGCTTTGCCTCGATTTTTTATGACATCGTCGTGGCATATGTCTGGACATTGAATCGAATGGATGTATTGGGATCGCCTGTTTCCACAAGGGAATTGTCAAAGGAACTGATTAAATATTCTCAAGAAATACAGAAAGATAGCCAAGAAATATTACCAATAGCCCAAACAGTGACAATAAATCAGGCTTTAAGTAGATTTGGTGAAATGGGAATCATTGAGTTTAAAGAATCCAAAAAATCTATCGGCGCAGTGATTAATAATGCGCTCAAGTTGGAAACTTTGGAGTTCCTGAACAATCTTATGAAATTTAGAGAATATAGATAGGCATCGGGCGCACAGGGCGCCCGCGACGACGATTAGTAAGAAAAACAATACAGGAGAGTCTATTTGATTGTGAGAAGCAAGAATTATACAAACAACACGCATCTTTCCACTGTATCAGGCGCGCGAGAGGGGCTGGATGACCGAGATGGCGGACTTTCACATCCTTGATGAAATTGGCGCCAAACGTGTAAAATCGTCTTTTAAACCTCCAAAACAGCTCCCCTTGTAAATAATATTGGACAGAATTCAAGCTCTGTTTTATATGGAGTTGAATAGTTACATTAGCTACCTATTGTAACTATACGGCGTAAAATGTAATATGTACGTCAGAGAAATTTCCGACCATGATTGAAAATAAAATTCAGCGTGGCTTCAGTATTCACCCGGACGCTCTTGAAATCCTAAAAAATATCCGTTTTGTCATGACTGGAATTACTCACCCCGGCAATATCGGCGCAACAGCGCGGGCCATGAAAAACATGGGGTTGAGCAAACTGGTTATCGTGGATTCAGCGGACTTCGGACCGTCAACCGACGCCTT
>JBBSBY010000178.1:0-2387 GCA_038250835.1 Desulfomonilales bacterium | reverse complement strand
TGATGGCTTTCCATCTCATGTCTTCCTCAAGAAAGGCATTTCTGCTCTTCAACTTCAGAGAGTCTTGGGCATCAAAAACTATAAGAATGCTTGGCATCTTGCTCATCGAATCAGACTTGCTATGAGAAGGCTTAGGCGTCTTTCCTCTGAAAGGAACAGTCGAAGTGGATGAGACTTATGTAGGCGGTAAGCCTCGTAAGGAGAATAGGGGTAGCTCAGAAACTTCTGAACCGAAGAAGAATAAGCGTGGGCGTGGAACCAACAAGACTCCAGTAATGGCTCTCGTGGAGCGCATTGGAAGAGTATTTTCCAAGCCGATTGAACGTAAGGCGCCAAGACCTTAAAAGAAGCCATCAAGTAAGTCGTACACCGAGACTCCACCATCATGATTGACGAGTGGGCATCCTATACTGGAATCGGGGCTGAGTTCAAGAGAGGGAGTGCCAGCACAAATACCGTAGAGTCTTATTTCGTCATTTGAAGAGAGGAGTCCACGGAGTCTTGTCCGGCTGATGTCAAATACGATGGTGAGGAACGGTTAGTAAAATGGAAAGATGGACAAGGCACTTGTGGATGGGCTTGAAAATATGGCGGCTACCGTAAATACGACCACAAAGATGAAGATGACCGTCCTTTGTTGAAAACACTGAGTAAGGCACAGTTGGAAGCTATCCACGGAGTAAATACAATTCTGAGTTTTCCTGTTAAATGCGAGACTAAAATCGTTGGAGTTCTTAATATAGACAGCCAACAAACTATGGAAGAAACTAAGTTTATGGACGTAGATATCCTACGGTTGGTCGAGAACTGTGCTGACGAGCTTGGGACTAACTGTGGCAACAATTAGAAACGAGGAGCGAATCATGTATATACTAAGACCTAAAGGTGAAGCACCAATCATAATTCTATCCCGATCAGATAGGCGACAGATTGAAAAACTCAACCAGGAAGATCCAATTAGCTTTCTTGACAAGACTGAGTTCCCCAAGAATGCTAAAGTTGCAAAGTGGAAAACCAAGGCGGAGCTTCAAGAATCAGTATGATATGGAAGTCTGCAGCAAAATCCAATAGGAACTAGAATGGAAAAGAAAGAACGACTCAAACTACTATCACTTTACGGACTGGACTTAAAGGAAGCCCTGCACGCTATGCGAGTGCTTTGAGTCATCCCCAGTAACTGCTATTTTTTCTCAGATGAAGGTAGTAGGTTTTTGGCGCCCTCCACCGAATTTTTTATTGCAGCTTCTTTCTCATCTTTTCTAATCAAAGCTTCTTCCAAATGCCGATTTTTTTCGATTAACTCCTTATAAAGTTGGTCGATCTTTACTTTATCCGCGTTTTCCGATTCCAGTTTGAAAATTTGCGCGGCCAATGTTCTTACATCGTATTCGAGAATCTTTTCGGGATCGCAAGCGTCTTTACAGTTCTTTGCATGTGTTTTTTGATGCTCTACAATCTGCTTCACCAGGTTTGTTATGTCTTCATTAAGTTTATTCACGGCTTTGTAATTTCTTTTTTCGAACTGCTTGCTCACTCCCTCGTCCAATGTTTTGCGCTGAGATTCCAATTCAGCTATTTGACGAGTAATGTTCCGGCATTCGTCACAGGTCATTTCTTTAGCGGATACCGGTAAGGCAAGAACAATGCAAATAATAATCGAGATAATTACCGTCCGCATGAGTATGACCTCCATCGCATTACGTCACAAACATTTTGTCAGCGTTTCAAATTATAGTAAAAATTATTCCATAATTACACCCATAGTTAAACACATAAGTGCTGGACCATCCCATCCGGGACAAATTCCGTCAATGACTTTCTTAAAAAAAACTTGACACAATGTTTCAGGTAAGTAAAGATTACTTATCCTGTTACGTGATTCTATATTCCATTTTCCCGGAAAATATCTACAACGCGGCGCTATTCGACGGCTGATAGGATTTCGCAAATCGGCGGCATGATAGCAAGCCTTTTTACGAAATATTTTCATTTAGTCTAATTATTTTAAACAAGATTATACGGCGATTCGACGCCGCATTAAATTCCGCCAACCAACAATTCCCCAAACCAAAGGGAGGATATTAATGGCTGATAAGCTTGTGATTGTCGGCGCGAAACGCACGCCGTTCGGCAAATACCTCGGCAGCCTTTCGGAGACTGAGCCTTTGGATTTTGCCGCTGCCGCCGCTCAAGCCGCTCTAAGCGATCAAGGCGAAAATCTGGGCCCACACATAGACGAAATATTCGTCGGAAACTGCATTCCCGCGTCTTTTGAGACCGGTTCAGTGGTGGGCCGACAAATTGGGCTGAAGCTCGGCCTGGATAAATTCACCATCACGGTGGATACCGCATGCTGCTCCCCGCTTACCGCTATGCGCATGGCCCTC
>JBBSBY010000177.1:0-2421 GCA_038250835.1 Desulfomonilales bacterium | reverse complement strand
AGCGCAATAATGTTTAAAGTTATTGACTGATCTACCCCTTGTATGATTAAATGCAGACGCTGAACTTTTATTTGTTGAACTCACGAAGGGCTGCATGAAAAATTATCTGATTTCGATATATTCGAACAGATTCTTAGCGTTCATTGTATGTTGCCTGGCAATATTCATAACGCCTGCGGCGCACGCGCAGTTCGAAGGTGGGTTCGGTACGCTGGAGACGGTCTTCGGTCCATTGCTTCCTCCTGGTGGTATAATAAGCTCCAGTTTCAGGAGCGAAGTAGGCGGCGGCTTCGGAGTCGCTTCTTTTGGGAAAGCAACTTTTCAATCAAACCAACAGGAACTAGATAATTTCGACAGCAATCTTCTCAACAGAAGACATCATGCCTTTGATGAAAGCCCTTTCGAGTTAAAGGTATTCGGAAAGCTGCGACTATGGCGATTCGCCTACAACATATCTTACACATATTTGCAAAGCCGGAGCAAACATCTAAATAGAGGAGTTCTTGATTTAAGCGCCTTCAGAATGGGCATGGATTTCGATGTTGTTCAACATAATTGGATGACGGCAGGCCCTGTTGTGGACTTTTGTCTCACCGAGCCTTATTTTGAAGGGAGATTAGTTAGAGCCGATCAGGCTTTTTCACCGAACGAGTTGTATTATCGTGAAGTCTACGGTAAAAAGCCCAGTATGATTGGGGCTTACCTACGGTACATGCCCCCGGAGATTCTGAACTTTCCTTTGCACATTGAAGCGTTTTACAAAGTTCCATTAACGGGTTCCAAAATGACCAGCTATGGCGGTTCATTAGTGTTCAGACCGCAAATTTACCGATTCGATGCTGCGCTCAAGATTAGCATTGACAATAATTATCTCAAATTCAGCAACGATTCGGCGGCTATTAGTACCGGTAATTACGGAAGCAATACTGAAATCGAAGCCGATTGGATCTCCTACGCCATGGACATCGCCATTTACTTCTGATCCTTGCCTTATCTCGAATACTTCGCCAAATAATCCCTTATCCGCAATTTTCTCACCGTATTCTCTGAACTCATGTACCGAACTTTGCCGAAAATCGGACGCTCCGGACCCCAGGGTCTATCGTACCTTCCCAAAACCCAAAAGATGCCTGTATATGAATTTGGATTTCTGCCGTCAACTCCGTACTTGTTGTTCAGGTGAATCATGATTTCAAGCGCTTGTCTTGGGGCTTCGGACCATTCAAGTATTTTCTTACCCCAGAGCATTCTCAAATAATTGTGCATAATGCCGTCTCTTGTTAGCTGGTTTTGCGCGGCATTCCACACGTCATCGTGAGTTTGGGCGTTTTCGAGTTGTTCCAAATCATAAACATACGGGCGTGGATCAGAGGCGTGGGTATTCAGCGTCTCCTGAGCCCAATTCGGCAGTGACTCATAATCATCATAGTCTTTATCGTAGAAACACATGTTAAAACCGAGTTCACGCCATGTGATCACCTGATCAAGGAAAGCCTCGGCGTTTTCCGACATTCCCCACCAGCCCGATCGTTTCCCTGCGGCGCCTCGGGCCAAACGGTCGTGTGTCCA
This sequence comes from Desulfomonilales bacterium, assembly GCA_038250835.1. Taxonomy (GTDB): domain Bacteria; phylum Desulfobacterota; class Desulfomonilia; order Desulfomonilales; family Desulfomonilaceae; genus JBBSBY01. Next base: position 852 of record JBBSBY010000177.1, on the reverse strand, counting down.
TTCTTCCTTGTCGGCAACAACCTGGAAAATCTCATGTGCGGATATATGCCCGAAATGCAAATATGGAGACAATCCACTTGTCACATCTTCGTCCGGATGGTTCCGTAATTCGGCGTATACATTCAGCTTTTTATTAATAAAAATGTTGAGTTTTTCACGAGCCTCCAATGAGCCGCCCTTGAAGGCCGCCGGAGGCACGGTGAGATCAACGGGCGCCAAACTCATATCGCTTAACAAAGAGCGAAGATCGTTGGCCGTAGCGAAGGGGTATTTGCTTGTAATTTTTTCGGATAGATGAATAAGAACCGGTAGATTCTTACCTTTGAGCGGGTCCTTTTCTGGGAAGGCCGAAAGCTCCGAAGGCAGATACTTCTGCAGAAATCTTCTGAAAGCGTATGCGGTTCCAAAAATCTTTTGCGGTTTAGCCATGGGCATCAGCCCATTTGAGTCAACGTCTTCCATTAAACAGGATACTTGCTTTGAAGCGGCGTCCACCATCCGGGGCACGAAAAAGCACGGAAAGTCATCCGTGACGATCACGCAGGCACTCCCAGACAGCGCTTTAAGAAATCCTTTTCCGCTCGATTCCAGGGTTTCCACAAACGGATAATACAGAACATTCTGATCCGCTAAACTCAATGCTTTCTCGAGCATACCCTCAATTACAAAGGCATGAATCCTTTCTGAAGCCCACTCATAGCCATATCTCAAAGCCTCTACTATCATTAAAGGCTTTTGCAATTTTTCAGACCATTCAACGGCCCTTTGCAAAGAAAAATTCCAGCGGACGCGCCGATGGGCAATCATCCAATAGACAACGTAATCACCTTCCGTGTTGACGGGAGCGTCGGT
>JBBSBY010000176.1:0-2484 GCA_038250835.1 Desulfomonilales bacterium | reverse complement strand
CGTACGTTATTCGGGCGGTAGCTCCGTTTAAGCTGCCGCCCGACCAATCAAGTCCATTTATTCCGACAATTCAACCACCAAAGTCTATATATTCTGAAAAAAGCATCCCCCTTTCGGATCATTTAATGTGAGTTTCTACACCACTCCTTGGTGTCATAATCTTTAACAAAATAGGATTTCACATCATCTTTCTTCGCGATCCCGAGAGTCGCCGCCATGTCAAAGTATCGAATCATGCAGATGACATCATCGAACTTTTTAGCTCGGCCTTTTTTCATTAGACATTCTGCTGCGAAACGCTGATCCGTGATCAACATGCGGCAAGTCTCACAAACATCCTCCTCGGGATATATTGCAACTGGAACTGCGTCATTCGATTTTGTGCATCCCTGGGTTAAGGCCACGATGACCAGGATGATCAGCAGCCCTCCCCTCAATTGGTAAGCTGGATACCTCGGCTTACACTTGTCCAGGTTGGGGGCTTGTTTAAGCATGGGAAGCTCTAGCCTCCAGTTCGCTGCGCAGAATTGACAGCCAAATTCTCGACAGGGGCACAATCGCCGCTGAGAGCTTGATCATAAATTTGTTGCAGAGAAGGCTCATACAAGCCGAATTCACGTATGGCCGCTCCAGATTGAAAAAGGTCATTGAGAATAGGAATCCTTAAGTCTTCAGCACATTCCACAATCATAGATTTGCAATTAAGCTCGACGGTTTCTGCGCCTGATTGGAGAGCTACAGTACGTTGGGCCTCAGAGAGGTTGTCCACTGTGATCCACATTTTTCTGGAATGGCTCAGATCATGGGCAAACTGTTCATTTTTCTTTGTAAACAAGTCTTTCCCATTTGCCATTACAACAATCTTGTGAGCCAAGTGCTCTACTTCTCTAAGGATATGCGTGGACATGATGACGGATGCGCCGCGATTTGAAGCTGAAACCGTCTCTTCCCTGAAACTTGTAAGACCTTCTGAATCTAGATTATTTGTCGGCTCATCCAAAACATACATGTCGGCAAAGGGCAGCAAAACCACTGCAATAGCCAATCTTTGCAGCATACCTCCTGAAAGTTCACCTACCTTCTTTTTCTCGAATCCAACAAATCCGAATCTGGAGACCAGCTCAGTGACTCTTTGTGCCGAAATTTTCCTGATATCCGCGAAAAAGGTGAGTACCTCTTTAGCTGTTACCTGATCAGGAAACTCGATTCGTTGGGGCAAATACGATATTTTGTTTCGCAGCTTTGTCGACGAAATGGTGATTTTTTTGTTCGCGATTTTGGCTTCCCCGCCGTCGGCTCGCATAACACCTGAAAGTATTCGTAACGCCGTAGATTTCCCGCTGCCGTTCGGTCCTACCAATGCTACAATTTCCCCGGAATTTGCATCGAAATTGAGGCCGTCCAGCGCTTTGAGAGATCCGAATCGTTTGTTGAGATTGCGAACTGTAATCATCAAACACTGCGTCCTTTCATCACCGTAAGTAGACCAAGGCCGACAATAACGATGGAAAATACCCCTACTAGAAAACGTTCAAATCCTTTAGCTGTCGTTACACGGCTTTTGGCGATCGTTTCCGCAGGGGGGCCCGTGATCTCCACAGGTCTCATTAGAGGGAATTTGTCTTCAGCAGTTACCGTGACGGTAATTATGGGAAATGCTTTTTCTGCAAGTTCTAGGGCGGCGGTTAATGGGCTGAATAGGAATAGTCGAAGTTCAGGAATATCAGCTTCTAAGTGGTCGAAAATGCCTTCCAATTTGTATGGTTGATCCCCAATGCCGTCTCCATCAAGATCATAGCCTCGATAGTCGCTCCAATAATTTCCTTTACCGTCTTTGTAAAAAAGATTGTTTCGACCGGTCTGAGTTCCACCACGCAATCTTAAAAGGGACAGATTGTTGATAAAGTTGTTTTCATATATATTATTATTCTCCGAGTTTTCCAGGATAACAGTTGCCACATCATTGGAAACGAGAAGATTCTTGTGAACCATAGACATGCCCGCTTGATCAAAGTGCAAACCTATCGTGTTGTCAAAAACAAGGTTGTCAAAACAATCTGAATGCCTCAGGTCTTGCCACAAGACACCGTAGGATCTAAAGCCGCGATTATGCGCAAACACGTTTCCGCTGAATTTAGCCCGTTTTCCATACATAATGGCAGCTCCGGCTACATTATCTATGAGAGTGTTGTAGGAAAACGAGTTATCGTTGGAATACATGTAGTGAAGGCCGTAGCGGGTCCTGTGAACTCTATTGTGTTCAATTGTGCAGAAGTCGGAAAATGAAATGTAAAAGCCGTCCCGCGCATCGGCAATATCGTTGTGCATAATTTTATTGAAGGGGGGCATCCCAGGTGTGAATGCCGTTGCCACGGTTTTCTTCCGTGTCATAGGTCCTGCCGCGAATGATGTTATTAGTAATTACGCAATGTTCTGCTTGCGACAAATACATGCCATAAAGGTTATCTTCCAGTCGGTTCTCTG
>JBBSBY010000175.1:0-2553 GCA_038250835.1 Desulfomonilales bacterium | reverse complement strand
GGCAAATTCCGAGTGGAAGGCGCCCATTTTCAAGAAGAACTGAAGAGAAAGTGAGCATGTAATGAGTCCAAGCGCCATTGCCAAAATAGCAAAACTCGAGTTCAGTATTCAAGTGAGAGGTCGATGGATGTTGGGTTTTGGCATCCTTTTTGCCGTCCTGATCTCCGGTGTCTCTTACTATGGACTAACTTTTCTAGGCTACATAGCGGAGTTTCAGGATTTCTATCGCACAACCGTGACCATGCTGAATTTGACACTAATCATCATGCCGGTAGTAGCCTTAGTCGCAGGCGGGCAAAGCCTATGTGGTAATCCAGGTTACTTCGAGTTTCTAGCGTCACAACCCTTAGGTCGAACAGATATACTTTTAGGAAAAGTGCTGGGTCTATTTGCAGCGCTGCTAATTATGACGGTACTCGGCTTTGGGCTTGGCGGGCTAATCATCGCTTTGAAAACTCAATCCGGAGGAATGTGGAAATACTTCATTTTTGTCACGGTAGCCCTTGCTCTAGGATTGGTCTTTGTTTCTCTTGCAGCCCTTTTGTCCATAATGGCTCGACGCAAACCCATGGCAATTGTAACCGGTCTCATTCTATGGCTATTCTTTCTATTTATCTATGATTTCATTGTTTTATCAAGCTCATACTACGTCAATGAAGCCTATTTGAGGAAAATGCTTTACTTCTCTCTTTTAGGCAATCCTATTGACATTGCGCGGGTTGTAGTCTTGATGTCGCTTGGAGGTGAAGCTGCCCTGGGAGCCTCCGGAGCCGGACTGCTTCGCATGTTTGGTGGGGCGACGACATCGGCAATTTCAGCCGCAGGGCTCTTCATTATATGGATAGTAGCTCCACTCACAGCGTCGGCTCTTATATTCAGACGACAGGATATTATGTGACATTACCGGCAGTTCACAATGAACAGGCTCACAGGATAAGAACAGGTTTTTGGTGCGCCTTAGCAGCATGCGCATTGCTATCGTCCTGTGCCGGTCAAAGCCCTCCAGATGTAGGCGACCGAGCGTTTCAATTCGAATTAAAGAGCTTACAAGGGGATTCAATGGTATTCACCCCTGCCGCAGGAAGACCGCAAATTTTGTACTTCTGGGCGGATTGGTGCCCACGTTGTGAAGACGATTTTCACCTTATGGAACGATTGTACAAGCAATGGTCAACTCAAGAGAATTCTCCACGATTGCTTGCCGTAGATGTCGGCCAATCCGAGGAGCATATACGAAACTTCGTAAAAAGAATGGATATCTCCTTTCCAATCTACTTGGATCATGATGGAAAGATAGCCCGTAGTTTCGGGGTCAAGGGACTACCAACTTATTTTCTGGTCGACAAACAAGGCGTGATTCGACACCTAATTCTTGGTTGGGCGGACGAGAAAACGCTCCTAGAAGAGATTGCTAAGATGGAGTAAGAATTTTGTTGAGAGGACTTGAGGCGTTTGAAGTATAACCCATTAGGCCTTTAGCGAGAGGCGAGATCCGACACATGATCAGCAAGTTTGCCGTCAAAATCATTTCTAAGTTGCGCCGCCTGGCGCCCATACTGCTTATTCCGATGGTCATACTGCATCTCGCGTGGATTACCCCTCTCGTGGAATGGTCGTGCTTTTGTCCCGACGATAAACCAAATCACCGCTGTTGTTGTAATTGTCCAAAATGTATAAAAAATAGAGGCGGATTTAAGAGTTTTTGTCACCTGAATCCGAATAAAGTAGACGGGTTTGGTATTTCCAAAGATTCGTCGAATATTGCCCTGTCCTCTAATGAACACATAGCATTGGAGCCCGAAACCACTAATGATCATTCAGCACTATCGGGCTGCCAATGCGACTCACACATCAAGAAAATCTCTATAGATTTTAATCCGTTCCTTCCCCAGGCGCTAAGCATCTGCGCACGCCTGTTTCCAGTCGTCAGAATTGTTACTACTGATGACTGTCGGCCTCCAGAGGCCATTCCCTGCCAACCACATCCTCCAGGATAACTAATTTCTTTCTCTCAACAAGAAGCCGACAAGGATCGAGCAGAGTTGGACCAGCCGAACAAAGATCGATAAGTAGCCTCAGTTGCATCGACACGCAAGCCGGCTACATTTTTGCTCGAAGTGGTGAAGTTCGCCTTAACGGATGATGTGGTTAATTGATCTAAAAGGCTGATCAGTGTCTAAAGAGCCCGTTAACAACATGTAAATGTATCTTACCGTCCAACCGGTGGTGAAACCGGTTTGCAGAGGAGGTTCGTATGTCATTGTGTTCTTGTGATAAAATCAAACGGATAATTTTAGCAGTGGCTCCGTTATCGGCAGAAGATTTATGTGGAGTTCAACACCCTTTTATGCCGCCAAAGGGCGAATTTGTCGGCCAATGCCCGAATTGCGGAATGGTGCGCAGCATGTGGGCACGTACGTGGAAGATATTCGAGAATTCCACTGGAAAATACGAGGCATGTTCTTTTCATTGTTTAGCCGATATGTCCATAAAAGCGGGCGAAAGGCCTCACTCGGTAGAAACGGCGCTTTACATGACCCCGGAAAAATTGGT
>JBBSBY010000174.1:0-2595 GCA_038250835.1 Desulfomonilales bacterium | reverse complement strand
GTTTCTATTTGTGAGGATATATGGGTAAAGGAATCCCCCACGGCATTATCCGCATTAGATAACAAAGCCCAAATAGATTTGAATATTTCGGCTTCACCATTCTATGCAGGCAAAATGAAGGTCCGCCAGGCAATAGTCTCGGATTTTGCTCAGAGAAATAAATGCACGGTGTTTTTCAACAACTTGGTTGGCGGCCAAGATGAGCTCGTCTTTGACGGCGGCGGCATCGTTGTAAATCCTTCCGGAAAAATTATTGCATCCGCTCGTCGCTTTGAGGAAGATCTACTCATCACGGAGATGGAACTTTCAACTCCTGCAGAGCCATTAGGCACGAGAGAAGCATCCATCCCAATTCCGGCCAAGAATCCCACCCGCGCCTATAAATCTCCCCCCTTGCGAATTGAACATGAGCTTAGCGACTTGGAGGAAATATATAAAGCTTTGGTCTTAGGTCTGAAAGACTACACGGCCAAGAATGAATTTAAGCTGGTTGTCCTCGGTCTTAGCGGCGGTATAGACTCGGCGTTGACGGCTGCTATAGCTGTTGACGCTCTCGGCGCCGATCATGTGGTCGGGGTTACTATGCCGTCGCAGTACACTTCAAAAGAAACATTCAGTGACGCCGAACTGGTGGCTCGCAATTTAAATATCAAGCTCCTGACAATACCGATTAAGGCCGTTTACGAATCATATCTTGTTTCTTTGACGGATGTGTTCGGCGACGGGTCTCCCGGAATTGCGGGTGAAAACCTTCAAGCCCGCATTCGTGGCAATATTTTAATGGCATTGTCCAACCGATTTGGTTGGCTTGTGCTCACTACCGGCAACAAAAGTGAAACCGCCGTTGGTTACAGCACCTTATACGGCGACATGGCCGGAGGATTTGGGGTGATCAAGGACGTGCCGAAGACGCTTGTTTATAAATTATCCGAATATCTGAACGGCATCAGGGAAAGAGAGCTTATCCCAATCACCACAATCAAAAGGGCGCCGACCGCTGAATTGCGTCCGGATCAAAAAGATGAAGACTCGTTGCCTCCGTATTCCGTGCTTGATGAAATCCTAAAGCAGTATGTCGAAGAGGACAAAGCGCCCGACGAAATAGTGGAGTTCGACCAAAAAATTGTTCGGGAAGTAATTGGTATGGTGGATCGCAACGAATACAAGCGCAGACAAGCCCCGCCGGGGATCAAGATTACCCCGAAAGCGTTCGGCAAAGATCGAAGACTGCCCATAACAAATAAATATCTGAATTCGGTGTTGAAAGGTTCTACATGAAAGCAATAGTCCTAATACATACCGCATCAGAAGGGCCGGGCTCGTTGGGCGATTACCTGCGGCAGTCCGGAATTGAGGCGCCCCTTATACGCCTGGATTTAGGGGAGCCTCTACCGGAAATTGGATCCTTTGACGCGATAGTTTCAATGGGAGGCACAATGAATGTTTACGAAGAGGATAAGTTTCCTTTTCTTGGAACTGAAACGGATTTGCTTAGAAAAGCTATTGAACTAAATATTCCGATTCTAGGGGTCTGCCTGGGGGCTCAAATGATAGCAAAAGCAGCAGGCGCCTCGGTGACAAAATCCCCGAAACCCGAGCTTGGCTGGGATACGGTAACTCTTACCAAAGCGGCAAAAGATGACGCATTCTTGGCTGGAACACCGACGGACATGGATGTGTTTCAATATCATGAAGACATGTTTGGCATTCCGGCGGGAGGGGTTTTGCTCGCTAAATCCGGTGTTTGTCCTCATCAGGCTTTTAGGGTGGCAAACGCCTATGGTTTTCAATTCCACGTTGAAGTAACCCCGGATATGATCATGACATGGTTTGCGGATTCGCCGGACCTACCGCATATGCTTTCAGGGTACGACCAGGTCAAAGATACTCTGATTCCCATGGCTGATAGGCTATACGCCAATTTTGTGAAGAATGTAAAGCAATGCAGGTAGTCGGAGCCCACAACAAAAAGAGCAACGCTCAATGGGCCGAAATCGTTAGATCTTGTTTGTTAAAGATCAAGTTTCACAAGAAATAAATCATTCGAAAACTTGCAACTACTTAATAAAATAAGCAATATTTAAAGAGTAATAAAGATCCAGAACAAGCCTTTTCAAGCTGCTCAAGTGAAGAATTAGCGAATGCTGCTTGCTTCCCAAAGATATTAATAGGCTTCTGCTCTCGACTATCGTCTTCAGAGATGGATTCGCGTCATTTAATTTGACAAATTTAAAAAATTCTGTTTAAAATACCTTCTTGTGTTCGGGGCGTAGCGCAGCCTGGTAGCGTACCTGAATGGGGTTCAGGTGGTCGCTGGTTCAAATCCAGTCGCCCCGACCAAAAAACACTTTTTATTCATTTACTTAACAGCAGTCAGCCGACGGCTGTTTCCTTTTAGAATTACCATTGCACCAGATTTGCACCAATCATCCCTGCAAACCCGCTCGGCGGCCCCTATGAGGTTCAACAACTCGGGCGCGGAATAATGGGTCGTGATTTTTCCGGACCTGTGTTCTAAAAGGTCTTGTCTATCCTCAAAAGAAACTCCTGCAGCCCTCAGCCTTCGTCCGAATGTGTGCTTTAGATCGTGGACTC
>JBBSBY010000173.1:0-2875 GCA_038250835.1 Desulfomonilales bacterium | reverse complement strand
TAATTGGTGACTTCAGTCTCGTCCAAATAAAATGAATGAACTTCAAAAGTCTTACCCCCTTCAATTCCAACGTAGCTGGGGAGTTTTACTTGTCCAGCGGGAACGAGACGCATAGTTGAACCATCTCTACCGGCAAGTATCGATATTGGCGACACGCCTGAATGCGACGCACCGGAATTGAGCGAGGTTCCTAAATCCGATTCCGAAATCTCAGGTCCTGGAGTATGCGCTCCGGGTAGTGAAGACTCGTGAATCATTATTAAATGATGATATATATTTGATGCGACTACAATTACGAAAAGCACGACGCCGACTGCAATTAATTGCCTGCGATGCAGGCTTCTAAATAGAGGCGCCTCCGCAGCCTCAGCTTTTTCCAGCATCCTTTCTAATTGTTCACGAAGAGCCCCGACGGACGGAGTTCTCTTTTCCTTGTCCTCCGCAGTCGCTTGCTGTACTATGTGGTCTAATTCCTTCAAAAAGGTGGTGGATGGGTTAGAGATGCAAACTCCTCTGAGCGGGCACGCTGTTTTACTGTCCACCATGCGGCCCTCGGTTACCTCATACAGCATTTTTCCGAGTGCATAAACATCGGCCCTACCGTCAGTTTCTCCCAAATCCAAGAATTGTTCAGGCGCCATGTATGTTATTGTGCCCTCAACATGGTGGCTTTTGGTAAGCTGAACCCACTGAGGTCCTCCCGCAATGCCGAAGTCCACAATCTTAGGGGTGGAACCGTCCAGGAGGACGTTCTCAGGTTTCATATCACGATGGACGATACCGAGCGCATGAACCGTCTCCAAGCCGTCGAACATGGGAAGAAAGTATGTCTGGATCCATTGGCGGAGATCTCTGACCTTATCTTTGTACCCTTCATTAGGCATTGTGTCTCTAAGTGTGCGGCCGCCGGGAACATATTCCATTACGACATATTGGACTGTAATTTTCTCTCCATTCTTTACTATATCGGCAGCGTCCTGATCATAGACCTGTACCACGTAAGGGTGTCTTATTTGGGCCATTGCCAACGCTTCTCGACGAAACCGTTGGATTTCGGTGTCGGCTTCCTGCGCATCATCCAACTCTTTCAGGTAATCGACAGAAACGGTCTTTACCACGACTTCGCGATTTAAATTCGTTTGTTTGGCTCGATAAACTTCTCCCTTTCCGCCGGTTGCGATATGCTGAAGTATTTCCCATTTCTCATTGAGAACAATTCCGGCTTCAAGAAGCGGCTTTTTAGCTTTTGAACTAGTTTTCGCGAATCCTGAATTCATGTGTCTTTTCCTTGCGCTAATCGTATGATAATACTCTCGACACATCCTTGCTGCAAAAAGAGGGTCGGACACGCGTTGGTTGCTGTTAAGCACCGCTTGCTCAAATTCCCGATAAACATCATGCCGGATGATTTTAGGAAATAACTCTACGACATGCTCATTCATTTTGGCTTGCGTCAAAAATCCAAAACTCAAAGATTAGATGCGAAAGCTACTCATTATTGCCGAAAGATCGTCGGCGCCGATGTTTAATTCCTCTCTGTAATAGCGGCTGAGACTTTTCGGTCTCAGAGAAAGTGATCGTTTCTATATAGTGGCGCTTTCCTCAGAAACGCCTTCGTTAGGCTATGCAGTCTATCTTGTTCTTTGCGACATGAGATACAAAAATTCTAATCGATGTTTTAAAGACCTGGTGTCGACATTTAATACCGATTAAGCTCTATTTTCTCGCGCCTTCGAGCCTCGCTCCGCTTAGATTGACCCCTTCAAGATTTGCGCCGGATAGATCAGCGTTGCTCAGATCGGCGCCGGCCAATACCGCTCCTGAAAGATTTGCGCCGGATAGATCGGACCCCGGAAGATTAGCGCCGGTCAAATTGGCGCTTGTTAGATTTGCGCCGGCAAGCTGGGTGCCCGGAAGATCCGCAAAAGATAAATCAGCCTTTGTCATATTCGCCCCACACAATTTGGCGCCCGCCAATATAGCGCCGGGCAATTCAGCCCCGGATAGATCAGCTCCCGACAGGTCAGCTCTCGAATAATCTGTGGCGCCGAGAGCCGCTTTGCTAAAATTTGCTCCCATGAGAACGGCTCCGGAAAAATCTGCAAAAGACAATATTGCTTCGGCAAAGCAGGCTCCAGAAGCAATTGCTTTACTCAAATCTACTTGGGCTAGATCAGCTCTGGTCAAGTCTGCGCCACATAAATTTGCCCCACAGAGATTTGCCTTCCGGAGATTTGCTTCAATGAACCTAGCCGCTACCAGTTTAGCTCCAAGCAGACCGGCTTCTGAGAGCATGGCCTTCGACAAATCCGCCCTATCCAATTTTGCGACGGTCAGCCGCGCTTTTTCCAGATTCGCCCCACAAAGCCTCGCATCCGAAAGGTCTGCTGAATTCAACCTAGCTTTGGATAAGTTGGCGGATGACAAATCTGCGCCGTGAAGATTGGCTAGAGTTAAATCAGCGTCGGACCTCACTGCCGATTCCAGTAACTCCTTTAATGACGACGCCTCGCCGCTAAAGATGGGCTTGTGCTCGGCTATACTTGAAATTTCCATATTTCCCATTACACTCCTCCAAAAGTTAGTTAACTATGCCTTTGCTGTTTCCGCAGTCGTCATTCGGTTGGAGACGGCGTCCTGCCAACTCGGAGATCAGGGGCAGTGGATTCAAGAGTAACTTAATACAACAAGAGTGGTCAACAATAACAAACTGATGATAATCATTAGAAGACATGAATCGTTTTAGACTTGTTAGTCCACGATGCCCTGCAGCACACGATAGCGATATTTTGGCGCCCACAGAATTGGCACTCAAAGAATATGCTACTAATAATGCCATATGCGTATGATAGTTTACGGAACCTACTCACCTGTT
>JBBSBY010000172.1:0-2992 GCA_038250835.1 Desulfomonilales bacterium | reverse complement strand
GACCTACGCCACACATGGAAGACCAATTCACAAAGGTCGGGGATGCACCCCGCCGTCGCCAACGCCATAGTTGGGCACTCTTCGGTTCGCCCTGTGGAGGATAGATATATTCGGGTATCTGACGATGAACTCTTGCGGGCGGCGGATATGATGACCTTTGACCACGGCGGCACGGAGTTGGATTTTGTTGAAGAGGCTCAACAGGAAGCCCCCCCGCAAAAAGGTATGGAAGTAGTATGGAAAATGTCCGAGAAAAAGAAAAAGGTCATGCTCGCACATGACCTAATCACTTGATTTTATTGGTCGGGACGACTGGATTTGAACCAGCGACCCCTGCATCCCGAAAGCAACATTCAGTCTAATCATAACAGGGATTTGTCTCAATTCCCCAGCGATTTCAATCCCCGTTAGTTCCTTTGAAGCTCTATTGATCCCTAACAATCCCTAAAAATGTTAACTGGATGTTAACTGACATTCGGTGATGGTATCGATGTGGCCGAAGCCGGGGCCGCTTATCCGAAAGACCGTTTGTGGAGTATTCTGCTATGACCAACGGAGTGAACGATTAGAATAAAAACAGGTGCCGTTTGTGTGACACGACTCCCTCGCTGTGTTTGGCGCCATGGTAAGTTACTCATTGTGCCTAGACCGACATTGTTGTGGAAAGTCAAAGTGACTGCCGTTAAGAATTTAACGAGATCTCGCAGCGCCGGCTGAATCTGATTGTGCGTATTTGTAGACGTGTCCGGAACGGGATGCTACCATGCTTTCTGATACAGGAATTAGCAGTATTAAATTAAGCAAGAACTGCGCCCGAATAACTTGACTTAATTTCTTCGAAAGGATTTCCAATATGGACGAGAAAAACCTACTTCGAAGAATAACTATTAATCCAGAATCTTTGGAGGAAACCCATAGTCCGGGGGCGCAGGCTTGCCGTTGAACACGTTCTCAGTATGCTTGCAGCCGGGGACACGGTTGACACTATTTTGGAAGGCTACCCTTGGCTCGAACGCGAAGACGTGCTCGCTTGTCTGGTTTATGCCCGCCGACTGGTAGGCCATGAACGTATTGAACCGTTTTTCACGGGAGCCGGTTCGTGAAAATCCTTCTTGATACCTGCGTCTGGGGTGGAGCAAAGGATTTTCTAAGAGCAGACGGTTACGATGTAATTATGGACTGGAGAATGGGAATCTGACCCCTGCGATGAAGAGATTCTGGAGTTTGCGAACATGCAGGGCAGAATCGTGGTTACACTTGATAAAGATTTTGGGGAACTTGCCATAGTCCATCGCAAGCTCCACCACGGTATAGTTCGCCTCGTGGACTTCTCTGCAAGAGATAAAGCTGCAATGTGTTTACGAGTTCTGGAATGCTGGGGAATTGAGCTTCTCAGTGGAGCTCTGGTGACGGCGGAACCGGGTACAATAAGAATCCGACCACCAGAGAGCCCGGCCAATAATTTTTGATTCTCCTGAATTCTCTCTTAATTACAGCCTCAAAAACCTAAAACTTATTAAATATCGTGCGTGAGACTGAATTACCGACCTGAAACATAAAATGACAGTATTTACTTTTCACCTTGGATAAAGTCTTGGCAAACCTCTTCTCAACTTCTTTAGTTGAAGCCTCCATTTCGATTAACTTTTTAAGTTCCATTAGAAACTTAAGTAATAATGTGCCAAGGCGTCACTTGTGATAAAATGCGTGAGGCAAAAAACAAACATACGGAAATGTGCAATATGGAAATAGCCTTCAATGTAATTGTGGAACGAGATGAAGAAGGATACTACGTAGCAACCGTTCCGGACTTGCGTGGCTGTCACACCCAAGCCAGATCATTAGACACTCTGATGGAAAGAATTAGGGAAGTGATAGATCTTTGTTTGGAGGAACAAGGCGCCCCAATATCTCCACCGGAATTTATAGGGGTCCAAAGAGTTACGGTGGAACTATGAGCCGTCTTCCCCGGACTAATGGAAAAAAAGTGATTGCCGCTCTCAAGAAAATCGGATTTGAAGTAACCAGAGTGAAAGGCAGTCACCACTTTCTCCGACATGTCGATGGACGTATAACCGTTATTCCTGTTCATGCAGGAGAAGATATTGGTCCCGGACTCCTAAATAAAATCTTAAATGATTGTGATCTGGCATCGGGAGAATTTGAGAAACTACTATAGGAGCCCGTAAACGCGAAATAAATTTGTCATTGACAATAGATTAGTCTAATCAGTTCTCAGATTTCATACTTGAGGCATTAACGCTCGCCCATCTGGAAATGCCCTAAGATCCCAAAGAGCATCTATAAACCGGTTAATTTGCGTCGATAACAATAACTAATTGGACGACGTGAGACACTCTGTCAATTCAACTCCCTACATGGGAGCCGATATATAGGGAAATGTGCATAATCCCTATAGCACGTTACGCTTTATCGTGCTACTTGGGCCACGTGGCCCAAGTACACATTTCAAAAGCTTCAGAGTTTATTGTTATTACGAGACGAGAGAGCGTCACAATTCCAGACGGTCACGTTGAATATTTGCCGACTTGAATTATCTGTATCCAGTTCAACAAATGATTTAAATTATTTCAACGTGGAATGATTCGATAATGGATAGGCAAGCTTGCACATTGCTCGAGTCGTTTAGTTTTTCTCAAACTTAACAATTTTGATGTAAAAAATCTCTTCTGCCATTTTTATCTTCCGACGTCCATCCCGTTTCACGTCGCAATTGGTATCAATTCCGCCGTCCATTATGTCAATTTCGTCGTAACAGGTTTTTGCCTTTGACCGAGCCATGATCATGGTTCATCCGGCGGCACAATATCCTCTAGGGCCGCAATGAGTTGCGGAATATGCCTAACCGCTACTTCCCAAAGAACGTCGTAATCCACACCCATGTAATCATGCACTATGCGATGCCTAATCCCGGTAATGTTTTTCCAAGGAATCTCCGGATGTGCTTCCCGTAAGGGAGTGGATACCTTTG
>JBBSBY010000171.1:0-2994 GCA_038250835.1 Desulfomonilales bacterium | reverse complement strand
GTCATTGTTTCTTCTTTCTGGACATACTCTGTTTGAACCGGTAGCTCTCCCCGTTCATGGTCAGGATGTGAGCGTGATGGGTGAGCCGATCCAGCAGGGCTCCGGTGAGTTGTTCACTGTGAAAGACCTGGGGCCACTTGGTGAAGTCCAGATTCGTGGTCATGATAATGGGCTGCCGCTCATAAGCGTTTGTGACTACCTGGAAAAACAGTTCGGCGCCCCGTTCCGAGAACGGCACATATCCTATCTCATCGATGATCAAGAGGTCGAGCTTTGCGAGGTTTCTTTGGACCTGTGATAACCGGAGTGCGGCTTGCGCTTCGATCAGCTGATTGATAAGTCCCGCCGCCGTGAAGAACCGGACGTTTTTGCCTTGTTGACATGCGCATAATCCCAATGAAGTGGCCAAGTGGGTCTTGCCGGTGCCGCTATTTCCCATAAGCAGCAGGTTTTCTTTTTTCTCCATGTATTCGCCTTGGGCCAGATGAAGCACCGAGGCTTTGTTGAGGGTAGGGATTGCTGAAAAATCGAATCGATCAATGGTTTTTAGAATGGGGAACCGGGCTTGGCTTATTCTTCGTTTGTAAGCGTTTTCCTCACGTTGATGAGTTTCAAGCTCAGAAAGAGCGAGCAAATACCCCTCGTAAGTCTGACTTCCCTGTTCCGCCTGCCTTGCCGTTTCCTGGTAATGGCTAAGCATGGCAGGGAGCTTCAGACGCTTCAAATATGCTTCCAAGAGCATTTGATGTTCCATATTCTCCTCCTTAGGCCTCCAGTAAAAGATCGAACTGGTTCACCGTATTAGGCCGAACAGGAGGTGAATTTATCTGCAGTGACGAGGTCCCGGGTAGAAGCTGATGGACCTGGGATAGGAGATTCATCACTCCGTCATAACTGGAGATTCCGAAGGATAGGGCTTTCTCCACCGCAGCGGTCACGGTGTCCTCCCGATGGTCTTTAAGGAGCATGAGGATGCGAATGTATTCTTTTATGCCCTGGGATCCCTCGTTTCGCTCTTTTAGACGCCGACGTTATATATCGTATACTGGAGGGAGCGGCCATTCGAGAATCGGTGTGGCTCGCTGAAAAGCCCCCGGCTTTCTCAGGAGGACGGGTAGATAATGGTGCGGATCGAGTATTTCTTCGTCTCGGTCGTAACTACGTTGATGGACGGCGATAACGGTATCCTGAAACGCAATGGCTACCTGGAACACGAACGCCTTAACGGTAACAGTCTTACCAACGTACTGCGGCGGCACGGAATACCGGTTGTTTGCAAACCGAACCATTTGCCGTCTATCTACCTTTGCAGATAAGGGAATACATGCCTCCGGCATCTTCTGAGGGAGTGGACGGAGTTTTTCCCTTTCTTCAAGCCACAGTTCGTCAACCGTCTTCTTCCAGCGTTTTCGCTCTCCGGCATCCCGTTCACAACAACACAAAAGATATGCATTGAGTTCTTTAAAGTCGGCCACTTCAGGCATGGGAACCAGGAAATTCCGTCGCACATATCCGACGAGATTTTCCACCCCGCCTTTTTCTTGTCCTTTGCCTGGAGCACAGTAATCCGCTTCAAACAGGAAATGAGATCTGAAAGCAACCCACAAAGACTGCTCTTGTCGATTCTTACCCCGAAGAATCTTCGCCACCGCCTGTTTCATGTTGTCGTAACGTATCCGTTCAGGGATTCCTTCCAGATATCGAAATGCATAATGTGGCTTTCAAAGAGTCCCTCTCTTCGCTCACAGGGTAAGGCGTATACAAAGAATTTGCTCGAATAGTCCAGTCTCATGCACGCAAGATGAACTTTCTTCGCCAGTCCGTTCATCATCACCTGCGCTTCGCCGAAGTCGAATGTCGCCCCGTCACCTGGACAATACGTCTGTGGTACATGACTTTCCGGAATCTTATCTCGCTGGATACTCACATACCGACGGACAGTCCTTTCTCCACCGGAAAATCCGTATTCCTCTTTGAGACGATCATAGATCCGTTTGGCCGTATGGCGCTGCTTTACCGGGCGGTTGCGATCTTCCTCCAACCATTGTTCGATAATCGGCAGATAAAGCCCCATCACTCGCTTGATGACGGGCCTCGTACGGTTGTAACAAGGAATCCCAGGGTCCATTATCGCTTTACGAATAGTTTTGCGACTGTGGTTCTGTTCTCGAGCTATCCGTCGGATAGACTTGCCCCTGATAAAGTGTTCCCATCGAATCATCTCTTTCAGCTCCACTGTAACCATCCTTTCCGCCCCCCGGATCAGAAGTGCCTAACGCAACTCCCAATACCAAAAGGCTTGTTACGGTGGTTCCCTTTTAATTGGCCATTATGAACCCAAGTGGTCCCCTTTTACTATACCGAACACAAAAGGTCTTTTCTTCGGAAGATCAACAGCTTGCCGGTATAGTCCAGGTCCAAATAATGAGAACAACTTACCATTAAGTCTCAGCCACCGTGAAAAAAAATGCCGATTTTAGACAGTACAATGTGAAATACAACAAGCCTCATTCAGTTGTGGCAAATTGCCACCAACCTGTTTGTTAGTCCTGGCAGCACTTCTCGGTTCCCCCAGGGTAGTCGTTTCTTCGAGCGTGAAGCTTTTCACTCACAATGACGGCAGTGAACAAATTGGCCAAAAAACTTGTACACATTTTGTACACGCAATCAGGGATCAAAGGGAATCCAAAGGAATGATGAGGAAATCACGAGGCTTGAAATGGTTGGGTTTTCAGGACAAGTAGTTGATGTTATTAGGTAGAATGACGCCTTCGCAACGCGGGGGTCGAGGGTTCAAATCCCTTCATCTCCATCATCACGTAAGCCCTCAGTTTCTGGTGGTGAGTAGAGAGACTTTGGTGGGAGAGTTAATTTTTGTCTCGCGATTTAATCGAAAGTGTTCTAAAGAAGGAACGGACATTATTAGGGGGCCGGTGCGATGGGTATCAACGGCTGTCAAATTTGTTTGGATAAGCAACGGCGAATCGATAGTCT
>JBBSBY010000170.1:0-2998 GCA_038250835.1 Desulfomonilales bacterium | reverse complement strand
TCGAGAATATAGTAAGTTCTGCGTAGCGCAGGCGGGAATACCACCGGGTAACCATCCGCCTCCAAAGTCAATACTCTCAGTCGTCGGACAAATACTTGTGCCACATGGCCTTGAAATAAGGAGAAGGGTTCAGTAAAGTCTCAATGGTTTGTTTATCGAGAGGACCTGCGCCGGGGTGACTTGAATACTGGACTTGATTTCCGGTCTGATCCACCAGAGCCTCCCAGCGGAATTCACGCCCGGGGATTTGTTTTTCAGTCAGCCATAAGGGTTTGACTTCCATTTTCTCTGTTGAAATTAGGGCTTCACCCATTCCGACGGCCTTTGGACAGTTGTGACAGTCCTGACAGGCACGTCCGACTCTCGTGATAGAATGCGGAGAATAGGGATTGAATAAAAGAGCTGGAAAACCTGCGCCGGTGGTTGGGATTACTCGATCCATCAACAAATTACCCTCACCACTTACGTGAGAAACAACGTACTGAAACATGGGTCTAACAACAGACACTTTGCCGGTAGAATCTAAACCTAACGGCGGCCTGGACCATGTCCGCTGTGAAAACCCTCTGAACCAAGCTCCGGCAGTAATCTCGCCATCCAGCCAATCAAACGATGCGGGCGCTTCCCATTTACTCTCCGGTAGGGCCGGCGTAGGACCTTCTGGAGGTTGGACCAGCTCAACCTCGGTTCCTATGTTGCGTTTTAGAAGCGCCTGAATCTGAGGATCATTTTGAGCCGCGGTTGTGGCCCACTTCCAATAATCGGCTCGTTCTTCCAACATCAAGTGAAATCCATAATCCTGAAACGACCACGCCGCATGACAGGCTGAACATCTCAGCTTCTCCTTATGATTAGCGACGCGGTGAGGTATTATTTGCGGATTCCAGACTGGAACCTTGCGTCTGGCCCTAAGCAGCGTCATTTCTCCTGAATCCGTTTTTAAGATTCCGGGATGGTCGCCTCTGACGTGGCATCCTTCGCAAGAAATCTTCACATTGTTATGAGCCGAAAACTCAGTTGCGCCCGTTCCATGTATCTCGTCGAGTATGTGACAATCCAGGCAAGTCATGCCTTTCTTGAAGTGAATATCAGCCGATAAAAAGTGCTGCTCAGAACCGTATAGCTGAGGAGGCTGGGCGCCTTTGACAAACGGAGACAGAAAACCGCGATCGTAGTCCTTTTCAAAAAGTCCGACATAATCCGCCCCGACATGATTGGAGTTATGGCACTTCAAGCAAGGGGTAATTCCTAAATCCTTCACTATTTGGTGTTTGGGTGGCATATCGTCGGAATTGGAGTAGGGCACGTGACACGCCGAACACCCGGAGCCGCGTTGCTCTCCGGCGCGAGTCGAGCCTTTTGTGTTCAAGTGACACCTTAAACAGGAACGCCTCAGCAGATCGTCCGCCAACGAACCTGATCGGCTAAGCTTAGGTATTTCTTTTAAGTTGGCAGCGTTGGTTACGGCACAAATAGGTGTCGAGGATTCTTGGGCGCCGAAAGCGAAGCGGGTGTGATTAATCATCCGAGGCGCAAGGGCCATGGGGGAATTGATGACTCGGCGGGTCTCATCGGGATGGCATTTTCCGCAAGTTTTGGCTGCGT
The DNA here is from genome assembly GCA_038250835.1 of Desulfomonilales bacterium. Lineage (GTDB taxonomy): Bacteria > Desulfobacterota > Desulfomonilia > Desulfomonilales > Desulfomonilaceae > JBBSBY01. Next base: position 1,393 of record JBBSBY010000170.1, on the reverse strand, counting down.
TCCTTAGATTCCCGGGATCAGGCATCAATCCTTCATGCGCCGTTTCCATCTCTTTGCTTTTGGAATTGCCTCCATGACATTTGATACATGCAAATGCATGAGCCGAATCCATCTTGTGATCGACATGGCATGTTGCGCAGGCGCCTGCGTCCTTTGCCGCTACGGGAATTTCCAATTGCGGCTCGGCGCCCCACCAGTCGGGAAATCTCGGGCCGTGCCAATCATTATCCTTGATGACTCCCGGCATAGTCCCTTCCGTAGTTTCGGGAGCAGGAACAACAGGTTGACAAAATGCCGGTGTAAACGGGACGCCGAGCAAAGTTAGCATGATCAAAGCGGGGGCGCCGAATCGCATTATTCTGATCATTTATATTGCTTCAAAATCCTCTCAAGCTGCCCGGTAGGTAGACGCCCGCCGGAAGGATTAGCCCGCGCAAAATTTACAAGGACACCCTCTATTGCTTTAAGAGCCGCCTGATGATTGGGATGCTGTGGAGGTATTCCATTCACTATTAGAATTTGACCCGCCGCTTCCCATTCTTTTCCGGGAACCACATTAAGGGGATTGGGCCATTTAAAGGGTTGTCTAACTTCTTTATGTTGAGGTGGAGCAGGGCGCGTTGAGTCTGATTCACGCGGATTTTGTGCAGGTTGGCTTGGTTGCGTAGCACGCGGCTGCGGAGCCGGCTTCTCTTTCTCAGGTTTAACGGCTTCAGCTCTCTCCGTAGCCTTTGCTCCCTTAGCATCCGTACAATGATCATGATTCCTGAAGCATTTCAATACGCACTGCTCTTCATAGTATTCATCTTCAATTGTGCTCTTACAGCATTTATTGCATTGCTCACGCGTTTGTTCGGCCATTGCAACAGATTGGGCCAAGATTATATAAATCGGCACAATCAATATCAGAAAATATTTACCGTTTTTCACTGCGATCCTCCCAGGAAGAGGTTTTAAATGTTATTTTAGGCGAAGAGCGCCTTTCAGAACTCGACACTCTTTGCCTGATGCGGAGAAGTTTACGTGATCCTTCCAGACGTTCAGTGGTCGCTTATCGGATTTAAATGAATCTTCCCATTTTTCGTCTATTTCATCCCAGTTGTACGAAATAAACCAATATTTTTTATCTCTGAAGTAGTACAAATGCAAAGTCCATTGTTCAGTGATGGAATCTCTACATACCCTCGCAAACCCCGCTTCAGGCGCTTTATTCACTAGATCTATCGCCGCGTTGTTTACCCTTTCGGCATACTTGGCGTGATCGTGTTTTTGAAAAGGCTCTATCTGAGGATCATCTTTGGAATAAAATTTATCGGATCTTTGCTTTTCCTTTAAAACGGGCGTAGCGACACTTTCCCGCACACTTGGTTTCGCTTTGGTGTTGTCCTCTGGA
>JBBSBY010000169.1:0-3014 GCA_038250835.1 Desulfomonilales bacterium | reverse complement strand
GCCGATCTGGTAATGGCTCTGCTCCTGGCTGTAGCAAGGCGTATTGTTGAAGGGAACAAAATTGTCAGGCGCGGCGACTTCAAACATCTTGCGCCCCTGCTATTCTTGGGAACCGAGGTGACTGGGAAAACCCTCGGGATTATAGGTCTGGGCAACATTGGAAAAGGTGTGGCTAAAAGAGCCGCCGGGTTCGACATGAAAATTTTGTATCATAATCGTAAGAGATTGCCGGAATCTGAGGAACGCTCTCTGAATGTCAGCTTTGCAGAGTTGAACACACTCCTTGCGGAATCAGATTATATTTCGCTGAACTCTCCGTTGACGCCTGACACCCGCGGTCTAATCTCCGATGAACAATTCGCAATTATGAAACCCACAGCTTTCCTCATCAATGCCGCCCGAGGCCCAATCATAGACGAAAAAGCTCTGGTTAAAGCATTAAGAGAGGGTAAAATTGCCGGCGCCGGGTTGGATGTTTACGAGAACGAGCCTGACCTGACCCCGGGATTGACCGAGCTTGACAATGTTGTGCTTATGCCTCATTCCGGCAGCGCTACATTGGAAACGAGGACAAAAATGGCGGAGTTGGCGGTGGACAATTTATTGGACGGCCTCTCCGGACAGACGCCGCCGAATTGTTTAAATTGCAAAGATTAACCACTCGGGATCGAAGTCTCCCTGGTAAGGGGGGTTTAGGGAGTTATTGTCTTTCATAGAGCGAGCGCAATGAAAATCCTTCATATCCTGCATAGATCCATTCCGGGGAATCATGGATACGCCGTTCGTAGCCGTGAAATTGTAAATAACGAAGCGGCTCTCGGGCTTGAACCCATAGTTCTCACATCTCCAAGTCAGGCACCGGCGGGACGGCTGAATTCCCAAGGGGCGGAAATACTCGACGGAATAGAGTATTACCGAACGAGGGCTGATTTTCTGCCGCCAACGATTGATGTGTCCGATCAAAGTCCGACGCGTTCGGCGATTAGGATAATGTTGAATGGATTGACCCTAAAGAAAGCCATTGAGTTAACCAGGAAGTATAAGCCGGCGGTGATACACTCGCATTCACCTTTCACCTGCGGATTGGTGGGCAATCTGACCGGGTTGATGACCCGAACTCCAAAAATTTATGAAATGAGAGGGATCTGGGAAGATTCGCATACCTCTCGCTATGGGTTGTCCGTTAAATCTCCGACCTACCGCACTGTACGGGCCCTTGAAACTCGAGCGGCTATTGGAGCCGATAGAGTGGTTGCGCTTAGTCATGCTCTTGTTGATGAAATGATCTCCAGAGGAATAAAACGCGACAAAATTGTATACATACCCAATGGTGTCGATGTCGGGCGTTTTGAACCCGGTCCCGCGCCTGAAAAGATTCGCAAGCGCCTGGGATTTGAAGGCGCTTTTGTCATCGGCTATATCGGATCATTTTTCAGGTACGAAGGTTTGGACATTCTGGCGCGGGCGTTTGTGGAAATCGCAAAGGAGTTTGATTCCGCAAGATTGATGTTAGTGGGCGCCGGAGAACTCGGCCCGGAACTTGAGAAGATTGTGTTTGATGCGGGTTTAAACGAGAAGGTTGTCTTCACGGGCAAAGTTCCGCACACCCAAGTAGATGACTATTATAAACTCTGCGATCTGATGATTTTGCCCAGACGTGAGACAAGAGAGACTCGCCTGGTGACCCCCCTCAAGCCTATGGAAATAATGGCGATGCGGAAGCCTCTAATACTTAGTAACATTGGAGGCCATCGAGAGATTGTCGAAGACGAAAAAAACGGTATCTTTTTCAAAGCGGAAGATGTAGACGACCTGGTCCATAAAATCCGACTCCTGATTACCAACCAAGACTATCGGAATAGCCTTGCTGAGAAAGGTCGGGAATGGGTCGTAAATAACCGCAACTGGTCGGCGTTGGCTACAAGATATTTGCAGCTATATGAATCACTTGCTCGCAAATAATCTCCAGTAATCCATCCAAATCGGATGAGTTCTCATTGGAGAACAATAGCGTCTCGATACTATAAAATTCGGCTGAATTAAAGGTGGTTGCAATCGTCACTGGACGATTGAGGGTTAAATGTCGGAACTCCTGCTCAACACTGAGGCCCGAATGCTCCGTCAGTTATTGAAACATTTAGTCATATTGATGGTGACAAGCGCAATGCTTTGCGTCTTTGCGGTTAATACGTTGGCTGAATTTAGGAGCAGTCATAAACACGAATCCCTAGCCTCTGCCGAATCAAAAACTATCCGTGACATGGATTTGCCTTCAGAGGCGCAACATACATTGGCGCTTATTAAGAAGGGCGGGCCCTTTCCTTATTCCAAGGACGGGACACTTTTGGTAATAGAGAAAGGCTCCTGCCCGCAAGGCCCCGGGGATACTATTCGGAATATACGGTCAAAACTCCCGGAAGTCGCAACAGGGGAGCGCGGCGTATAATTTCAGGCGCAACGGGAGAGTACTACTACACTGACGATCACTACAACTCATTCAAGATAATTGTGGAGTAGCAATTGAATACACTTGACGAGTTTTTTCGTGACCGAGGGGTCAATGGAGTCTTTGCCATAACGAGGGGCGTCTACTCCAAGGAGTTAGACCAATTTGCTGAAAAACGGCAGTTGCGTTTAATGGTAGTTAAAGGAGCAACCATCAATACCAAAGCCGATTTTCTTGCCGGCGTCGCGCTGGATCTTAAATTTCCGGATTACTTCGGCGGAAATTGGGACGCTCTATATGATATGCTTACTGATTTTGATGTGTTGGGCGCGAAAGGCGTAATGATTGTCGTGTTGGACGCGGATAGCTTCCAAAACGCATCGCCTCAAGACTTTGATGCCGCTATTGATATATTTAAGGATGCAGCGGATTTCTGGAAACAACAGGGCGTTTCGTTTTTGGTTCTTCTGCTGGGCGCGACGTACGGAAAGCTGAAATCCATTAGCTGTGAAACTAACCCCTGAACCTGCTGTTTATAGGAGGGAGGAACAATTGGGTCTTTTCAGAT
>JBBSBY010000168.1:0-3086 GCA_038250835.1 Desulfomonilales bacterium | reverse complement strand
CGCCTGGGGAATTTCTTTTAGCCTCAAGTGTAAACTCTCTGAGGCAAGAGCCACTTGTCTGTACATATCGGAATTTTTCTCGTCCCAAAATACATATTCCGGACGCTTATTCTTTATCAGTTGAGCGATTTCCGCTGCATCTTTAATCCATGTCTTGTGTTCAGGAACTCCGGAGCGCACCAGGTTTATGGTTTGCGTTCCGGTGAGAAAGTGAATCACCCTTGCGTGTGTCGTCAAAACCGTAGCATTCGCGTCATTTTTCTTGAGCCAATCGGAAGCTCTGAAGAAAGGCGCGCTGCGGGGTGTTTCCGGACCGTTTGGCGCCAACGCGGTTCTAGCCTGATATATCGGAACTAACAGGTGGACGCAATTGCCTATGAGTAGAAAGACAAACACTGAGAGCAATATTGTTTTGGGTTTATACGATTTACCCGTGAACTTTTTAAAAGTCGAATTGATAACGAGAGTTCCTTTAAATAAAAAGAGGTAGAGCGCCGGCAACAGGAATAAAAGGTAGCGCTCACCGGCTGAAGATAGTAGCAAACCGGCGCCCTGGATAATCGCCAGCGGCGCCAACAAACGTTCCCCTGAATACAAGGATTTGGCTAGGCCGATGAACATTACCAGTGGAGCGATAATCTCCAATACTCCGGTTTTTATGGAAAGCCCGGTCAAAGCCAGAGTGGATTCCGAGAAATAGCCGACAAAGGCTCTAATTATTATTGTCGTTTGGTCAATAAATCGACGCTCCGAAACGGCCGCCAAATACGCTCCTTCGGAATCGGAATGTGGAAAGCCCGACTTCCAGATCAACCACAAAATAAACGGAAGATAAGATAATATTAAAATTAAAAGCAAGTGCGCAAAGCGTTTGAACCTCGGAACAGCTCCCCAGGAAAAAATTAAAAAAAACGCCGCTGCCGGGGCTATGGCGATTCCGTTTATTCGGAGCATAGGCGTAATGCTCAAAACGAATCCAAGAATGGTGGACCATAACAAACTCGGACCACTTCCGCCCCCAACAACTGTAACTATTAGCGCCAAAAACACAAAGGCGGCGAATGGAACGTCAGCCAGAATGTATGTTGAATTGTAAATCATGGCGTAATTGAGCATTATCAACCCGCCGAGCAAGACGGCGGTATTTCTGCCGACATACATTCTCAGAAAAATATAGGCGAGAACTCCGGCTGCAAATCCCATTAACGCCATAAAGAGCCTGTACCCAAGAAATCCGGTCCCAAATATTTTTGTCACTAGGCACAATAAAAATGGGAATCCCGGCGCAACATAGGTGTGAGGCTCTCCATTGAACATGTAGCCCGCGCCGCGCGCCAGAGATTGGGCAACGGAGAGGTATAAAGCGCTGTCTGGAGAGACGTTCCATGAGCTATTGATGATAAAAATGTATGCAATTGAGCTCAGAATTAGGAAAATGGCGGAATAATACGGCTTAATCACACCGGATAAGGCGGTTTCCACGTCGGTGAACACAAGTTTTTGACTAATGTTTTTGCGCTTCAAAATAATTCAGCTTAATATGAACTTCATTGGGACGAGCATAGTCGTCTGTCATAATTAACTTAGAGCTTTTCAACATTTTAGGCGCCGGCAGTCGGATGCGCCTTGGTTTGCCTCCGGCCATTGATAGATGGTAAATATCATTAATGCGCAGACGCCGCCACTACTATGCGTCGGCCGACTACTCGGCGGCTCAATTCAGGGGATTATCACTTGATTGATGTGATAGGTTTCGGCTCACTTAATTTAGACGAATTCTGGGAGGCCCCTCCCGAACTGTTGGATAAATATGAATTAGTCCCGGGTTCCGAGTACGTTCGAGACCACGCCTGGTTTTCCATATTTTACGGTGAATTGAAAGCCTCAGCCGATCAGAAAACTTTAAGTCCCGGCGGTTCAGCGGCCAATGCCGTGGCGGCTCTCAGCAAAATGGGATTCAGGACGGGCTTTATAGGCTCAGCCGGCAAACATGATTTTGGGTTGCTCAGACTCACGGATTTAGGTCAACCGGAAGATCTGCGCATCAAGCTGATCAATCGGGCATCGGGCAGATGCCTTGCCATGATCAGATCGGGTGATGAATCCAGGGATCGCATTCTGGTGGTGCTGCCGAATGCGAATGATATGGCTGGCGCTGATTCAACCATCTCCGGGGTCGATTGCAAATGGTTGCATTTGACTTCTTTCGTTTCTGAAGAACCGCTGCGCAATCAGCTTAATTTGATAACCGCTTCACCGAAGAATATCAGGGTCAGTTTCGATCCGGGAATTGTTTATTGCTCAAAAGGACTGACAACCCTTCTCCCGATATTGAAGAAAGCTGAAATTTTATTTATTACCGAGGATGAGTTGCAGCTTCTAATTGGCGCTTTCGATGAGTTCACTGCAGTAGGTACGCTCCGTGAATTTGGAATTAAAATCGTCGTCGTTAAAAAAGGGGCTCAAGGAATAAGTGTATATGCCGACAAAAAAATTGATGTGCCTGTAACCATACCAATCGAAATAGTTGATAGGACGGGCGCAGGTGACGTCGCCGCAGCGGGATTTTTGGCGGGCGCGTTGCTCGATATGTCGATTCGAGACTGCGGTAGGTTTGCCGTTTTAGCGGCTTCGCAGAGCATCCACGGCTATGGGAGAGAAGCTTATCCCGACAAGGCCTTTTTAGAGCGGTTCGTTTCGTCTGTGTGACGCTTCCTCAATCGACGTAATAGACCAACTCATATTTCGACATTGGAGAACCGATATGGATAAAAAACCAGGGCGTGTTTTCGTAACTGATTGTGAAGGCCCCATAACTAAGAACGATAACGCGGCGGAATTGGCCGAGGCTTTCATTCCGAACGGCGCCGCCTTCTTCCGGAAGCTCAGTTTGTACGACGACTACCTGGCTGAAATTGACCGCAGGAAGGATTATAAAGCCGGCGACACGCTCAAGCTGATATTGCCCTTTTTCAAGGCCTACGGTCTGGATAATCGCAGCATGGAAAAATTCTCGAGACGGAATATTGAAATTATTCCATTGGCGGATATAGTCTTGAAGCAACTTTCCATTGAACTACCGTGCT
>JBBSBY010000167.1:0-3091 GCA_038250835.1 Desulfomonilales bacterium | reverse complement strand
TCACCCGAGGAGCGGCGCGAAATAGTGACCGGGTTTCCATATCCGCAATGTGATTCCGACCAACCGACTTCTCTAAAACTAATTTAAAAACGTCTCCAAATTTCTTCCTATTTCACTTTAAATGCGATGTGGTAATCTATCGTTTGTGAGCTGGATTCTGATTCGCCGTTGGGTTTGATTCCGAATTTCTCGAAATCGGCAACCGGAAGACAAGCCCGCAGTTCACGTTTTACAATTTTGCTAAAGAGAGATGTATGAACGATCTAAAACCAAACAAATTTGGTTGGATTCAGTACCTTTGAATCCAAAGTTCTTTTGAAGATTTAATTCTATCAATTGATATAAACTTGTCCGGCTCGGGAGATATATATGAAGTCAACAACGCGATCTACTACTGTTCTATGTATACGTCGGGACGATAAGGTGGTAATTTCCGGGGATGGTCAGGTCTCGTTGGGAGAAACCATTGTAAAGCATTCGGCCCGAAAGGTCAGGAGAATCGGGAAGAATCAAGATATACTCGCCGGGTTTGCCGGCAGCACCGCCGACGCTTTAACCTTGCTGGAAAAATTTGAGCAAATGCTTGACAAATATTCAAATAATCTGACGCGGTCCGCTGTAGAGCTTGCCAAAGAATGGCGTACCGATAGAATGTTGAGACGCTTGGAGGCGTTGCTTGTTGTCGCGGATAAGGAGAAAACCTTACTGCTTTCAGGCACTGGAGATGTCGTGGAGCCGGATGACGGCATTATCGCAATCGGGTCGGGCGGCAATTATGCCTTGGCCGCCGCAAAAGCGCTATTCTTGAATACCGAAATGCCGTTAATTGATATTGCTAAACAATCTATGCAAATCGCAGCCGCCATTTGCATATACACAAACGACAACATCTACATCGAAGAGCTTTGATTCAGGACAAAATGGAAACTTTTACACCAAGAAAAATCGTATCCGAGTTGGACAAGTACATTATTGGGCAGAATCGAGCCAAGAGAATGGTGGCCATCGCCCTTAGAAACCGCTGGCGTCGAACCCAGGTTCCTGAGGAACTCAGGGATGAGATAGCCCCTAAGAATATCATTATGATGGGTCCCACTGGAGTAGGCAAAACGGAGATCGCCAGAAGGTTGGCAAAGTTGGCCGAATCGCCCTTTTTGAAGGTTGAAGCCTCCAAATTTACTGAGGTGGGCTACGTGGGCCGTGACGTGGAATCCATGATTAGAGACCTAGTGGAAATCGGTATCAGTATGGTCAAAGAGGAAGAGTACGAAGCCTTGCGCCCAAAAGCTGAGGAATTGGCCGAGGAGCGCTTGCTGGATATTCTATTGCCTATGCGTTCCCACAAGAAAAATAGACGTCCAGGCGCGCAACCCGAAACCAATAACGACGAAATGGAAGTTGCCCAGAGGACTCGAGAGAAATTCCGCAAGATGATGAAAAACGGCCGATTAAATGATCGTGAGGTGGAAATTGAGACTCAGTCAAGTTCAATCCCGATAGTTGAGGTTTTTTCCCCAGGCGGCATGGAAGAAATGGACATTAACCTTAAAGATATGTTTTCCAATATGTTTCCGGGTAAAACGAAGCGGAGACGGGTGCGGGTTCCCGAGGCGCTTGATATACTGGTTCAAGAGGAATTAGGAAGGCTCATAGATACCGATAAAGTTACAAAAATGGCAAAAGAAAGGGTTGAGCAAACAGGGATTGTTTTTATAGACGAACTGGACAAAATCGCCGGTTCACATTCCGGTCATTATGGACCTGACGTATCTCGGGAGGGTGTCCAACGAGATCTGCTTCCGGTGATTGAGGGCTCGACCGTTAATACAAAGCACGGCGTTATAAGGACTGATCACATACTCTTCATAGCCGCCGGCGCTTTCCATGTGTCTAAACCTTCTGATTTGATTCCCGAGATTCAGGGTCGCTTCCCACTGCGAGCCGAGCTTGCCGCATTAACTAAAGAAGATTTTGTTAAAATACTTACGGAACCTAAAAACGCTCTGGTTAAGCAATATCAGGAATTACTCAAGACTGAAGGGGTAACCCTCGATTTCAACACGGAGGCTATTACCGAAATAGCAATTCTTGCGGAGGAAGTGAACGAGAGGGCCGAGAACATAGGCGCAAGAAGATTACATACAATAATGGAAAAGTTGCTTGAAGAGATTTCTTTTGAAGCGCCGGACATGAACGGGGTCACCGTGCAAATAACGCCGGAAATGGTGAGGGAAAGGCTTCAGGAGATAGTAAAAAGTGACGATTTAAGCAGGTATATTCTGTGATGGAAAGTGGAATCCGGAAGGAAAACCTTCCGGAAAACCTTATTTCCTTGAAGCCGCTGCTCGTTTCGAGGCTTTCAACGGGTTGATTTTCTGAGCGACTTCTTCACGTTTCCTGTCCACGTGAGTCGCAAAGCTACACGGTCCCACCCGCCACTTTGTCGAGGGACTAGGAACCACATTGCAAAAATCTCCGTCCTCATAGGTGGAGACACGGGAACATCCCTGACACGGTTCGACGATTTGTTGGCAATGGCCTTCGTTAAAGCTGCAACCCTTTTTCTTCATAAAAGAGCAATTAACGCCTTTTTTTATGGTAGCACACTGCATTCTTGGTCCTCCGGAATGGTGTGAGAATGCTAATCATCCTCATTTGAATTTTTAAGTCTATCAACTTTAGGCAAAGATTTAAAGCTAAATCGCCTGCTCGAGGTTCCAAATTGATCAGTTTACTGGATTTGCCGACATGAATATTTGGATGAATACGAGGTAAGGCAGTCCTTACAATGCACAATATGGGCGCCCTTCCGGTAGTGTCAAGAATTCCAGGTCTCTATAGGTCCCACTTATTAGCTTAATCACGCAATTCGCTAAAAAAGTCGGTTGTCGATAACCCGGTTTACGCGCAGACGCTCTTTGGGAGCAATGGGCGCGCCCTCGTCATCTTGCCCACAAGCCGAGCTTAGTATCCCATTAATCCACAGCATCGTGTGCATACCGGCATTAAACCCTTTTCTGATAAACTCTTGCGAAATTCTCTATACTTAGGTGAGTTCCACAATTCAGTTATGGTGTGTTCTTTGACATTG
>JBBSBY010000166.1:0-3279 GCA_038250835.1 Desulfomonilales bacterium | reverse complement strand
CGAAATCCAAAAACCCAGCGTTCAGTGATACCGCAATGGCTTAAACCGGTTATTCTCTGCGGATATTTCACGGGAATGAGACTAAATGAAATTCTAACATTAAAACGAAGACAACTTTTTCTTGATAAACGCATGATTTTTTTATCTGACTTGGACAATATAAAAGAAGGGAAGCCTAAGCGTATACCTGTTCACAAAAAGCTTCACCCAATTTTGGAAGAATGCTTAAATGGCAATTCTTCCCTCGTTGAAAATATATTTTTACTTAAAGATAGTAAGGGAAATCGCCCCATAAAAAAGGATTCTCTCGAAAGCGCTTTTCGTCGCTTAGTTAGAGTGTTGAGACCGGAACCGCGTTTCTCTTTCCATGATTTGCGACACACCTTCAGATCAAATGGATCAAGATCGGGAATATCTGACCGTATCCTGGAACGCATCCTTGGACATAGTGATAACAATGGATGCTTAGATAGTCACCTGTCAGTCCAGCATAGGTACGGAGCAATCTCTGATCAAGAGCTCGTGGATGCCATAGATCAACTTACCTTTGATCATGGAGATTCCGAGATCAACTCAACCCCGCTTATTTTGAATCCTGTTAGCTTTTTGTTAGCTAAAACGAAAAAACAGGATATTCGAGAAATTGAATATCCTGCTAACTATTCGGAATGATTGGTGGAGATGAAGGGATTTGAACCCTCGACCCCCGCGTTGCGAACGCATCGCTCGGGCTAATAATGTTAAGGACCTGTGCTGATATCCTAATGATTTCAAGCCCAATTGATCCCTCGGAGTCCTTGTCGATCCCTTTCAATCCCTTAACGCGTGATCAAAATGTGCTCAAATTGGGATTCCTGGGCAACGATTTTTTGTCAAGAGAGCGGAAGCTCTCGTCTCTCTCCAATGTAGCCCTCAGAGCATACCGCACGACACATGCGGCTAGAGATGTCCAGGCCTCGAACAAAGCAAAGTAATTTGACTTGATTTGGTATGGCCGCAGCAGATATGCAGTCACTATGACGCTGCCGGCAATTGCGTTGATCTTCTCACGTTTCTGTTTTGGAAACGATCCAAAAACTGTGTGGTTCATAAAGCTATAGAATTTCTCCTTCATGAAGAAGTCTCTGCCATCACAGAGAAACATCTCCAAAAATAAGTGGAAATCCTCAAGCTCTTTGGGCATGAACTCCCCCTGGGCATCTATGAATGCTTTAAGCAGCACACGACCTTTGATCACATCCAGGTGGGAATAATTCCTGTTCTTACGAACGTTGTCCTCATTCAGTTGGTCAATTTGCAAATTCCCGCAGTGAACGCCATTGGACTCTACATTGGAAATTATTGATGTGTCACATAATCAACGGGCTACGGGCGCGAGCTTCCTTCTACGCCCTCTCCGTACATGGAGAGGGTGGGGCAAGGGTCTTCAAAAGGATCGCGGCTGAATTAATCGGAACGCCTATGAGAGTTGAACCATTGGTTTTAAATATCCGATATTTTACCTTGCGCATAATCGATAAGCCTATAGCCTCTCTCAAAAAACACTTGACGATCATATAAACTATTGATACCAAACTCCCGCCGAAGATGGTCTTGAGCTACTTCGGCATGGGGAAGGTTCATCTATTCCGCTTCTCCATTACTCCAGAATGAGGAGACGGATTCGTGAAAAAGTTAATTTGTATGGCCGTGACGCTACTGATGATACCCATAGGAGCGATAGCGGCAAATCAAGCCGCTGACAATAGAACAACCAAAAACATGGACTTGAACGAATATGCGTTATTCACCCGGGATTCCATTCAAAAAGTCTGGGTAATACCCGCGGACGCCAAAATCGCGGATGCCTTAAAAGCCAAGCTCATCGTAAATTATGGTTTAAAGAAAAACGGCGCCCTTGAAAAGGTGGAGTTGCTGAAAAGCTCCGGAGACAAAAATGTTGATAAGGCGCTCCTTCAGGCTATCCGCGCCGCCGCCCCATTTCCACCATTCCCCAAAGGAGTCGCAGCTAAGAGCATCGTAATAAAAGCAAATTTTACGGCCGCTGACGCGTCCAAGGCGTCTACTATGGCCGCAAATCATGATGGAACAAACGAAAAGACAATGTTGCTGGAGCCTACCAATAAAAAATATGTGTGGGGTAAAGCAGCGGGGGCCTCTTCAAAGACTGAGACGGGCAAGGCCGTCAAAGAAGAAAGTCCTTCCCAACCTGAACACAAAAAATACAAATGGGGCCTGTAGTCTGATCTTGAATTAGACGGAGTGAAAAAACTCTATAGGCTCTCTGAAGTTCTATCGAGTAAAGCCTCTGACCCCGTCGTCCCAGCGAAAGCTGGGACCCAGATCTCCTGGATTCCGACGTGCGCCGGTATGACGTTGTTAAGTAACATCGCCCGGCTAAAGTTCAAATCGTTCTTGTACCGAGCCTAAGTGACCGATCCAAGAGATTCTCATAACAATCCGCAATTACTCTCAAGAACCTCGCTGGTCTTCGTTAAGTCGGTGTCACGGGTTCCAGATTCATTACACCAACCCACGATTACTTTCGAGGAGCTCTATAGCTGACATAAAAAAAGGGGTTAAGATTTTAAGGTCCCCCTGCTAAGGGGATTTAGGGGGTTAGTATTATTTTATTACGAACTGAGCGGCCCTACGTAAATTAGCGCCTTTGGGCGTGCGCCGGAATGACGTTGTTAAACCTCTAACGCATTTCCGACGTTCATTGCTTTTAACGACCCGGCGGTCAATTAAGCAGAGAACTCTGATCATTGAATCCGTGATTACTTTCGAGAACCACTCTATTCGTCTACGTACTGAAGCATTCTTTCCAATTCGGCAATCTTCATGAGAAACCGATTTGTAGCGTCTTCCATTTCCTTTGACAGCAGCTTAACTAATTGTTGTTGTGATACGTTTTCCTTTTCTTTGCTTTTCTCGATCATTGTCTACAGCCCCTCTTTAACGAAAGTTTTTAAAGACAATGCTACGCCACTACAATAACTTTAGTAAAAAGTGCAATAATTTGCAAGAAGTATTTAGAAAGTACATAAATTATATGTAAACGGACAGCGCATATATTCCGCGCTCCTTTAAACATGACGATGTTATTTAATTTTTGTGGGTCTTCGCGTAAGTGCGTCTGTTGATTTCCACATTATTTAATCTTTTTTTTCCTGATTATTTTGAACCTTCCGTGTGATTTTCAGATTAATTTGACCGAGCCGGGCAGTGGTAGCCCGACCCGGTGTGTTGGATCAGAAAATCTCGGTGGCTGCGAGT
>JBBSBY010000165.1:0-3345 GCA_038250835.1 Desulfomonilales bacterium | reverse complement strand
CTTAAACGAACAACATTCAGCACTGCGCCGATCTGGTAAATTCACCGAAAACGCCTCGCAGGACGTCGCAAATTTCTCCAAGTGTGGCTCGCTTCTTAACAGCGTCCAAAATGGGAGGCATCAAATTGTCGGGCCCCTGGGCAATAGATTTCAAATTCTGCAAACTCGTTTGAACGGCTGCGTTATCCCTGGATTCCCTAAACGTCTTCAGCCGTTTTATTTGAGATTGCTGAACTTCCGGATTTACCCGCAGTAGATTCTTTGGGCTTAGTTCCTCAGTTTGAAATTTGTTCATTCCTACAATAATTCTTGCTTCCGACTCAATGTCTTTCTGAAACTTGTATGCAGAATCCTGGATTTCATCTTCGATGAACCCGCATTCAATAGCCCGAACAGCGCCGCCCAGCTTATCTATCTTTTCTATGTATTCGAAAGCCTTACTTTCGATTTCATTTGTGAGAGCTTCGATAAAGTAAGAACCCGCAAGCGGATCAACCGTATCCGCTACTCCCGTTTCGTACCCTATTATCTGTTGAGTTCGCAGGGCAATTTGAACCGACTCCTGGCTAGGTAGCGCGAATGCTTCGTCCCGTGAATTAGTATGTAAGGATTGGGTTCCTCCCAATACCGCCGACAATGCTTGATACGCCACTCTCACCACATTGTTGTCCGGCTGTTGCGCGGTTAAAGTGCAACCGGCGGTCTGCGTATGAAAACGCAACATCATAGCCCTGGAGTTAGTTGCCCCGAACCGATGCTTCATTATTTTCGCCCACATCCTTCTTGCCGCTCTATATTTGGCGATCTCTTCCAGGAAGTCCTGGTGTGAATTAAAGAAAAAGCTAAGGCGTTCTCCAAATGCGTTAATATCCAACCCTGCGTCTACAGCAGCTTGAACGTAAGCAATTCCATTAGCCAGTGTAAACGCCACTTCCTGGACCGCGGTAGATCCGGCTTCACGGATATGATATCCGCTGATGCTGATGGTATTCCATTGCGGTAAATGCTCATTGCAGAACGCGAAAATGTCGGTAATGATGCGCATCGAGGGTTTTGGCGGAAAAATGTAAGTTCCGCGCGCAGGATATTCCTTCAGGATGTCGTTTTGGATAGTGCCTCGTAATTTCTCAATATCAGCGCCTTGCTGCTCGGCCACAGCTATATACATCGCCAGAAGCACCGCAGCCGGCGAATTTATAGTCATGGAAGTGCTCACCGACGCCAGGTTGATTCCGTCGAACAGACGACCTAAGTCGTCAACGCTGCTTATGGCAACGCCTACTTTTCCGACTTCCCCGGCAGCCAATTCATGATCCGAATCGTATCCTATCTGAGTCGGGAGATCGAATGCAACGGATAATCCCGTCTGGCCTTGATCAATGAGGTACTTGAATCTTTTGTTTGTCTCATTCGCGCTGCCGAATCCAGCATACTGGCGCATGGTCCAAAAACGACCCCGATACATGGTGGGTTGGACTCCCCGAGTAAACGGATAACTTCCGGGTAAACCAAGATCTTGTGACACATCGAAATCCGGAGTGTCCCAGGGCCAATATGCTCGCTCGACGGGAAGTTCGGAAATTGTGCAAAATTCAGGTTTTCTTTCCGGTCTTTTGGCAAGCTTTTCTTCAATGCCGGACTCCCAGGCCTTAGCCTTATCCCTAAACTCATCCTGCACGCTGCACCTCCATGACGGATACTTAATGGAATGAATGGTCTATCTGACTAGATGAGAAACGTCGGCGCAAATCGATAGTGGATATCACTGCGCAGCCAATGCGCAGGGATAAATTCATGAGTAGAAATTTTAATAATAAAAACTATTCTTTTCCTTTGTCTTTAGAAGCTTTGGCCTTGCACGTGATACCAATCCCTTTTAATCCGCTTTCAAAACAACCGTTGCAAGAAATACAGGACGCTGTAGCTGAATCTCCGCTTTTCCATTTATTTATAAGATCAGGTTCTCTAATTAAAGGACGAGAAAAAGAAACATAATCGGCCTTTTTATCGTGAAGGATATCTTCCACCACCTTCAATGATCGAATCCCTCCCACGGTAATAATCGGCGTTCTGAGATTTTCGTTAAAGTATTTAGCGATATCCGAAAAATAAGCTTCGTCTCCCTGAGAACGTATTTTTTGTCTCACGGGTCCAAGATTTTTCGGCGAGACTGCGCTTCCTCCACTTACTTCTATGGCGGCTATGCCGTCATCTTGGAGGCGCTTGGCAATCTGTAGGCTTTCCTCAGGCGTTAAACCATGTTCAACGTAATCATTTCCGCTTAATTTGATTAAAATTGGAAAATCATCTCCCACCGTTTCTTTTACAGCTTCGAGAGTTTCACCTAGAAAACGATATCTATTTTTTACACTCCCGCCGTAGGAATCGCTCCGCTGATTCCAGGCCGGAGACAAAAACTGATTTATCCCATAGCCATGGGCGCCGTGGAGTTGAACTCCGTCGAATCCGGCGTCCTGAGCGCGCCTGGCTGCCGCGGCATAAGCTTCTACTAGTCGTAGTATCTCGTCTTTATCAACTTCTTTAGGAATTTTTCCTGTGAGTGGGTCAGGCAGTGCGCTGGGCGCCCAGACCTCATCTCCGGTTTTCAACAGCTTTGGATTGGCTCTAGCGCCGGTATGGACGAGCTGAGTAATGACTTTAGAGCCCCGTGAATGAACTATTTGAGCCAGCCGTGTCAATCCATTTAGACAGTCTTTGCTGTAATTACCCACCATGTATGGGAGCTGTTGACCATTCAGCATTACATATTGGTAACCGGTAATAATGAGACCAACACCGCCTTTGGCGAGCTCTCCGTAAATGTGTTCAGCTCTGTCCGTCACAAAGCCGTTCTCGTCGCCTACGCCGCTCCAGGTAGCCGATCGAATGGATCGGTTGGGCAAATCTATTGATCCAATGGACGAACTCTCGAATAATTCAGCCATATTAAAAACCTTTAACAATAGAAGCTCAGGTTTCCTTTACGAGGAAACCTGAGTCAGTTTTAGCCGATCACTACCAGCACGTCTCCCACCTGATAGGATTCCCCTTCTTTGCACTTTACCTCTTTGACGGTCCCGCTTGCGGAAGCTACGACCGGCAACTCCATTTTCATGGCTTCAATAACCACAAGTTCTTCATCTTCGGACACAGTCTTGCCGACTTCAGTCTTGATTCCAATAACTTTTCCATTCATGGGCATAGTGACATCCGCCATTTCCAAGCCTCCTAAAATTTTCCATTTCGTCGCCATGCAAAGTTTCATACTATAACATTTAATATAACGGCGCCTCAAAAAAATATTGAGAATGTTTCATATCACTGAATTGATGTGGAACACATAGT
>JBBSBY010000164.1:0-3396 GCA_038250835.1 Desulfomonilales bacterium | reverse complement strand
GGACAAGGGATAGTCGGACCCATGCTGGCAGGGAAATTAGGATTGCCGTGTGTTACGTCATGCGTATCCGCTGATATGGATTGCGAGCGAGGCGTCATGCGAGTTGAACAGGAGCTCGAAAGCGGCGATGTTCAAACTCACCAGGTTGATTTGCCTGCTTTGCTGACCATACAGAGCGGCCGCAACAAACCGCGTTATCCTTCCCTGTCCAACATTCTGCGGGCTAACAAACAAGAAGTTGAACGTATCGAGGCTCCTGATACCGATTTGATCGGTAATTGTGAAGAATTGATTAAACTTGAGCTAACTCCCAAAAGCCGCGCCGGAGTTGTCCTTGAAGGCAGCATCGAGGAAAAAGCCGCTACGGTCTTGAAAATATTCAAGGACAAAAACCTTCTCAGGGAGGAGGCAATGAGTCGGCCATGAGTTTCAAAATAGTCGTTGTTCTTGAGCATCAGAACGGTCATGTAAAATCGAGTTCATATGAGGCTCTCGAATGCGCGGTTCAATTGAATCATGTTGTAGGCGGGGAGATTCTTTGCCTTGTAGTAGGAGACCAAATTGAGCCGCAAGCTCGTTCAGTAAACCTCCAAACCGATCACAATGTTTTAGCGGTAAATTGCCCTGGATTGGATTTCCATTCCTCGGAAGCGTACAAAGAAATACTCTCGCCGCTCCTCCAAACCATTCACGCAGATTGGATTTGCATTCCCGGCACAACCCTAGGCATGGAAGTTGGTACCGGTTTAGCCGCCGTTCTGGACGCGTGTTGTTTGAGGAATGTCGTGACGATCACAAAAAAGGACGCAGGCGTCGCCTTCTCTCGAAAGTTGTTCAACGGCAAATTTACTGCGCAATTTGTGAGCTATTCCGAAATAACTATTATAGTGCCCGAGCTCGGCGCATTTCAGCCGAATCGGCAGGGTCCACCAGGTTCGACTCATTCATGCGCTTGTTCACAATCTAGAAGCCAAGCGAGCGACGGCGCGCAAAATAGATCCTATCAGACTGCTGAGACGACCGGCCGATCGGAAGCCGTGAACGTCATCACTGTAAACAAACCTGTTGGGAAAATCCGTCTGTTGGGTCACAAGGATAAAGAGAAAACCGATTCAGTATTGTGCGAAGCCGAAGTTGTTGTAGCCGCGGGTCGAGGAATAGGAAAAATAGAAAACCTCAATTTAATAAAACAAATTACGGCTCTCTTCCGTAACGCGTCTTACGCTGGGTCACGGCCTCTCTGCGATTCAGGTTGGCTGCCGTACAAGACGCAGGTGGGACAAACCGGCGCCGTGATTTCTCCTGCCCTATATTTCGCATGCGGCATTTCAGGGGCCCAGCAACACATCGTCGGAATGAAAGGATCGAAATTCGTGGTGGCCGTGAACACTGATCCAAACGCCGCAATTTTCAATGAGTCGGATATCTGTATAGTAGAAAATTGTACAGAGTTTCTAAGGGAACTACTCAACCAGACTACAATGGATTAATGTAGTGTAAGTGTTTTCGTTTGTGAGTTTAATTTAAAGGCTCTGAGGCGGTAAATGGTTTCATTTAAGACTCTCGGCAAAATTGTCATAAACAAGGTATTTGGCCCCGGTGACGTGAAACGTGTTCGATGCCCGAAATGTGGTATGCTTATTAAAGAAACGTCGCTGTACAAAGGAGCTTGCCCTTTGTGCTGGGCGCCTGACGGTCAGTCGTCGGATTTTGAGGACTCTTCAAATGGACGAAGGGTAACATGCAAATCGTGCGGGGCGTCTAAACATCCTGACGGCATTAAGGGCGGCATATGTGTTGATTGCTTATTTGCCGATTGGAAAGTAGGATCCAAATCAAACACTCAGCCTATGACGCTAAAGAAGGCTTACAGCGTGCTCGAATGCCATGAGACATGCTCAGATGATCATCTCCGCATGCAATACAGGCGCATGGCTAAATTATTTCACCCTGACATCGTGGAAAGTAAAGGGTTACACGGGGAGTTTTCGAGATTCGCTAAGGAAAAATTCCAGGAAATAGGAACCGCATACGATTTGATAATGGAATCACGGACAAAAACCAAAATATGAGCACGTTACTTTTATTTAAATTATGCCTGAAGACATTTTATCGACCAAACTCCTTGTAGATCCGGAGCTTAACTCGAACCCACCAGAGTGAATTTAGGAAAAGGTATTTCTGGACTGAGCGCTCGGTGATTATCGGTTCATAGGGTAGAAACCACCCATTGTTCCGTGATGGAGAATGCCAAATTTGAATATCGTGTCATTGAGAATCAATTAGCGCATTAAGGTTGAATGTGCAGGCAATTGTCTTAATTTAGTGATAGACTGCTAATGGTCGGACGTCTCGTTGACCCGGCGCGACCCAACTCATCATCATCTTAGAAACTTTCACTGATTTCTTCGAGAGCCTCTGGGTACCGTTTTTCTGAATTCATGTATTATACTTAAAAATAAATAGTTTAAGCGAAAGGTTCACCATGTCCAAAGGAACAATAGTTGCAGTTTGTTCAAGTAAACACAAAGGAACACCAAAGAAAGAAGTCGGCGGCGGAGAGCTGGTAGTTGGATACGGTCTAAAAGATGACGCCCACGGTGGAGATTGGCACAGACAAGTATCACTGTTGGCTGTTGAACAAATAGCCACTATGAAGAATAGAGGCTTTGACGTGAAAGCCGGCAGTTTCGCTGAAAACTTCACCACAGAGGGTTTCCACCTTGAGGATGTTAAGATCGGCGATCGTCTAAAACTTGGAGAAAACGCCATCATCGAAGTTACACAGATCGGCAAGGAATGTCACACAAAGTGCGCTGTTTACCACACAGTGGGTGAGTGTATCATGCCGGAACAAGGTGTTTTCGCAAAGGTCATTGAGGGCGGCCCCGTACAATCCGGTGATTCAATAGAAATAACGGGAGAGGCTTAAACCGATTTCCTAACTATTACTGCGCTTTTCCGGCTCTTGAGTAGTCCTGCGCGATGCTGGATCGAATCTCGCGGCGGGATTATATAATCCCGTTTTCAGCGGGACTCTGCCGATCGAGATGTCTGAAGAAACCGAGCGATCCCACGTTTCTTGATTTGCTTGTCCAGTTTCATGGCCTCACTTCGACTCTGACACGCCCGGCGCCAAATGAGCTTCCAAGGGCCCAGAAATCTTTAAGTAGTTTTGGATAGATGATAGTCTGGATCATTATGCTGTCTTAGACGTTGTAGAAACTCAGATTAAATGATCCGAAACGGGGGTGTTTTTTTCAGAATATATAGACTTTGGTGGTTGAATTGTCGGAATAAATGGACTTGATTGGTCGGGCGGCAGCTTAAACGGAGCTACCGCCCGAATAACGTACGGCCCTTGGCCGTAAAAAGGATGTTGCGATGATACTCTCG
>JBBSBY010000163.1:0-3534 GCA_038250835.1 Desulfomonilales bacterium | reverse complement strand
TGACCGAAGAGCTGGGAATGGACCATTTCATTGGTAAATTGCGAGCAGTTGAGCGAAACGAACTTCTTTTTATACAAACTTGAATAATCATAGATGAGATGAGCAAAATAGCTTTTACCACTACCTCTCTCGCCCGTGAGCAAGATGTTTGTTCCAAATCGAGCCACCTTAAGATATTCCCTTAGCCAAAGTCGCATCGTCGGTGAAGCATATTCGTTGTCATCGATTTCTGATAAATCTATGGTCTCTCCGGGTTCGTGAACCTGCCAACAAATCCCGTAAACGCCAACCGGTTCGTATTGGGTCCCCCGTTTAGCCACCAATATTTCTTGCATCATAGCCGGCGTCCCATCCACCATCCGGTTACGCTGAAAATGAACCAGCTTTCCTGCAATCACCTGTTCAAGTCTTTGAGCGGAAAGAAGCTCATCATCCTCGGGATACACTTGCGCCTCCGAAAGTCCAAGGAGATCTGACGATTGTTTGCCCAGAAACTCCGTCATGGCTCTGTTCACGTACACAAATTTGTTTGAAAGATCCTTAACAAAAAAACCAATAGGACTTTGATCCGATTGAAGGATTTGGAAAATGGCTTCCTCAAATCGCGGGGCGGCAAGATCAGGTAAGCGTTTATGCGAATCCTTCAGCGCATGAACCGCCGCAGCTCCTGCTGCCAGTTTTAATGTATTTAAACCTCCGGAGAATCCGAAAAGCGATCCGGCGCCCATCAATAGTCCAGCCCCAGGTAACAACGTTGCTGCGACAACTGGACCGAACAGGGTAAGCAGTCGCAAGATCTCATCTTTATCGAGCCGAGACTCAGGCTGCTCGGATTGGCTGGGTTCAACATCCGGCTTTTTTCCAGAGTTATTCAGCTCAGTATTTTCGCTGTCTTTACCCCTGATCCCGGATTCCTGATTACCTTTATCTAAATCCTTTGGCTTCTTCATGTGGTCTCCGATTTTGTCCGTTATAATAGTTACCGGTATGCCCCCAGTGAAAATTGAGAATAATGTTGAGGACTAATCATTCAGGCGTCCTTCAGGTAACCTGATCTTTTACGGACTTCTTGCCACCAAAGATAACATAAATACAAGCCGGTTTTCGTCCAGGAAAAGATTTGTGCAGAGTAACATGAGAACAATAGTAAACCCTGGGCTCCGACGCTTTGCTTGTTTTATTCCGCGGTTTCGATTGGCGAGGGTCGCCCAAGCATAGTGATTTGAATAATCGAAGTGTAACATGATAATACAATGCCAAATACTCTATTAATTTGTGCAAAGAAGCATTGAAAATAAAGCGCAGAGCATCACATCCTTAGCTCATTATACGCCGCCAACATCGCCTACTCCTGGATAGATGTTGTTGTAGATCCATGGGTTCCCTGCAGGTATAGCCCCCCTTCGTTCAGTATTCATGCCGTATATCCCTCTCTTTTGAAATTCTACTCCGGCGGGTAAAGCGACCAACTTTGTAGACTCATAGCGGTAGAACTCGTTAATTTATGAATTCTCAAGGTAATTTTCGGTTTTGTAAGGAACGGCAAGAATAATTCCACACAATCCGATGGAGATACGTTCCGAAAACTCATATTGCCGCTTGTTTTTAGTCACACTGAATCCATGCCGCCCATCCTCGCTACTCCGAATTACACCCGCAAGCTCTCTTTTATATTTAATGGTTAATAGACTTTGTTTACGTGGAAAATGAATCTGCGTCCGTATCTACAAGAACAAAACAAATTGAAAGGAGAAAAAGATCAATGAAAAAACCGTGGAGTGATGTGCTGGTCGTCGTACTCGTCGCGATGTCTGAGGCTATTGTGGAAATCCTGAAGCACCTTAGGAAAGGAAAGGCGCCGTCATGAGTGAACTTGATAAGCTGGTAATTGTCGGTGCGGCAATAATGACCTTAACTTACCTCATCGGTCCCGCCGCCGTTTGGGGGATTACAAGAACATTGGCTGAATTGTTGCTGGTCATATTAATTTCAATATTGATGCTGTAGCGTCCCCAACATTTAAAGATTTAATAATAAGGAGATTATAATGAGCGCAAATGGATTCCGTGAAGAAGAACTCATCAGCAGAAGAATGAACGGGCAAACCAGAGTATTCCCAGTTGTGGGCGGCAGATTAAGGTTGGCTCACGAAGAAAATGAGAAACTCAGCCTCCAAACCGAATTGGTGAGTTGGGACGGTCAATATGCCGTCTTCAAATGCCGAGCCGTCACCGCCAAAGGTGAATATGTGGGCTACGGCACTGCAAATGCACAGAGGGATTCTC
This sequence comes from Desulfomonilales bacterium, assembly GCA_038250835.1. Classification (GTDB taxonomy): domain Bacteria; phylum Desulfobacterota; class Desulfomonilia; order Desulfomonilales; family Desulfomonilaceae; genus JBBSBY01. Next base: position 1,249 of record JBBSBY010000163.1, on the reverse strand, counting down.
GGTTATCGGAGAGCCTGATTGAGTTGGCTGAAACCAGATCCATTGCGAGAGCCTTACGTTTTGCCGGCTACGGAATTGAATACACCGGGGCGGAAGAAGTCAGCCATGTGTCTACGCCGGAATCTGAAGAAGCTCCAATCAAACCAGCTAAGCGTGAGAATGTGGACAATAAACCCGAAGCTAAACCCCTTAACGGCGGTTCAGGCAAAGCTACAACAGCTCAAGTAAGGGCTCTCTACGCCCTCACGAAGAAGGCTAAATACCACGAGGAGGATATTGAAAGCTTGATAGCTCCATTCCAAGTATCACGTTTTGATGACCTTCCCCGTGAAGCCGCCTCTCACCTTATTTCCTACCTACAAACCGAAGTCGCCGCTTAATTAGAAAATAAACACACAACAAAATTACATCAGGGGCGGGACGCTATAGTCGCGTTCTGCTCCCGCCTGCACAAGGAGATAAGTAATGAGAGCTACAGAAGCCAATCAAACTATCCATGACCATCTATCGTATTCTCAAATCAACTGTTACTTAGGATGTTCACTCCAATACAGATTCAAATACATTGACAAAATTCCACCCATGTTTACCTCCGCCGCTTTAGCTTTTGGCTCTGCAATACACGGAGCGGCAGCCGCATTTCATCAAAGTCGCCTCGAAGGCGATCAGCTCAGGGTAGATCAAATGCTGGACGTTTATCGAGATCAATGGCGGCGGGCGGACAACGTAAGGTTTCTCAACGGCGATAATGAGAATACTTTAACCGAAAAAGCCGCAAACATGCTTACCGTGTTTCATCAGTCCGCCGACCCCACCGCTAAGGTAATTGGAGTCGAGGAATTTTTTGAGATACCGTTGGGCGGACTGCCGATGTTTCAAGGGTACATAGATTTGATTGAAGAGTCCCATGACGGCTGCATTTCTCTTGTGGACCTGAAGACCGCCGCAAAGAAACTATCGCAAAGCAATGTGGACTCTAACCTACAACTTACCGCTTATGCTTTAGCTACGGAAGCTATGGGCTTTAATGCTGATGAGCTAACATTTAGGCTTGATGTGCTGCTAAAGACCAAAGAGGCGGGAATGGTGAGATATGAAACCAGCCGCTCCGCAGATGATCGCTTTCGGTTCATCAAGCTGCTCTACAGCGTCTGGAATGGAATACAACGGGAAGTATTCTTTCCACGCCAGGATTGGCAGTGTGTTCAATGCCCTTGGGCGGTAAATTGTAAAGAATGGTAGAAGGAGG
>JBBSBY010000162.1:0-3874 GCA_038250835.1 Desulfomonilales bacterium | reverse complement strand
TCGTAGAAATCGTGCCGGAGTTCGTCGTGGTACCCCCACCCTATGTTGCCGGAGGATGTCATGATCTCTTCCAGGCGTTCCCTGAAATCATCACGCTGTTCCACAGGAAGGCTCAACACCTTCTCAATCGCACGCCTGTACATAAGATTTAGAGCGTTGTAGAATTCTGCGTCTATGTCACCAAATTCAACAGTGAAGTCGTTCCCGCATTCCACAAAGAATGTCATCAACTCCGCCTCGCCGAGCGGGTCGGCTAACGCCTTTGAGTAGCTGCTGATGGCTTTCTTCGCCTTTGAAATCTGAATCGGCTTATCACGGTAGACGTTGGGATACATGCACTCTTTTATGGTTTTTTTGTACGGGGCCAGTTGGTCCCGGCCCACGTCGAACCGGGCGTGAAGGAAGTCCTGGTTTTCTTCCGACAGCCGGTAGAGGTCTCCAACCAGCTCGACCAATTTCTTCTGGTCCAACCCGACTAACACGCACTTCACGTCCGACCAAGTGGGACCAATTTTCTTTTTCTTGGCCAAGTGTATTCTCCCTTGTCGCAGTCACTGCTCACTCTTTTCGGACTATCTTTTCTAAAGGATTCCGTGGTCGCTGACTTAGAAAAAATATATCACGGCTTCTCAGAAGTGTTCAATGAAACGCGAGGGCGCTATCCGTAGGTGATTGCCGATGCAAGACTCAGAACTTGACTTTCCTGGGCGTCGGTAAGGACATCGTCATATTGCCCGGGCCACGCGGCCACAAAGCCACCGCCCTTTCATTCAGTCCATCTATTCTGAAAAAACCTCTTCATTTGAGACCATTCAATTTGAAACCCTACACCGGCCGGCGAAGAGGCCAGACGGTCAATGGAGTGGCTCATCAAGCGTCTGATCAAGGTCGGAGCGAAAATCTCGTATCATGGTCGGAGGTGGTATGTCCATGTCACGTCGGCCTTTCCTTTGGCTCAACATTACCGCGCTGTGTTCGGCTGACGAGCATGGCGAAAAAAACGGTTGACGGAGTGACGGAGGGTGAGGTACGCTCAGAGACAGCCCCAAAAGGGCCTTTTCATTAACAAGACGACGGTCTTGCCTCTTTCAGGTCGCGTGGGATACTCCACGTACACATTTTCGAGGTCGGAGAAGCAATCCTCCAACCTTCGCGGGTGCTAAAACGACCAGAATGGCAAGACCGCGGCATAATTCGGGTTCCTGGGGAGAAGCTCATATGAGAGCCTTACTCATAAATTGTCGAATGAGAGAGGATTTTTGGTCTTTCTCCACCGTCCTGGGACTGCTGGGCAAAAAGGCGCTTGTGCCTCCCCTGGGATTGCTTACTGTTGCAGCGCTTTTGCCGAGTAACTGGAAAATCGAAGTCGTGGATTTGAATACGAGAGAGCTCTCTGAAGAAATGTGGACGCGTTGTGATATCATATTCGTCACCGGGATTTTTGTCCAGTACTCGGAAATTATAGAAATGATCGGGGAAGGTAAGCGGAGAGGGAAAACTGTTGTAGTTGGGGGACCATGTGCCTTTCATTTCCCGAATGACGCGCGGCAAGCTGGGGCTGACTTCGTGGTAAAAGGTGAAGGTGAAGTGGGAGTGCCGCGCGTTGTGCAGGGTCTCGCACTTGGCGAATCAGGAGGCCTCATCGAAGCGCTGCCACTGTGTGCTCTGAGAGACTCCCCCGCACCTCGATACGATTTGATAGACCTAAACTGCTATTTGGACATGGCAACGCAGTTTTCCAGAGGTTGTCAGTTTCAATGCGAGTTTTGCGATGTGCCTCGGATGTTGGGACGGACAGTCCGAACGAAAATGCCTGCCCAAATTCTGAAGGAACTAGAAAACCTTTATCGAATGGGATGGAAAGGCTCTGTATTCTTCGTGGATGACAACTTTTCAGGTTCCCGGGTAAGGGCTAAGGCATTGCTGAAGGAAATGATCCCTTGGCTAAAAGATCGGGGATTCCCGTTTCAGTTCTACACCCAGGCAGCCGTCAGTGTGGCCTCTGACTCGGAGCTGCTGGATTTAATGGTGGAGGCAGGTTTCTTTCGAGTGTTTTTAGGAATCGAGACACCATTGACTGAATCCCTCAAGCTAACAAAGAAACTCCAAAATGTGGCAGTGGACCTTGATGTAATATGTGAGAAGATACACCGGGCAGGTTTACAGATTATGGCCGGCTGCATAATTGGCTTCGATGGTGAACCTGCCGGGGCGGATCAGCGTTTGATAGATTTTGCAGTCCGCAACCACATTGCCGACATGTCCATTAACCTTCTCGAAGCGACTCCAGGAACCGACCTGTGGAAGCGTCTTGAAAGCGAGGGCCGGCTCCGTTGGACAGGGTACGAGACTAAATTTGGCGGCCAGACCTCATCGATCAACTTCGTGCCCACGCGACCCATCGAAGAGATTGAAGAGGAATTCGTTCGAACGTACGAGGTACTCTATGACCCTGGGAGTTATTTGGACCGTGCGGTGAACCAATTCATGTTGATTAAAGAGTATTCTACGAGCAGGGACTTGAACTCCAGGCCCTCTTGGGCCGAACTAAGGGGATTGTTGAGGACGTTCACGCGACAGGGATTACTCTATCCGTCTCGATGGGCTTTCTGGAAATCTTTGGCGACAGCCGTTGCAAGGTTTCCGAAGAAAATTCCTAGCTTTCTAGCTGCTTGTGTAACGGCTGAGCACTACTACAATGTCCGTCAAAATTTGCATAAGCGGTTCCAGGGAAAATGAGCTAGGAATGGGTTGATAGATTGACCCATGCAACGGCCACCAGGGACATTTCTCGAGGAATGGAACCATCCCCTGATCCCTCATGGGCGCCACGAAGTCCGAACTGACAAGAGCGCGGCAAAATCACACCCTTTGGCCAAACGAGAAAGTCGCTCAGAATTGATTTGGTTACAATATATCTGGAATGATTTTTAAACAAAAATCTCTGCCTGATGTCTACCGAGGAGATTCAACAGATGTCCATTAAAAAAGAAATAGTGGACGACATCAAACATTGGGAGGGATTCAGCTTCAAAATTCAAGATAGACCGTTCATGGAAGTTTGGCCGGATGATGACTTTGGGGACTGGGTGACAGCCGATGAGGATAGGTCCAGGAACATAATCTGCCGGAAAAATGTATTTGTCCGACTACGACCTTAAATACAAGATAGATGACATATAGGTATATAGAAATCTGATTGACGGTATATCTATTAAATCTGGAAATACTCTCGCGAGGGATCTATTACTGTATAAGCATCTGAAACAACAAGGCTTTATTGAGGACCTGATTCGACGGCGAGAATTAAAAGTATAGCTGCGTTCAACTGTAACGGCCCAGCTAAAGAAAGGTTTCCGTAAAAGATACTTTAAATACATAAAAAGTTCTGATATGATAAAATTGGGAGGAACTTATTAGTCGCTTAGGAAACTTATAGATCATAATTTGCTCAAGCGATGTAAGACCAACATATAGAGTTTCGATAATAGCATTATAGCTGATAGAATTATCTTCATTAAATCCTCAGATTATACATTTCGATGAGCGCTCCGGGCTCGACCTTTAGTGCCGACACCCCCAGAAAATTAATTCAAATTAAGCTGCCGGACCCTAATCCTGAATGGGGTCTGAGTCGGCAAACAGAGTCTCTCTTTTTTAAATATCGACATGAGTGTTTGCTGTATGAGCATCGAGAAGACGGACGCTTGAGCGCCAATGCTCCCACAATGTCATTCTAAATGAGTAGGAAAGAGAGATCCATCCGGACCACTTATCTGTAGTGTTCCTGCTAAATGAACACTGCGGCCGAGACGCATCGCCTGATTGCGTCCGCAGAACCAGAGCGAATTATCAAAAAAGAAGTCGAATTATG
>JBBSBY010000161.1:0-4007 GCA_038250835.1 Desulfomonilales bacterium | reverse complement strand
GTGTTGAGTTGAAAGAGGAATAATTACGGCTTTGTATTCACTACCCTGGGACTTATGAATCGTGACGGCATAGGCGAGTGTGAGTTCATCAAGCTCGGAAATGTGGTAAGCCACTTTTCGATCGTAAAAATCAACGGTAACCTCGTTATCCAGATCGTGAAAATTCGTTATTTGCCCAACATCTCCATTAAAAACATCCTTATCGTAATTGTTCTTGACCTGCATGACTTTGTCCCCGATTCGAAAACGATCGCCTTTAATCAGCGGCGAATAGGGATTCAACAAGTCGCGCAATTCCTTGTTCAGATTCTCCGTACCTAAAGGTCCTTTGTGCATGGGGCTCAGCACCTGAACATCCTTCATGGGGTCAAATCCAAAACGCTCGGGTATTCGTCTGGAGGTCAGCTCTTTAATTATTCTCACGCATTCTTCCGGATCTTCTTTTTCAATCAAGTAAAAATCCGAAAGCTTATCGGGCTCGGGGCAATTAACCGGCAAAGATCCCTGATTCACGAGATGAGCATTTGTGATGATAAGACTCTCCTGAGCTTGCCTAAAAATTGTGTTAAGCCGAACAACATGGATTTTATTTGAGCGTATCAGGTCGTCCAGCACGGCGCCCGGTCCAACCGACGGTAGCTGTTCCGCGTCTCCGACCAGAATTAGTCCGGAATGTGAGCTGATTGCGCCGAGAAGGTTATGCATTAAGGACAAGTCGACCATGGAAGCCTCATCAATAATAATGATGTCGGCTTCAAGTATTCTGTCCTTGTTGCGTTGAAACCCGCTTCCCGGAGAGTATTCCAGCATCCTGTGTATTGTTTTGGCTTCTCGCTTGGTGGCTTCGGAAAGTCGTTTTGCCGCGCGTCCCGTGGGCGCCGCAAGCAATACTCGAATGTGTTTTGATTCCAGGATTTCAAGAAGCGAATGTAACAGAGTCGTTTTGCCCGTTCCGGGGCCGCCGGTGATAATCAATGCCTTTCGATCAAAAACTGCTCGAATCGCCTCAATTTGAGCATCCGATAAGAGCATGCCGGTCCTTTTTTGAATCCAATTGACTGCCGCGTCAACCTTGATTTGAGGCAATTGTCTAGGCGATGCAATCAATTCCCCCAAGCGTTTTGCGACCAAGTTTTCCATATAGGACATCGCCCAGGTGTAAACCCTGTCCGCCTCTATGACCGCCTGACCGCCGGCGACTAAATCTCCCAATGCGTTCGATAAAGTTGTCGACTCAATCCCCAGGAGTTCTTTTGCGGATTGCAAGAGTTCCGCCTCAGGGGTATAAACATGGCCTTCAGTTTGATTCGATTCAAGGATGTAGAGCAGTCCGGCTTTGGCTCGCAATGGGGACTTCAGATCGTATCCAATATTACCGGCGATTTTGTCTGCGAGTTTAAATCCTATCCCGCGAATTTCGGAGGCCAAACAGTAAGGATTGAGGGTTACAACCTTGAGAGAATTTTGACCAAATTTTTTGAAGATTTTCGCGGCATAAGCTGATGATATGCCGTGCGTCTGAAGAAAAAGCATTACCTCACGCACGGCTTTTTGTTTTCGGAAAGCTTCCGAAATTTTGGCAGCCCGAACCGGACCGATACCCGGAACCTTCCTCAGCGATTCAGGTTTGGATTCGATGACGTCCAGTGTTTTTTCCCGAAATTTGGCCGTAATGCGCCGCGCCATTTCGGGGCCTATACCATCAATCATGCCGGAGGAAAGATACTTCTCTATACCTTGGATACTTGCAGGAGCTTTGGAAGCCGCAACATGGAACCGGAACTGTTCTCCAAATTTGCGATCAAACTGCCACTTACCTTGGAGTATCAGCACTTCGCCAAGCCTAGGAGTCGGCAATGAACCCACTATGGTGATAGGCTCCCGTCGACCGCGGACCGATATCCTACCGACCATGAAATCACTTGCCGCGGACGCAAAAACCAACTTCTCCAACACCCCTTCAAGGGTTTCCAGTCTCTCACCTATGTGCGAAATGTCTGCGCTATTCACTTATTTTTCCTGGCTGTTCAGCGACCTCGCCGGATACAAAACTTTGCTCACTCCGCTCAGAATACTCGGATCAGCATTCCTTAGCCGCAGCTTCATGCCGGCGCTCAATTGATTACTGATCAAGAGACACTCCATATTACGCTGTTATTAAGTTAATGAAAACTTGCAAGAGCGGAAGCTCGGTTAAGAACGAAAAAAAGCGGGGATCAACCCCGCTGAAGTGTGGATCGAGAGATTTTTTGTCTGTTTTAGAAAAGCGGATTACCACCGCCGGTTATATTTCCAAGAAGGCCGGAACACAATTCAAAGCACGGTAGGCCACTGAAAAGACCGCCGCCACCTACACCTACACCGACACCGCATGGCGCAGGGGGCGCATACCGGACCGGTCCGTAGTTAACGGGAAAGTTACGCGGAGGAGGGCATGGAGCGGGTCCACAGTTAGGCGCCTGAGCAGGGGGGCATCCAAAAGTCACAGGGGCCATAGGCGCACATGGTCCGGCGCTGTTTCCACCTAATAAACTGCCCACCACCAAAAACGGCAAAGCTACAATTCCGCCACAGAGCCCAGGAAATGGAGCATCCCCCCAATAATTGGACCCGGGAAGCCCCGCCGGTCCACATGCCCTGGGCGGGTAAGAAATTGGCGCACACGTAGGACTCGGCGGCGGACCGCCTGCAAAAGCCGGCGCGGTTGTGGCCAACAATAGAAAAGACAAGAAAACAATTGCGGTTTTTCTAACCATTACACCCTCCTTGTTTATTGAGCAGCTTGTATTGTGATATCAGACTTCTGGGGTCAAGCATGAAAGCGCTGCACAATTAGTTTTCCCCTGGCGGCGGGAGGTATCATGCTGGAAATGGAGTGTCAAGAAAAATAATTATGTTTCAAGAAAGTTATATTGGTATTGCGACGAAATAGTAAACTTGAACCGACAAAATGCTAAGATAACTAGACAAAAAAGTTAGGATCTGAATGCCGTTTTGCTATCCCAAATTCTTTTGACGTATGGTAATTTACAAAGCGGCGCCCGGATCGGAGGGTGTATTCAAAGCCTATCAGGGGGCAAATTTTAAAAATAAATAAACAATAAGGCGCGTGCATGATTTATGATTTTCATAATAGATATACTGTGTTGCCGTTGGCTTTCCTGGGTTTGATCATATTAAGTTTGCTGATTTGCCGGCCCGTCCCAGCCGAGGCCCAAGGTATTGCTCCGGAACAAATTTTTCAATCAACTTTGCGTATGAAAGATCTCATAGGATCATGGGAAGCTCTCCTTGAACACCATCCGTTGGAAGAAAAATCTGTGGCTTCGGATCGCAAAGCACGAACCTTGCTGACGTTGCGGCGCGATGGAACGAGCCGACTTTTTGATCAAGCCAATCCTACGGGAACGGATGGTTTGTGGACCTTGGAAGATCATCTATTGCAAATAAAGTTTAAGAATCAGAGCCAGAAAACATTTTTTATTTATGGAATTAAAATGGATTTCATGGTCACAAGGACTCCTATGAAGGACGGTCGAGATCAATTGTGGTCGAAAATAAAGTGATCGGTAACGCCTGCGTAAAAGTAAGCTGAAAACAGGATTGACAATCATATTGTGGATGAGCTATACTTGCGATCAGGAAATTAGCCTATTTGGCGCACTTTAATAAATATTTGCAATTCATTACGTTTAATCCCTGAATATAAATCTAAATTATCTCAGGGATTGGAGAGTATGGGAACTAGGGCGTTGATAAGAGCCGTATCAAAATACCGCTCTCTTGAAAGCATTGTCGGACCTGTGCTCAGAGCAGGCTTGTTCGGCATTATGCTCAATATTGTTCTTGCCGTATCGTTAGTCGCGGCCGGCCCGCCCCCCAAACCCAAAGCCTCGGAATACGGACTCTTTGACTTTGCGACCTGCATCCGGTACGCCCTCATGCATTCTGAAGAATTTCTGAGATCCCGAATAGATATACAAGTCAGTTCCGCTGATCTGAAAGAC
>JBBSBY010000160.1:0-4048 GCA_038250835.1 Desulfomonilales bacterium | reverse complement strand
GAAGGAGAAAATGAAACTAATCCAATTTCATCCCAGCTATTCGTATGAAGACTTCATCGGCGGGATCAAGCCAGTGATGCTAAATAACAACATTGGCTACGAGTGGCAGCCGGGAGACTTCACCGTTTTTTGTCGCAAAGCGGAAAAAGACAGCGGAGGAAAGTATATATTTATTATTGATGAAATAAACAGGGCGAATCTCTCCGCAGTTCTGGGGCCGGTCCTTTATTGCTTGGAATACCGGGGAAAAAACCGTTCTATCGACTTGTACCACGCCGGTGGCGGCGTTTCGAGCGCTGAGAGTCAAGGCAAGGAGACAACACAAGCGACAACTGACGGGTTTTCAAACTCGAGTTCGCAACAGACACAGGATGCAGAGACGAACTCTAAAAACTTCTTCATTCCGAAGAATGTCTATGTTATCGGCACTATGAACAATGTGGATAAGAGCCTCGTCACATTCGACATAGCGCTGCGAAGACGATTCGCGTTCTTTCGCCTCGGACCGGACATGACAGTTCTAGAGGATATATTGAGGGGCAAAGATGAAAACGACTCCGGACCAAACCCTCCAGCGCCCAAGTTCACCGAAGATATTATTGACGCGTACGTCAAACGGTGCCGCGAACTCAATGAGAGGATTGCTGACAAGCTTGTTCTTGAGGAAGAATATGAGGTGGGGCATGCCTACTTCATGAAAATTAAAGATATATGTGCGAAGCGAGTATATGATCCTAAGAATGATCCTTTGACAATTCTGCCCCTGGACCTGCAGAAACTTTGGAATTACCATATTCTACCATTATTGGAAGAATACCTCGGACAGAGGGCCAAGGTTTCCGCGTCGACTCTTCTGGAGATAAAAAAGAATTTTTGCAGAAACTTGGAGGTTTAGGGAGCGGAATGAGCAAAATGTCAATATTGACGCCTAAAAATGAAGGTGACCGTCGAGTATTACTTTTAGAAACCGAAGACGATCGGTTTGAAGATCAGGGAGTCGCCAATATACTGAATGTGACACCCCAGACTGTGCAAAGAGATCAACAATTTGTCATGAGCGCAATTAGTCAAATAGCTGTTAAAATTCGTGACGGACACGTACAGGTGATACGCTTCCGTGGAAAAAAGATAAGCGAAAAACAAGTCTCACAGCGACAAGTAATAAACTATGAAGTCGCCGGGTGGGCAAAGTACAACAAAGGCCTGGCCCCAGGTTCCTTAAGGATATACACTTCACACTTCATAGGATCCTGCTCAGTAGATCTTCCGGATGTAAAATGTACGGTATTGATCAACATCAAACCGCGCTTTGGTGATGCGGTACTCAGCTACCTGTTGCAGTATACCGCAGGTCTCACCCTGCTTCCGTCGGGATTAGATCGATTGAAGGCGAGTGACTCCGGAGCGTGGTGGCTTATCGTGCTGCTTTGGAAAGCAGCCCTGGAAAGAGCGCTCAGTACGAATCACATACCCATGTCCTATGTACAGTGCGAAGAAAATTTGACGGCGCTCCGAGGGCGTCTGACGTTCCCTCAGCACCTTACCAAAAACTTGGTCATGAAGAATCGGCTGTTTTGCCGATATAGCAGGTTTACTGCGGACAATGTCATTAATAGGACGGTGCGGTATTCTTACCAGCTTCTTCTCAGTGGATCGGGTAGGGATTTGGTGGCGGGGCTGGGCGCTTACGATGAAAAGCTTGCCGCGTTCGGCGTCGCTTATCTACCGGTGGACCCTGGCGATATAGACAAGATCGTCTATACGCGAATTAACGAAAACTACCGTCTGTTCATGGAGATTAGCCAAGCGTTAATCAGACATCAATCAGTCGCCGGCGATTCACAGGTAAATCTAAAACAATCAGTCTCATATTTTATCGACATAGCTGAATTATGGGAGGAGTACATTTTTGAAACATTGCGGCGAAATTTGCCGGGAGGCTACTCCGTCACATGCCCCAATCATTTGGATCAGCAAGAGGTCCTAATCGATGGTGATCCTCCGCGCACCATTAGACCGGACATATTGGTGTGGAAAGGAAGTAAACTCGTAGCGATTTTGGACGCCAAGTACAAGCGTAAAGAAAGATTGTGGGATGTGGACATGGCCGACATCCACCAAATGACAACTTACCTAAGCCACTATGAACAAAACGGTCCACTCCTGGGGATTTTTGTGTGTCCAAAGGAAATAGCGATTGACGGTCCGGAAGGCGAGCTACCAACGCTGCATTACTATCGCAAGAGAGACAAGTTCAAAATTGGATTGTTGCACTTAAATTTGCCTAAAAATGATGAGTTGCAAACAGAAGATCATAGCGACAAAAAAGCCCGCAATGATCAATATCTTGTGGAAAGCTGCCGAGAATTCGAGAAGCGATTCGTAGCGAAGTTATGCTCCTTGATAGAGGGCCAAGTCAAATGATCATGTTGTCACCGTCGCATCAAAAGGGCAGGCGCTCTTTCACACGTCATAATTTAACTGCAACTAAGCTGGGAGCCGGTAAAGTATTTCAGTCGACTATCCAAACTTCTGTAAATAACATTAACTACTTCAACAGCGAGCTATTTCAACATTCAAGAAAATAAGTAAACATCACCTAATGATGAACTTCAAGTCATAGCTTAATACTCTATCCATATTTTTCATTTTCGAAGAGATAATCATATATGAAATAGTCAATCAGATGATCCAACGATTTCTCCACCGTCACGGCCATTTCGGTTTGCTGCGCAATCCCAACCTGACTGGTCTCCCATGTGGCGCCGATGGTCTTAACCGCCTTGTTCCGTTCGGGCCTGACGATTTCATCCATGCGAACCGTAATGATATAAAAGTATACCTCTTCATGTTTGACTAAATTCAGGAATATATTGAGCCAGGGATTGCCCGGAGGTTCCGGCACATTGCCTATGCTCAAAGCTTTAATTCCGGAGTCCAAAATACGTATGATCGTTTTATCTTGCAAATGCTGCCTGGAAAGACCATCCGCAGCGACTATAGCGTCAAATTCATGAACCCAGACGGTGATCCCTTGCATACCCTGCAGCGCTCTTTTAAAGCGCTTTATTTTTTTCATCAGGGAATCGTCACCTCTTCAATTTCAAAAGATTTGCGCCTTCCATGTTCGCTCCATTCAAGATTGCTCCAAGCATATTGGCTTCGTTTAAATCAGCGTCGGTAAAATCCGAATTCGTTAAGTCGGCGTTTCGCAGATCCGCTCCGGCTAAAACGGCTTTATGCAAAACGGCGCCGGTCATAGTTGTTTTTGACAGGTTTGCCATTGATAAGACCGCATTCGTCAATACGCATAATGTGAGATTTGCTCCTCCCAAGTCAGCCCAGAAAAGATCAGCGTCCCGGAGCGACGCCAGGGTTAGATTACTCTTTGACAGATTTGACTGGGAAGCGTCGACGGACACGAGACTTGCGCCCACCAAATTAGACCAGTAGAGATCCGCGCTCTTCAAACATGCCCCGTTCAATGTGGCCATCGCTAGATCCGCGCCCGTGAGTTTGGCTGCCGTAAGATCCGCGCCTGCGAGATTCGCCCCGACGAGGTTGGCTCGGGTAAGATTGCAGCCCGCAAGATCGGCCTCCGACAGATCAGCTTTTACCAAATTGCAACCCGCTAAATTCGAACCGGAAAGATCAATTTTGGAGAGATTGGACCTTACTAAAGCCACACCCGGGATTTCAATGCCGGACAGGTCCATACCCGGTTCGACCAGCAAGCGAAATAATCCGGCGATTGAGTCCGCCTCGCCGCTCAACGCTATTTCACGGGTGTAGATGTTCTTGATTTCAAATTTCATATAAACCGACTTGTAAACTATTGTTCTTTGGATATAAGCGCGGCAGTTTTTTCCTGTTTAGTTATTTCAACGGGTTGTCCGGTGGAGAGGATCTCTTTCCCCTGAACTACAACAGTATTGCCGGGCTTTAACCCTTCAGTCACCTCCGCCCACTGTGGATCGGTGTGGCCGATTTTAATCTTCGTCAACTCGGCTTTATTATTTGCGTCAACAGTAAATACATTATTTGCGTG
>JBBSBY010000159.1:0-4065 GCA_038250835.1 Desulfomonilales bacterium | reverse complement strand
CATCGTCGGATATAGCTGGTATGAGATCAAGGCTCCCGGACTTGGTATGAATTCTTACGTATGTTTTGCGCCTGCTAGGAAGAGATTGGGCGCAACCCGCTCATTTTATCCAAGATTTATCATGATATTCGCCGTCGACTTCTCCGGCGATTTCCGTATGCAGTTTACTTTATAGTGCAAGGCCCCGAGGCAATCGTTTTCGGGCTTTCCATTGTGCGAGAAACCCCGAAAGATTGAATCGGAGCTGCTGGAGCGAGGTGAACCCGAGATCGGGTAATAAAAAAGAACGCGCCGACGGATTACCCGCTGGAGGTTCATTCTTCCGATTGTCATGGAGAGGGAGACGAGTCTGTATATTACCTGCGCATCCCCATCACTTCCTCCTCTTCCGTTTTTCCAAGTTTCTCGCGCAATTGTTTTACCCAGGGTGTAATCATAACAGCATGGGGCGAATCAGGCCCGGCCGAAAGGAATTTTTCCCAAACCGCCAAAGCGCCGTCGTCATCTTTCAAATCATCTCTGAGTAAGATGCCCAGATTAAAGAGCGCCAATTGATGATTTGGATTATATTCAAGAGCTTTCTTAAAGGCTGTGACGCTCTCCTGAGTTTTTCCGAGGCGGCGTAGACTTATTGCCAGGTCGGTCCACACATCGGGATTGTTTGGTTCTATCTGCAAAGCTTTTGTATAATAATCAACAGCGCGCTGGTGGTTATTTAGATCAAAATAATCGTTTCCCAATTGGATTAAAGCTTGAATGTTGTTGGGGTTCGAAGCGAGCATCTTTTCGATTCCGGAAATTCTACCCATTATTTCGAGACCCGCCGCCTGCTCCTTGGACATCTTGGGGGCCTCCGTTTGCGGAGTCCCCATCACACCACTTAGCTTCCAGGCCGAAAAACCTACACCGACAATAAAGCCCAGGACAAAAATTGAAATTAGAGGGAACAAAAAGGATTTCCGTTTCATATAATCTCCGAGTTCGGTATAAATATGGACAATTATTCGTTCGCCCGTGAACCTTGCCGTAAATCCGCCGAATCCATTGCGGCGTTTAGCCTTTCTCTTACTCCACGCTTATCCAGCATCCATTTGGGGCTGATCAACTCCTTCAAGTGTGGATCGGATGTCAATCTGTGGATTACAATGTGCTGAGGCAAAACCTCCAAAATAGCCAGAGTCGCTTCGACGGCTTCGTCTTCGCTCATTGGATTATAAATTCCTTCACGATACAGAGCTTCCATCGCGGTGCCGCGGACAATATACAAAGGATGCAGTTTAACCCCCATGACTCCGGCGGCCGCTACTGCTTTCGCTGTTGATATCATGTCATGAAGTGATTCTCCAGGCAATCCCAACATAAGGTGAGCCACAATGGGAATTCTGAAACGATTGGCTGATTCCATCGCCTTGAAAAAAGCGTCCGGACCGTGGCCACGATTTATGAATATTAATGATTGCTCATGAATTGATTGAACGCCCAATTCCAACCAAACCAGCTTTTTCTTCGAAATTTCTGATATCATCTCGAACACGGGGTCTGAAACGCAGTCCGGGCGAGTACCGATTGCCGCGCCGACGATTTCATCTCTGTTCAAAGGCTCTTTAAAAAGCCTTTGGAGTGTCGGCAAAGGAGCATAGGTATTTGTGAATGATTGAAAGTACGCTATAAATTTTTTTTCTCTATAACGGGATCGTATTCTGGCCAGGCCCAAATCTATTTGCTTTGAAATGGATAATCCCATAGCGGCTTGACCGATTCCCGACCCTCGTTCATTACAGTAAATACAACCGTTATAACTGATAGTACCGTCTCGGTTGGGGCAGCCCAAACCGGCGTCCAAAGTGAGCTTCCGAACAGGTTCTCCGAATTCTTCCTTGAGCCACATGGATAAGTTTTTATATCGGTGGGGTTTTTTCATCTGCTCAGTGAGGGATGCCGGCTCCATATCAGTTTTATATATTGTATACAGTACACAGGCTGGTTCGTTACAGTAAACCGGCCCAAATGAGGGCGCCACGTGACCTTGTACACTGTGCACACCTTTAAGCGCCGGCTACGGGAACATGACCAGCGCAATCTTCCGGCAATTATTGTCATCATCCGGTAAACATTGCGTCAATCGATTTCCCAGTCTAATGTCCAGCTCAAATGGATAGAGCAATACTATGAAAAGCGATATTATATTTATTTGCGGCAGTTGTAAAAAGCAAACTCCTAAGTGGATGGGACGATGCCCACAATGCGGAGCGTGGAATACGATTGTTGAGCAGCAAGCGGCCCCCAAGAAAGCCTTGTTTAGAATTGCGCCTAAAGAAAACGGCGGCATTCTTGCATTGTCCGAAATACCTTCGGACTCCAGCCCACGGCTAACTACCGGGATTCAGGAGCTTGACAGGGTATTGGGAGGAGGAATCGTTCCCAGAAGCCTTATTTTGGTTGGAGGAGATCCCGGAATCGGCAAAACCACTTTGCTGATGCAAGCTTTGGCGGAATTGGCGCACAACGGCGTCACCACTCTGTATATTTCAGGAGAAGAATCCGCTGAACAGCTTAAACTCCGAGCCGACAGGCTCGGAATCGCATCCGCCTCATTTTTTGTTCTCATTGAAAATCAACTTGAAACCATAATCGATAAGTTGTCCGAGGTCCAAGGATCAATAATAGTTTTGGATTCAGTTCAGTCGATCTTTTCCAAAACAAATGAGGGTCACGCAGGCAGCGTCAATCAGGTGCGATACGTCTGCGGCCGTATATTGGAGACTGTTAAAAGAGGAACAGCGTCCTGTTTCATTGTAGGACATGTCACAAAGGACGGCGCTTTAGCCGGACCGAAAGTTCTTGAACACATGGTGGACACGGTATTGTATTTTGAAGGCGAGCGCAATCACCCGTACAGAATTTTGCGCGCCGTGAAAAACCGTTTTGGATCTGTGAGCGAGATTGGTGTTTTTGAGATGAGCGATTCCGGATTGAATGAAGTGGCTAATCCCAGCGAGTTATTCCTGGCGGAGCGCCCGCTCGGTGTATCGGGAAGCGTGGTGACGGCTTTGGTTGAAGGCTCGAGGCCGATTCTCGCTGAGATTCAGGCGCTGGTCACTGGGCCGATCCCAGGTCAGGGACGTCGGACGTGCCTCGGCACGGACTCCCAACGATTGGCGTTAATGATTGCCGTAATCGAAAAAAAGATCGGCTTCACCTTTGGTGATCACGACATTTTTCTGAACGCCGTGGGAGGTGTCAAAGCCAATGAGCCCTCGTCGGACCTTGCAGTTGCAGCGGCTCTAATATCTTCATATACTGATCGAATGATCCCCGCGGGAACTTTGGTATTCGGGGAAATAGGTTTGTCGGGTGAGGCTCGTCGAGTATCTCGAGCCCAGGCCAGAATAAATGAAGCCGCAAGGCTTGGCTTCCAAAAGGTAGTCGCTCCCCGCAGTAATGTCGAAGATGGTTCAAAGTCGGGGATGAAAATGGTTGGAGTAAGCGGCGTTACCGAGTTAATGACTGCGTTGTTTGACGAATGAATGAATTGGATAAAGATATCGGCGCGAAGATCAGGTTTTTTCGGAAACTGAAGGGATTTTCCTTGAACCAACTTTCCGCGGCTACGGGTATCGCCGCGTCCAACCTGAGCGTTATCGAATTGGGTAAATCTTCCCCTACCCTGGCGACTATGGTCAAGCTGGCAAAAGCATTTGGAATGAAAGTCGGAACTTTTCTTGATGATGCGTTATACACTAGAGCTTCTCTGATTGCTCCACCTGATAGTTCAAAAGATAACCGCCCTGCAGCGGAATTTTCCCTCACACGATCAATATTTCTCGGGAAAATTGACGCTAATTTGCTCCAACTTAGTCCGGGGACTGAATGGATTCAGCCGGTATCATCAGACAAATTGTTTTATGGATTGCAGGGAACAGCGGAAATCGAGATCGATGGGGAAGTTTTTCAACTGCAGGAACGCTATTGCCTGTATGTGCTTCCCGGCCCCGATTGCGAAATCAGAAATAAGGAACCTGGAGCGGCTCACCTGCTGATTGTAAGCGCGGCTAAGATAGAAAT
>JBBSBY010000158.1:0-4068 GCA_038250835.1 Desulfomonilales bacterium | reverse complement strand
CGTCAATCGGAATAGCTCCCTGAGACGGTGTTCGATCATGATTAGCGTTATGCCTTCCATCTGGAGCTTTTCCATCAGAGGGACCATGCTCGCCATTTCACTCATGCTGAGGCCTGAAAACACCTCGTCACAGAGCACAAGATCCGGCCGCAAAGCGAGACAACGAGCAAGTTCCAGGCGTTTCAAATAGCCGGTGGGGAGAGATGAAGCCAGTTTATAAGGCACATAGGAATCTCGCTCAAAACCGATTTCTTCCAAAATATCAACGGCAACGGTATCTCTGCTGCCCATTTTACCGCCGCCTCTCCAACCGCCGGTTCTTCGGGCGCGGGGAGAGAACAACGGAACAATCAAATTTTTATAGGCCGGTAGACTGAAATATGGACGCATTACTTGGAATGTCCGAGTTAGACCTAAATCCGCTATCTTATGCGGTTTCCAGTTGGTAATATCCTGCCCCTTGAAAAGCACCTTTCCTGAGTCGCATTCTGTGAACCCCGTGAGAGCATTGACAAAGGTTGTTTTTCCTGAACCATTGGGACCGATTATGCCTACAATCTCACCCGAATAAACGTCGAGATCCACCCCGGATAGGGCCAAAACGCCGCCGAATTTCTTGCTCACATTGCGCACGGAAAGGATGGGCGATTTTTTGGGATTGCCGGACATATTAAATCTCCACCCATCGTTCAAATTGTTCATACTTTCTTGAAGCGTAATTCATAATACCTTCGCTTTTGAATACAATGAAGCCGGTTAAAATCAAAGCATACACGGCTATGCGCAGCGTTCCGAAATCCCTGAGCAACTCGGAAATGGGAACCAATATTAGGCACCCGATTACCGGCCCTATAAGGGTGCCGCTTCCGCCGACAACAGTTGCGGCAATTGGAATAATAGAAAAATCCAAAGCGAACTGTGAAATTCCCGCCCACATGTAAATATGCGTTAGCGAAGCGCCGCCCAGACAACCAAGTGATGAGGCTATAAAAACTCCGAGGGCCTTATATGCGGTTATGCCGATGCCGGACGCTTTCACCGCCTGATCGTTGTCCTTAACGCCGCGAAAAACCAATCCAATATCTTCTTCGACGACACGACGCAGGAAAAAGACAGCAACAAGAACCGACCCGATCAGCATGTATCGTTCGACATGGCCGCTCGAAAGGCCGTCAACACCGAGGACGCCGTCCGTGCCTCCGAAGATATCCAGGGCTTCAATTACTCTAGCGGCCAATAACGGATACATGAGGCTTACGATCGCAAAATAGACGCCACGTAAAGGTAGGCATGGTAGGAAAAGAATAGTGCAAACGACGCCTCCTAACACGGTGGCCAATGGTATCGTAAGCATTGGCGGCAGACCCAGCTTGGTATTTAACATGGCCGCAATGTATGCGCCCACGCCCACATAAAATCCGCCGCCTAAAGAAACCAGCCCCACATAGTTTGCCAGAAAATCAAAACCAATCGCTAAGAGGGAATATACGCAAATAATTGATAAAACTCGTTGCCAATATGGCCACTTGGCAAGGAGGAAGGGTAATACGGCTAACCCAATTATAAATAAAAGGCGAGGCGCCAGGAGATAACTTATTTCACGCCAGGATGAGATAGCGTAAATGCCGTCGGATCGGACTTTGATCCCCCGGTCGATTCTTTCTTTTCGAGCGCTCAGCGATTCCCTGGCCATTACACCCTCTCCTCGAGTTCCTTCTGACGTCCAAATATACCGCTGGGTCGCAGCACCAGGGTAATAATTATGGCCAACAACGCCACAACAATTTGAAAGTGTGGACCAAGGTAGACAACCGTAAGTATCTGCGCGAAGCCGATGAGAAAAGCCGCCAAAATAGCGCCGGTCCAACTTCCGAGTCCGCCCACGATACAGACCGCCACTGCCATGATAAGCACGTTGTAACCCGCTTCCACGACTATATTGCCCAGGGGGAGCAAAATAAGGCCGGCCGCGCCGGCTAGAAGCGAGCCCAAGCCCATGGACACAACCGCCATATTGTCGGAATCGATGCCGAGTGTAAGGGCGGCCCTTTCATCCTGGGCCATCCCTTTAAACGCCAAACCCAATTTGGTTTGGCGCACAAATAGCCATAATCCCGCAAACAACGCAATACCGGCGCCTATCACCACCAGCCTTTGGTAATCCACCGAAACCCCAAAAAGATGCGTTGAACCTTCAATGAACGGCGGCAAAATAAAAGTGCCGCCTTTCAAACCGCCCCATCTGAGTCCTTCGAGAATAGCTAAGCCTATCGCGTATGAGGTTATGATTTCCGAAATGGGCATGCCTCTTACGCGAATCAGGACAAAATAATACATGGCCGCTCCTATGAGTCCGACAGCGGCCAAGGCCAACGCAATGGATAGGGGATAATTCAACTCGAGGTTATTCATCAGGAGCCAGGTGAAATACCCGGCTAGAACATAAAAGGCGCCATGGGCAAAATTCGGCAAACGACTGATGCCGTACACCAAGGTAAACCCCAGCGCCATTAAAGCAAGAGAGATGCTGTTTACGATACCGTAAATGACTATATCCATGCACATCCTCGGTGCGACAATTTATTAATCCCTTGACCTTACTTCTTCATCCACGGGGGCAACATGACTTTGCCGGTTGCGATTGAGTTCGGGAAAACAACGACTCGATTGCCGTCTTGCCATTGAAAGATGGTTCCAACCGCGCCTTCTTTAGGATCAAGGCTTGGAATTACCTGGTTGGATTTTTGGTCAAATCGGATACGCCCGTAAACACCCATCAAATCCGTTGCTTTTAAGGCGGCCACTACTTTGTCGGAGTCCAGAGTTCCGGCTTTTTCGATTGCGTCTTTCAAAGTGTAAACGGCCATGTAACTGGAGGAACAGCCGTAACCCTCGGGTTCAAGGCCATACTTCGCTTTATAGGCGTCAACGAATTTCATGGTCCAATCCGTCGCTTTACAAGGAACATTGCCGGCGTTAACGACGCTCGCCATGCAAAACTCACCCTTGCCGTCGGTCGCTTCCCAAAAACCGGGCTGCTCCGCCGCTGAAATGATGGTTCCGAAAGGAATAGCCGGAATTTTCATGTCATTCCATTGCTTTAACAGAATCGATGATTCCGGCATGTCCATCCAGATGATCATGACCTGAGCATTCTGTTTCTTTGCTTCCAGCAATCCCATTGAAAAGTCCGTTGTTCCTGTGGGGAACACCATGGGCTCGCCAAGCACTTTCCAGCCTTTTTGGGCCATTACTTTAGCGAGTATGCCGCCGCCGGCGCGAGCATGCGCCACATCCTGAACCAGTATAATTAATCTGTCGAGATTGTTGTCCTTCCCAATTTGCTGAAGACACGGAACCAGTTCGCCACCCACCAGCCATTTTGCTTCACCTGAAATACGGAAACAGTATTTGTATTTTTCCGGATTAGCCGCGACCATTTCACTGTATTTGGGGCTAAGTGATCCGGTCGTGAGTATCGAAATCTTCTTGGCCTTTGCAAGTAGAGGCATGGCCGCCAGCGCCGCTTCAGAACGCACAGGACCTCCGACTATGAAGTCGGCTTTTTTCTCGAGAATCAGCTTTTCGAGAGCAAGCAACGCTTCACTGACGGGGACGCCGGGTTCAAGATCGCGCGTGTCGATCACGTCTAAGGCAAACGGCCGTTTTTCATTCCCGACCTTCACCCCGCCTGCCGCATTGATTTCATCAACCGCCAGCTTGAATCCACGTTCAGCGGCCCATCCATATAAGAAGGCCGTGGACAAAGGCGCTCCCAAGAGTATGGGCTTTCCGCTTTGCGCTAAGGACGGCTGCGCCGCAAAAGCTAAAAGGATTGCCGATAAAACAATCGTAATCAAGATCCTGGACTTCATGTTGCGCTCCTTTTTTTAGGTGGAATAGGCGAATCATTATTGAGGATCTACAGCAGTCGCCAATGCTTTGGCGATGATGTACGGCATCCGACTTAACGACATGTAGTTCAAAGTTGGGGCGCATTAATAGCGCTTAATGCAATGGTTGGAACAGTGTTCGAGAATATCAGTCCAATAGGCCGAACAACTTCAT
>JBBSBY010000157.1:0-4100 GCA_038250835.1 Desulfomonilales bacterium | reverse complement strand
GCGATAGGTTGTAATTTAGGGGCCGCCGTAGCTCCCGGAACCGAGGCCACTTTGACAATTTCGTCCCAGATGTCATTCATGGATTTTATGTGCGGACGCCAGTTACGAATTGGCTGGTTGGTATCGGGATCGATTAGATGCTTGCCGGTCTTAGGGTCGATCTTGTATTCGGGCACAACTGTGACAATAGTTTCTATCATGGAAATTGGGGCTGGATCGAGGGCGCTATCGACGCGGCCAATTTTTCCTGCTGCAGTTTCCACCTCTGGAATCGATTTAATTGCCAAATTTTGCTGACGTAGAATGTCAAGCGCTATTCCTATGGACGCATGAGGCATAAGGGTCGGCATGTAAAGGAAAGTGCCTTCCTCTAAGCTGGGCATGAACTCCTTGCCCAATCCTGGGAAAAGATGCGCAAGTTTCCTCCACGTCTTTGTACTGCGAATAGGACCTTCCGGTATTTCAGCTACACTTTTCGTACCCATGTCCATCCCCGGCATGCTGGTCATTGGAGTTTTCACTACCGGTTTTTCCTTTTTCGGACTCATCTCCTCAGTGTGTACGACTCCCGCCCATTCAGCAGTTGCCGGAATAAATGAGAAGACTCTGTCAAATCCCAGCCATATCATTACTCCGAAAATGACTAGAAAAGTCGGTACAAAAAGGAATAGCGCTTTGTGACTCAAAGCCAAACTCAGCAAGCGAGGATAGTAAAGTGTCAAGATCCTGTTGAATCCCAAAAGCAAGAAAATAATTGCTACTGTGAAGATTAAATTCCTAATTAAACCTTTCTCCAGACCTAAGGGCATCCAGTGTTCCGTGAGCAGAAACACAACCGAACCCAAGGCGATAAGTGTCATCACAATGGGAAGTTTGTCCCGTATTTTGGTGGGGAGAAACAAAGAAATAAGTTTTAAGCCTCCCATGCCCGTCACCGCCAAACCAACCGGCCAAGAAAGAGAAAAGCCGAATCCAATTCCGGTAATAGCGACTAAACTGTAAACGAGGATAAGAGTATTTCTTCGGAAATCTTTCTTGGAGAAGAGAATGTGTGCTAAAGGCGGTATTATGGAGAGCGATAGTACTAGGGAAGCGGCTATAGCGAAAGTTTTAGTGAAGGCCACGGGATTGAACAGCTTACCTTCAGGCCCCGTCAACGTAAACACAGGAAGAAATGCGACGATGGTTGTGGCCGCGGAAGTGATAACTGCGCCGCCTACCTCCGTCACAGCTTCATGAATGATCTGAAAACGGCTTTTGCCGGATGCATCATGTTCGATGTGTCGCAAAATGTTTTCGCAAAGAATAATACCCATATCGACCATGACACCGATAGCGATAGCAATGCCGGAAAGCGCCATAAGATTGGCTTCTACGCCTAACATCTTCATAATCATAAATGTCAGGAGCACGGCCAATGGAAGAATAAGTGAAATGAGAGCCGAGCTAATTAGATTATTCACCATTACGACGACAACTATGATGGCTACCAATATTTCATCAGAGAGAGCATTTTTTAATGTCCCCAGAGTTTCGTAAATGAGTTGTGTTCTGTCATAGAACGGAACGATTTGAACTTGGGAAATGCTCCCGTCCGGAAGGGTCTTCTTGGGAAGAAACGGTGATATTTCCTTTATTTTTGTTTTGATATTCTTGATCACCTGCAACGGATTCTCCCCGAAACGGACCACTACAACGCCACCTACGGCTTCTGCGCCTTCTTTATTGAGAGCGCCTTGCCTGAACGCAGGTCCCATTGAAACTTTGGCAACATCCTTTACATAGAGCGGAACATTATCCTTGACCTTCACGACCGCAAGCTCAAGGTCTCGGGCGGAACGAACAAATCCCAGACCTCGTATCATGTAGTCCACATTATTTAGCTCGATCGTGCGAGCTCCCACATCCAGATTGGATCTTTGCACAGCCCTGTAGACATCCTGGAGCATTACTCCCTGCGCTCGCAGGGCGTTCGGATTGACGTCTATCTGGTATTCTCGAACATAGCCGCCTATAGAGGCAACTTCACTTACACCTTTTGCCGACTGCAAGAGATATCTGACATACCAATCCTGAATGGTCCTAAGTTCTTCAAGACCAAAACCTTTGCCCTCAATGGTGTACCAAAAAACCTGCCCTACGGCAGTTGCATCCGGCCCAAGCACAGGCTGTACGCCGGTTGGTAACACTCCGGGCTGCAGAGAATTTAACTTTTCCAAAATCCTGGTGCGAGACCAGTAGAAGTCAATCTGATCTTCAAAGACGACATATATTGTTGAAAATCCGAAATACGAATAACTCCTGATCGTCTTGACTCCCGGAATTCCCAAAAGACTCACCGTCAGTGGATATGTGACCTGGTCCTCCATATCTCTCGGAGATCTTCCCTGCCATTTTGTAAATACTATCTGCTGGTTTTCACCGATATCTGGAATCGCATCGACAGGAACAGGATTCCGAGAAAGCAAGGGCACGTTCCAGTCAAAAGGAGCGACTACTAGACCTGCAATTATGAGACACATCAAACCTATAAATACCAGCAGCTTTTGCGTCATCCAAAAGCGCATCATTTTTCCGAAAAATGTGGAGGTCACAACGTCGGTCTCAGTATTTTTAGCTGACATCACTCTCTCCCTCTTTCATGAGAAGAATGATCATTGGGGGAGTCTGCAGAACCGGTTTTAGGCATGGAATTCATATCATTTCCATTCATACCTTGCGAGGAGCCTTGGGTTTGAGAAGTTTTCGATGGCGGCTTCTCTACCGGTGATGGTTCTTTAGGTTGCGCCGGATTCATCATGCTTGGCTCACCAAGTATTTGTATAGAGCTATCGATTTGAAAATTTCCTTTAACGACAACTCGTTCGCCTTCTTTAAGTCCTTCATATACTATATAGTTGTTTCCCGCCCTTGGTCCCAGGGCCACATCACGTTGCTCGTAAGTTGGCTTAGATTGGTTCGGTACTTCAACATAGACGATGGATCTTTTACCTGTGAATAAGACTGCCGTCTCAGGGATGACAAGAGGTAAAATCGGGTTCGTTACGCCGGAATAACCATAGGCGGTAGCCGGCTGAAGAGGCTGCTTAGATTTCGGGCAAATTCCCGGCGTTGAGCTAACTTCCTCAGGATGAAATGGGCAGATATATTTCCCTGCCCAATCCGACTTTATTACATCGCCTTTTGCATCCAATTCAGCTTCAAGTTCCGCATTGACAAACATGTGAGGTTTGAGTTCGTAGTCCGGATTCGCAACATCAACCCTTACTTTAACTGTACGCGTTTGCATATCCAGCACCGGCTCTATGAAAATTACTTTTCCTTCAAATGTCTTTCCAGGAAAGGACGGTGTGGTAAAAGTTACTTGCTGTCCGTATCTTATCCAAGGCAGATCGGGCTCATATGCGTCAAGCTTTACCCATACGTGGGATAAATCATTGATGACGAACATGTCTTGCCCTTCTTTGACAAACTGCCCCAGAACAGCCATCTTTTTCATTACTATTCCACTGATCGGCGCCCTGAGAGTCACATAGAGATCCGGTTTCTTGCTTTTTCGAATTTTTGCAACCTGGTCTTTTGTAAGACCGAATTGTACTAGTTTTTCTTCGGCCCCATGGATAACGGACTCAACATCTCCGCTTCTGATGCTCTCAAAAAGCTCCACCTGGCTCTTAATAAGAGTGGGACTCCAAATAGTCACCATCGGGTCTCCTTTGGAGACTTTGACGCCGGTATAATCTATGAAAACATCATCGAGACGACCCTCTATCCGAGCAGTCAATGTTGCTACTCTTGTTTCAGCGTCAATGACCATTCCGACCATTCTTAGCCTTTTAACGACATTTTCTCGCCTCACTTTGACGGTTTGCACCTGGGCGAGATCTTTGGCTTCTTGGGACATGGAATATCGAATAGGTCCCTCTGTTGCATTTGCAACTTTACCGGGTAAACCATGAGCGTGTCCGCCTGAAGTAGAGCTTACGGCTTTTTGCTCACTAGAACGGTTTTGAGCCTCTTTGGACGACATATCCGAAGGTTTGGTTTCCGACTCTCTGATTAAGTAGAACGAGAGAACCAACACCATGAGTATCAGTAAG
>JBBSBY010000156.1:0-4122 GCA_038250835.1 Desulfomonilales bacterium | reverse complement strand
CGCAGTAACAATAATAGGTTCTTACTTTCGGGTCAAGCTACTTGTGTCGTCGATTTCTCTCTTTTGACACTTTGGAAATTTTCCCCTAAGGAAAAAGTATTTCGTTCAATCCTCTAACCATATAAACTGCTGACTGACTGGTGAACCAACGGATTTGCCAAACATACCACAGGGGCCGGTAAAAATGCGCCTATCAGAACAAAACGCGGTGGAGCCTCTAAAAGACTCTGTTTCATGGAAGCGAGCATTTATAGAAGGCGCCGGCGTTTTTCTAGCAGTCTTCGTTTTCTGGTTTCTCTTTGCCGTCAATATCGAGACATTTTATCGTGACGATATAGTCGGCGGAGTCGCCCCAATTATGATGGATATGGCCAGGACCGTTCTCAAAGGTCAGATTCCTAATCACACCGAATATGTAGGGGGTGGCGGAGGCGCCGGCATCTTGATCTCGATGTCGGGTTTCCTGGACATCTTTCAGCTCATACCTTCTCTTATCCTTCGCGAGAGACCAAAACTCCTCATCGATATAGTTATGTTCTTACATCTGGCGCTTTTTGCGGCAGGAGGTTACTTTTTAGCGCTAATCTCCGGAGCTTCATTGTGGATTCGACTTGCTGCGGGTTTTTCTCTGGGCTTCTCCGGTTATTTCTTTATCTGGGGAGGAAACTGGCTGGTATTTGTAACTCCATTTGCTTTCCTCCCCTGGCTGATGGCCGGCATTCTGAAGATCAGCCGGACTCCAGGGGTAAGAGCAGCTCTCCCTTACCACATCTTAACCGTGTTCGCGGGAATAGAGCTGGCCGTGACGGGTGGTCCTTTCCCGCCATACTTCTCGGCCTTTACCATCTTAATCCTTCTGATACACATTTTGGTCGAGGAACCGCGAGAACCCTCTCGAATAACGCTCCGTTTGATCATCCCGGGCCTTATTATAGTGGGTGTCGCGCTTCCCGTGCTTTTGGGTCAAAAGGCTCTCTTTGACTTCTACGGCGGCAGGATTGCCGTACGCCAAGATTTTAAGTTCCTCAGCGTTCCGCTGAACGCTTACTTAGGCTTGTTTGTCCCCACCTCGCTGTCTCTGTGGCAGATTCCCTGGTTCGCTCGGCAGGTTATAACGACGAACCTGCCGTTAATGTGCGGGCTTGTTCCGGCATGGTATTTATTATTCGCTTTGTTTCGCAAACCCGGCCTTTTTCTGAAGCCGGCTTATTTAACCTTAGTCGGCGGAATTTTGATTTTCGTCATTGTGCTGTCGCCCGGCTCATTGAATGTTGCGGACTTTTTTGCCGGCGTTCCTCTCATAAGCGCCTACAGGTGGACTTTTAGGGGTATACCGGCCTTTCATGCCCTGATAATTTATCTCTTTATCATTACAGCGCAGAGACTGAATCTTCATATTCCTAGACTTACCGCCATTATTATTGCCGGCGCCGCCGCCGCCGTGACTATTTTCTCTCTGGGATATGAGACTTTGATCTTGACCAGACGGAGTCCCGCTTTCACATGGCATCAGGAGATTGCGATTGCGCAGGAGCGCTCCCCCATAACCTCTTGGTATCACATCACCCCTCATCTGGATGATCCCGAAATATGGAATGAAGCAACAATGCAGCAACTGCAGAGTTCGGGTTTTGTCCTAAATATCTGTCGATCTGAAGCGCCTTTCCACGCGAAACCTCGACTTTTTTTCTACGGCAATATGGGCGCTCAATTTAAGGTTCATACGGTCCATTTGTATGTCGTGCCCTATCCTGCGGCGTATGCGCCTCTCAATATGACTTCTAAAGGTTGCATTCAAAACTGGGATGCCGTTCGCGCTATGATAGAAACAGGACCGCAAAAACCCATCGGATCTACCTCGTGGAAGGACCGGCGCGGCCCGGAAAGTTTCTCGGAAATCATTGAAAAGACGTATGTAGGCTCCGTAGTCGTCGATAAGACCCTTGACGCTCCGATGAAGTACTTTGATGAAGCCCATAACTGGCGCCTCCAGGAGGACACTCCCATTGCGGCCCTATACATGCGACGCTAAGATAATTCCTTAGCAATCGAGGAAGTTTTTTTTCACCAAACACTGAGATCTCACTTTAAAACAGGCAAAACACTTCGGTTACTCGTAATTTCACCGATTCTCCTAGTCCAAAATGAGCCGGCCTTTTATAGGCGCAACAGTTTACAATTTTTCAAGTGAATGGGCACCAAACACCTAAAATGAAGACCTAGACAAGGCGCCGTCGCTAAGATATACTTTGCGCACGTTTTTACTGAGTAGTCGGCGTATTTCTGCGCGCTAACTCCATTAGTATTGATTAGTAGAAGGATCAATGGCAGCCCTTATGCTTCGCCGCATAATTGACATTCTCGATTACATCCTTGTTAGCCTTCCTGTGGTCTTCAGCCCAGCCTCCGAGATTTCCCTTATTGTCGAAGAGTTTGCGCCATGAGCCAAACTAAGGAAGGCGATATCCTGCGAAAAGAAATATTGCAGAGTTCCGCTGAATACTGTCGCACTGTTCATATGAGGGAAACTCCCTTCATACCGGGTGTATCGAGGGTCCCATACGCCGGCCGTATATTCGATGAACAAGAGCTCGTGAATCTTGTGGACGCTTCTCTCGATTTTTGGCTTACCCATGGATGCTACGCTGATGAATTTGAGAAAAAACTTCGCGGCTATCTTAACGTCAAGAGCGCCTTTGCGGTAAATTCCGGGTCTTCGGCAAATCTTTTGGCGTTTATGAGCTTGACTTCGGATTCACTCGGAGTTCGCCGTATTAAACGTGGAGATGAAATTATTACAGTGGCGGCGGGTTTTCCCACCACCGTGGCGCCGATCATACAATACGGCGCGGTTCCGGTATTTGTGGATATAGACCTTGAGACTCTAAACCTGATGCCCGACGCATTGGGGGCTGCCCTTAGCCCCAAAACTAAGGCCGTATTCGCTGCGCACTCCATGGGCAATCCTTTCGATCTCGATAAGGTTACCGGCTTTTGTCGTGACAATAATCTTTGGCTTATCGAAGATAACTGCGACGCCCTGGGCGCCACATATAAGAATCGTTACACGGGGACTTTCGGCGATGTCGGCACGAGCAGCTTTTATCCGGCTCATCATATCACCATGGGAGAAGGAGGCGCAGTTTACACGAACAGCGAGCTTCTCGGTAAAATCGTGCTTTCTCTAAGGGATTGGGGCAGAGATTGTTGTTGTCCTTCCGGAAAGGACAACACATGCGGCGCCCGTTTCTCACGTCAATTCGGAGATCTGCCTTTCGGTTACGATCATAAATATGTATATTCTAATTTCGGCTACAACTTGAAAATCACCGAAATGCAAGGCGCTGTGGGATGCGCTCAAATGGGTAAGCTCAATGATTTTATAGCCGCCCGGCGCAAAAACCACCAATTCTTTAGCGAAGCCCTGGCGCCGCTCGCGGATCGATTTATCTTACCCAAGGCGCAACCCCACTCTGAACCGAGCTGGTTTGGTTTTTTTCTTTCAGTTAAACAGGATGCGGGCTTCACACGGGATGATATCGTAAAACACATGGAAGCCGCCAACATTCAGACGCGGCCCTTGTTCGCCGGAAACATTATCAAACATCCATGCTTTGATTCTTTACGCAATGCCCCACAGACGCACAGGGTGATTGGAGACCTCACGAACACTGATTTTGCAATGAATAACGGCTTTTGGTTCGGCGTTTATCCGGGCATGTCGGAAGAAATGCTTTGCTACATTGTCGATGAGATATTTAAATTTGTGAAGACCCGATGATAAGTAAAGGACCTTAGTGGTTGATTGTGATGTTCGCGGAGCGCCTGACAGACGATGCTTTGGGCTCTTTGCGCCAATACCTAATGAACAAAACAAAACATGGCGCCAATGAAGTATGAACGAAAAACATTTTGGCTGGATAGACCCGTGCTTGTCACCGGAGCTACAGGGCTTCTGGGCGGTTGGCTGGTAAAGGAACTTATCGCCTCAGGCGCCGACGTCCTATGTATTATCCGAGACAGAACTCCTAAAAGTGAGATGTTCAGGACATCTCTGCTGGACAAAGTCCAAGTGATATGGGGGGATGTCCGTGATCAGGATCTCATGGAACGCGCCCTGGG
>JBBSBY010000155.1:0-4420 GCA_038250835.1 Desulfomonilales bacterium | reverse complement strand
ATCTTGGTTTCAAGTGAATTTTGGTCTTCCTACGGTGAGGCGGCGAAAACGGCTGCCGGCTTCTTTTGGAAATCCGGCTGGGCCTTCGTGCTGGGTTACTTTATCAGCGCTATGATTCAGGCGTTCGTGCCCAAAGGTAGGCTTACGCCGTACCTGGGCGGCACTGGTTCCAAAAGCGTCGGCTTGGCCACCGTTTTTGGGGCGATCAGTTCATCCTGCTCCTTTGCGGCATTGGCCACGGCTAGATCGCTGGTCATGAAAGGCGCGCATTTCGTTGCCGCAATTGCTTTTATGTTTGCCTCTACCAATTTAGTCATTGAACTAGGCATCCTAATCATGATTTTCCTGGGTTGGCAGTTTTTGGCTGCTGAAATTATCGGCGGTCTTGTATTGATTGTCATCAGCCGTTGGCTGGTAATATGGACGTACCCAAAAGCCTGGATGGAAAACGCTCGGGAAAAGGTTGAGGATGAAGCCGACTCAGAAGAAGATAACTTCGATTGGCGCAAACGAATCCGGAGCGCTGAAGGTTGGCATTTAGTAGGGCACAAGTTCACCGGGGAGTGGGCTATGGTCTGGGAGGAAATTGCCATCGGTTTTACGGTTGCCGGGTTTGTCGCGGTACTAGTGCCGACGTCCTTTTGGAAGATGATCTTTTTAGCGGAAAGAGCAGCTGAAAGCCCGTTGTATTTTCCGGTGGTTCTGGAGAACGCTCTTTTAGCGCCATTTGTCGCAGCGGCTACGTTTATCGGCTCAATGGGCAACATCCCTCTCGCCACAGTACTCAATTCAAGCGGGGTTCTCTTTGCCGGAATCATGGGTTTTATTTATTCCGACTTAATGGTACCGCCTTTGGTCGAGATCAACGCCCGCTATTACGGCTGGCGAGTGGCTCTCTATATCGCCGCTGTGATGTATGTCAGTATTGTATGCACCGTACTGCTTTTACACTACTCTTTTGCTTTTTTAGGGATGATCCCTAAGAGCGCTCATGTGGCGAAGGATGTCGCCCAGTTTAAGCTGGATTACACCTTCTGGATGAATTTGGTCGCCATTGTTCTGGTTGGCTGGTTAGCGTGGTTGAACCATACCTGGAAACGCAAAAACAAAGACGAAGGCATGGACCTAGGCGGCGGCAAAATAAAAAAGGCAGTGGCGTTGATTGCTTTGAGCGTCGTGGCCCTTGGAATTATTATCCACTTGTTCTTGGCTGTCGGCTGATTTATGCACGGCCGAGAGCAAACCTAATCTGCTGCGGAGGGGCAATCATGAAAAACAAGTTTATCGCATACTTCACATCACTGATCTTGGTATTGTGTTTCTCCGGGTGCTCCGATAGGCCTGTCGACAGACCTATGGGTGAATGGAATGGCTGGAACCACATGATGGGGTACGGCGGCTATGGAGGATTCTTTATGTGGATTACTTTTGCAATAATCACTGTCGTCATAATCTATTTTATTATGATGCAAAGTAAGACAACTCGAAACTCAACAAGCTCTATAGGAGAAAGTCCAACTGACATTTTGAAAAAAAGATACGCCAAAGGTGAGATAACAAAAGAAGAATTTGACAGGCTCAAAAGAGATATCGAAAGCTGAGTCCGGCATCGCCCATTTTGTCCGGATGAAAGGATTAGGCTATGACATATTATTTCAGCACGACATCCCGTGTAGGGTTCGATGAGGCTATTATCAGCATAACACGGGCCTTAAAGAAAGAAGGTTTTGGTATTTTGACCGACATCAATGTTAGGGAAACGCTAAAGAAAAAACTTGATGTCGACTTCAGAAATTACCGAATACTAGGCGCGTGCAATCCTCCTTTTGCCTATAAGGCGCTGCAGGCTGAGGACAAGGTGGGAACCATGCTGCCGTGCAATGTTATCGTTCAGGAATTGCCGAACGGTGATGTTGAAATTGCAGCCATTGATCCAGTTGCTTCGATGAACGCAATAGACAACCCTGAGCTACGGAAAATCGCCGAAACAATCTCAAATAAGTTGAGAAAAGCACTACAGAATCTATGACGGTGTTACCCTTGTTCGGGGTTGGCGAGGATCAGAGGGGAAATATGAAATACATACTGACCGTTTTAATAACCCTGGCTATGTTAGGAGTGGGAGCGTTGTTGTTCGCCTGGTCCGGCGTTTACAACATCGCCGCCACAGAACCTCACTGGGGCGTCACATTGTTTTTCATTGATATGCTTCGTGATCGTTCCATTTCAGCGCATGCTAATGATATCAGAGTGCCCGGTTTGGATGACGCCAAATTGATGCAAGAGGCCTTTTCTCATTATCACGAGATGTGCCGGCTTTGCCACGGAGCTCCGGGGTACCAGTCCCAGGAATTTGCAAAGGGTTTATACCCGCACCCTCCGAGCATGACCTCCGGGCACATCCAGAAAAAGCTTAACAAGAGGGAGACATACTGGGTCGTGAAACATGGGATTAAATTGACCGGAATGCCCGCGTTTGGCCCGACCCACAATGAAGACCAGCTCTGGGGCCTCGTGGCTCTGGTCAGGGAGATTCCAAATAAAACCCCGGAAGAGTATCGACGGCAAGTCGAAGCGATGCGCTCAAAAGGAGAGGAAGCTCGGAAAGAACACTGAATCAAAGGCCTCCCGTATGCTTTTCAGACGGAGCCCCATCTTTTTACAAGGTCATATCCGAAAAACGATATTTGGCGGCAGCTTTAGTTGTAATTAGGAGAAAGAACAAATGAAGGTTGAACTTGCTGTGACGCGAACATGCAACCATTGTCCAATCATAGAGAACGAGTTGAAGAAATTGGGAATTCCATATTCCATCCGGTACGTGGAAGATGACGCTGAGTTCCAACAGAAATATAATGTAAAGGGATCACCTAATATTCTGGTAGACGGTGAGCTGGTCTTCAGGGGGATGCCTACGATTCCAGATTTGAGGGCATACTTTCAGAAAAAGACTTGAGCAACTATCCCGCACAGTCAATCAGGCATTCAGGCGCAGATGAGTGCGGCATTTCTATAGGTTAATCGCTGAAACATTTTAAGTGGAATAACTTTTCAACGAAAGAAGCCTGTGAGCCTTTTTGATGCTCACGATATCTTCAGCGAGACAATCAAAGGAAAAAGCGAATCACTAATTTCAGGTTTGTCAAAATCCCGAAACAATGGATTTAACTGGACTGCAGAGTCAAGGAAAATTCAGGAGAGTGGAAATAATCAAAAAAAGGAGCGGTTTGTCATGCCGGACAAAAAAGTCAAAGTAGCCGTAAACGGCTACGGAGTTATCGGAAAGCGCGTCGCTGATGCGGTCCTTTTGCAAGATGACATGCAACTTGCCGGTATTTGTGACATTATTCATGATTATCGAATTAGAGTTGCATTGGAGAAAGGGTACAAGGTCTTTGCTTCCACCTCAGACAAACTTGAAGAAATGAAAGCCGCCGGAATTCCAGTGAAAGGCCTCCTGGAAAATTTGCTGGCGGAGGTGGACGTTGTTGTGGATTGCACGCCAAAAAATATAGCTGCTAAAAATCGGAATATGTATGAAAAAGCAGGAGTGAAAGCAATCTACGAGGGAGGAGAAAAACACGAAGTCGCCGGCTATTCTTTTGTTGCCCAGGCAAACTACGAGGGAGCCGTCGGTCGGCAGAGCACTCGAGTGGTTTCCTGTAACACCACGGCTATAGTTCGAGTACTTGCAGCTTTTCATCAGCGGGGTCTAGTGAAGCGAGCCCGCACGGTCATTCTACGTAGGGCGACCGACCCCTGGGAGAGCCACAAAAATGGTATAATCAACACTGTGATTCCAGAAGCCAAGGTTCCCAGCCACCAAGGACCCGACGCCAAGACGGTCATCCCCGAGTTGAATTTAGTTACCATGGCGGGTGCGGGTTCACACAATCTCAGTCATATACATTTTACGATGATTGAAACGACAAAACCCACTAGCCTCGAAGAGGCGCGTGAAGCGCTCTCCCTCGCCCCACGCATAGCGTTTATTCGAACCAGGGACAATCTGGTGGCCCTGAATTCTGTGATTGAATTGATGCGAGATTTAGGCAGGCCTCGGGGCGACATGTGGGAAGTTGCCGTTTGGGAGGACAGCATGGCGGTGGATAATGGCGAAATTTTCCTCACCTACCAGGTGCACAACGAAGCTATTACCATTCCTGAAAATATTGATGCCATCCGCGCATTGACAGGCATTGAAAAAGATGGAATACGATCCATAAAAAAGACGGATCAATCTCTCGGCATCACCAAGGACTTTCTTACAGCCGGCAAGACGGCAGCGTTCCCAGTTCCCCGGGTCGAGAGAGAAAAACCTGCTGTCAAAGCTGTGCATGATGCTCATGTGAGTTGTATGTGTGAAGGCTTCAAGGGATCTGAGGAACCTGCGGAGTGGGATTAGGCGCCACATGTTTTT
>JBBSBY010000154.1:0-4514 GCA_038250835.1 Desulfomonilales bacterium | reverse complement strand
GTGATCCGGTGGTTCCGTGTGGAAGGGCCATCGCTCAACGGATAAAAGGTACCCCGGGGATAACAGGCTGATCTCCCCCAAGAGTTCACATCGACGGGGAGGTTTGGCACCTCGATGTCGGCCCATCGCATCCTGGGGCTGTAGTCGGTCCCAAGGGTTTGGCTGTTCGCCAATTAAAGCGGTACGCGAGCTGGGTTTAGAACGTCGTGAGACAGTTCGGTCCCTATCTTCCATGGGCGCAGGATATCTGCGAGGCTCTGTCCCTAGTACGAGAGGACCGGGATGGACGAACCCCTGGTGTTCCGGTTGTCGCGCCAGCGGCATAGCCGGGTAGCTACGTTCGGATCGAATAACCGCTGAAAGCATCTAAGCGGGAAGTCGACCTCTAGATTAGATATCCCGAGCTTCGGCTCCTAAAGACCCCTCGTAGACTACGAGGTTGATAGGCCGGAGGTAGAAGTGTGGCAACACATGAAGCTTACCGGTACTAATAGGTCGTGAGGCTTGATTCCTCCACTTTATAAGTGAGTATCCTTGATCCAACCTATTCGATTGATTT
Source organism: Desulfomonilales bacterium (assembly GCA_038250835.1). GTDB lineage: Bacteria > Desulfobacterota > Desulfomonilia > Desulfomonilales > Desulfomonilaceae > JBBSBY01. The sequence goes on along the minus strand of JBBSBY010000154.1, from coordinate 3,955 downwards.
TTTTTATAAAGCCATTATAAATTTTAAGTTATCCCGGTGATTATGGCGGAGGGGATACACCTGTTCCCATTCCGAACACAGAAGTTAAGCCCTCCAGCGCTGATGGTACTGCATGGGCAGCCGTGTGGGAGAGTAGGTCGTCGCCGGGACCCCAAAATCGACCCCGTTTAACAACGGGGTTTTTTATTTTCGAACTTCCTCTCCGCTCAGGCTCGCAATACCGCTTTGCAGTAAATTATGCGTATGCTCTCTGACCACCCATACCGTCATGGTACGCGCTCTAGCAGTCAAGCCACTGGTCGCAGGGGTCTTTTTTATTTTCAATGCGCCCAAAGCGCAGTCTTTTTCAATGAAGAGACAAATATATATAACCGCAATAACTATCTTTTAGAATTGATTTATTTCAACTATTAAATACCTGCAAAAATAAGGAGCTTTATTACGATTTATTATGAAATAGATTATACAAAGATGGCAAAGCTTTTCAAGTATGGAGTAAAAAGATACTAAACACTGTCCTTGACAGCCCTCAGCGCTTGGGTTACATATTCTACTAATAAGATCTTAATAAATTAAAGGCCTGAAGAATGGAAAAAAGGGATTTGGATCTGATCGAGAACAACAAGGATCAGGACCCTGAGCTTGGAAGACTCTGGCAAGAACATCTTGAATTTGAGGAACAACTCGAGTCATTCAACAAAAGGGTCTATTTAACTCCAACCGAAGAACTCGAACGTAAAACCCTTCAGAAAAAGAAATTAAAAGGTAGAGATCAGATCGAACGTATTTTGTCTACATTGCGGTAAAGTGGGCAATAGAGCTCGGTCGTTCGATGTCGATCGAGGCGCAAAGTGAAAATTACAGGTTCAAATATTTTATTGCGAGCCCTCAAGGAAGAGGGTGTCGAAGTTATTTTTGGTTATCCCGGCGGCGCGGTGATCGACATCTTCGACACCATGGTTCGTTCTTTTGATGACGCATTCAAGTTTTATCTTGTGCGGCACGAGCAAGCAGCCGTTCACGCTGCCGACGGTTATGCACGGGCCACGGGAAAACCCGGAATTTGTCTTGTTACATCCGGGCCCGGCGGGACCAACACCGTTACCGGATTGGCCACAGCTTATATGGACTCCATTCCGCTGATTGTGTTCACAGGACAGGTCCCCACGCCTTTAATCGGTAACGACGCATTTCAGGAGGCCGACATTGTCGGAATAACAAGGCCCTGTACAAAGCACAACTATCTTGTCGGCAGCATCGAAGAATTGGCTTCCACAATCAAAGAAGCATTTGTTATTGCCACGACCGGCAGGCCCGGTCCGGTGTTAATCGACTTGCCTAAGGATATCGTTCAGGCTACGGCACACTATGAGTATCCCAAGACCGTGGCATTACCTACTTACAAGCCGACCATTAAGCCTCATATTCCATCAATAAAAAGGGCCGCGGAGTTAATTACGCAGGCCGAGAGGCCGGTGATTTACGCAGGGGGCGGAGTCATTACCTCAGGCGCTCATAATGAGTTAAGAGCTCTGGCTGAATTGACCGGATTTCCGGTTACCATGACTCTAATGGGCTTGGGGTGTTTTCCCGGAACTCATGCGCTCTCCCTTGGCATGCTTGGAATGCATGGAACCTTCCGAGCAAACATGACCGTTAACAATTCGGATCTGATCATTGCAATAGGCGCCAGATTTGATGACCGGGTAACGGGAAAAATTCAGGATTTCGCTCCTGCAGCTAAAATAATCCACATCGACATTGACCCTACTTCCATCCAAAAAAATATCGCAGTTGACGTTCCTATTGTCGGCGACGCAAAGCATGCTTTAATCAAACTTTTGGAAGTACTAAAGAAAAAGGATCTTGGTTCTAGATTCAAGGATAGGCTCAAGGATTGGCATTCGCAACTTGCGGTATGGCGCAACGAGCAAAGGCTGCGTTTCGATAGAACCTCAGAGATAATCAAACCGCAATATGTTGTCGAGAAGTTGTACGAGTTGACGGGCGGCGCAGCAATCATCAGCACCGAAGTAGGTCAGAACCAGATGTGGGCGGCTCAGTATTATCTTTTTGATCAACCTCGGACTTTTTTGTCTTCAGGCGGATTGGGCACCATGGGATATGGTTTTCCCGCTGCGATCGGCGCGCAGGTTGCCTTCCCGGATAAAGTGGTAATAGACATAGCAGGAGACGGTTCGATCCAGATGAACATTCAGGAACTTGCCACGGTAGCTCACTATAAGCTTCCGGTCAAAATCGCAGTCTTGAACAACGGGTATTTAGGCATGGTGCGACAGTGGCAGGAGCGCTTTTATGACAATGTTTACGCTCACACGGACATTATGGCATCTCCGGACTTCGTAAAATTGGCTGACGCCTACGGCGCCCTTGGTTTAAGAGCCGTGACCGCATCTGAAGTTGAACCCACCATTCGCCGGGCGCTCGAGCATGACGGCCCTGTGATTATGGATTTCACGGTGGAGCGAGAAGAAGGTGTGTATCCCATGGTTCCCGCAGGGGAATCTATTAAGAATATGATTTTGGTTTAAATGGAAAATACGAGACACGTTATTTCAGTGCTGGTGGAAAACAAACCCGGAGTATTGGCTCGTGTTTCCGGCATGTTTTCCGGACGAGCGTACAATATTCATTCCCTGGCCGTCGCGCCGACCTTGGACACGAACTATTCGCGCATGACTATAATCACGGTTGGTAATCAACAGATCATTGAGCAAATAATTAAGCAACTGCGGAAGCTTATCAATATTGTCAAGGTTCAGGATCTTACGCTCGGCGATTATGTCGATCGTGAGATGATTCTGATTAGAGTCAAGGCAACAGCGCAGAAACGTGCCGAGGTGCTTCGAGTGACGGACATCTTCCGAGGTAAAGTGGTGGATGTGACTCACGATTCCATTACCCTGGAAGTTTCTGGAACGCAGAGTAAAATCGAAGCTATAATCGAATTGCTCACTCCCATAGGCATAACGGAGCTTATCCGTACCGGAACGATAGCTATTCCCCGAGGTAAGAAATCTAAACTGCCGAGCGGTTTGGAATGATAGGCAAAAACATACATTACGAGCTAATAGCGCGAGAGGGGTATCCATTCTTTGTCCCTCTCGGCGTCTTCTCGTTTTTAGCCTGGATTGCCGGTTACGCCTGGAGTTCGTTTATCTTCCTAGTTTTAGCGGTATTGGTCGCGGCTTTTTTCAGAAATCCGGATAGGAATTCACCGACTGGTAAGGGCATACTCCTTTCTCCTGCTGATGGTCGAGTGGCCCAGATTACTGAAAATGTGAGTTCCGAACGACTATCGACTTTTCCGCTGACCAGAATTTCCATCTTCATGTCGATTTTCAATGTGCATGTAAATAGGTGGCCCGCCTCAGGGCTGGTAAAAAAAATTACGCATGTTTCGGGGACATTCCTCGACGCTCGCCATAAAGAAGCCTCGCTATTGAACGAGCACAATTCAATCGTCTTGGAGATGGAGGACACGTCCATCGAAGTAGTGCAGATTGCCGGCAAGGTGGCCCGCAGAATTGCATGCTGGGTTGAGGAAGGCGATCGGGTTGAACAAGGTAACAGATTCGGATTGATAAGATTCGGTTCGAGACTTGATGTTTATCTACCCCCTACCTACGAACCGCTGGTTCGAGTCGGCAACAAAACAAGCGCAGGAGTGACCATCATTGCCCGTCGCAAGCCCGCGGCTTCTGAAACAAAGCCTTTAGACTAACATTTACCGGTTGGGGGGATTCGGCAAGCAGATACAGAGTCATTTTGATCCGGCATCTACTCCTTTGCCTGGTTACTCCTTCAGCATACCGGCGTAATTCACCTGAGATACTTTAGCTGAAATCAAAAGTAAGTCGACGATTGAAGATTTGAATTCCCCCTGATAAGGGAGTAGGGGGTTAATGCCTTTGCCCAACAAAATTATAGATTT
>JBBSBY010000153.1:0-4578 GCA_038250835.1 Desulfomonilales bacterium | reverse complement strand
TCCGATTGGTCACAAGTATACCCATGTTTGCACGGATCGCATATCCTTGCCTCGATCCAATCCGCCAGTTGCTCAAGATCCATTATTGTCTCCTTTGATCTATTCAATAGTTCTATTAAGATGGATGCGAAGCCCGATTAGCGGATTCATTGCCACAATGGCCGAAGCGGTCCGAAACGAACGGGACAATTGCTGAACCAGGATCTGGGCCAAAATAATCACTCAACATTGATCTTCTTTAGTGAGTTTATTATAATATTATGATATTGTAATAAAGGGTTATTGTTAGGTTAGAGTTCTGTTTGATCAAATTAAAAATTGCAAACCATTGAAGGAGGAGCTTATGCGAAGAGTCCTCAGTACTCTCACCGTCATCCTGATTGCGTTTTCGTTTGCAGCAGGAGCCACAATTGTGAGCGCGGAGGAGAAGTTACCGACTAAAGTTGATCAAAGCTGCACAAAGTGCCATCCGAATTACGAGAAGACACCCGGTCTTTTTGCAGGTAAATTCGAGGATGTTTCCAACAAGGCCAAAGCCCTTCAGCTAAAGATAAATAATGGCGTTGAGGTAGTTTATTTCAGTGATGATACCGTTTTAAAAAATGCGCCAAGTTTCAGGGAAATACCCAAAGGCGAATCGCTGCGAGTCAACTACTCCAAGAAAAACGGCCAAAATGTGGCGAGTCTAGTTGAGGTAAAGAAAGGAATCGACGTACCGGCGGATAAGCTCGCCGACGTCGACGAAGTGGCCGCTCTCGTTGCAAAGGGTCCGGAAAAGGGAAAATACATCCTATTGGATAGCAGACCCGAAAACATGTACAACGAGGGACATATTCCCACGGCTGTGTCGATGCCGTTCCCGGCTTTTGATAAATTAGCGGATAAGCTGCTCAAGGATAAAGATGTTCTACAAATTTACTATTGCGCAGGCTTTTCTTGAGTGCTCAGCCCATTAGCCGCCAGGAAGGCGGAAAAGCTCGGTTTTACTAAAGTTAAAGTTTTTCACGCAGGACTACCGGCCTGGAACAAAGCCGGCAGAGAGATCGTCTCCAACACCGCTGCCATAGCCGCATTCGATAAGAAAGATATTTCATACATATTGCTGGATCTGCGGGATCCCAAACTCGTGGAGCAAGGGCATATCCCCAATGCGGTTGCTATTAAGGACCAGAACTTGGAAAACGCCAGGGATCAGTTTCCCAGGTATAAGGCTGCGCCTATCATCCTTTATAACCAGGCCGGTAACCTCGATTCGGCAAAAAAGGCTTACGACACCATAAGGGACTGGGGCTACAAGCACGTTTCAATTCTTCAGGGTGGTTTTACCGGTTGGGAAAAGGCCGGCAAAGAAATACCCAAAAGACCGGCTGAAGCCAAGATCAATTACGTGCGTAAGCTTCCTCCGGGCGAAATCGATATCGAAGACTTCAAAAAATTGGTGGCAAACGGCCCAGGGAAGGATTATCTCATTCTCGATGTTAGAGAAGAAGCCGAACATGAAGCCGGGGCTCTCCCCAACACAAAAAGCATGCCTCTCACAAGCTTGGAATCAAAAGTCGGCGAATTACCTAAGGACAAGAAAATAGTTATTCATTGCGCTACTGGGGCGCGCGCCGAAATGGCTCACAACGTGCTCAAGCAAGCAGGTATTGATTCCAAATACGTCAAAGCAAATGTAGAAATCGATAAGGATAACGACAAATACACCATTGAAGATTGAGCCCTCCGCTTTAGAGCCTAATAAAAAGTTTGGCGATTTGTCTGATCTTTAGGGCGGGTTAATGCCCGCCCTTTCGCCTTTGACTTCATGGGAACTGCCTTGCTATATTAATTCGAACTGCTTAGAGGAATAGCGCTCAACCGAAAAAGGAGAAACCAATGGGTCTTTGGGATGTGGTTAGAGGCGAACTTATAGACATAATAAGTTGGCTCGACGATTCAGGCGATGTGATGGTTTGGCGTTTTCCGGATAATGATAATGAAATAAAAATGGGGGCTAAGCTTACCGTCCGTGAAGGTCAGGCGGCTGTTTTTGTAAACGAAGGCACAATTGCTGATGTTTTCATGCCCGGCATGTATACGTTGACCACTCAGAATATGCCCGTGATGACCACCTTGAGATCCTGGAAATATGGTTTTGAATCTCCATTTAAGGCTGAAGTCTACTTCGTCGGCACACGCAACTTTATTGACTTAAAATGGGGAACCCAAAATCCAATTATGATGAGAGATTGCGACTTCGGAGTGGTTCGCTTGAGAGCCTTCGGAACGTACGGCATCAAGATTACCAATCCGGGAGTATTTATCAGGCAGATTGTAGGGACTAACGGTTGTTACACAACGGAAGAGATTGAAGGTCAGTTGCGGAGCATACTGGTTTCTGCGTTTACGGGAATGCTTGCCGGTTCTGAAGTCGCTGCTTTGGATTTAGCCGCAAACTACAACAAAATATCCGAACGGGCGCGATCCGATATGGATACGGATTTCAGTAACTATGGATTGTCACTGACAAGATTCGTCATAGAGAATATTTCAGTTCCGCCTGAAGTTGAAAAAATGTTGGATACACGGGCTCAGATGGGAATTGTTGGAGACATGGGCAAGTTTACGCAGTTTCAAACGGCAAATTCGATTCCCGACGCGGCAAAGTCCGGCGGCGCGGGCGAGTTCATGGGGATGGGCGCCGGCATTGCCATGGGTAAGCAAATGGCCGACGCCATGACTGCCGGCATGGGCGCGGCCGGCGGGAATCAATCGAAGCCTACGACTGAATCCAAAGGTAAGTTCTGCGGCCAGTGTGGCATCCAAATTTCCGAAGGCGCCAAATTTTGCCCGGAATGCGGCGCCGCTCAACAGGGTTCCTGTCCCAAATGCGGCCAAAAAGCCGGGGCGTCGGATAAGTTTTGCAAGGAATGTGGGGAAAAGCTGAAGAACGACTAGGAGCGGTTGTTGTTGACGCCGGTTGATATCGGCTTACGCCGGTAAGCTTCCGACAATATATGCTTTCCTGGATACCGGTTTTCGCCGGTATGACGAAGGCGGCGCCCTTTGTTGTAATTGTATGGCCAGACGCGTGAATACATTAACCCCCTAAATCCCCCTTGTCAGGGGGACTTCAAATCCGCAGATTGCCGAGTCTTCCGTTCTCCACTACTCTTCAGTATGTGTTCCGGACCTGATCCAAGGAAGATCGGAATGTAGGTCTTTGCTTTTTCCGGCGCCTTCACTTCCACATAACTATTAAATATCTACTTACCATCAACAGTCATCTTGGCCCCGAGCTTCCGATCATCTTTAATTTTTCCTTTGCTCATAGCTTTAATGGATTCAGTTATGTCCAGCAACGCGTGACCGGCCCGAAGCCGAGTTTCGCCTTCAGATGAGTGGTAGGTCGCAACGAGCTTTTGCAATGTTTCGGCGTTGGGTCTCGCTTTGAGTTCTTTAATGGCTTTCTCGCGAATTTGCGGATCGTTATGCACAACATCATTCACTGCTTTAGTCTTGTTATCCACACATGAAATTAGAATAATTGATGAGATTATTATTAGCGGGAGCATTAACCTATTTTGACGTGTCGGCATCATCTCCTCATTTTTATTTAAAAGTCCATATTTCTCAAATGTGAAACGCGCCCTCATGAGCGCGCTCCGGAATTTATTCCGCAGCCGAATTACGCCGGCGGTGGTGGTCGTTTGACTATCTGCGGTGTCAGGAACACAAGCAGATCCTGTAGGTTCTTGTTCACACTTTTATTACTGAAAAATAGGTTGATTAAAGGCATGTTCATCAGGCCCGGCCAGCCGCCCCGCGCTACACCGTTGTTCGTGCGTGCGACTCCTCCGATGACTACGGTATCGCCGTCCTTCACAATCAGATTACTTTTTGCGCTTCTGATATCTATTTGAGTCCTACCCGATATATCCGCCGCTCCCGGCGCATTGTCGGTGACTTCCACTTCCATGAGAATACGGCCATCAGCATAGATAGTAGGTCGAACTCTCAACTTCAGTGTCGCGTCTATAAACTGTGTTTCCAATAAGTTGGGATAAGGAATTTTGGTTCCACTTTCTATTGTGGCTTCCATCCCATTTATCACCTGTACTTTAGGTCGAGCAATAACTTTGGTTAATGATTGGGATTCTCCGAGCTGCAATCTGAGATCCAAATCCGTAAGAAAATTACCGGCTAGGAATCCGAATTGAAAATCCACTCCACCGAGATTAACCGCTGAAGGCACGTTCACCATAAATGAAGGAATCGGTGGGGTTCCTTCAGGCGGCTGGGGAGGAATCGAGGCGCCGACTGTCGGGGCAGGCATGATACCGGATTGTCCACCGACTCCAAAGATTGGATTTCGAGAACTTCCGGCCGCTCTACTTTGGGCATTCCTAACACCCCATTGCACTCCCAGGCCTCTTGACCAGGTTTTACTGGCGAACACCATTCGTGATTCGACAAGCACTTGCGGCTGAGGAATATCGAGTGACGCTATTACCTTTTTCATCTGCACAATGCGTTCAGCCGTGTCTTTAATGAAAATTCTGCGATTATCTTTATCCGGCCACATCATGGAATTGG
>JBBSBY010000152.1:0-4724 GCA_038250835.1 Desulfomonilales bacterium | reverse complement strand
TAAGTTGTATCGAGCGACCTGGCGGTTTTTCTTTTTAAAATACAAACGGAGATTTTGTAAAAGAATACAGACGGCCGCCGACTTTCACTCAGGCTCCCTCCAAAAGTAAGAAACCGAAAAGACAGTCTAAAATAATCAGAAACAATCAGTCAATTAATTTAATCCGCGATCGGAGTTATTTAAAGCTATAAAGCTTTGTTATGCTTTCAGAGCTTATCAACGTCAAAGGCTTTATTAGACGGAACTTTCGACAATCAGTATAGTCCGAAAATGGTTCAACAACTATCAAGAATTCGGGATTTCGTCGGATCAGCAATCCGTAGAGGCGCTCTGACATTGCGCATGTTCTACATAAAGATATTAATGTTGCGCATCGCCGATACTTCCGTTTTTGACGATGTGCGATAATGCGGATGCGTAGTTGAATAGTGGAGGATTAACTTTGACATTAATGGGGGTTTCTCCATAAACAAACACCGGTTATTCCAGTCACATTTTCATTGATCAATTCGGCGGATCCGATCAACCTTCTTCCCCATTTCGGACTCTAGTTTGCAGCTTTTAATGCCGGTCGTTTTAGTTTTTTCTAAACAGCTCTTGACTCCTTGCTTCCAAAGCCATATCTTGGCAGAAGATGATAGATTTATAAATAATATCAAATCTTAGAACCACATATCTTGTTTGTTAATAGATGATTAAGCGGAGCATTGATAATAGAGCAGAAGCTTTGGATCGAACCTCCTGGCAATTATCACACGTATTTAATTTATTCTCGTATTACATGATCATGAATGTTTTGGATGAAGTGGGGTAAAGGATTTCGACGAGGGCCAATTGTAGTAGCCGAAGTCTGCAATCGGCGCACACGATGAATGTAAGTTGCACCCCTAAACATTATTTTCCCTTATGAGGGATTGCCAAATCCAATGAATAATCAAGTTGAAGCTTTTTTTAAATTCAGAGACGATCTTGGTTGCTATAAGCACGATGATATCGCTGAAAAGAGCACCGTTGTTTTAAAGGACCCGGTTTCCGGGAAGTTTTTTTATCTTTCGGAATATGAGTATCGATTTCTTAAAGTCTTTGATGGAAAAATCGGTATCGAAACGGCAATAGGGCAATTAGCTGCCGCCGGATATTACTACCATCCCGATAATGCCAAACAAATTCTTGCAAACGCGGCTCAGCTTGGATTACTGCTCGGAACGAAATTCAGCAGCGCCGAAGCCATGACTTCGGCAAAAAATCGGATTAAAGAGGCAAAAAAGGTCAGCCAATTTTCCAGCGTATACTTTCTTTTTATTCCACTATTGAATCCTGATAAATTTTTAGCAAGAACACTTTGGATCGCCAAATTAATCGGTAATAAAATAACCTTAACTCTTCTGGCTCTTGCCGCTCCCATTGCGATCTCTCTGATTATCTCCGGACTCCCTCGTATACATGAAGAATACTTATTTTTCTTCTCATGGGAGAATCTAATCTATCTTTGGGTTACCCTTGCCCTTACAAAACTCATTCATGAGTTCGCCCACGCTTACACCGCCAAAAACTACGGTCTTCACGTGCCTCAAATGGGCGTCGCTTTTTTAATCTTTTTTCCCTGTCTCTTTTGTAACACCACGGACGCCTGGAGCCTTGCGGACCGCCGACAACGCATAGCGATAAGCTCGGCAGGAATCCTCATTGAAGGCGCCATGGCCGTCATTTCCACATTCGTGTGGTATTTTACTTCCCCAGGGGTAATTAACTCACTCGCCTTTTATTTAATGGCGATATCATTCATCTCAACAGTGTTGTTCAACGGAAATCCTCTGATGCGATTTGACGGCTACTTTGTGATCATGGACTTCCTCAGATTACCCAATTTATCCACACGTTCTACCGCTTACATCAAATATCTATTCTATAATGGAGTGCTGGGGCTTCCGTCCGCATCCTCAGCGACTACGCCAAGAGAAGTTTTAATCTTTACCGTCTACGGGATAAGCTCCTTCTTATATCGAATTTTTTTATATTGCTCGATAGTCATGGGTGTTTATTTTCGTTTCGATAAAGTTCTCGGCATACTACTTGGAGCGCTTGCTATGACTCTGTTTATATTAAGACCGGTGACCAAAGGTATTCGGAATTTGTGGATGAAACGAAACGATTTCCGACCAAGATTCGCAGGCGTGGCGGCCTTTGGCGTAATTATCGCCGCTGTAATTGGACTCGCCCTGGTTCCCATTTCAAGGAAATCATCTTACCCATGCCACATGGCGTCCGCTAAAATTCAAAAATTAGCCGTGCCTTTAGAAACCTCGGTCGACGAAGTATTTATCAAAGAGGGTAGCAAGGTCGCCGCGGGAGACTTGTTATTCACCCTGGACGCAACTCGTTTACAGCTTGCCGTAACAAAAAAGGAAATTGAAAAGGCCATTTTAGAAAAGGAAGCTACAAATTTTGCTCTGGACGATCGGCAGCGAGATAGAGCCGCCGGCAAAAAAGTGGAGCTCATGAAGCTTGAAGATGAAATTAATAGAATCAAGTGGGACCTTCGCCTGGCTCAGCAAGGCATTGTAGCGCCATTCAACGGTATCATCACGAAATTGGACTACAAATTACAAAAAGGTTTTCAACCCGGCGAGGGAGTCATAGTCGGTGAATTGGAATGCGGGACCGAGTGCTTAGTTGAGGCCTTGATACCCGAAAAAGATATAGAAAAAGTTAAGCAGGGGCAAACAGGGAAAGTACTATTTAACTCAGGAACTACACATGCGCTCACTGGAATGATCGAAGAGATTAAACCTTACAGCGAACGTGATCTCCGGGAATCTCCGTTCTCGAGCAAACGAGGCGGTGAAATAGCGACCGAACCTAAGATTGGGACGGGCGCGGCGACCGGAACGGAGGCCGAGATTCCTCTGAACGCTCAATACCAATGTTCTTTATTGATTCAAGACCCCGTTAAGAATGAGATTCCGCTTGGGATGACGGGTCGAGTTATATTAAGCTCTACTCCCCAGGGCATCGCCTCTCGTTTTTTGGAGCGTATGGTCTCGATCTTAAACAAAGAATCCTTATTTTAAAAAACTCAAAGCAATCCATTTGCCGAAGATATTCTAAGGCTCCGGAGGGAGAATATGGGATTGGAAAATACCACCAAATTATCGGTTGTCCCCGGCGGGCCAAAGGGATTTGACGCGTCAGGCCGTGAGCGTCTTATAGCGCTGACCATCGAACTGTCGAAACGGGCGCTTAATTCAAAATCGGCGGATGAATTGTACTTCTTGATGACCAACGATATAAGGGTGCTAATCGAATTCGACAGGTCATTCCTGGTAACCCACTTCGGCGGGGAAACCAAATTCGTGGCCGCCGGCAATCAACCAATCCTCGAAAAAAAGTCTGAAATCTACGGGGCGGTCCAGAAGCTTGGAAGTGATCTGAGAGAATCAAATAAACCTTTCATTGTGCCCAGTCCGGAACAATTAAAAAGCGCGCCTGATGAACTGATTAAACCTGAACTAAAGAATTCTCTACTCGCATTTATGGAGATTTCACGTTCTAAATCCATGTTGTGTGTTCCTCTGGATTCCGGAACTGAAGTAGTTGGCCATATCATTCTCGAATATTTTCAAGAGGCGATTCCCGATCAAAATAAAGTCGCCGCATTGCTGAATTTGGCACCGGCCTTTACCTCGGCCTTGGCCCGAGATTGGCTGGTGAAGATGAACCCTTCACTGATTCCGATGACCAGTCAAGCCTCATGGAAGCACAGACCTTTAGTTAAATTATTATATCCGTATTGGCGTTACATTGCCGTCATATTGGCGGCGTTAATAGTTCTGCTGTTTTTTGTCCCGGTTACCTTCAACGTCGGCGGAGAAGTCGAAACTATCCCGCATGACAGATATGTCGCATTTGCTGAGATGGATGGACTAATCCATAAGATATTTGTCAACGAAGGGCAGGTTGTAAATAAAGGCGACGTGCTGGCCGTTTTTGACGCCGTTGAACTTAACCATAGAATCAACGCCGCCGAGCGACAGGCCGAGCTTTTGGCGACGGAAGCTCATATTCTTAAGAACGCCGGACCGCAAGATTTATCTAAACTCGCTGAAGCTCAGTTGATTGAACTGAAACGCAAAAGCGTTTTGGTTGATCGCGATTTTCTGAAATGGCAAAAGCAGTATCTGGAGATAAAAGCCCCCGCGTCGGGTAATATACTTACCAAACATATAGAAACATTAGTCGGAAAAAAATTTAAAGCAGGGGAGCCTTTCTGCGAGATCGCCGCGCCGGCTCAAATACAGGCTGAGATACAGGTTCCCGAAGATAGAATAAAGTTCGTGGCCGCCGGCCAAAGCGCTGATGTTTATCTTAACGGCGACCCGATGCGAGCTTTGCCGATCACAATCAAGGAAATTGCGCCCAAAGCTGAAACGGAAACCAGGCAGGGCAGTATTTACCGCGTGAAAGGCGACTTTGAACACCCGGACCAGAGCCTCAAAGTGGGAATGAAAGGTGTCGGTAAGATTAAAACAGGCTCCAGGAGCATTTGGACTATAGCCTCACAGCGAATCCATGTGAGATTAAATCGCCTGATGCTTCATTTGTGGTAGATGATCGTCCAATAAGGATATTTAATTTTTCATGAGAATGTCGAACGGGTGTTCTCCACATAATTCAGGTAGATTACATTTTTAATTATAAGAGTCCGCTTTATTTATAGAATTGAT
>JBBSBY010000151.1:0-4816 GCA_038250835.1 Desulfomonilales bacterium | reverse complement strand
TTTTTCGGATTTAACGCAATTGCCGTTTGCTACAAGAATATGGGCGATCAGGCGAATGCAATGAAGAATTTTGAACGCGCTTTAGAATTTGTGGATTCTCCGGAGGAAAGAGCCAAAGTTTTAGCCAATATCGGCAATTTATATTTTTCCGCGAATAAACCTCAGGGCGCTTTAGGTTTTTATAAAGAAGCCGCGGCTGAATTTGATAGAAATCCACTTTATTTAATTCTTATTGCAAGAACTTTTGTTGTACTTGGGGATCAAGATAGGGCACGGAAAGTGCTGGCGGCAGTAGATGAAAACTACGCTGATTTGGAAAAATTCGAGCGTGACGATGAGCGAGGTTTAGGCGCTTACCTCACCGCATACTGTTACGCCGGATTAAATGAAGAGGACAAGGTGTTTAAGTATTTGGAGAATGCACTAAAAGCAAACCCTCAACGATATGTGCCAAAAATAGAAAATGAGATCCAAGATCAGAAAAGTCTATTTTACACCTTGCAAGGAGATCCGAGATTACTAACCTTGATAAATAGATATAAGGGCGCGTAGATCACGCCTATGTTAGGTTAAACCGGCGCCCGTTCATTCATCTTTTTCACGGATTGACCTGAATAATCGATAAAACTATACTTGCGTTATGCGTCGTCTGTGCTATCGCACTGTTGTATGGAAATTGAGCTGTGTTTCATGACTTGATACGGTCTTTGAACCGACAAGCCATATTATTTGACTGATTCGCAAGTTTCATCGGCAGTATGTGTCACGAGATTCCGCCGGGAGCCGAATTATATCTGTGAGGTCATCGTATAGAGCAACTATTTAACGGAGTGAAAGAATTATTACGGATACCGGTGAGTCGATCTTTCCGAAGAGATTTTTTTGAATTGGCTATCATCATGAAACAAAGCAGGGCAAGTGAGTTGACAACAGATACTACACAGAAACAACAGATGGAAGAATGGCTCACGGATTCCGAGCGATTGTACAGAAACCTGGTTGAGCAGGTTCCTGATATTATTTTCAGTTTGGACAAGAGCGGAGCCTTTGCTTTTGTCAATACTCAAGTCAAGAAATTTTTGGGTTACCCGGTCCGCCGGGTTCTTGAAATGAACATCAGGGATTGTATAGCGCCGGAAGATCGCCCTCAACTGGAATCTATGTTTCGTCTTGGTCCGGATGACGTCTGGGATGAAGAACTGGGGATTATTGACTCGGATGGTGGAATTAAATACGCAAGAATCCGTATAAAAGCTTCGTTTAATGATGCAGGTCTTCTCATGGGATTCGAAGGGGTAATGCGTGATCGCACGGTTCGACGCAAACTGGAAGAAGATCTCAAGGCCTCTAAAGAAGCCTTAGTTGAAAAAATAAAAATAATTGACGAACTTTACGAACACATAGTTCAATCAGGTAAATGCAAAGCAATCGAAGAGCATACTGCCGAAGTCGCCCATGAGTTACGACAACCTCTTGCAATTGTAGGGGGATTCGCTCGCAGAATGGCCAGGCAATTTGAATCCGGTGAGAAACCGGACCTGGATCGGCACCAACAATATACAAGCATTATTGTTACTGAAATTCAGAGACTGGAGAAGATACTTGATCGTCTAATCGACTTCACGAGACGAGATAAGCTTAGATTACAGCTGGTAAATCCTAATGATCTCATCGAGTATATAATCGAGATAACAGAGCCCCGAATCAAGGAAAAGCACATTAATCTGGTAACTAATTTAGGGTCCGAGATTGGAGATATACCGCTGGACCCAGGCCGATATCAACAGCTTATATTAAATTTGCTCTCGAACAGTGTAGAAGCTTCCCCCGTTGGAGGAACCGTGGAGATCGTCACCGGAGTATCAATCCCATCAGACAAAGCTTTGAAAATAGGTGAATTGGCTTCAACCGGTTTTTTTGAAATGAAGATCAGTAACAAAGGCCCGGTAATTCCTACGGAAGCGTTGCAGAATGTATTCAATCCTTTTTTCACTACCAAACTGCACGGAACAGGTCTCGGATTAACCGTTTCCAAGAAAATTGTCGAAGATCATGGCGGATCAATTTCCGTGCGCTCCGATGAAGGTGGAACGATATTTACTATTTGGCTGCCAATAATCGATATGCAAATGAGTGGGAATTTTTGTTTCAATGAAAGCCGTAATGGTGTATCAGCGTAGGGCGCCTGGGAAAGGCGCCGCCGAGATAGCGCCGGCTCTGGACGGTCGATCTGTGAGACTCGGCATACACTGATTTTCTGGAGGTTACATGCGCCGAATCTTAATTCTTATAACGGCCATGACGCTGCTGGTAGGTATTCACGCCTGGGCTGCCGACGACGCCAACCTGGATAAATTGCTTGAAGAAGGTGGAAAGGCCCTAAATGAAGGAAATTTCCCGCAAGCCGAGCAGATCTTTACCAGGGCTACTCAAGCGGCAGAAAAATTGGGTAAAACTGATCCAAAATATTCCCAGGCTCTAAACAGCCTGGCCTTTGCCTATGCGGCTCAAGGAAAGATGGCGGAAGCTGAAAAACTATTGAAACAGGCCCTTGAAATTGTCGAAAAAAATTCAAAAGATGACAAGCAGCTCCTGCCGACGCTCTATAACTTGGCCGGCGTTTACGGATCTTCGGGGAAGTTGGGTGAAGCGGAAAAGCTTTACAAGCGCGCCGTAGCCATCTCTGAGGTATCCTTTGGACCTGATAATTCTGACACGGCAAATGCCTATATTAGTCTCGCAGGCGCGTACGCTTCACAGGAGAAGTTCCGCGAAGCTGAAGAATATGCCGCAAAAGCCCTAAACATTTATGAAAAAACATTGGGTAAAGACGATCCTAATACAGGCGTGGCTTTGAACAATCTGGCGAATATCAAAATGGCCCAGGATAATTATAAAGAAGCCGAGCCGCTTTTGAAACGCACCTTGGAAATTTTTGAAAAAGCTCTGGGTCCGGATAACCCTGAGCTGCTGGATGTGCTGGACAGCCTCGCGGAAGCTGAGGACAGAATTGGAAAGCCGGAAGAAGCCAAGAAATATCGAGAGAGAATGGCCAAACTCCAGGAGAAGTATCAACAACCCCCGGCAGGAGCCGTGGCGCCTCAGGCGCCTCCTGTGAAATAGACGAACATACTGAATATCGGTTGCTATAGCCTCGGGCGTGAATACTCCGGGGCTATTTTATTTCTAAAGGGAATGTAGTTGAATAATTTCGTATTTTCGCTATAATGCGTGTGGAAGTTAAAGTGAATATATTGTGAAAATTACTCTATGAAGCCTTTCTCCCTATTGCTCCGATCAGCCCTCCTGGCGCTTTTATTGTTAAATGTTGCAAATCAGGCCTCGGCGCAATTTGGTCCTTTTAATGTTTCCGCGCCGAAATTGCCGTTTTCAGTAAATGCCGGCTCTAGTCGAGCAGCATCAAATAAATCGATTTACCCACAGGGGTATAATCCGATGATCCGCAGTGAACTTAGATTCCGTCCCGTATTTACTGAATTGACCTCCGGAATTCTCAGGGAAGGCGCAGGGGCTTATGGTTTAATCAACCAGTTTGGCTTGACCAGGGACTTCATATTTTATGAAACTATGCTCCGATTTCAATTAGGTCGGTATTCTTTACGGGGGGAGTATAACTTCACCGACAAAGATATACGAGGTCCGGGCGCCTTGCTCAAGTGGCCTCAATGGCTTGGGGCCGTGGAAGTGGATTTTATCAACAGCGGTTGGTTGCGCGTCGGCATGGATTACGATACTACCTGGGGCGGCCCCAGCCTATCGTACGCAATACCCGGGGATCAGCCGAGCCACGCGACATGGGCAGCGCCGGCCACGTATGGGGTTCATGCGCTGTTCAATCCCGTTTGCTGTTGGCCCATATCCCCGAGCGTTGAATTTCGATATAGATGGCCCATGGAGAAGTTGAGTAGCCTAACGGAATACGAAATAAGCGGCGGTTTACGGTTTCCCGGAACCTTTTTGGGTAACACCGCTTTTCGTGGAGGCGCAAGGTGGACTGAATTGAATCTCCGATCAACGACAACCGTCCTTGAAATGAAAACCTATGGTGTTTTTGGGGAGATTGATTTGGTGTTTTAATAGACGTTTATCAAAAAAGCATGCAGATTCAGAAGTTAGGTCTTTTATGAGTGCTCACGCTTCCAGGCAGCCCATTTTACTGGAGATGTTATTCCGGATTAATGAATGCAGCGCTGAGCTCAAGTTGGTAAATTGTAAGATGATTGATAAATTGCAAGATCTTGAATAGCTAAGCGCTAGTCACCAAAAATATGTGTTAGTCTCAATTTTCTTCGCTATGGTCCGGCAGTAGTTTATCGGGATTAAGGGATGACATTATGGCCTCCTCAAAATCGGCAGGAAACTTGATTCCTCTTTTGTTAGCATCCAAAAAGGCATTTTTGGCCGCCTCCGTGTCATGACTTTTCACCAAAGCCCCAATAAGCATTGTGTTTGCAGGTATGTAATTCGGGTCTGACTCAAGAGCTTTTCTGAAGTAAAGCGCTGCTTCTTTCGGGCTATTCAGATAATACAGACTAGTTCCGATTTGATAATTTACCCCTGCGGGACTGATGCCCAGTTTTACGTACTCGTCTTTGATTTGCTCAGCCGCCTCGATATTTCCCGTCCTTACCAAAGCGACCGCAAGACGCAGTTTAACTCACATTCCGCAGGTAATATTAGTCCGATGTGATATTTTTTTTTGATGAGTGATGGAATAAGCGCGACAGAATTACAGGGATTTGGTAAATAGTTGGGGAGTTCAAGGAGGGGACCCCCATGGACATTAAATCCCTGG
>JBBSBY010000150.1:0-4856 GCA_038250835.1 Desulfomonilales bacterium | reverse complement strand
TGGTGGAGATGAAGGGATTTGAACCCTCGACCCCCGCGTTGCGAACGCGATGCTCTCCCGCTGAGCTACATCCCCACAGCGCTACAACCTACAAGGTTTACGAGATCCTGTCAAGCATGGCTCGTCCCAATCCTCGACCAAATCTAACACTGCGATTTTTGAAAACAACTTAACCTGAACGGCCCGGCTGCTTGGTATATTATAATGAGCAACGACAAACTATCGCAGACCGCTTTCAAGATTGGCATACGTAAGCCCTTGTTTTAGAGCTTTTTTCCAGCGCTCTTCAGAAAATCTTATCAAGAAAACGAAGACCGCCCCTAAAGGCGGTCTCGCATTTCTAAGCTTCAAAATTATTTGTTCTATTTGCCTGCGGCATACTCATAATACTTCTTAGGATCATCAGTGACTATGAATATCCACCTGACTTCATCGGCGTTCAAAGCTTCGACTTTGGGAAAAGCGGGCTTTAATTCCGCGACCCTCTTTTTAGCAAGGTCAAGAATCTTGTCTCGCTCTCCGAACGTCAATGCTCCGGTTGGACATGATTTTACACAAGCGGGAGGCAAGTTATTTGTGATTCTGTCGAAACAGAAGGTGCACTTGCTTATCACCTTGGTTTGTTCATTGAGACGTGGAATATTATACGGACAACCCTCTAATACTGACTTGAAATCCAAATTTTTGGTTTTTTCCGTATAAATCACGGCGCCTGTTTTTTCATCCTGAATTATTTCATCGTCCGTGACGGGGGCCATACATCCAGGGGAAAGGCAATGCCTGCAGGCATCGGTGAAAAAATACCAAAATGCTTTGTTGTTTTCCTGTTTTCCTTCCGTGAAACGCACGACTCGATATGTATCGAAACTCAGATCCTGAGGATTCTGATGCGACCCGACATTCTTTGTCTTCAAACCGGGCAGCTGATTCCATTGCTTGCAAGAGACTTGGCAGCCGCGGCAAGCCGTGCATTTGGAGGTATCTACCAACACTGAAAATCCTGACACGTGGCGCCTCCTATGCTTTCTCTACGTTGACCATGAACGCCTTTGATTCGGGTATCATGGTGTTTGGATCCCCCACATTCGGGGTAAGCAGATTCACATTATCGCCCCCGTCCTTGGGGGTCATCCAACCAAAGCACCAGGGCATTCCAACTTCGTGGACCGTAATGCCGCCGACCTGGAAGGGACGAAAACGAGTTGTGACCATGGCGACGCAATCAATTTGTCCTCTGGAAGAGCTTACCTTAACCTTGTCACCATTCTTGATGCCGCGCTGCTGAGCTAGTTCTTCACTCATTTCAACGAAGTTTTGAGGCTCGGCTTCCAGGAGCCATGGCTGCCATCTGGTCATAATGCCGGTTTGCCAATGCTCGGTAACTCTGTAAGTGGTGCCGACAAACGGGAAGCGAGGATCACAAGTCAGGTGAACGTCCATATCGCCCTTGAAAATCTTAACAGTCGGATTGATGTACTGACTGGACAAAAGATTGTTCGGCAAAGGACATTCCAGAGGTTCGTAATGTTCCGGGAAGGGTCCGTCGTTCAACCCCGGTCCAAAGATGCGACCAAAGCCTTCTAACGTCATGATAAACGGGCTCTTGGTCTTCTCTTTGTTCTCCATGGGAGGCCATCCGCCGTCGGGAACATCACCCACCCATTTACCGTCTTTCCAGGTGATGACGGTTTTCTTATCGCTCCATGGTTTTCCGGTAAGATCAACCGAGGCTCTATTGTAGAGAATGCGACGATTTACCGGCCATGCCCACGCCCATCCTGAGAACAATCCGAGTCCTGTGGGATCATCCTTTTTGCGTCGAGCCATGTTGTTGCCGTCGGCATTATAGCTCTGCGCATACAGCCAATTGCCTGAAGACGTGCTTCCATCGGCTTGTAACAACACGAAGCTAGGCACTAAATCGCCTTTCTTGAACTTCTTACCGTTGATCTCAACATCTTTCAAAAAGTAGCCGTTGATCTGTTTCGCTGCCGCGTGAGGATCGAAATGGCCTTTAGAGTCGACATAATCCCATTTGAGATTGAGAATTGGATCAGGAAACTTTCCGCCTTTTTTGTAAAGATCTTTGATCTTTACCATGAGCTCGAAAAGTATATCTCCGTCAGGCTTAGCGTCTCCGGGAGGATTAACCGCTTTGTAACGCCATTGGCCCCATCTGCCGCTATTGGTTATGCTTCCTTCTTTTTCCACGGAAGCTGCGCACGGCAACATGAACACTTCGGTCTTAATTGTCTTGGGGTCCATGCCCGGACCTTTCCAGAAAGACCCCGTTTCATTATCAAAAATATTTACATTAACGAGCCAGTCGAGCTTCCCCAACGCCTGACGGATTTTATTGGCGTTTGCGCCGCTACAGGCCGGGTTCTGTCCCCAGGCAAAAAAACCTTTGATTTTACCGTCATACATGGCATCAAAGAGATTCAACCACGAGTAGTCCACTCCAGTGTCCAACTTGGGCATCCAGCTATAACCAAAATCGTTTTCTTTTTTGGCGGCGTCGCCCCACATTGCGGTCAGTAGGCTGGCACTATATTTCGGAAAATTGGACCACCAGTTTGCTGAATTGGGATCGGGTGACTTAGGCACCTTGTTATAAGCTTCCAATGTCTGCTGATTGGCTCTGGGAGTCCTCAGGTAGCCCGGCAAGATGTGGTACAGCAACGCATGGTCAGTGGAACCCTGAACATTGGACTCACCTCGAAGAGCGTTAACTCCACCCCCAGGTATACCGATGTTGCCAAGGAGCAATTGGATCATAGCCATTGCCCTAATATTCTGAACTCCGACCGTATGTTGGGTCCAACCCATGGCATACATGATCGTTCCGGACTTATCAGGGCTTCCGGTTTCCGTATACATTTCGTAAACTTTTAGAAGGTCGGGAATAGGCGTTCCGGTAATGGTGGAAACCTGTTCGGGCGTGTACCGTGAGTATTGCTTCTTTAACAGTTGCCAAACACTTTTTGGGTTTTGCAGGGTGGGATCCTTTTCGATTACGCCCTTATCATCGGTTTTGTACGCCCAAAAACTCTTATCGTACTTACGCGTGTCTTTATTGTAGCCGGCAAACAAGCCGTCGTGGAATTTGAATTTGTCGTTCACTATGAAAGTGGCGTTTGTATAATTCACCACGTAATCTTTAAAGTACTTCTCTTTGTCGATTAAGTACTTGATCATTCCCCCAAGGAACGCCACGTCGGTGCCTGATCTCAATGCGGTATAAAAATCCGCCTTTGAAGAGGTTTGCGTAAAACGCGGATCAACCGAAATCAGTTTGGCGCCCTTATCCTTAGCTCTTTGCACCCATTTCATTGAAATAGGGTGATTTGAAGCGGCATTGCTGCCCATTACTAATATGCAATCACTGTTCTTGATATCAATCCAGTGATTCGTCATAGCGCCACGACCGAACGACTCTCCCAGAGCCGC
Source organism: Desulfomonilales bacterium (assembly GCA_038250835.1). Taxonomy (GTDB): domain Bacteria; phylum Desulfobacterota; class Desulfomonilia; order Desulfomonilales; family Desulfomonilaceae; genus JBBSBY01. The sequence goes on along the minus strand of JBBSBY010000150.1, from coordinate 1,406 downwards.
AACTGTAGCGCTGTGTCATATTCGAGCCTGGTGCTCGATGTAAACTAGGCCAAGAGCCCTCATCATTGCCTGAAGAGGCCAAAGTTCCTCGTTATCCATGGCTGCGCTGCCCACATGAGCAATCGTTTCCACTCTGTTGACGACTTCACCTTTGGCGTTTTTCTCAATAAATCCGGCGTCTCTCGTGGCCTTGACCTTTTCGGCGATACTGCTTAAAGCCCAATCCCAGGATTTCTCCTCCCATTTATCACTATTGGGGGCTCTGTAGAGCACTTTTTTGAGACGGGCGGGGTTATTGGCGGTGGTTTGGTACAAAGCGGCGCCTTTGGCGCATAAAGATCCTTCATTAACGGGATGATCAGGATCGCCTTCAGTATTGATAACTTTATTTTCCGCAGTGTCGGCGCTTACGATGAGTCCGCAGCCTACTGCGCAATAAGGGCAGATAGTCGTCGACTGCTTTGCCGTTTTAACTTTATCGATTTTCTTGAGGTCCTGTGCGTATGCCTTCGCTGGTCCCAGGTCCACACCAAGAGAAGATAAAGCCAATCCGGCTCCGACGACACCCGAGACTGCAAAGAATTCTCGGCGTGTCACACTCATGAAATGATCCCCTTTCTGCTTGTTAAGCAACAGTGTTGTTCAATAATGTGAATAGCTTTCGTTCGGTACACAGACCCTGAAACAACTCGACCCGCAAATCCGATTTAACGAATTTGCCTGAAACTATTTACAGAATTCCAGTGGTTTAAAAATGAATTGAAGTGAAAAAGTTCAATGATTTTCCGGCAAATGAGCTACACTTAATTATTACAAATTTACTTGGCGCTAAAATTTGCGTCAATAGAGGCTTTTATTTAGATCAGCGTAACTTACTGTTATTGTAGCCCAACCGGGTCAAAAAAAAATAACCTCGCCATGTCGGACTTGACATAACTCGGCGTCGGCGTTAGCTGCAAAATTGTGCTGAGAACTAAAAGCGCGGACATATTAGTGTCTTAATTCTAACAAAACTCGATGCGGTAGGTAGGTAACAAGCCGGCGGAAGACTGCGAAGTCAGACGATCAATTTTGAGGTAAACGGCGCTGAGAAATCTCAGCGCCTTCCAGCCGTGAAAAACGTCAGTTTCTTAACATGTTCTATTAGCGCCACAACAATTTCTATGAGTGTGTGGCTGTAAGTAGGTTACACTGGTTTTTCTGTTTACAGTGATCAAACTCACATTGATTGTACAAACTTCAGCAGTTCAGAAACGTCCGGGAGATTTTTGGGGTCTTCGGTAAACCATGTGTGAACGATTTTACCATTCGAATCCGATATGAACACGGATCTGTTCGCCACTTCTTTGATACCGACCATTTCCGGCCTGACCACGCCGAAGGCCCGTATGGCTTCGCGGTTCGGA
>JBBSBY010000149.1:0-4864 GCA_038250835.1 Desulfomonilales bacterium | reverse complement strand
GTCAATGTCGAGGGCTTTTGTGAGGCTCTCTACCGCATCGTCGTATTCTTTCAGTTCATAGTAGACATTCGCTAAGTTTAAGTAAGCCTGAGAGTCTTGGGGGTTCAACTGAATCGCTTTTCTAAGCTCCTCTACCGCTTTAACGTAATCACGTTGTTTCGCGTAGATTGTTCCCATATTATTATGGATATTCGCATTATTAGGATCAATTTGAGCTGCTTGTTGGAATAATTGCAAGGCATTGTCGAAATCACCTGATTTTTCTGCTGCCAAAGCCGCACTAAAGAGTTCTTCCGCGGAACGGCAATTTGCGCTTTGTGGATGATATAAATGTATTAAAATCATGATCAGCGCAATCAATATTAGTAGACCTGTTTGTTGGCCGCCGTAAAACATAGCGGATCTACGAACGATAATTTTCCCCTGTCCGGCCATTTCTATTTCCCTTTGCGATATTTCAGAGAATAATCTCAAGAACGAATTATCCCGCTGGATATATTGGTCCCGCCTCATAGATAATCGTCGACAATTTCCGAATTATAGCGAAACGTGAGGCGTTTGTCTCCCACGGGGACGGCTGCTCAAAAAATGCCGCCCCCCAGAATTCCAATAGACGAATAAATCATACTCGAAGCCCCGCGACTTTGAGAATCTTGACGAGAACAAGTGGACCTGTTAAAAAAATTATTAGAGCAGTTCGTTTGATAAACACAATGACATCTACTTGTAAATTGCTGAAAAAGACAAATTAGATCAATATCAGTCAAATGTGACTTCGCATGCTATGTTCCACATATAGGAGCGGCTTTTTGATGAAGACGAGCAACCTCTGTCGGGATAAGGGACAGCAGGATTGCTCGATTAAAATTAATAAGCAGAAAAGTTAATATTTCGTCAATGCTGTCATCCAACTGAATTTTGTTTTCTGATTCCCTACTATTACAGTGATGTGAAAACCTGGATGACTGCTTCAAGGAGAATATTTTTCGGCATGATTGAGAAGAAAACTCATTCGATTTGCAATGCTTACCTGATTGGCGCCATTGCAATTGTCACTTTGTATTGTTTCTTTTCCTCTTCGGCCTTAGCTCAACCAAGTGAAGCTGAGCCTCCGGAGTGGCAAAAGTTATTGTGGGGCGGGAAAATTGAACCTGCCAATCTTACGGCAAAAGCCCCTGAGAACCAAATAGCGTCTAGTGACAGAGCCGCAGAGGAAACCGGACAATCACTTCCGTCGCAAGAGAAAAGAATAAAAGAACTTTCTGAGTTCTGTTCACTAGAACCTCAGGAAAACCCCAGCGCTTCAAGTTCCATAGCTACTGATCCTGATTTAACCATAAAACCGATTTTCACGATGTCGGCTTTTAATCCAGTGGTCTTGCGCAAAATTCCTCCGCTTTACACATCTCCTGCGTTAGAGGGTGAAGGAATATGGCAAAGCGCCGGAATGCCCACAGGCCCAAATGGCGAAGAAATTATGTGGCGCACGAGCTATAGGCCCAGCATTGATTTTCCCAACGCCATAGTCCATATGCTGCTGTTGGATATGAAAAAAATTACAATGAAGCTCTATATCGGGTCCACCGAACCTGGCGGATCTAACGCTACTTCGATAATTGAGCCTCAGCTCCGACCGGAACTAGTAGCCGTGACAAACGCGTTGTGGAAACAAAAGCATTCAGGAGAAGCGGGCTCAGTGCAAAGAGGCGGCACTATTAAGCCTCTCGGCGCGGGCATGGCCACCATAGTAATCTATAAAGATAATTCCGTGGATATTCTTGAATGGAATGACACTATTCCATTGTCTCTAGTTCAGGACGCAAGACAGCTTAGACATTTAATCGTTAAAGACGGTAAAGTCGTTGATTCGGTGATCAAAGGCGGCAAACCTGCCGATTCGGAAATCGGACTCGGCATGTTGCTGATGGAGGAACCGACGACTCCGGAACAAGCCTGGTGGGGCGCAATGAACTATGGTCAACAATCCAACTTCACTTCCGGGGAGTATTGGTTCATCGCTACGAGAAGCGCTTTTGGGATCAGAAAAGACGGGAACCTGGTTTTTGCCGTGGGTCACCATATCAGCACCAAAGATTTAGCAAAAGCTTTGGTGCTGGCAGGGTGTGATCGAGCCGTCCATGCCGATGCCAATCCTCATAACGTGCTCGGAAATTTGTATTATGGTGGAGGCAATTCCGCAAAAAGAGCAAAACTTTCGCCTGAGCAACGAGACACCCTCAACAGGTATGATAAAAGCTATACGAGTGATTTTTTTGGTTTTTTCATTAAGTTGGACGAGAGGAACTCGTAGTGAGACTCAGATTAGCCGCTTTATTAATAATTGTTATTGCCATAAACGCGTCAGCCGCTCGCGACCAAGATCCCAAGGATTCGACTTGCGCTCAATCATACACTGAGTGGTTCCAGGCTTACGAAGTGTTCGGCAAGTCCTTAAACAATTTTTCAGTCGCCAAAAAAGCGTCAGTTGAGCCGCTGATTACGGAGGCAATGTCCGATGTTAAATCCCGTAAAACCATATCATCGATTGTTCAATCAGTTCTGCGACACCGGGGCGCGCGAATAGCTGATCTCAGCAACGAAGTAGTCTCAGCGGCAGAGAACGAAAAAATACTATATGAGCATTTCCGACGGTGTAGAATGGGGGAAGTTAAATCAAAAAATGATAGATTTGTATCCGAAATTGCTCAGGAACGCTCTACCAAACTAAGAGAACTCAATGAATTACTTCTGGACGAAGCTTACGTTCAATATCGGAAGGAGAGTCCGACACCGCCCACGGCGTATACAAGAGCAGGCGATCGAAACCCCGGTAGTCAATGGGAGCCCTACGGGTACTCCAATAGACGCATGGGTTACGAAAATTACGGCGCGCAGTAACTAAATAGAAATTGTTATTTCACTCGACTGCTCAAAGAATTCAAGTTTCTTCGAGCTATACTAAGCTCCTTGCGTTTAGTGAATAACCGTGATTCCAATATCCTGATTTGTATATCCTGTTTTTGTAAATCATCAAAAGTCGAGTGAATATTCTTTTTTGATAATGAGAACGAGTTTCGTTCATCTTGTATTTTGGTCTTGAGTTGACTGATTTCGTCCTCCAATCTTGTCGCTTCATACGTAAAGTATTCTATCAAATCCGCGTCGGAGTAGGTTTCCTGAACTCTGGTTTGTTTTGCGTCTTCAGCATTCAACGACTGCCCGGTAGCCATCTGCATTTCACGCGCCGGGCTGGTCAGCTTAATCAAGTACCATCCGAAAAAGCTCAGTAGCAAAACAGAAATCAGTAACATGATCGAACTGCCGCGAAATCCCGAAAAATAGGAACTCCTCGTTGTTTCACTCTGTTCGCGCTGGAAAAACATGGCAAATTCAGGATGCGGATCAGCCGGCTTAGTTTCCTCAGTAGCTTGTTGATCCGGCTCGATAAGGCACAAAGCCCCTATGGAACCTAATATACTTCGCATACGGTCTGCGCGATCGTGTGTAAGAGCTGTCTTGATGGCCACAGGGGCCCTATTCAAAAATTCTTCGGCTTCCGAGTATTTCATCCCGAGAACCGCCGCCAGATTGTTTATAAATGCCACCCTGTCGTTAATGGTTTTTCCATACAGCTTGAGCGACCAACTTTGACCCACGGATTGTTGAACCGGTCGTACTTTATCGTCAAGATCGTATGCCTCACCGGGTTTATCATTACCGTCATCCATAGCCTGAAAGCGGCTGAAAGTATTTGCGCTTAATTTCGAAGCGTCGGCAGATGAAGCTGACGAGGATAATGCGTCATGGTCGTCGGCCAAAGCCGTATCGCGGGTTTCACCCTCCAGCTTATGCGCCCTGTTTGAGCTCACGTCCTCTTGAGAAGATCGTTCTTCGGCATATTCAGCAGAGCGTGAGGAACTCTTGCCCTGCAAAGATTCGACGGTAGAAGAAGCCTGCCCAGCCCTGTTCATATCGCTCATGAGCGTCGTAGCCGCATCTGGTATACCGGAATACTCAGGTTGTTCCTCCGCACGGTTGGTTCTTGAGAGGAATAAATTTATTTCAGATTCGGATGCGGCATTGAGTTCAATCAATTTTTTCAGTACATTTCGCAGTCGGGGCAAGGTCAATTCATACTTGCTGAGCACATCATCGCGGCTCATTCCGCTTTTGATATCGAGCAACAACTTTTTGCCGCTGATTGTTTTTCCGGATTTGGTCATTCTGCGCCCATAATACCAATTCGGGATTTTTTTTAAAGTTTAACATATGTTCTCCATTTCTCCCTTTAGTGCCGTTAATAATGGCAGGGCGACTTAAGCTCGGGTGCTAAGCTACGGCGTAACAAGATTTACAAATTGAGCCATTTCAGAGACCGTTCTGAAGTATTGATCCATGAAAATCCTTAGGTCTCTAATATATGTCTTGGACGAATTATCACCTTCCGATTTAGCGCAGGATCAATTATAAATTCAATGTCGATTTCGTCGAGAGTGTCAAGTCTGTAAGACCCTGCCGGAATATTCCATTCGGTCTGATAAATTATGCGAAGACTGTCTTGTGGTCCGATTCGATAGTTTCTACAGACAATTTCGAATGCCTGGGCCAAATCTTTTGGAAGTATTGAGGTTGCCGGTCCCGGAGATGGACGGAAGGGTGACGGAACGAATCCTACGCACGCCTGACTGAACAGGGCAACGACCATTATTAGAATTATTATTGGATTGATTGAAAACCGCGGGCTCATGAAGTTTTTAAAATCTTTATACTTTATGTTCTGTGCATAACTATATCATATAACAAGGATAATATAAAGATATATTTGTCGGGGTATGGCATTCTACATGAGGGATAGAGCGACTTT
>JBBSBY010000148.1:0-5156 GCA_038250835.1 Desulfomonilales bacterium | reverse complement strand
CAGCATCGCTGATCCGGGCTTGATGATGAGTATCCCGGCAGACGCTAGAGTTGTGGAAGAGGTCCTGACCAAAGTCGACGGCTATGTCGTCGCTGCAAACAAAAATTCCCCAAAGCAAACGGTGATCTCGGGTGAAACCGCAGCGGTGAAGAAGGCGGGCGAATTATTCAAGGCGCGGGGCCTCGATGGAATACTGATTCCAGTTTCGGCGGCATTCCATTCCGGTGTGGTGGCTCCGGCCCGTGAGCCTTTCATGAAAACTCTTGAGAAGCTTACGGTGAATCAACCAACAGTTCCGGTGATCTCAAATGTTACAGGCGAATATTATCCCACCGATCCGGGAGCTCCGGACAAAATACGCGATCTGCTCGGTAAGCAATTTGCCGCGCCGGTGGAATGGGTCAAAACTTTACGTAAGCTGTATAACGACGGCATTCGCATTTTTTTGGAATGCGGCCCGAAACGTGTAATGACTAATCTTTGCCTGGATACCTTATCCAAAGATGTCGCCGCATTGCCCACCAATCACCCGAAAAAGGGCGGTATTGCTCAATTGCTTGAGACTTTGGCGGTCCTCAGCGCCGAAGGGGTTCCAGTTGATTTTTCTGAAAACAAACCCCGGCCGGTAGTGGTTTCTAAACCTGATCTGCGGATCGTTTCGAGTAGAACCGAGAAACCTGCCCCTGAAAAGATTATTGAATTTGCTCCCAATCCTCTCGAAGCATTGTTGGATGATGAGCTGAAGGAGATCGCAAAGAATAGGGACTTCGCCAGGTACCTAGATTTACAGGGCGAACCTGTACGTCAGTTGCTCAAGTCCAGCTTCGATAACTTTGTCAAAACCGTGCTCCCTTTAGAAAAGACTGTTCGTCAAGTCAATAGCGAAGGTATGACGTTTGATCCGGTTGTGGTCAGCGGTATAGCCGCGGGACTTCCGACTGATGTTCGTTTCCCATTCGATAAGGAAACTCTGGATGATTTGATCCTTGGGCGCAATTTCATAAAGAAAGTACCCGAGTCGGATCGACGCAGAATGCTCGAAAAAAACGTGGAGCGATTGATAAAAGGCCCACATGGTGAAGCTGATCTACGCATTGTGGAAAACATGTCCGGGGTTATTAAGTTGGCAGGGTTCTTTGCGGAGGGCGAAGTCCTTGGTGAATACGGCCTGGATGAACGCCTCATTCGAGCGATGGACGTGACGACCAAACTTGCGGTGGCCGCGGGCATAGAAGCTCTCAGAGACGCTGGTATTCCCCTGGTGCGCAAGACTAGAACCACAAGCACGGGGCACGAGCTTCCGGATTCATGGTCATTAGCGCCCGAACTTCGGGCCGAAACCGGCATTATTTTTGCCTCGGCTTTCCCTGGAATGGCGTCCCTGGTTGATGAGGTCACACGACATACAGCGGCGACTTTCGGCTCGGGAGCAAAGAAGCGCCTGATAGATTTTTATTCTGGAATGGTAAGCCGCATCGATTCCGATAGAGAACGCGAGAACATTACCAGATGGTTCACTGACGAGTTTTCCAGACTGAATCCGGCCGAACCCGAGGAGATTTATACCTTTAACAGGGATTTCCTTTTGCGTGTCATGAGTATGGCTCATGGGCAGTTGGCTCAACTTATTAAAGCTCAGGGACCGAACACCCATATTGACGCTGCGTGCGCCGGCACGACTCAAGCCATCGTAATGGCCAGAGATTGGATCAGGAGTGGTCAAGCCAAGCGAGTCATAGTCATTGCAGCGGATGACGTGGCCGGTAATCATCTATTCCCATGGGTGGGCTCGGGATTCCTTGCCATGGGCGCAGCCACAACTTCGGGCAATGTAAGTGAAGCCGCCCTACCCTTTGATGATCGACGACACGGCTTGATTCTCGGGTCGGCGGCGGCCGGTGTAATCGTTGAACGTTCCGACCTGGTTAAGCAACGAGGCATGGACCCCATTGCGGTAATCGAAGCGGGGATGGCGGCAAACAGCGGCTTCCATGGGACCCGATTGGATGTCGAACACATTTCCGAAGTCATGGAATCGATGATCTCGAAATGGGAAGTCCAAACTGGCGGGATCAAAAGCGAATTAGCCAAAAAATTGTTTTTCATGTCCCACGAGACATATTCGCCAAAGCGGGGCGGGAGTTCCGCAGCCGAAGTCCACGCTCTGCGTAAGGTTTTCGGGGATAATGTGGGACTCATCCCGATTGCGAATACCAAGGGCTTTACGGGCCACACGATGGGAGTTGGTGTTGAGGACATCGTGGCCCTCAGGTGTTTACAAACGAAAATGCTGCCGCCAATCCCAAACCTAAAACATCCTGATCCCGAATTTGCCGACTTAAATCTAAGCAAAGGCGGCCCCGTTGAAGCCGATTACGCTTTACGGCTTGCGGCGGGGTTTGGCTCCCAAATTGTGGTGGCGCTTTATAAGGCGGTGAGTCGCAATGAAAATCGTATTTCGGATTTCAACACTAACAGAGAATGGCTTAGAAAGATCACCGGGTACTCGGACCCTGTGATATCAGTGGAAAATCGGACTTTACGAGTTACAGAACGTGTGGCTGTTCCAAAAATCGAACAACCCTCAGTTGTGGCCGCAGTTCACCAAGCTGCAATAGCTTTGCCGGTCGAGCAACCCCAAAAAATGGCGGTCGGGGCCGAGCAGGTTAGGGAAAAAATTCTGGCGCTCTTATCCGAAAAAACCGGGTATCCGCCCGATATGCTGGACACCAATTTGGATTTGGAAGCCGATTTAGGAATCGATACCGTTAAACAGGCGGAATTTATCTCCGAAATACGCGACACATTCGAGATCCCGAGAATTGAAGGACTTAAAATCGCCGAATTCCCGACTATTGAACACATCATAAATTTCGTGCTTGAACACACAAGCGAACAAGCCGGAACCGACGTCGACGTTCAACAGTCTGCTGCAACAGAACCTAATGAAGCCGTCGTCCGAGAGAAAATACTTGAACTTCTGTCAGCCAAAACGGGTTATCCGGCGGATATGCTCGACACCGAGCTGGACCTTGAAGCCGATCTAGGAATTGATACGGTTAAGCAAGCGGAATTTATCTCTGAAATCCGTGACATATTTGAAATTCCGCGCATCGAAGGACTCAAGATAGCTGAATTCCCGACAATCAATCACATCATCAGATTTGTGGTTGAAAAAACCCAGTCGGCGGCGCCTGTGTCGCCTCAGACGATAGACCCAACGAGTAATGACGACAAATCCCCGGCCCGGGCGGACATCCGACTCTACGAGACTAAACTCGTATCGGTGGGCAAACTGGCACATATGAAACCGCCTGCGGCTGAAAAAGTGTTTATAGTAGGCGGCGCCCCTCGGATTCGTGAAGCGACCCAGGCGGCTCTGGAAAAGCTGGGTTATGCACATATTGAACTTATAGCGGGTCCCGAACTGCCGGACCAAGCGATAGCCGGTGTAATCAACCTGCTTGCCTTTGATATGAAAACGGAATCAGTTCAAGAAACATTCCGCCTGTACATGGATTGCGCCGCCAAATTCGAAACCGGGCCGGCGTTCATGATCACCCCTCTCAGGGAAGACGGCGGGTTTGGTTTTGTAAGCCCTGCAATTAATAGTGATGAATTTGGATCCATGGCCGGCGCCTCAAAGTCATTTTCAAAGGAATACCCTGAAACTTTAACACGGGTCATAGATATTCATCCGGATCACGACATTGCCGCTTGCGCCGATGTGATTGTGAGATCTCTTATTGAAGAGTTTCCGTTGGAATCGGCGTTCGGCAAAGACGGCGCCCTCCGGTCAATCAGACTGACTCCCGCTGAGATTACAAGCGGTCGTCCCGCTGTTCAAAAAGACGAGGTTGTAATGGTAACCGGCGGAGCTAGGGGAATTACGGCCTTATGTCTCAAAGAATTAGCCAAGGATACCCCTTTGACGTTTATAATATTGGCCAGAACGGCCCCTGGCACCCAAGCTGAAAAATACGCGGCTTACGGTGAAAGCGATTGGGCCGCTGAAAAATTAGCTTTGATAGAAAGGTTGAAGAGAAGCGGCAAGAATGTGACCCCGGTTGCGGTCGAAAAGGAACTCTCCGGCCTAAAATCGGAGGCCGAAGTGTTCCGCACGATTGCCGAGTTAAAAACCATGGGCTCTGAGGTTATCTATCGCAGCGTTGATATACGAGACGCTGAAGCTGTGGATTCGATCGTCCTCGAAGTCGGTGAGCTTTGCGGCAGGATAGACGTGATAGTCCACGGCGCCGGAGTCGATATGAGCAAGACGCTGAAATCTAAGACCATGGAGCAAATCGACACGGTAATGTCCGTCAAAGTTCAAGGATTTAAGAACATTATTGACGCTCTAAACAAGCATGAGTTTCAGCCTCGGCGGATCGTAGGATTCGGCAGTGTTTCCGGTAGATTCGGCAACTTGGCTCAGATCGATTACTCAGCGGCGAATGACGCTTTAGCGCACATGATTCGCCGCATTAACGCAGGAAGTGACGCCAGGGCCACGATTATTGACTGGGCGCCCTGGGCTGAAATCGGAATGGCCACGAGAGGCGGCGTGCAACAAACGCTCGAAGCGGCGGGTATTGACTTCATCCCGCCTGAAATCGGCGCTCAAATATTTGCCTTGGAGCTTAGGCGAACCAGCGGCTCGAGTGAAGTCGCAGCAGTGGGTAAAATCGGGCCGTTTGCTTCCGACGCCTTTGCCGATCGTGACGAAGGAGATTTTGTTCCTTTCACGGCTACCGGCATGAAAGGCAGAATTCTGGAGTTGGAGCCGCACTCAAGAGTTCGAGCTCTAATCAGCTTAGACCCCTCCAAACCGGTATTGAATGACCACAGAATCAATCGGGCGGCTGTTTTTCCCGGAGTCGGGGCACTGGAACTAATGAGAACCGCCGCCTATGAGCTTGCGGACGCTGCGGAGTTCATGGGCTTTGAGTCGGTGCAATTCAAAAGCCCCCTTAAAGTTTTTAAAGAGGAGCCTTTTGACGCCGAAGTTGAAGTTACTAAGATCGAATCACCGGCCGGCGATCGCCTCTATAAAGGTAGAATTTTCTCTTGGCTCGTGGACAAGAAAGGCGCCAGATTCGGCGATCCCCGCATTCATCATGAAGCCGTGATTCGCTTCGGCCCCAGAGAAAAAGCTT
>JBBSBY010000147.1:0-5195 GCA_038250835.1 Desulfomonilales bacterium | reverse complement strand
TTGAAGCAATTATCTTCGCGAAAAGTTCCTGGTCCTAATCATTAAACGCCGTCCACAAAGCCAATCCAGTAGGCTCATCGTTTTGTCTCACCGGAATGTCGCCGGGCACGGGAACCCCGAATAGTTCCGCTGCGAAAATCTTGGCGCCGGACATAAGATGCCCCCCGTGACATTTGTATTCTGAATCCGAAATAATAATATGGGCATGCACGAATACCTCTCCGTCCTTCTCGGAGACATTTCCAATGCACGATACTATCTCGAAGCGGCCTTTGAAATCTCGATTAACGTACTTACGATCTTCATTGTAAAAGCCGAGCACGCAGTCATCTATGGCTCCAATGAGATTGAAGGCGGCTTTTCGTATGGATTTCGTGCGAAACACTTTTGTGATGGTCTCAACCAGATCTCCCCCTTTGGGTAAACGAATCAAGAACGATGGTTCCATTTTTGTACTCCTGTGAGGATTTTCTTTCATTTCTATTCACGTCGCTCTACAATAGCATTTAGGATAACGCCACAGCCGACTATATTCAAGGGGACATTTTATGATCGAGGGAACCTGTCACCATTGTGGATCAAACCTGCAATTTGATGAGAAGGTATTCCGAAACGACACGTGCCCAAACTGTGGATCGGATCTCTATTGCTGCCTTAATTGTGTGGAATACGACGAGTCTTATCCCAATCAATGTAGAGAGACTCAAGCCGAGAGAGTACTCTTCAAGGATCATCGAAATTTTTGTGAGTACTTTAAATTGAAGAAAGGATCGAGCGACGGAAGGGGGCTCGACAAAGCCGCTGAAGCCAAAAAGCAACTGGAGGCGTTGTTCAAAAAGAAATGACGCGCCGGCCTAACTTCTTCAGCATCTAAGTTCAAGGGACATTGTTCCACCTCCCACTAAATTGTTAAAGGAGAATAATGCTATGCCTATTAACTGGGAAACGGATTTTGACAAAGCTTTGGCTCGTTCGCTGACGGAGGATAAACCCGTCTTGATCGACTTTTTTAATCCCGAATGAATCGGTTGTCAGCAAATGGATGCGGTTACGTATCCTCAGGACAAAGTCATAGATATGATTCACAGGTACGTGATCCCCCTGCGAATCCAGTCGAGTAACACAAAGTACATGACTCAATTCAATGTGAAATGGACACCGGCTTTTGTATTCTTAGACTCTGGAGGAGCGGAGAACTACAGATCAATAGGATTTCTGGACGGTGACGATTTCATAGCCCTAATACTGCTTGGAACTGCCGTTACCTTGTTCAATCACGAAGACTATGACGACGCCAACACCAAATTAAACATGATTCTTGAAGACTTCGGCTCCAGTTCATTCGTTCCGGAGGCCATTTTCTACAGAGGTGTGGCAAGGTACAAAGGTAGTCATAAACCGAATTATCTTAGACATGCTTACGATAAGCTTACCAGTGAATATCCAAATAACGAATGGGCTAAAAAAGCCCATCCTTATCGATTGATTGACGCATAGCCGTAATCTATATGTCGCTATATTGTCGAGCGCCACATCAAACCCCGAGACACGTTCGGGGTTTGATAATTCACAACTTACCGACTTCACATCCTAATCATTAGATCCCAACTCTCCTGTACGATAAAAAAATACTGAGTCAAGCCCCTGGCTCTTGCGCATAAAGTGTGATATCGTGCTACTAAACGCGTAGAGCGTCATCAGACGTAGCACATATCAACGGAGTATCGGTGTTTGCAACATTGAACCCCAAAACGGGCGACGGCTCTGTAATAGCTCAGTATCGCAGTCATACACGAAGAAAAGTAATCCTGATACTTTGCTTGATTGGGCTTATAGTATTGCTGAGCGTGTTTTCTTTAATGGCGGGATCTTATTCACTCACGATTCGGGAAACACTCTCCGCTCTCCTGAACCCTCAAAGTCCAGGCGCCGGGGTTGTCGTTTGGAACATTAGACTTCCCAGGATTGTAACCGCCATCATTGCCGGTTGGGCATTGGCGATTTCGGGCACGGCAATCCAATGCCTTCTTAAAAATCCGCTCGGCTCACCTTTCACTTTGGGGATAAGTCACGGCTCAGCTTTTGGAGCTGCTTTTGCAATAGTTATTTTGGGGGGAGTTTCACAATTGCAGGGAGCTCCGATTACGGGAGAGTTTAGCTGGTTAAGTCTGAACACCACCAAGATTTATTGGATCACGACCTGCGCTTTTCTGGGTGGACTGGCTGCCACACTTGCCATTCTGGCATTGGCGGGAATTAAACGAATGGGCGCGGACACCATAATTTTGGCGGGCGTTGGGTTATCGTCTCTGTTCATGTCCGGGACCATCTTGTTGCAATATTTCGCAACTCAGATTGAGCTCGCCACTGTTGTTTTTTGGACGTTCGGCGATGTCTCCCGTTCAAGCTGGACGGAAATATTGGTGATGTTCGTAACAACCTCCGTTGCGTCATTTTATTTTTTCTTTCGCAAGTGGGACCTGAACGCATTGTCAGGTGGGGAAGAAGTAGCCCTGGGCCTTGGAGTAGATGTTTCACGCTTCCGGATACACGGCATGTTGTTTACAGCGCTCGTTTCGTCATTTGTAACCGCATTTCTGGGCATTATAGCTTTTTTGGGACTTCTGGCGCCTCACATCGGCAGATTGCTTGTGGGAGGGGATCATCGCTTTCTCCTACCAACATCCGCGGCGGTTGGGGCTATCTTACTCTTAGGGGCCGACACCCTGGGTAGGAGCATATTCAGTTCCGGGACAATGCCCGTAGGGGTGCTGACATCCTTTATGGGCGCTCCTTTGTTCCTTTATCTTCTTATAAAAGGTCACGGCAAATGACGCTTTCAGTAGAAAATATATCTTTTGCGTACAATTCTAAGCCTATCCTCAAAGATATTTGCTTCCAGGCCGAGCCCGGTGAGATCGTCGGTGTTTTAGGCGTTAACGGCGCAGGCAAATCCACGCTTCTAAAAATGCTCAACAGGATTTTGAAGCCTAAAAAGGGTTCCATAACGCTGGACAAAAAAGATGTGCTGGGTCTAAGGCGCCGTGAAATAGCAAAAAAGATGGCATATGTGCCGCAACATTCAACTCACGAAAATCTCACGGTATTCGATACTGCTCTGTTAGGCAGAAGACCTCACATAACATGGGCGCCCCGTAGAAAAGACATGCTGATTGTCGAGGACACATTGCGGGTCATGGGATTGGAGGATTACGCTCTGAGACCTGTAAATACTCTTAGCGGCGGGGAAATCCAGAAAGTAGTAATAGCTAGAGCGCTCGCTCAAGAACCGCAAGTCCTTCTCCTTGATGAACCTACGAGCAATCTTGATTTACGCAACCAGTTGGAACTTATGAGCCTCCTCAGGGTGGCGGTTGATCAGCGTAATTGTTCGGCAATCTTAGTTGTTCACGACCTGAACCTGGCTCTGCGTTATTCCGACAAATGCCTGGCGATCAGCAACGGTCTTGGGCGGCTTTACAAAGACAAGAATAGCATTACTCCACAGGAAATCAGAGATATCTACGGCGTAAACGTAGTCATAAAAGAGGTCGAGGGACGCCCGGTCGTGGTGCCCTTGAATTGTTGTCAAACAACAATTACGGGAGATACACATGAGCATTAATTTGAAGATTGCGTCAATAATAATTGCGGTGGCTCTTTTGGCTCCGGCCTACGGCGCCTGCGAACAGGGCGCCGCTGTCGTTGACAGCTCAGGAAGGACCGTCGAGATCCCGGCCAAAGTTGAACGCATAGTGTGTTTAGGTCCCGGTTGCCTCAGACTTGTCGCTTATCTGGGTCTGCAGGACAAAGTGGTGGGCATAGAGAACATGGATAAATCCAAGTTTGAGGGACGCCCATACATGCTCGCCAATCCCGAACTTGCAAAATTACCCTTAGTGGGACCTGGGGGACCCGGCGCAATCAACAAGCCGCCTGATATGGAACTCGTGTTGAAGATTAAGCCCCAGTTAATTTTCGTAACTTACATGGACAAGCAAAACGCTGATAATCTTCAGAAAACCCTGGGTATACACGTAGTCACTCTTACTTACGGCAGGTTTGCGACATTCGATGAAGCTGTTTATGATTCCTTGCGAATTGTGGGAAAGGTGATGAACCGAGAAAAACGGGCTGAAGATGTAATAGCATTCGTCGAATCGGCGCGAAAGGATCTCGCGGTCAGAGTCGCCTCCATTCCCGATGCGGATAAGCCTAGAGCTTACGTGGGCTGCATTGGGCACAAAGGCGCTCAACAGATCGAGAGCACTGATCCCGAATACACTCCTCTAGATTGGACGAATGCTATCAATTTGGCCAAATCATTAGGTTCAAAGGACCACCTCTTTGTAAATAAAGAACAAATTCTATCATGGAATCCTGACGTTATCTTTTTGGATGCGGGAGGCCTCCATTTAACCCGAATGGATTTCCAAAAGAAACCGGAATTTTATGAATCACTGAAAGCATACAAGGATAAACGGATCTTCACACTTTACCCCTATAACATGTATGTCACCAACATAGGAACCGCCATAGCCGACGCTTATGCAGCCGGCGAAATCATGTTCCCGGACAAGTTCGCTGATATTGATCTAAAAACTAAAACAAATGAAATTTATACCTTTTTGTTGGGCAAACCTCTTTACGAAGAGATGCGTAAGGATTTTGGGGAATTAGGTGGAGTGGCGCCGTTCGGGAACTAAAAAAGTCGCTGTTGCTATGGCACAAACTGATTAATTATGCCACTTTTTTGTTGACACACCGTTTGTGCTACGATATTATTACAGATGATACCGAACTTGCACAGTTAATCTCGTAGCTTGGAATTCAGTGGTCGAACTCGAAGGATCGATATTGACCACCGTTTTAAACTCCGCGTTTGCGCAGTTTAGTGCAACCGGAGTTCCAAACTCGATCTGCTCGGGGAGTTCATAGACTCCCGCAGGCGGAGCCGCGCTTGTGTGACGTCGAACTCTTTGAGCTTGCTATTCGTTGATTGCATTATTGATTTTATAGGATTTCTCGAAAGCCCTGTCGAATAAAACCACTGACCCGTCGTCCCAGCGGAAGCTGGGACCCAGATCTTCCTGGATTCTAGCTTGCGCTGGAATGACGCTGATATTATCCGAATGCATAACCAGTTTTATAGCTTTAAGTAACTCGGATGGCCGACTAATTAAAGATATCATCAC
>JBBSBY010000146.1:0-5204 GCA_038250835.1 Desulfomonilales bacterium | reverse complement strand
GAATTGTTGGTAACCTCAATACAAAGAATGGATTCAGGCTGGGACTCACGGCGCATAGAATGTAGTTTGTTGCAGTCCTGAACTGATGAAAGCCGCTATACATGCTTTATTGGAGCTTTTATCTGTTGGGACTACTTACCACGATATATTTCGGATACCAAAAATGAGTTACTACTTCGATCCTAAAACCGGCGCCATGATACGTACAATTTGGTTCATGTTTGCATTGATACCTCTAATTTTGATTATTGGTTTGCTCGGAATATTATCCATTGGGTTGGTTTCTCCTTTGATAATATATGCGGCGTTAAAGGGGGCCCACCTAAAAGATCCTCTCAAGAAGAAGGGATTGGGTGGATCCCAGTGATACAAAGCAGGTTTTACACAGTATCGGGAATGAAATTCGAGGCAAGGTTCTTTACGAAAGGCGAGGTGTTCCCGGAAACCAACCAGGTTGTCCCCAAACAGGGCATATGGGGTTGTTTCAGCGATGCCGACTGGACCGAGGCTTTGTACCTCGGAACCTCATGGAGATTCATTAACCTGGATGTAGCGGTCAACTACATGCCGGATCGTTAAACGAGCTATCAATCAGCCGGCAGCATGCTGTATGTTCGTCGTGAGCGCAATGCGCGGTAATCTTTTTCTACGGCTGCTTCAGCAAGTGTATCCAGTTTCTTATTTAACGTCACGATCTCCGGATCATCGGAGGTCAGCAAAGACCACTTGGTGAACACGGTTTCATCCCAATTCCCGTTCTTGAAGTCGATGACCACCTTTTTCATCTCGCCGCCCTGCAAAACATCGAGATGTATCATGGACACCGTTTCAAATTGAGAGTCATTCGAAGGAGTAAGTTCTAAACTCACTCCCATCTCGGTGGGAGTTTGATTCGTCACCGCAAATTTTCTCAAGCCTCCATCACCAACCGTCTGCAGCAGCGCCATCAACGGATCGGACATTCGGGAAGCGTCCCGCGCTCCATGTATAAAAAAGAATTCTTGATCTTTGCCGTCGTGAATCATCGTAACAACTTTACCGTTTGAAAGTATCTCGACATTAACGTCCCCGGTTAAAGTAAGTTGAAAATTCCCAGGCTTTTGGAATAATAACGTGCCGTTTACCGTGAGATCCCGATCGAAAACTTTTGCATGTCTGGTCTTTATGAATTCAGCTCTGAACTGCTTGACAAGGTGGGTCTTTCTCTCCATCTCCGGGACCAGCTTATCGAAATCAACTTCTTTGACGGGATTGGGCCCGGCGGCGCAGGCGCCGAGCATAAGGGAAACGGCCATAGCAATTATTAAAGAATAGCGAATTATCATCCAATTAAAACCAGCTTAATTTATTATTATAATATTCCACGAAAATAGTATTGCAAGTAGATGAAGCCCTGTTGCGGCGCTTCTTCATGATGAGTTGTTCTGGGCTATTTTAGTTCCAAAATAATGCGAACCGGCTGGTTGGATAAAAATCCGGGCGCCCTCAATTGGGATTACCCGGATTATTCCTGCAATCCTGATTACCTACAGCGTTGAAGCAATGACTATACGCTGAATTTCGTTTGTACCTTCATATATCTGAGTTATCTTAGCGTCTCTCATGAAGCGCTCAACCGGGTATTCGGTTATGTAACCATAGCCGCCAAGCACCTGGACGGCTTCCACCGTGGTCCACATGGCCACATCCGAGCAATAAC
The DNA here is from genome assembly GCA_038250835.1 of Desulfomonilales bacterium. Classification (GTDB taxonomy): domain Bacteria; phylum Desulfobacterota; class Desulfomonilia; order Desulfomonilales; family Desulfomonilaceae; genus JBBSBY01. The sequence goes on along the minus strand of JBBSBY010000146.1, from coordinate 3,505 downwards.
ATTTGGACATTGACGAATGCCTGATTATCTCCGGCGGAATTTTGGAGAGATCCTTTCCGACATTAGCGTCCAGCAATGCGCACGTCTTCCACAGGAGTTGTCTTGCCGCGGTAGTCCTCATCGCCATGTCCGCAAGCTTGAACCCGATGGCTTGATGCCGGAGTATCGGCTTTCCAAACACTTCTCTTTCTTTGGCATACTGAGTCGCGTATTCAAACGCCCCTTGCGCTATTCCCAGAGCTTGAGCCGCAACTGAGGGACGGCTGAAATCCAAAGTTTTCATCATGATGTGAAAACCGTCCCCTTCTTCAGCCAGGCGATTTTCCACGGGAATTTCCACATCTTCAAAAATCAGTTCCCTTGTATCGGAAGATCGGATTCCCAATTTGCTTTCTTTCTTACCGATGGTGAAACCGGGAGTTCCCTTTTCAACAATGAAAACACTGGCGGCTTTGTGCTGCTTGGCGTCGGAATTGGTAATGGCGTAGATCGTAAATGTATCGGCCACGCCGCCGTTTGTTATGAACATTTTAGAGCCGTTGATAATATACTTGTCGCCTTTTCGCACGGCCTTGGTTCTAAGCGCCGCAACATCCGAGCCCCCTTTGGCTTCCGTAAGGCCGAACGCCGCGACCTTGTCGCCAGTGGAAAGCGGGGTGAGAAACTTTTCTTTCTGCTCGTGATTGCCCGCCAGAATAATGGGCAAGCTCCCCAATTCCTGACACGAAGGAATAAGCGCGACGGAGGCGTCGGCTTTTGCAAGCTCTTCAACCACGATACAGTGGGCGATCATGCCCGCCGCCATTCCACCGTATTGCTCGGGGAAATCGACACCCATGAGGCCGTTTTCTTTCATGAGTTCAAGCATGTCATATGGGTATTCGCCTTTAGCGTCACGCTCTTCAGCGCCCGGGGCTACTTTCTCTTTGGTCAAACGTCTGACCATATCCTGAAGCATCTTTTCTTCTTCGGTCAGACCGAAGCGTTCCATTTCTTCCATTATCTCCTCCAAAGTATCATGCTAAATACCGAGACAATCACGAGTAATCATAAAATCCCTTGCCCGATTTCCGCCCTAATCTCCCAGCCCTGACGAGTTGCTTCAACAGCGCGGGCGGGCGGTATTTTGAGTCCCCAAACTCTTCATAAAAATGCTGCTGCACATTCAGAAGGGTATCCAAACCCACCAGGTCCGCCAAAGCCAATGGGCCAATAGGATGATTGGCGCCGAGTTTCATTCCCTCATCAATCTCTTCTTTGGTCGCAAGACCTTCTTGCAGGACAAAAATGGCCTCGGTTATCATAGGCACCAAAATTCGATTCACGACAAATCCGGGCGCCTCTTTAACTTCAATAGGCGTTTTCCCCATTTTCCGGGCTAAATCACTGATCACGGCCACCGTATCGTCGCTGGTGGCAATCCCCCTGATAACTTCAACCAGTTTCATTACCGGCACAGGATTAAAGAAGTGCATGCCAATGAACTTCTCAGGCCGCGAGGTAATCGCCGCCATTTCAGTTATGCTCAATCCGGAAGTATTAGTAGCAAAAATAGTGCTTTCTTTTGCCGAGGCTTCCAATTCTTTGTAAACGGTTTTTTTCAAATCCATTTTTTCGATAACGGCTTCAATAATTATGTCGGCTTCCTTGGCGGCTTCGCTCAAGGACAGGACGCCCTTTACTCGGGAGGTGACGGCGTCCGCGTCGGACTGCTGCATTTTGCCTTTGGATACCGACCGTTTCAAATTTCCATCGATGATGGACATGCCGCGATCTATAAATCGTTGCTCAATGTCGTTCAACAACACTTCAAATCCACTCTGGGCAGCCACTTGAGCTATTCCGGATCCCATCAATCCCGCCCCTACAACGGCTATTTTCTTGATCTCCATATATTTCTCCCTTTCCGAGCAAATCTCGGATTAATATTCTATATAGAATTCCGGCAAAAAGATGACGTAAGAAGCGCGCCGGATCAAAATACATTGTGAGGAAAACTTTTTTGGCTATTGCGCCAGGGTAATGGAAAGCGGTAAACGCTCCTCATGCTCCCGCGAATAACTGAGGGCTTACTAAAACGTTTTATATCAGTTCTACTGATTTGCAGCAAAAAACAAGCAATTTTTTATAATTGTTTTAGTCCCCTCTCCACACTATCCGAGTTTCGGAAAAGGACTTCTATAGACGTCACGAGAATAACGCGAAACCGAATTTTTCCTGAATGCGGCCTCTGCCGGCGCCCTTCTTAATTTCGGCAACCAAATCGTCCATAGTCCAAATTCGATTCTTGAATTCAGTAAAAGCGCCTGCAATCTGTGCTGATTGATGGCAATCGCTCCCGCCTATGGAGGGCAAGGCCAGTTTCCTGGCAGCCTGCTCCGCTTCGACATTTTGCATAACTGAATTTGCGCCGTTGTGGGTTTCTATCGCATCGAACCTCGCGATTGTAAACAATGCCTCTCCTATGGATTCCCAGCCGCGATATGGATGCGCCGGCACACAAATTCCGCCCAGAGCATGAACATTGCGGATCAGCTTTGAGACATCAAGATAATAGTCCCTATCCCATGTATTCCAGGAATCGTCTTTAACACCATAGACAAGCACATGACCTTTATTGGTGGATATCTCCACGCCTCTGAATACGAGAAAATCATCCGGAAGGTTAATTTTTTCAACCGGCCATGAGGCGTCATAGGAGTGATGTTCGGTGAAGCATACACCGTCCAGACCAATTCTTTTCGCCCGTTTAATCACTAATTCGGGTTCCAAACTATTATCATTGGAATATTTGCTGTGGCAATGCAAGTCAATCAACATCATTGGCGAAAATTCTTCTTATCTCTATTTTGTTGAGCTTGCCGACACTGGTCTTTGGAATAGACTCAACAACAATATACTCATCCGGCGCAGCCCATTTGGAGATAATTCCCAGCTCAACGAACTCCATCATAAACGATCTGAGGCTTTCGGCAATAGAATCATGGGCAAAGCCGTCTTTGACCACGATTAACGCCACAGGTCTTTCGCCCCATTTCGCGTCTGATTTAGCGACTACGGCGGCTTCAGAGACCGATTCATGTCGGCTGAGCAAACTTTCAATCTCCAGTGAGGAAATCCACTCTCCGCCTGTCTTGATAACATCCTTTAGCCTGTCGGTAATTAGAACATAACCTTCGTGGTCAACTACCGCGGCGTCGCCCGTATGAAGCCAACCGCCTCGCCACAACTCTTCCGATTGGTTTGGGGATTTAAAATAAGCTTGAGTAGCCCAGGGTGTCCGCACCACAATCTCACCTACTGAAACGCCGTCGAAAGATAAGTCTTTGCCGGTGACTTGATCTATTATTTTCAGATCATTTAGAGGAATCGGCAGACCCGTCTTAGTTCTGTAGTCAAGTTGTCGCTCACGATCGGCAGTGAGAAGCCGGCTTTTCAAATTTGCCAAAGTCAAAATTGGACAGGTTTCCGACATTCCATAACCATGAAATAGTTCGATACCGAG
>JBBSBY010000145.1:0-5245 GCA_038250835.1 Desulfomonilales bacterium | reverse complement strand
TGTTCATTCTTGAAGAATAGAAATTCTTCAGATTTGGATAATGGGGTAGCGCCCGCTCAAAGTTATGAATTGTTTGGCGTTTCCCCTCAACGCCCATTGATCACATCGGGGTCTCGGCACAATACAAACCTGGTCTCTCGTCCCGAGACGGCACGGCGTATCATCTTTCGATTCATCCAGCCACACAGAAAAACCATATTATGGATTTTGTTAAACATGGCCTTAGATTCATTAAACTGTTCAGAATACTTTGGGTATTTCTATTTTGTATCTTCAGGGCAATTTTCCCACGCCTTCTTGATCTGATCGACTATTTCAGGTTTGATTTCGTTTACCTGATTTCTCCAGTTATCTATTCTATCTATTGCTTCCTGCTCCCAGGGCAGCCAGGAGTCCTGTTCTTTGCTTCTTATGTCCGCCTCCAACTCAGCAGGGACCGGAGTTCGCAAGAGCCTGGCAAATCGCTGCAGAATGCTCTTGACCAGTCTGTTTCGCTCGTCGGCTTGTTTTTTAGTTAGAACCGGCTGTCGATCGACGGGTAATTCGCGAGGAATTAATCCTAATTCCTCAAGATCCCATCCATTCTTCCGGGCCATTTTTACGATTTCTTTTAAATAATCATAGTCTCCGCGAGGCTTGGTTGCGCGTTTTTTGCGGAGTGATTCTCCCTTAGGCATATTACCCCCAAATTCACATAAATTGCTCTCACAAGAGCGATTTCCAATCAATAAACGTTCACAATTATCGGATCACATTGCGGCATGTCACTAAACCGGCTTTCGATGGTGCGACGGGTTAAAGGCTATGCCGACAGAATTCTCGAATCCCCCTATGATACAGTTCGGGGGGGGAAAAAGAAGCCGGCAGTTCGATCCTCCGCGATTGATCCATCATACAGTCTATTTTATGAGCGCCCTCAACCGGCGCCATTCCAATGTCCCAAGTTTGAGTGTAAACTTAAAGACTTCATCCAGAACACTCTATATTTGCTGAACCGCCTATAATGTCTTAGACGCGCGTTGTCAATCCTTTTCTTGAAATTATTATTATTTTGCCTCTGATTAGATTAACGTGCCTTCGGGACCTCCGTGGCGTTACCATCTGGAAATTTGTTCTAAATAAATGAACGCAACACGTAGTTTTTTTGAAATGCGATGACAGGGAAGAAGCGTCTTATCGTGACGTCGCAACAATGGAAGATGAACTCATTCCTGTGATTCAAACCGAGAAATCCTTTTACAGACAAGTTTGTCATGGCTAAAGGTCCTATATCGAGTTATATTGTTTCTTTTTCAGGAGGAGTTGATATGAATGTCATTCAAGCAGCTTTGTCTCAAAATAGAAGAATCCTAACGGAACATGAATCCAAGCAATTGTTGGCGGAATACGGAATACCCGTCACTCGCGAAATAATAGTGAATACCGAATCCGAGCTTAAACAGGCGTCCAACGAAATTGGCTACCCGATTGTGATGAAAGCTTCTTCATCGGAAATCTCTCACAAAACTGAAAAGAATCTCGTCAAGGTGGACATAAGATCCGAATCCGAAGCCGTGGCCGCATTTAACGACCTGAAAGAGGCTATGGGGCCGGAAAACGCCATTTTAGTACAGGAAATGATAAAGGGTAATCGTGAGTTAATGGTGGGTATGACTCGCGATTCTCAGTTTGGACCATGCGTGATGTTTGGTTTAGGCGGCATTTTCACAGAGGTCTTTAAAGATGTTTCATTCAGAATGGCGCCCCTCAGCGCGGGAGACGCTTCTGAAATGATGACTGAGATTAAGGGATCGAGAATATTAGACAACATTCGCGGACTTCAGTCGGTGGATAGAATGGTCTTGAGCGCCATGCTTCAGGCCGTGGGTAAAATTGGAATGGAGAATGAAAACATCAAAGAAATAGACATTAATCCGCTCATTGTTTCCGGAAATAAACCAATCGCAGTGGACGCATTGGTGGTCCTGGAATAGATTACCGTGGACATTCCACTACCTCATGCGCACATTGAGCGGCGGGAGCCAAAAAGCGACAATTAAATTCAGTGTTCGATATTAATGACGGCAATCAAATTATCAATATTAATCGGCTTTCTTATAATGGAATCTATCCCTGCTTCTTTCATTGCTTTCTTGTCGTAATCTTCCTGGCGCCGGTCAGTTAGCATGATGAACCTGGGCTTGGGTAAACCTCGCTCGGAAAAGATTTCTTTAGTTCTCTTCGCTATGGCGCTCCCATCCATGTCAGGTATTTTGGAGTCGCATATTATTACGTCGATTGGAACATCTCCTATGGTTTCAAGAGCCGCAGCGGCGGAAGTTGCCGTGAGCACTCCATGGCCGTGAGCTTTGAGGCCGTCTTCCAAAATTCGGAGAATCGCTTCAATATTGTCGACTATTAATATGAGGGCTTTTTCCGTGGTTTTCCCGGAAGCCGCTGTGTCTTGAGTTGAATTACCGGCGTACGGTAACACGATTGTGAAAGTGGTTCCTAGATTTTCTGTACTTTCAACAAAAATTTCGCCCGCGTGATTCTTGATTACTGTTCTGCACATCGCCAGTTCCAGCCCGGCGGCGCCTTCGGTTTTATTTGTGAAAAAAGGCGTCCATAACCTTTCTAAATCAGCCTCAGAGATACCGACGCCCGAATCGTTTATTTTGAAAACCACCTTGTCATTATCGATGGAAGTTGTGAGCCGAATTTTACCGGATCCTGATATCGCTTCCGCTGCGTTTTTTATTAGCGATACGACTACATCGTAAAGCTCTCTAATAGATCCATTTACAAAGCAATCTTCTCCAAGATCGAGCTCGGTGGTTATTGTGCGTCCTTCTTTCCGGGGTTTTGTTTTCCACCACTGTTTCGTCATCTCTCTCGCCTGTTTAACCAATCGAGAGAAGTCGATGACCTGTCTATGTGATTTATCACCCTTAATAGCCGTTTTAGCAATTTTGTTAAGTCTCTGAACGGTTTCGGCCCCGAACCTGGAACTTGCGACTATCCGCTCGAAATTCTTCTTTATACCCATAAGATCACTTGATTCGAGATTCATAAGACCAATAGAAGCGTTTCCTACGATCACCTGAAGAAGATTATTGAAATTGTGGGCAACGCCCGCCGCAAGATCTGCAATGGCCATATATTGGGCGTTTTGCACCTGAATTTCTTTTGCCCGTCGTTTGTCGGTCACATCATGACCATAGATTATGACGCTTAATAACGATCCCTGCCTGTCAAGCACGGGGTATCCGTGAACTTCAAAGTATTTCGCGTCGGAATTCCCTTCCACTCGCATGCGCTCAGTAGTCGCCGGCTTTAGAGTAGACTTTATCTTCTCCACAAGGCAATCGTCCGGATCGCATGCTTCACTTCTGTAGTACAAAGCATGATAGCATTTGGCGCCTTCCACAATACCCTTCTGGATTGCGGCAGGATTAGCCTTGAGAATCTTGAAATTTGAAGGCGTCACAATAAAGAAAGGGTGAGTTAGTGAAGCTAAGACGGTATTAAGGAAATCCAATTGTTGTTGAATCTTTTCCTGCGATTGTTTGCGCTCGGTGATGTCGAGTATTGTTCCCACGGCTCGCACCGGGCCGTAATCATCCCGGTCGATGATGGCTCCCAGGGTCATTGTCCATATCCAGGAGCCGGACCGAGTGAGCACTCTTTGCTCGGATTCAAATACTTCGGTTTTTCCGGCCGCGTGCAGCTCGAATGCTCTCAAGCTAGTCACTCTGTGTGCCGGATCAGTCTTTCTGAGCCAGTGTTCGTATCGGGTATATTTGGCGCCTCGATTATATCCCATGATTTCCCATGCCCGGTCATTTAAAATCATTCGACCAGTGCGCAAGTCCCAGTCCCACATTCCCAATCCGCCACTTTTCAGAGCTAAAGCCAGCCGTTGCTCGCTTTCTTTAAGGGCTTTTAACGCGAGCTTCTGTTCCGTGACTACCCTACCGCAACCAACTGTGCCGATGATCTCTCCGTTTGCGTCTCGAAAGGGCATTGGGAAAGTAACGCTTACAACATGCAGAGATCTTGGGAACTTGTGTCAAAAAGGGCCCTGAAGATCGAAGTTGAGACATCCCTCAAAGGCTGGTAAGAGTCAAAGGAGCTACAAGAGGATTGCTTTTTTAGCCACCGTCGATATTACTCCAGCTCCTCGTAAACATTTCTGAATTCTTGAATACCTTTAGAGAACTCAAACTTATCTGCGAAGAACTCTCTGCCGGCTCGTCCGATTCTATCGCGTAACATGGGGTCACCGGCCAACTTTAATACCGCTTCGGCTATTTCATCCGATGAACCGGGAGTAACAAACAATCCTGTTTCGTCATTTTTCAGCAGATCAGGAATTCCGCCTACCGGTGTGGAAATGACGGGGATTCCGTGCGCCATGGCTTCTATTATGGAGATGGGCATGCCTTCGATATAAGATGGGAGCAAAAAAATATCAGCTACTCTCAAGTATAGGGGAACTTTAATCCTATCCACTTCGCCGGCGGCAATAACGCGCCGGCCCAATCCATTCGATTTGATAATTTCCAGAATTTGTTCCATTTCACCGGGGCGCTCTCCGCCTCCAACGAATACGAACGCAATGTTTGGATTCGAAGAAACAATCTTGGGAATGGCTTTTAAGATATCGAACTGACCTTTGCGAACGCCTATGCTGCCAATTGTAAGTACGAGGAGGCAATCCGTCGGTAGATTCAATTCCTCACGTAAGGAGCGGATCTCTGACGTAGCGCCTTCAACGGGTTTATGAATGAGATTTCTTATTACCCTCACGTCCGCGCCGCCGTATATTGAATGTATATTCTCCGTCCAGTCCCTGAAGAGCACGACGACTTTGTTGGGTAAGCGCATTCCCAGCTTGATGATTAGGCGCTTTATGGCCAAAGTTTCATCGTAAAAAGATTTCCAATCCGTGCCGTGCATGTGGAGGAGAACTTTCAAACCCGCAGCTTTAGCTAAAAACATGAAAACCATTGTGCCCATGAACGCAGGGTCCGCTGAATGGATATGCGTGAAATCATAATTTCGCGAACGTGCTTGCCTCCAGAATTCTAGAAAGCGTTCAATTCTGAAATTAATCCTCCTGAATGTTCCATTCACCGGTATTTCGGATCTATTGAATACGTCAAAATGGTAGTCTTCCGCTAATCGAGAATGAACAAGATCCTCAAGAACAGCCGCAATGCCGCCGAAAGGGGGAGGAACAGGGCCGACCATCAGGACTCTT
>JBBSBY010000144.1:0-5270 GCA_038250835.1 Desulfomonilales bacterium | reverse complement strand
TGTTTCAAACGAGAATAATCTTTATCGCCGGAAGCAAAAGCGATTTCGCAAGCATTAAGAGCTTTTTCAGGCGCGCCTTGAGCTAAAAGACAGCGGGCGAGCAAAGTGCCGCCTCTACCAACATACTCGGGAGTTTTTGTGACTTCGTCCAAACGAACGGCAAAATCGGAATCAGGACTCCCTGTTTTGATCCAGTGCAGTAAGCCTAAGTTGTATACCGCTTCAGGATGATGGGGATCAGCTTGCAAAGCTCTTTTCAAAGCAGCTTCCGCTTCATCTTCATGGTTTAAGTCCATTAACGATACCGCGCGATTATTAAGCGCATCCGACAATAAATTCAGCTCATTCGGAGGCTCTCGGGTATATTTCTTCTTGCAAACTCTTTGGTAAATGTAGGCAAGCTCTTCTCTCACCAATCGAAATGATGCGTACCTCTGCTCTGGGTCTTTGTTTAAACATTTGAGAATTAGCTTTTCAATACTTATGGGAATTTCTTTTCGAATCGACGTGGGGTTTGGCGGGGTCTTTTTGACGTGGGCCAAAGCCAATTTATCTCGTTTTTGTCCAGGTTTTAATAAAAACGGTTTTCGACCACAACAAATCTCGAAAAACATGACTCCGAATGCGTAAATGTCGGCCGGTGGTCCCACTTCGGAGTATGGAATCCACATTTCCGGCGCCATATAGCCCGGTGTACCCATGCCGGCTGCCGTTACCGACTCCCGTTCTATGGTGACACTGTCTGTTGGATCAATCCCTTTATCGGTAATTGCGTCTAAATTTTGGCGTTTGGTTAAACCAAAATCCGTAACCTTCAGAACACCGTGTGAAGTCATCATGCAGTTGGCGGGTTTGACGTCTCTATGCACCAATCCTTTGGAATGGGCATGGTGTAGTCCATCACTCACTTGCACCATCAAGTCCAGTATTGTATCCCAACCTACGGGTCTACGCCTAATGAGCCACTCATTGAGACCGCCTCCGTCCACGTACTCGATGAATATGCGTGGGCTCCCCAGGATGTTTCTTACGTAATAGCAAGCGGCAATATTAGGATGAAAACCAATATCGATCCAAGTTTCGGCCTCCTTGACGAAAAGAGCCTTATCCTCATCGTGTCCGCGGAGCTTGTGCAAAAGAGACTTTACCGCAATGGTGTTGTTCCATCTTTTATGGCGGACAACATATACCGCGCCCATTCCGCCTTGTTTAATATCGAGGACCTCATAAAGATTCTCGATTACGTCCCCTACCTGCCATTCGGTTTTCGCGGCATTTTTTATTTTGGTCAGTTTCGTCGGAACTCTAAGCTGAGGTATAACGTGATCCTGGGTAACAGCGTCAGCCGGTGTGACATTTACGGAAAAACCGAAAGATTTTATTAAGGTGGTAAGCTCATTAACTCGAGGATGATCAGGAGTAACAATAATTATACTTTTGCCGCGGCTGATTTTATCCAGGAGACGATCGGAACTAAGTTTGGTTATGCGCGAAAGACGAGTCAAATTCGCCTCGGAAATATCACGAGTGGTTGGTGTAGGAACTATCTTGATGGCAAGTTTTGAAATCATAATCCTACAATCGTTCTATTCAAGCTTCATTGTGGAGATCTCCGGAGATTGTTGCGCTCACTGAAATTGAATTGAAACGGTTTTAAACAAACCGCACCAGAGACATAGATAGTTTCTCAGCTCGAGGATTAACTTTTTCAATTCGCGCAATTAGCCTGTCTCGAGGGTTCAAAACCGTCCCGTGAGGAACATTCAACGCCGCGTTATAGCCAAGGGCCGTAATCTGCGCCAAATAGAATTTTGGGAAGCGGTATAATACGACACATTCGAATTCAGTGTCTTTCTGGGTTTCCAAATATCTCAATAAGAAATATCGTTGTCGTTCTCGTTCCATCTGAGTTGCGCGCTCCAATTTAAAGTATATTTCCATCAGCGCTTCTTCTACATCGGCTAAATCCAGAGGAGTTTTTTTGGAGAGCGACGCTTTAAGTTGCCTCTGTATTAGTAAATCAGTGTATCGTCGCAGAGGCGATGTTCCGGTCGTATAAACATCGAGGCCTAATGTTGAATGCTGCCCCGGCTGTGTGCTCAAATCGCCTCTTGATAGAGCTTTCTTACATCTGTAGGATATTACGGGGTCATATTCTTCTCCGAGATCAATTCTATCTAAAGGCGGCGGTTGACTTCTGTAAATTGCCGGAATTTCATTAAGTCTAAGATATTTTGCAAACAAGTGATTGGCAAAAATCATGAGTTCGGATACCAAAATTTGTGAGGGAGTCTCCCTGTCTCGGATGTTAGCTTCAATCATACCATCAGGCAAAACATGGACGTGAAGTTCCGGATCTTTAAAAATGATTGCCCCATTTTTGATCCTAACTTTTCTCAAAGCTAGAGCAATCTGATGCATTAAGAATTCAGGAGAATCCTTTATCTTTATGAGCTCGTCGGCTTCCTCATAAGATAACCTTTCGCTTACATTTATCCGGGATTCTAATATCTCATAGTCAATCAATTCGAGATTCTTATTGAAATTCGCCAGCAAAGAGATTGCCGGTCGAACTTCTCCTGCTCTGAGACTCGCCGCTTGTTCGGAGAGGACTGTCGGGATCATTGGGATCATATTTTCCGGCAAATAGATCGAAGTAGCTCTCTTTCGAATAGCAAGGTCAAACTCTGAATCATGGTCAATGTAATGGGCGACATCTGTAATATGTATGCCGAGAGTGAGGGTTTGATCGGAAATTTTTAGTGATAGAGCGTCATCAATATCCCTGGTAAATATCGAATCGATGGAAATCAGGCGTTCGTCCGTTAAATCCATCCTGTCCGAGAGTGATTGTTTGTTAGCCGCTTTTTCAGCCATTGTTTGAATTTCAGCGCTGAATTCGATGGGTATGTTTTCTGATCTGATGGTAATATTTTCATCGGGAGACCACACGCCGAGCTCTACCAATACTCGAAACGGGTCCCACCCCTGCAACATGCCTGCTTGCCCAAAGATGTCCTTTACTTGTTTGTTCTCCATCCAATCTCTTCCCAGCAAAGCTGCTTCTTCCAATAGCGAAAGCAGACCTGCGGGAGCATCTTTACCGGAAACTGAATCAGAATTCTTTAAAGACATAATGAATTCAGCGGATATTGCGGTGAACCGCGTCTTTTGAAGTTCTTTTTCGCGTTGCGCCAAAGCCTGCTGCACGCGGTCGGGGGAGGGAATCTCGATGATGTCGGCTTTGAGTTTAAAATACGTCTTATCTTCAAAAATGGCTCGCATAAGAGATGCGGAAGCGCTGGGATTGTTTTGGTTCCCGAAAAACAGATCGCTCAAGTCTTCCAGTGTGATTTCTTCAGCATCTACAACAATTATTTCCCAAAGTTCTCTCAGATCAATTTTATTTTTGATTTCCTCCCTTTCCGCGGAAATCGCCTTCAATCTGGAAACTTGAGTATCCTTGCCGGCATTTACAGGAAAGTCGGGGTCTTGATTACAATTGAGGGCGCGGTTTATGGAGATTTTGGTTTCTTTGCCCTGATCGTTGAGTATCCTAATTTTTCGAACTTCGATTTCGAGGATCAGCCCACATGATATTTTGCGGCTATCATAATAATCAACAATGTCGTTTTTGCGTGGAATTTTTGCCAATGCGGCCGCCTCATTTCTTCGAATATCCGCCGAAGGCGCGTAATCGACTCAGATAAATTACTGTGCTTCCCGAAATTTATCAATAATCAGCATCGGCATACTAAATTTAATTAGGATTGGTGACGCCAATTTTCAACTTTATGTGGATCTTGTAACAATGGTTTACTCGATGTAAGGCTAACATTCGAGCCTTTTGTACATGAAATTTCGGCAATCAGGGGTTTGTGATTGCCAATTGTTGGGTGCCCCATATTATGATAAAGGTGTAGGATTAGGGGAAAGGACCCTTCCGCCGTGAAAGAATTCATATCAGAGATCGTCAACGACAGCATTAGAGCCAAGCAGAATTTCTTGGGCCAAAACATTACCGTCCTGCAGGAAATTGTGCTATGCGTCGCCCAGGCGTTTAGGAGGGGGGCTAAGCTCATGTTGTTCGGCAACGGCGGCTCGGCTGCGGACGCTCAACATATTGCCGCTGAATTCGTCAACAGATTTATTTTGGATAGACCTCCACTGCCGGCCATCGCGCTGACGACGGATAGTTCGGTTATCACTTCAATTTCAAATGATTTCAGTTTTGATGATGTGTTTTCAAAACAAATTAGAGCTTTGGGCCGAAAAGGTGACGCGGCGCTGGGAATCAGCACATCAGGCCGTTCCCCGAACGTCATTTCTGCTTTAAGGACCGCTTCCGAGATGGAAATTACGACTATAGGATTTGCCGGTGGGGGAGAAAGCCCCATGAAACAATTTTGTGAGCATTATCTGAGCGCGTGCAATGAGTCGACACCGCGGATTCAGGAAATTCATGCTTTGTGTGGGCACATATTGGCCGAAAGCGTGGATGAATTATTGTATGGACGATTTAGCTCTAAAGACCTAGGCACCGGATTTACAAACACTTTCTCGCACAATAAGTGAGCTGTTATGAGCGATAAAAATCTGAGAGCCTCGACATTTACCGCTGATATTCAAATTCCTTTCAAGTTCACCATCATTCATGGCGCAGACCCGGATAAGAAATCAAAGCCGCAAAAAGCCGTTACCAAGTCAATTAATTTAACCGGATTGGTGTTTGAATCACAAAAAATGGATATTAGTGGTTTCCACCTTTCTTTTACCGAATCCACCTATGGGCGCAACTCTCTTGAATTAGTAATCGATTTTGGAAAACGATTCGGCAATATGGAAGTTGTCGGCCAGGTCGACTGGTACGAAAGAAAAAATACTTTATTAGGTCACGCGTTTACCGTTGGAGTGACATTCATTGATGTTCAGGCCGACGCGCTCGCGCTACTGAGACAGTTCTTAAAACAAAATCGCACCCTCAGGATATGAAAAATGTCGGAATCGTATTTTGGATTTGATACGGGACAGCTATTTATCGGGCTCATAAAATTAATGAAATCAAAAGGATTGCTCGATGAAGAAGAGGTGTTACAACTTCTATGGGATGCAAAAGATCCTATGTTTCCATGGAGCAAAAATGAGATAAAAGAACTCCTAAACTTATAATTATTATGTTCAGCTTTATTTTGTGAGACTATAGTGAACTAATCTATTTGTCATAGTAGTAGGAATCAACCGGAACCGCCTACTGATCGAATTGTAAACAG
>JBBSBY010000143.1:0-5277 GCA_038250835.1 Desulfomonilales bacterium | reverse complement strand
TCTTTTTATCTTTGGGTTCACAGTTATTCTGTTTGTATTTTTTCCTCGACCTTTCTTGGTAATTCCCGGTCTACGCGCTGCAATGTCTGCGGCTGCCGGCTTTGCTCAACTGGACCAAAACATTTCTTATACAGATATGGCGGGGATGGCCGGTCGCAAACGAATAGCTTTCAATGTTCACCTGGAGAAAGGCTCTCTTCCCGAAACGCCTTACTGGCGCGGACGAGTGCTGGAAAAAACAGACGGATTCACGTGGAAGGCCGTCACGGAATCGCGCGGCATGTCAAAACTCATGAAATCGAATAATACCGACACGATCGTGTACACTATTAGCCCATACAAATTGAACTCAAAGAATTTATATGTCGCAGGCCTTCCCATACGAGCTTCGGGCCGCTTTAATCGACCCTTATACATATCTTCCGAAGCGGAAGTTATTGTCGATTCGCCTTTCCTCTACTCCGATCAATATAGAATTTTATCCATGAAGAAGCCTGTGCCGGCGTCACCTAAAAGTCTCAAGATCAATCTCTCTCAACAGGGTATTACTCCGAAAATTAGAGATTTGGCAGTATCATGGACTAAGGGGATTAACAACAATCGCGATAAAGCCGGAGTAATTGCTTCAAGATTAAAGGGGCAGTATAAATACAGTTTGAATCCGCCTGCAATCCCGGAAGACCAATACCCTATTGAATATTTCTTACTGCAAAGTAAGAATGGTCATTGCGAATATTTTGCAGGCGCTTTGTGTATGATATTGAGAAGTGTGGGCATTCCCGCGCGAGTAGTCGAAGGATTTGCGGGGATGGAGAAAACGTCAAACCCCAATGATTTTGTTGTTCGTTTCTCGGGCGCTCATGCCTGGGTTGAAGCGGCCCTCGATGACACTTCATGGACAACCCTCGACGCAACACCTGCGTCTCTGAATGCAGGCAGCAGTTATCTGTGGCGACTCCTGGTCGATTTCTACGATTCCTTGGAACACAATTGGACTAAATATGTGGTCTACTACGATAGGGCTGACCAGGCGGACCTATTTAGAGAAACTGTCAATGTATTCACTTCCCCTCAAAAATCCCATACTGCGTTCAGGAACACCGCCAAAGTTTATGTTCCGTTGATTTTGGGCTCAATTATGCTGATTATTGTCGGCGTAGGGTTCGTGAGATTTAGAACTAGAAAAACGGGGCCTGCCGAAACATACAAGGTCATGATGAAAAACATGATCCGAGCCGACCTGTTAACAAGTGTCAGCTCCTGGCATGAAGATAACATGGCGGAAACCATATCGAAAGCTCCGGAATTAGAGGCGCCGCTAAAAGTATTCATGGAGGCGTATTTTGAAGCCAGATTTGCTGAGAATGAACAGGATGGGATGAATCGACTTACGGAAGCGGGTCGACTTCTCAGAGAGAAAGTAGCCGAATGGAAAAATCATCAATTGTGAAAAATGACTGCCTAGATTTTCGGCAGGATCTCAGCTCTCGAATAAAACTACCCATGTTTATCGAATCATACTGAAGATATTTGTAGCCAAGCTTTATTCATCGACCAGGTTTTCGCAAGTCACCTGATCCTCCAATACAGCGATTTTATACCTATTCGGTCAATAAAATAGATTTTCGGAATTCTTCTGATCCCTCTCCAGATCTGGAGAGGGCAAACGGGTCATTTTCGCCGAGCGCTCAGAGCCTAAGGAATAAGCGAGAAATGTTAGGCCCTTACCTGTGGAGAGAAGGTTCTGCCATACGCAAGCTGAGCAATAGCCGCGTTCGGAATATCGCGGCGTCGGTAAAATGGCGCTTTTTCCCAATCCGATTATTCTGCGGACTTCATGCACTTTTTGGCTTCTTCAGAAGTCTGCTTATATAAGTCTCTAAACTTGGCTTCGAGCACTCGATTCTCATCATATTGACTGAACAATTGATCAATTGCCTGTGATGTATTTACGTCTTTAGGCAATTTTGCAAAAAGCTCAATCTGCGTTTGTACTACTTTAGCCATCCTAGCGTGATGAGATGCCCTGGCTTCATAAGAACGTGCCGAATTCACCAGCTCCTGACATACATTCAGGTAGATGGTTCTTTCGCAAAATGCGGGCGCGCCGTTGGCAATGATGATTGATGCAAGTAGGGTAATGGCTGCGTATCTGAGGTTCATGTAGTCCTCTCGAACTTTTTTGATTCTCTTTAGCAATCCACCAGCCTTAAGTCAAGTAATACTTTAACAAATATTAGTATATGTTCTAATTAATGATTAATAGTCATCTAATGAATGGGGCGAACCATGGAGGTCCAATAATCTAAATGTCAGGCAAAAGTTTAACGCAACTCACTTCTGAACCGACCTCGTGAAATTAGGATATATTGATATGTTAGAAAGGCGCGATTCATCTATGGCGCCATGTTGCTCTTTGAGTTTGGGAAGACCGCTTTGCTCAAAGAAATCTTTGGATCGTGCAAAGCTGCTTTGCTTCAAAGCGGTTTCTGATGATGGGAAATCCGCCTTGGCAGGTAACACAACAAAATGGGCCTTGACAAAAACCTATTCAGAACCGTAGTGTATGACTGCTTCGGGCGGGTAGCTCAGGGGGAGAGCACTGCCTTCACACGGCAGGGGTCGGAGGTTCAAATCCTCTCCCGCCTACCACACATTACAAAGACTTAGGTCAGGTCGCCCCCTGACCTTTTTCTTTTGCTCCGACTTTTTTCGTCATTCTTTCGTGACCCTTGCAGAATCGCCCACAGGGGCGGCCTGTGCGCCATGATCGAACCTCATACCGTACACCGCCTCCAGCAATACCTGATCCGTCAAGTGAATATACCGATCCTCCACGGGCACGTGCGAGCTGTGGCCCACGATGGCATTGCGGATTGTCCGGTCAACACCCGACCAAGCGAGATTAGTCTTGAACGTGCGCCGGAAATCTCTCGTCTGATAACCGTCAAGACCAGTCAGTCGCATGATACGCGCCCAACACTTTCTCTTGGTTCCGCGGGTCACGGGCCTTCCTCCGTGAGTGAAGACCAATCCTCTGAGTCGCACCACGTTGTCCCCGCCTTCATGTCTCATGGCCCAAAGAAGATCATGGACTTCTTTTCTCATGGGCACCCGCTTCTCACGGAGCCATTTCTGATTAGCGTTCTTGCCTTCTTTGGTTCTCTCAGGCGGCAACACGATCATCCGCCTGCCGAAGTCCACCTCTTTCCAGTCCAGTTCAAAGACCTCCGAGGGCCTCATGCCGGTGTAGTAAAAGATCGTTATGATCGGTTTCAACCATCCGGCGACCTCAAGCATTTGCTGGAATTCCTCCCATGAGATATACACGTCTCGTTGGGTCTCCGGGAATCGGGAGACCATAGAGCAGGGATTGAACTCCAGAGTCCTATTTTCAAGCTGAACTCGAATGATGCCGGAAAGAGTGGACACTTCAATGTTCACCGTTGCGTTACTGACGCCCTGGTCCAAACGGTGATCCCGGTACTTCCGGACACTCAGAACGCTGATATCCTCCAGAGGAATTTGTTCTCCGAAATACTCCACAAGCCGGTCTATGGAGAACACCTTCCGCTCCGTCCTGTTCTTCTCCGCAGCGTTGAGGTAGTCATTTATTCCTTGGAACAACGTCAGCTCTTTTGTCGGTTCAGGAGTTGCAAGCTCCTCGGGCAGCTTCCAGTCCTTGGTCTCAAAGATCTTCATGGTCACTTCGAGAGCCTTGGGTTCCAAATGATCGAATCGATAAATATTGAAAGCTGTCTTCACTGATCTCTCGATCTTTTTTGCTTCGGCCTCATTCACAGCCGATGTTACTGTCTGCAGGCGGTTCCCTTTCCAGTTGAAAAACACGTAGAACCGTCCGCCTATCTTCCTTACGCCCATTTGTGGACCTCCTTGCGAAGGCCTCTCCACATTTCCCCTGAACTGTCTCTATCACCTCCCCGCTTCGGTTTTGGTTGAGCCGGTCTCCAGCTCTTGCGGTCACGTTGTATTGTAGCCGATTCTGTTCCGTTTGTCCGCTTCTGTATAAATCTCTCTATAGCCTCTTCCGTGAAAAGAATTCTTTTCTCGGAAACTCTCACAGACTCAAATTTATTCTCTCGTGCCCATCTCAATAGCGTCCTTTTCGCTATTCTCAGTTTATCGGCTGCTTCCGCAGCTGTTAATAGTTCGATTCCTGACATTCATCAGGACCTCCATATGAACCCGCAGGATAATGTCCTGCTTCGGTGCGGACATTGCGCCCGCCTTGTGCCCCGCCGCTGTTTATCTCCCGGCAGCGGCGGGGCTGGAGCATCTATCAGATCATGCTCGAATTCGGACATAATACTCGATGCTCTTCAGAGAACTCGGTTTTTAACGCTAATCCTAATGGATGCTGCTAAATCTCTGCTTTGATGAATTCCGTTAAAAACTCTTTAATAAAGTTACGCCGCCTTGCATACGGTGAAACTCAACTTCATTATTCCTGGTTTAGATTAAGTACCGCTCAAAGGGCTATCCTATTAACTCACCTGTATCATGACAGGGCAGCATGGAAAGCCACTCAGCTGAAAACAAGATCGAATGGTGGCAATTTTCTTTAGAGCGAAATCGCAAAACTTCGAGAGAGTTTTTGCCGTAGGATCTTCTATGGAAGATTCCGAAGGTCTCCGTTATTATGTCTATGCTTTCGCAAGGCTGACAAATGGTGTAATGTGCCGCTTCCAGCCAGAAATCCTTGTTATTCAATAATTGGGTAAATTCCTCGAATAAATGTTTGGGCATATCCATATCCATCAAATGTATCATTATGGGATAGACATACTCTGCAAAATGCAAAACGGGTCCGGCACATTCGGGGCACTTAATCCGCCCCATACACACTTCGCATTCAATGTCCAGCGTCTTATCCCATAATTCTTCTTCGCGTTTCGATCTCCTAATTTTTGCTGCCAAATTTTCTTGAAGCTCTTCTGCGTCGGTAATTATATCTTGTACGTTCATTTTTCTTTCACCTTTGTTTTTGAGAGACAAACAGGTTACTGAGAATTTTAATCTGTTGTCTGAGAACTAAGTTTTGCAAATTTTGATGCTTCCACCTCGGTGGCGCCCGCCCATGTGCTCACTTAATGAGGCAAGAATCTAAAAGATACGCGCAAACGATATTCCGTTAATCATCCTCAAAATTAAGTCTGCCGGACTTATAATTTTTGATAATATGAGAACATCCGGCTGGATTAGCGCACTAAAGCCAGAGTAATCGTTGTTTTTATTTTCATTTGGTTTTTATCCGGA
>JBBSBY010000142.1:0-5353 GCA_038250835.1 Desulfomonilales bacterium | reverse complement strand
ATTGTCCCGTGTGCGGCAAAAATCATATAGAAGCTTTAGGGCCGACGTTTGAAGAGAATCAGCGGGCCTTGCACACCCTCGGTTGTAGCTCTTGCGATAGTTGCGACACCTGCGAACCTGCTCGACCTGAGTCGCCCAGTTGATAGACTCCGTCGGGGGAGGCTCCCCCGTAGACAATTTATGCTTTTATTGCGCTTTTTTGGTATTATTCCGAAGTACAAATACACTTGCGCCTGGAAAGTTTTCATCGGATTGCTAAACCCACGCATGAAGTCATGTTTTATAACACTTCGCAATAATTATTAGTGTTATTACCGATCGAAAATTTGTAAAGTTACGAAACTAATCAAATATTTTTAAGTAAAGGCACCTTCGCGGCGCCTCGCTTTTTATGTAAATTCAAATTCATCCCCATTTTGAATATCGCCCTGGTTTGGAGCCGTTTCTGTAACTTGGCGCTTGGGCAAAGGCGTAGGATTCCACTCTGCAGGTTTTTTCGCGAATTCAGTGAGCTTGAGGATGACTTCAAAATTACCCTCGCAAGTTATCGGATACTCTCTGCCCGGCATCAGTTTCATTGCTGAAAGTTGGCCGGTTTCACCTAAATACAATGCCTTTTTACCCAAGGAAGACGCCGATTTTGCTTCCACAAAGAAATTGGGACAGTTTAGATCCCATGTCTCTTTCGAGCCGCCGCCGTCTCCGAGAGCAAGTCTTTCGCCGGCGTTTAATTCAAAGACCGGACTGATGAATGTTTGATCGTCGAAATCGGAGCGATCCAGGGCTTCCAAAGCAAAATAAATTGGAACTTTCTTTTTTCTGCCAATAAGCATTATAAACAGTCCCAGAAGAATCAGCAGAGGAAGCAGCACCAAAATTCCGAGTAACGCTAAAAATGGTATGCACGGGAGTATACCTTCCAGAGCCGAAAACGGCCACGGCCACCCGCAGGGTACGCTTAAAACCCCGCCGGGAACAGGCGCAATCCCCTCGTCGGCCTTACCGGCCTGGTTGTAAAACACTTTGAAGGATACAGGTATATCTCCTGAGCTTTGATCCAGCTTGGCGTCGGGAATGACTGCGCTTGAAAGATATCCAAGTTTGGAAACAGCTTTCTTCTCCCATGTGTGCAAGACTTTATTATTGGAGAGCATTTGAACTTTTCCAATGCTCTCCAAACCGTTTGGCTGCACTGTTTTAAGAGCCAAATTCGAGACTTCGATCGCGTCGTCAATCTTCTTTGCCGGTATTACAGTCGCAGGTTTTTTCTCATCAGATCTCAACGTTAAAATAAACTTTGGGCCGGCTATTTTTGGGAAATCGACGGCGACTTTTAACGTCCTGGATTCAGGAGTTTGGGAATCAGCCGTCTTAAAATCAAATGTGAATTCCAGTTCATTTTTTCCAGGGGCTATTTTCCCCAATTCATTATGCTTAATTTCCAAATCCAATTTGAGTGGAAACTGGTTGACCTTACCTTCCCTTGATACAAGGCCCGCAATCTTAAACTGAACGTCTTTAAGCTCAGCCATAAGCTCAGGCGGCACGTCCGATTTGGGTTTGACGTAAAAGTCGTTAATCTTTAACCCTTCAGCGTTCCATTTGGCGGGGATGACATCCTCTGGTTTAGTCGCCGCAGGATCAGTCACAATCATGAAGATATCCGCCGGCGCTTCAACTTTCTTTGGGAGAGGCGGCGGGGCCACGTCCACTGTAATATTTACGGGCTTTGGCTCCGATTGCCCTTCAGCAGTGTATACGATTTCAATTTTGCCTGATTTGGGAGAGGATAAAAGGTTTTCCCATTGCCCTTTGTCAATTGTTGTCTGAATTGGGCGGCCGAGGTCCGCTTTCGTCATCTTTAATGGAATTGCGGTCGATCCGACCATCAAACTCGCCTTTTGAATTTTGAAGCCTGGGGGAAGCTCTCCTTTAGCGTCTATGGCGCATACTTTAACTTCTAATCCTGAGTCGATTTTTGTGAAAACCACCGCATCGGAAGCTTGCGGGTCTTTACAGGAGAAGACTAACTCAGGTTTAGACTGCTTCGGCTCAGGCGTTTGGGCGGTGGGCCTCGGAGGTTGGGCATCTGCGCCTGGACGTGTGTCTACCGGTTTGGCGGACTCCATTTCAGCGGCGAAATTGCCTTCAGGTTTGGGTTCAGGCGTAGTGTCTATGGTTGGATTATTCACTCTATCAGGATTTACAATCGATAATGGGGGCTGGGATATTGGCGATTGCTCTTTTTCGTTAAAGGACATAGCCAAATTTCTGATGACGAAGTAATCCAGCTTCGGTTGACCCCTGTTACCTTTGGCGCCGGGAATTACATATCCGATTTCCAAATCAACAGCGTAGTTATCATTGATAAGCGATTGAGGTAAGGTTAGGCCTTGAAGCGGCGCTGTGTTCCGGTTTAGCGGCCCGCCGAGGCTCACTTCCTTTTCTACTCTTTCTTTGTCTTTCTTGTGAACTACGGCAATAACGTTCGAGATTCTGTAATCGCGTTTAATATTTTGGTTAGCTAGTAATTTAAAACCGGGATCAAGAATCGCCTGATTTCCTGATCTGCTGAAGGTGAGGACCGAAGGTAACTTTTGTTCATCTTTCGTCAGGAAAAACGTGTAAGGCCCTTCTGATCCTTCCAAGGTATAAATCTTGATGAAAAAGCCGTTTTCGATGTTCTGAGAATAACTAAGAACAGCTTTGTGGTTGGATTCAAAGCCGGCCAACCTGACCTCGCAGTCTCTTTTCCGGTCGGAGCCGGCTGCATTATTTATTTGTTTTAAACTCCCAACTATTATCAAATACGTTTTCAAATCATTTAGGCGCAAGTTTTGAAAGGCTTCGGCTTTAGCGCACACATCTAATCCTGAGGCCCCTTTAAATGCCGAAGGCAGCATTTTTTCAAATTTTTCGCTCGGCACAAATTCCTGTTTGGCTACAAAAATATAACGAGGTTCGTCAGAAAAGGTGAAGTAGGTTAAGGCTGCCCCTCTGGCGTAAAGTGGTTGATCAAAACCGTATCCCGTACCGGCAATTGTTTCCGAGCCAAGCTTCTTTGTACGTGCCGGCGCCGGGGGAATTTTGTCATAAATAATTTTGAGAAGGTAGTCGTTTAATCGGCCAAGCTTTTGTCGATCCGGACGACGTCCACGCTCGCCGGCCATGTCGGTTGATGAATCATACGCAATTATAATGTGCCGCCCATCTGCTGTGGATGCGTTCATTTGAGCAAACAAATTGGACGCTGCGCAAAAATCTAGGGCGCACAAAATCGATATTAAAAGCGCAAACAAGGGCTTAGCGCCGGCAGTGGAGCGTAACGGCGACATGCGTGGACCTCCTGAAACTTATAAATCAATATGAGCCAATTTGAAGCAATAGAATAGATGACCGACTTTATGGCTGATCTTTGTCCACCAAAGAAAAAGTGGTTACCAACCACCACTGAGATTTTTAATTCAAACGATAGACTGAATAAGTAGGATTTAGTGCGCTAAAATGATATTTTGTAGCATCAGTAAGCGTATGTTGTCAATTATGTTCCTTTAAACTTCATCAACTTGCAGGCAGAATTCGTGTATAAAGACCAATTGATGAAACTCCATCAATGAGCGTTGGAATTCATGAAGATTTGGCGCATACTGAAAAGAATGTGTCAAATGCGACAACCATTTTTAATTGTCAGGGGACGCAAAGTGTTTAACAATCGAGCTTTAGGCGGATATCGGTTAATATACTAAAAAAAGAACAAGCGAACGGGAGGCGCTTTTCATGTAAATACAGCATATCATGCCACTCTGTATATTATATCGGAATTATCTAATTGGCAAAACTTGTTTGTCGCACAGGGCGGTAAAGTGATAGGTAAGGGATTTAAAAATAGCATCTATCATTGTCGGCATGTCTCTATGCGTTGGATGCAAATCTTCAGTAAGATACGAGTAATGAATCACTTTGACCACACATATATTCGATACCCCTGAGTGGGAATGAATACTTAGAATAGACGGTGCAAAATGAACTGGAAAGTGCCTTTGTCGAAGACATGTTTTTCAGATGCGGAATACGAAGCGGTCAAAAGAGTTCTGGATTCAGGTTGGGTAACCATGGGACCTGAAACACACGCCTTTGAAAAGGAATTCGCTAACTATTTGGGGTCTGAACATGCCATTGCCGTTTCATCCGGAACGGCCGCTTTGCATCTATCTCTTTTGGCGTTGGGTATCGGACCCGGTGATGAAGTCATACTCCCTTCGCTTACTTTTGTAGCCACAGCCAATGCCGTCAGGTATGTAGGCGCCGTTCCCGTGTTTGCTGAAATTTCAGGATTAAATGACTGGAATATATCGGTAGGGAGTATTGAATCCAAAATTAGACCGGCAACGGCAGGTGTTATAGTTGTTCACTATGCAGGCTTTCCATGTCAAATGGATAAAATTCAAACTCTTGTTAAAGGTCGAGGCCTCAAGCTCATTGAAGATGCGGCGCACGCTCCCGGGGCTTTTTTTAACGGAAAAGCCTTAGGAGCATGGGGAGACGCCGGATGCTTCAGTTTTTATTCAAACAAGAACATGACATCCGCAGAAGGTGGAATGATAGTCACAAACAACGAGGAAACCGCCCGACAGATTTCGCTGTTGCGGTCTCACGGAATGACTGCGCTGACATGGGACCGCCACCTTGGGCATTGTTTCAGCTACGATGTTTTGCGAACAGGCTTCAACTACAGAATTGATGAATTACGGGCTTCTCTCGGGAAAGCACAGTTGGCTAAACTTAATAAAAATAACCGGCGCCGTAGAGAATTGACAAGATCGATGCGCAGTGAGCTCAATGTGGGCTTACCAATTACATTTCCTTTTTCGGATGGGATGATTAGTGAATCCGGCTGTCATATTTTTCCGATTCTATTGGACGACTCCCAAAAACGACCAGCATTTATGGAGCATATGAAACATTTGGGTATTCAGACCAGTATTCACTATCCCCCAATACACAAGTTTACTTCGTATGCGGATTTCCCATCTGAGGGCAGCCAACTTCCCGTTACCGAGCTGGTTGCAGCAGGTGAGGTCACTCTTCCTTTATATCCAAGTATGACTGATAAGGACCTGGCTTTCGTTTGTCAGGCCGTGAAACAATTTTACTCCGGTTAAAAATAAATGTTTATTGAATTGGTGAAGATGGCCCACATGAAAGAAATAAATCATTTTACACCACGTAATTTTTGGTTTTTATCATGCCGGGGTGTGCGCTTATGTATTCAATCACTTGATCCAACCCCGCCTCTAAAGAATATTTTGGTGTCCATTTTAAATACTCTTTAGCCTTGCTGTTGTTGCAAATT
>JBBSBY010000141.1:0-5372 GCA_038250835.1 Desulfomonilales bacterium | reverse complement strand
TCTTTCACCCCAGCATCCTGTTAATGGCTCTGTTGAATCGCATTTGCATGTACCCCAGGTTGACCGGTATCAATGTTCGCTTATCGAAATTTACGTTCTTAATCCCACCAAGAAACGATAAATAATTTACGTGAGCGGCCACCGAAACGGGACATCCCGGCGCATGGATGTACCGCTTTTTGCCGTTGGTCAAGCAGTGCCATACCGAACCGAGTATTTTTAAGGCCATATCATTGGTTTTGGCATTCTTGGTGTCTTCCTCGCATCTGGATCTATAACTCTTTTCGATAACCACTTGCTCGCCATCAATTTGCCCCCTCCAGCTCGTGCAATCTCCCATAAAGATAACTCGCTCGTCCGGTTCTAAATCAATCGGACCATCGACTTCACCGACAACATATTTTATTTTTCCCATAGTCTTGTGAACTTCAGGGTAATACATTTGGATGATGTGCATTGATTCTTGGAGGGCCCCGGGACATCCGCCCCAGCAGTAATCAGGGGAATGGTCTTCCGGAAATGACCCGACGATGCAGCTTAGCTTGCCTTGATATTTAAAGTAATCGTCAATTTTTTCCATGCAAAATTCAAAACCGGCGGTACGCGATTGCGCTTCAGCAAGAGGATAATCACCGGAAATTTCAATATCGTCTAGAGATATGGGGCCGAATCCCCGTTGAGCCGCATACTTTAAATGAATTATTTGATCAGGATCAGTATTTACCATATGAGAACAGACAGTGTCGACCGCGCAGGGATTGGTCCCCATGATGATTGCCCCAAGATCAAAAGGTGTGGGGGTCAACATCATTTTCTGTCCGGCGGTAATGCCGTCAACCGCTATGAAACCATGCGTTACCGTCTCCGCTAAATCCGCAATTTTATGTTCAAGATGGGTATTGTGGTCAATTAATCTGTATTTATCATCCTGAATACCAATTAAATTCTTGAGGCTTAGAGTCAAACGAGTCCATGGGTGGGCCTTAAATTTCGGTAAATTTACAAAAAAGTCAGTCTCAGTAATAGGTTTGGGAAGGTAAATGGTATCCCTGAGTCTTTCGGGATTGCGCAATTTTACCGGAACTTGTTTGCACTCATCAAAAAAATGAACTTTTAATCCGTATTTTTTGGCTACTTCCATGTACCCCGCGTTGCCGAAGCAGAATCTCGTGGGTATCGTTATGCCGCAACGTTCACCTAGCGCCAGCTCCTGAATTTCCGAGCCATTTTTCTGAAGCGCCGCCGCTACACCTTCCACAAACTCAGGTCTTGTAAACGCGTGGGGAAACAAATCCTTATGCGCCATCACACAGTTCGGCTTCATTAAGACCTTTCCACGAGGTTTGACGCCAAGCTCTTGTATACCTTCAAGGACCACACTCTTTATTTTGTCGACATCGTAATCCTTGCGTTTCATGATCATTACTTTGTGCTTCATCGCGTCCTCCGTCCTCATAGCGGTGTTTTTTCCAGCCGGCAAATTAGGGCCAACAGTGTCCAGAGCTGTCTATTGTTGTCTTTCTTGCCCTGAAAATGATCGTGAAGAAGTTTGCGGCAATAGGTCGGGTTGAGAATTCTTATGGCTGAAAGTCGCTCGTGTGAAAAATATTCTTCGAACAAGCTTTTCAGCTCAGCGCTTATCCACAGAGGCAATGGCGGTGTGAACCCCTTTTTTGTCCCTGATCGGATGGCGGGCGGCAATAGATCTCGCACCGCTCTTCTAAGTAAACCCTTTGTTTCCAGGCCCTTAGATTTAACCAAAGGCGGCATCAGAGCCACTTTCTCGACAAGCTCATGATCCAGGAACGGGACTCGCGCTTCTAATGAATTCGCCATGGTCATGCGATCCACTTTCACAAGATTATCGTCAAGTAAAAACGTCTTTAAATCAACGAACAGTAAGCGGTTCAACGGATGAGAATGACGGCATTGATCGAAATATTGCTCAAACACTCGGTAAGTGTCCAATTTGGCGGCTGAAAAATCAGGATTCAGCAATTCCTTTTTTTCATCCTCGTTGAAAATGACTTTCCACCAATAGTGACCTTGCTCCATTGGTAAGTCGGCCCCGGTAACGAAGCGCTTAGCTTTGTAATCAAAACTCAAGCGGTTCATCGAGGTCGGCATACGCTGAACAAGGGGTGTAATTACGCGATTGCGGATAAATCCCGGAATTTTCTTGTAAGCGTCCGTTACACGATATGCAGTATGAGTTGGGTAACCTGCGAATACCTCGTCTCCTCCATCACCCGTCAAAACCACTTTTAGCTTTTTTGAAGCCAATTGAGAGACAAGGAAAGTTGGAATTGCCGAGTAATCCGCAAAGGGTTCATCAAAAAAATTGAGCAGATCCGGAATGGACTTGATCATGCTTGGATAGACTGTTTGTTCGATATGATCGGTTCCAAGTTTTTCAGCAACCAATCTCGCTTCAGCGGATTCATCGTACGATTTATGATTAAATCCTATGGTGAATGTGCGCATGGGCTTTTTAAGTTTGTCAACCATGATTGCAGTAACTGTGGTCGAATCCAAGCCGCCGCTCAAAAAAGCCCCAATCTCCACGTCCGATATCATCTGTCTTCGCACTGCCGTCTCAAGAAGCCCCAACACCTCGTCTTCGTAATTGCGGTAGGAAGTATCCACGTCCCACTCCGCCGGCAAAGGGACTTCCCAATATTTTTGAATGTCCACATCTCTTGACGATACGAGACAAAAACATCCGGGCGGTAGTTTACGTATTGAGGTATATGCCGTTGCAGGGGTGGGCACATACATCAGAGAGAGATAGTCGTATATGGCCTGGAAATCGGGACGCAAGTCAATAGGCGTCTTCAATAACGCCTTAATTTCACTGCCAAAGTAGAAATCACCTTCAGGAGAAAAGGCGTAAAAGAGAGGCTTTATACCCAATCTGTCCCGGGCCATAAAAATCGTTTGCTTGCCGGCATCCCAAATTGCAAACGCGAACATCCCATTGAGCTTCTCGACGCAAGCAACTCCAATTTCCTGATAAAGCCTCAGTATTACTTCCGTGTCCGATTTTGTCTTAAAAACATGCCCTCGTGATACAAGATCTTCGCGAAGTTCCAGAAAATTATAAATCTCACCATTGAACACAATCCAAAGGGATTCGCTCTCCTCCGTCATAGGTTGACGACCGCCGGTTACGTCGATGATACTCAAACGGCGCATTGCCAAGCCAATAGGCCCATCGACGTACATTCCTGAGTCATCCGGGCCTCTATGGATCAAAGTCTCATTCATCGCGTTGAGAAGGTCCCTGTCAGCGTGCTTTTCAGGATCGGAGGTGAACATTCCGCAAATGCCGCACATGAAGAATCCTTAATCGCGTTCTTGTATTCTGAGCGACGCAAATTGATCGAGAATTAGTCCGAAAAATATAATATTAACACCGCCGGCCAAAAACAGCACGGTTCCCCCGGAAAATTGAGCAAACATGACGAGATTTCTTATGGTAAGTATGATTCCGCAAATTAATAAGAATAGACCCGCAGGGAAGAAAAGTTTGTTCGGATTAGCCAATGAAATAATACGGAGAATTAAGGTGAGAAATTTAAACCCATCTCTGAATGGTTTCAGATTACTTTTTGTTTCCGTTGGCCTGTGTTTAGCCCTGACAGGCTCAAAACGAACATTGTAACCCGCGGTTATGAAACACAGAGTGCTGGTGGACGGGAATGAATATCCATTGGGGTAAACATGCAGGAAGCGGGCGGCAACATCACGTTTAAAGACTCTAAAGCCGCAGGTTAAATCGGAAATTTTCTGTTCAGAAAGGAATGACGCCAATCCTGATAGTATTCGATTGCCCAGATTACGGAGGGGCAAACCCTGAGCTGAGTTGAAACTCCTGGCGCCTACAACCAAATCGTAGTTTGCCAGCATGCCTACTAATTTGGGTAAGTCCGCAGGATCATGTTGGCCGTCAGCGTCAATAACCGCTATAACGCCCGTACCAACAGCTCGAATCGCAGTCTTTATCGAGGCCCCGTTGCCCTTATTGAGAGGGTGGGATATCACTGTAGCGCCTGCCGTCACTGCCGCCTCAGCGGTTCCGTCAACTGAGCCGTCGTCGACTACCAGAATCGAGGCCAGGGGCAAATGCCTCCGGACTCCATTGATCACATCCGCAATGGTCTTCTTTTCATTAAAAGCCGGTATAACAACCGTGACTTCCAGATCCTGAGCACGGTCAGTCATAATATTCAGCTTCAGCTTTAATAATTGATGAACAATGCGCCAATGAATAAATCCTCTGTTTTCTTCAATGGATGTCCTCACAATATGTAAATTAGGGGATGGTGATACCGGATTAAATGACTACTACGACTAAACCTATCATCTTATACTAGTTCAAGACCGGATTATCAACCAAGTTGAAACGACTGGGGGATGCATTCCGCAGGAAGCCACGAGTTGATCTTTGTGGTAGAGTCGATTCTGTTAAAATGAGTAACGCTCCGGGCGTCCTATGAATACCCGGCTAGCTGAGAGAGGGTTTGAGATTGAGTATACAACACTGTTAATGTGAAACAAAAAAGCGCAACAATGATGAGCGGCTGGTTGTTTCTGAAGATGTGTCTACGTATACTCTCTGGTTTCAAATTTGATGTGAATACATAGACGGATATCGGCGCCCACTTGTCATAAAAGATATAGATAGCCCAATTCAACTGCCGGGCCAAAAGTCCAAAAAAATGATATAGTAAAGCTCGGATGATTGAAAGCGTTTGTCATTATGCATTGAAACAGTATAACAATAGCAGGCTGCCAAATACCGGTTGTTATGGTGGAAACGTGAAAAAAGTCGGGTACGTAGAATGTGAATGTGGTTTACGCGTCGAGGCGCCGGTCAACAAAGACGCACGGAAGATCAAGTGTCCGCGGTGCGGGGCCTCACTTGAATCAAAGCTGGAAGTTTCTCCTGTTTCTGTTTCCGACACCCAGATGATCAATATACACGATATGGCGAAAATGGCTCAAGATGGAGTTGACGTCACCGTAAGCGGGGAATGGGACACCAGCGAGAAAAAAGAGAAAGATTAACAATCAATGACAGTACCTTGCGTAAGATCTCTGCCGGAATTTACATTGAGCGACATTCCTCATGCAATCTGATGAGCAAAAATGGAATAAAAAATATTCCCAAAGGTTGAGCGGCCCAGGCGCTCCGGATAATTTTCTCATTTCGGCTAAGCAATACTTACTCGGCGGTCGCGCCCTGGATATTGCATGCGGTTTGGGCGCCGCTTCCCTCTGGTTGGCTCGCAGTGGTTACAAAGTAGACGCCGTGGATATTAGTTCCACAGCAATATCAGAATTGCGGAAAAACGCTGAAACCGAGGGCC
>JBBSBY010000140.1:0-5489 GCA_038250835.1 Desulfomonilales bacterium | reverse complement strand
TCTAGCAAGGTCTTCCGGAGTCCGGCCAACCGCTCGAATGTCTCCAACTCCCGGAAGAGTCACCATCCCATCCGGCCGCACTGTGACTACCCGGTTCAGGTTTGGGTCAGCCAAAAATTCGACACGGATTTCATCCAGGTTATCAAGCTTGTAGCTTCCGATAGGAACGGACCATTCGGTTTGATAGTTGACACGGAGAACGTCGGCGGGACCTACTCGGTAGTTCCGGCAAACGACCTCGAAAGCGTCGGCAAGATCTATTTTATCGGGAAGCTTTACCGGACCCGGAGAAGGTCTGAATGGAGACGGAATAGACCATATGCACCCTGCAGCCATTACAATGAGGATGCACAGAAAACAAAGACCCCAACCCCTGCCATACCGCAAATACATTAAGTACCAACCTTTGTAAAAGAAAAGGACGGTTAAATTGAATTTAAAATTAGTGTCTCATTTATATTCATAATACGGGTAGGTTTGTCAACAAAAAGGTGGGGCTGAGGCAAAGATATTTACAATGAATTGAACAAAACCAAGGCCATCCCAATAATTTGAAACCGCATTTGAGTTTACACCGACACTTGGCCGCGATTTATACGAAACCGGAGATTACAATGGATCCTAACGAAAACGCTTCCCAAGAAATCATCACCATACCGGACCAAGATCCGAAACAGCTTTATAAACCTCTCCGACTTGGGGCAAGCCAATGGGGCGCAATTCCGGACCATGGATCACAATTCGCGCCTGACGGCACAAAGTATTTTTCGGATTACGTCGACATGTTGCTGAAGAGGAAGAAGCTATTCCTCGCGGTATTATTTTCAGCCGTAATTATTACAGGATTTGCCCTCTACATGTCGCCTAAGTCATATAGATCATCGGCGACTCTCGAAATAGAACGCCCAATACTTAACGCTCAAGAGGTGAGCGACGCCAATTTCGTTAATCTTAATTTCAACAAATTCCTGGCTACCCAAATAAGATTGCTAAAAAGCAGATCCCTTGCCGCAGAACTCGTCAAAAAACTGGACCTAATTCATGATCCATACTTTGTACACGAACAGCACTCGCGGTTGAGCTCACACATAACCAGCGCCAAGCGCCATCTACAGAAGCTTCTGCACAGAAATATTTTAGCTATAGATCTGGAGCCTTCAGATGAGCTCCGGTCGGTTCAAATTGTAGACTATATCACAGGCCGTATGGATGTGGATCCCTTTTCCGGTACCCAACTCGTTCACATCAGCATGGAAAACGGAGATCCCAAGCTGGCCAAATTCCTCCTCGATGAATACTTGGATCTATATCTCAGCAGAAATCTTGAGAAAATGCGCATGAGCACCAAACTGGCCAATGATTGGTTGAAGGACGAAATATCCAAGGTAGAAAAACAACTGCTCAAATCGCAATCGGCGCTTATCGGCTTTACAAACAAACACGGAATTGTTTCTCTGGAGGGCGAAGGAAATCATTTTATCTCTTTTTTCAATAAAACCGCAGACGCTCTAGTAAAGGTCAGCGAATCCCGCGCGAAGCTGGAGTCTTTCAGCAATAATACCAACAAAGGTATTCCGATAAGCTTGTCCTCGAAACATTTGGAGAAACTTCAGGATGAATTGGCGGCAATAGAAAAGGAATATTATCAGTATACAGGAGTCTATTATCCTGAACATCCTAAAATGAAGATGTTGCAAACCCGCATGGATTTCATGCGAGACAAAATAGCTCAGACCGAGAGAGAAGCATTAAAATCCGCTTTGCAAGCGGCACGGAACGAAGAACAACTGGCAAAGGTCGCCTTCGAAAGCGCTAAAGAAGACGCTATGCAAATCAATTCTCTAAAAATACAGCATTCTATTCTCAAGAAGGAGGTGGAAACAAATGGTCAGCTATTTAATAACCTGCTCAAAAGATCCAGAGATTTGGAAGTCAATCTGGGAACTCTTGTGAACAATATAGCAATTCGTGAACCGCCCATGCTGTCTTACCATTCAGTTAAGCCAAAGAAGGGGCTTTGGTTGGCAATAGGGTCATTCATGGGGCTGGTCACAGGGGTTTTTTCCGTTATGTATGCAGCGGGTAAAGACAAGACTCTCAGACGAGCGCAAGATGTCGAAAAGTATTTAGGTTTGCCGTATTTGGGAAGCATCCCTTCATTGAGATCTCTCAAAGCCTTTAAGCCGTTCGTGTACGACTATGCGGATCGGGATTTGCGTTCGCCATATTATCCTAAATCACTTCTCGTACAATCACTCAGTAACATCAGCGCCTCCATAATGTCATTAGCTTCCTCAGAGGGATGCGCGAATATCGCGGTTTCAAGCGCTTTGCCCTCTGAGGGAAAAACAATGCTCAGCACTCTCATTGCCATAGCCATGAGCTCTGAAGGTAATAGTGTGCTGGTTATCGATGCGGATCTGCGGAATCCCATGATCCACAAAGTGCTGGGAAATGAAGAGACGTTTACGGGTGACGGACTAAGCGATGTGCTTTCCGATAAAAACACGAATATTCTGGATGTGATTGTTGATTCAAAATACCCGGGACTTAGCTATATTCCGGCGGGGATGGTGACCTCGAATCCGCTTATGAAGCTCAAATCGGGAAAATTTAAACAGGCGTTGCATGATTGTAAGCAGCTATTCGACTGCGTCATCGTCGATGCTCCTCCAATTATCGGCTTGTCGGATGCTCATGTTTTATCGGGGACGGTAGACGGGATGATTCTCGCCACCAAAGAGGGCCTTGCTCCGGTAGGATTAATACGGCAAGCCGCCCGAATGATTTGTATCGGAAAAGGAACAATCCTGGGAGTTGTATTGACTATGTCGAACGGTGATCCCTTGAGACGTGACTGATCAATAATAATATACTAATTCTCCGAACCAGCCGTCCCAGGCCCCATCGAATTCAGACGCGCGGGTCCGAAAATCCAAACTGATATTTCGATAGCCCCCTCTAAAAGCCATAGCTCCCCGAGTAGTCTCGGGAGATTTCAGACCTACAGCAAAATCGTATTCTGTGAGTTTTGTTTCAGCTTGCAACGGCCATCGCATGCGAGCTTCAAATATGGGAGACCAGTCAAAAGCGTAAAATGTGGGATTGTAAACAAAATGAACGCCCATCGTCCAAGCGTCTTCCGGTTTGAAATAATGAAAGTTGGAGTCGCCATTATAATGAAGAGTTACGCCGCGGGAATCCGTTTGGACATCAAAGTTCATACCTACGCGGGATCTACCAACCTGGAACAAGTCGACGTCTCCACCTGCCCTGAAATTGAATTCAATTCGTTGGTCAGTCGGCTGGGAAACAGAAAAATTACCGAGATTAAAATCATAATACAGGCGGAGGGAAAATCGGCTTATCTGAATACGTACCATCGGCTCGATAATCGCAATTGGTTGAGTTGTCGCCTTTTCAACGAAATTGCCTGCATTGAGAGTAGGATGCCTCCACCTTCCTTTGGTCATGTTTAAGCTCATTATCCGTAAATACGCCTCCCCTCCAAAGTACGGCGGGAACCACAATGGAGAGCCGGCTTCGGCCGTAAGTGGGGGCGGCATTCCCGGCGGCGAAAATCTCATCCACGCCCCTCCCAAACTAAATGAGCCGAAAGCTTCGGCGTTTGGGCCCCCAAGGCATGAAAGTAATGAAATTGAGAAGGTCATGATGAAAATGATAACAAAGAAAGAGCGAAGCTTTAAAGCTTTCATGGGAGCTACAGGCCTCCTTTCCCAGGACATAAGACCTCGGAAAAATAGCCTTTACCGAAGTCAATTGAATGAAAGGACACGGGTCCTTAACGAAAAATAATTAGGGTTTCATTCTACAAACGTCCTATGCCCGCAACGAATTGCAGTTCCCTATAAGACCGCGAATGTAAAAATCCCCATTTAAGTGGATTAGCATTGGTTGTGCCCAAAGTCAAACTCATAATGAACCTAATCGTGTAAATACCTGCAGATTTGAATGGCGCCTGATGATGGGCACAGGGCGGCGCCAATTGTGAGCATTCGCCGTAATACCGAAAAAACCATGAGGAGAGAGCCATGAATCTGACTTTTGTATCAGTAGAAAATAATATTTCTACCCTGGGATTTCGCAAAATGACGGGCCTTGTTAGATCGATTCACCCGGACGTTAAGATTTGTTACATCGTGCCGATCAGGACGGCCGCCCCCCTGCAACGATTGGCCGGCACTCCGGAGGATCGCGTTGCGGATGACGAGATTGACACAATAGCCATGCATTTAGCGAAATCGGACATGGTTTGTTTCTCGTCAATGAGTACCCATGCGGAATATACGAAAAAACTCATAGCTTCAATACGATCCAAAAACCCCACTACATTCATCATGTGGGGGGGAATTCATTGCATTATGGATCCCGAAGATTCAATTAGACATGCCGACGCTATTTGCACGGGTGAAGGCGAAAGAGCATTTCCGGAATTCTTTGACGCTTTTAAGGAAGGTCGGGACTACAGCGACGTACACAACTGCTATTTCAACCGAAACGGTAAAATTATCAGGAACGGACTTAGACCGCTTTTGACTCGAAGCGAACTGGAAACCTTGCCGTTTCCGACGTATGCCGAACAAGAAATGATATTTGATCCAAAACAGGGTTTTATTCCTCTTACCGCTAAGGATTATGTCCGGTTTGAAGGTCTCCAATACAATGTTCTCTGGTCAATAGGATGTCCCAATAAATGCGTCTATTGCGGTAACAGTCAATTTCTTAAAATGCACAGAGACTATGCAAGACTGCGATACCCTTCCGTAGACTATTTGATCGAACAAATAACTCGAGCAAGAGAAAGTCACCCGCATATCTCCGCGGTAACTTTTCAGGATGATAGTTTTATGGCAATGCCTCGCCAAGTACTGGAAGAATTTGCAGACAAATGGAAACAGAAAGTGCAGTTGCCGTTTGCCGTGCATGGATTAATCCCGAGATATGTAAGATCCGACAAGATGAAAATGTTGATTTCGGCGGGTATGATCCGAGTACGGATGGGAATACAGTCGGGCAGTCCTCGGACACTAAAATTTTACAAGAGGCCGGACACGGTGGAGGCGATTACGAGAGCCCTCCGAGTCATAGGCGATCATGCATCCTACATGATGACGCCCTCTTACGATTTTATTGTGGATAATCCTGTTGAGACTGCAGAGGATTCAGCAGCAACCGTCAGGCTCCTTCAAGAGTTACCGCGACCGTTCATACTGAATATTTATCCCCTCATGGTAATCCCAGGAACGGAATTAGAAGAAATCTCCGAGCGAGAAAATCTAAAATTGCCGTTCATAAATCCGGGAAAGCCGACCCCATCACTTATCAATGTCTTAATTGTTCTTTCAGCGCTTATCAAATTACCAAAACAATACATAGAGCGCATGCTCACAAAAGTTGTGCAACAAGAAACTATTCCGACTACTTACCCCATTGTCTTAAAAGCGCTCAAAGGGATGTTTGTCTTTAAG
>JBBSBY010000139.1:0-5598 GCA_038250835.1 Desulfomonilales bacterium | reverse complement strand
GTTGAGCGTTCCCAGGCATACATCGGCTTCGTAGGTAGCGTACACTCCCCAAGGACCCGAATTTGCTCCAGCCGGCAAATGGGACACCAGTGCACGATAATCCAAGATGCCCCAAAATTGCAGATAAATGGCAATAGCCACCACTAGCCCGCAAATTCCGGCAATGGTCCCAATACTTTCAATTCTAGCCGGTGTCCAATTTATTGCTCGGCTAGCAAACCAGAAAAAGTAAGCCTGAATCCAAAATACGATGATATAAGCAGAGTACTGAACTCCTGCGAAGTTTCCAGTGGATATTATGTGTATGGCGACTGAGCATATCCCAAAGGTGCAGAAAGCTAAGAATAGGTAAGTGGCCGTAGAATCTCCGGACGGGCCAATGGGCCTTACGATAAAGTACAATATCAACATGATTATGAAAGCAAAATGGCTCAAAGTCGGCCACAAAGCCCAAGGAATGGCAGGATGTCCAAACAAAGGTATGGCATAGCACGTGCTCAGCAGATAGATCTGAATAGCTCTGAATATGCGTTTTTCACCGTGCATTGGAATATCTTTTCCTCGCGCGATTCAGCAGTTCCTGTAAGGCCATTTTAAGGAGCATCCAGGCCGTCATAGAATTCACAGAGTTTGGTAATGGAGGTCTCAAGGTTGAATGCGCTACTATTAGCCATGTCCTATGCCGAACTTCTGCGCTCTCCATTTTTTTTTTCGACCGCCATTTTTATGGCATGTGCCCATAGAGTTGGAGGGTGGTCCAAGGGAACTCTTGTGACCAAATCGTTGACAACGATAGCCTCTGTCGGCACCGTATCCGATACTACACACGATAGCCCGGCAGCTTGACTTTCCACAAGCGCCAAACACAACCCTTCACTCAAGGACGGCAAAACAAAAATATCGATCGCCTGCGACAAAATTGCCGGCACGTCGTGGCGTAACCCCAGGAATTTTACGTTGTTCTCAATCCCAAGATCACAAACCTTTTCTTCTACTTGTAATCTGAGCTCGCCGTCGCCGATTAGCAACAAATATGAATCAGGCTCTTCTTTTATGAATTCCTTAAAAATATCAATTAGAAATGAGTGGTTCTTTAGTGGCTCAAACCTTCCAACATGCACCAGAACTAGGGCTTCGTCCGGCAAACCAAATGCTTTCCTCAATGAATTGGAATTTGA
Organism: Desulfomonilales bacterium; assembly: GCA_038250835.1. Taxonomy (GTDB): domain Bacteria; phylum Desulfobacterota; class Desulfomonilia; order Desulfomonilales; family Desulfomonilaceae; genus JBBSBY01. The sequence continues at coordinate 4,420 of JBBSBY010000139.1, read as the reverse complement.
TGGTAAGTGTAATGGGTCCATGTCTATGCCACAATAAAGAACTTTCCATCCTGGATCCGCGTGTCGAGCCACCCCAAAAAGCGCCGGTCCCGCCCAATTCGAACAGCTCAATTTCAGAGTGGCAAAATATTTTATGCACAATTCCATTGTCTTATAATACACTTGCCTCGATAGACGCTCCTTTTGCTGCAGCTTTTGTATGTTTGTATGGCTGTGCGCGATTCTGTTTCGTATTCCGCCTATTCCAGCCAGGCAAAGGATGAACGTGTGAATGAATTATGTCGTAAGGGCCGTTAGCTTTAATTGCTCGAAAAAAGTTTACCGCATGGTTCAATGGACGCTTGGGATTGGGACAAGGGATTACCTTGGAACCTAATTTCCGTATTTCATCATCGAAAACCCCCGGCTCAGTCGTCTGAACGAGAAAGTCCATTTGATATCTTTGCCGATCTATTCGTCGCAGCACATGCATAAGCCAGGTTTCTATACCTCCGACGTTCATGCTTCCCACCACATGAAGTATTCTCAGGACGGGCATATTGCTCTTTCCCTAAACATAACTGGGAGAGCTTGCGAGAGCTCGGTTGAGTAGGAAAACAAATAAAAACACTAGACACAGGTTTGAAAAGGCAAAGGCCCAGGCGCCGCCTATTGAGCCGTTGACTGATACCAATAGGAAACTGGAGGCAAACATAATAATCGTAACAATGATGTGAGGAATAATTAGGACTCGAAATTGCCTGATAGTTGTATAAGCGAAACCTAAAGCAGTTTGAATGAAAATAACCGCTCCGGCTATCATAACCCACACAAACAGTTTATTGTATCCCGCATACGTAGAACCATATAGAAGAGTTAGAATTTCCCGGCCATATAGTAACGAGGCGCTTATGCCCATTAATCCCAGGCACGCCCCTATTATTACTAAGTTTAACAATAACCTTCGGAACTCCATTAACTTCCTATATGAAAATACTTGGCAAGCCTGGGACTAACAGCCTGACCTAAGGCGACCATTACCAAAGACCCCGCATGTACAATGTAGCTGACCGCAGTAAAAATTCCGAGTTCAGCTTCCCCCAAATAGTAAGCAATAAAATATCGTGGAATATTGAAATTGAAGGAGATCATCATTTGAACGAATCCAAGAGGGGCTGCAAACCACGCCAATGCCCTGAGTTTATGAAATTCCCAGACGGGGCGAATGGGATGCCGGCGAGCGCCGGATGGGTAGGACATATGAACTTTAAAACACGTGTGGCATTTCTGAAATCATATAAGATCAATACTAATAACCATGCCAAGGATAAACCGAATACTCCTCCGAATACCGTTCCAGTCATGTGTGTGCCTAAACCCAACCCCAATAAAGCCAAAGTTCCTCGTAAAAATAACGATTTGGAGACAATGCTCATCATTTCATGTTGTTGGAATACTCCGTAACAAATGTCGCTAAATGATTCAAACACCTTGGCAATTCCAAGTTGAATGATTACCGTTGCAGTCTCCCATCTATAACCACCCACGAGGGCGATGCACGAAATTATTAACAGGGCAAGCGAATTGCTAATGATACGAAGAGCTAAATAATGTCCGAAACAATAGTCTTCAGCGTGAACATCCGTATATTGAACTGCGCGAAGTTGTAGATCGCCAAACATTATTATTGGAGCAGTTATTGCCAAACCCAAAGCGAATTGTCCGACTAAAGCAGCGCCCATTCGAGTCAGCACTATCAGCATTCCCCACTGACAAGCCGCATAAACGACATTTCCGGCAAAGGTCCAGGAGAAATTAATTTTCAGACTGGGATGCGCACTGAGCCTCTCACTCAGAATCTTGCCTGTGGATTCTTTCATATCTAGAATTTTGCCTTGGCTGGACATTGTCCTCTAAATACAGAAGGCGCCGGCTTGGTCGACTGCTAAAGTTCGCTCAGAGCCGCCACCCGCATTCATCCGCAGAAGTTCTGTTCTCGGATCCCACACGGCTGTTGCAGTCAGTATTTTGCAACATTGATACGAATGATTCTTGCCTCAAATCCGGAGTTCAATCTCCATCTCTTCGATTACCACCAAAAACAGTCGCGGGTTTCGCCGCCCCAAAACCGACTCGGTAGCAACCTCGTATCGACCGAAACAAACTTCATGACGCTGTATCTCCTGAGCAGTCAGACACAAGAGGTTACCTCGATCCTACCATCATGGCTCTCATCGTCTTAAGCATAATCTCGAAGTCCAACAGGAGTGTCCCATTTTTGACGTAGTAAAGATCGTAGGAAAGCTTCATTGTTGTGTCACTATCACCCGCCGCGTAGCCGTACATGATCTGCGCCCAACCTGTTATGCCGGGCTTGGTCTGATGTCGTATGTCATAGTAAGGTATGGTCGATCGGAAGTTCTCCACAAACTGAGGTCGTTCGGGCCTGGGGCCCACACATGACATTTCTCCTTTCAGGACATTCAGAAATTGGGGAACTTCATCGAAACGCGTTTTGCGAAGCAGCCTCCCAACAGCCGTTACTCTGTTGTCATTAGGTTCGGTCCATTGTGGAACACCTAGACTTTCGGAGTCGGCACGCATGGTGCGAAATTTGATCATCGAAAATCTTCGCCCATCAAGACCAACCCGTTCCTGTTTGTAAAAAACCGGACCGGGACTGGAAGTTTTAATAAAAAAAGCAATGGCGGGCCATAAAGATAGAGTGATTAATATTCCAAGAGAAGCAAAAAGAACGTCAACTAGTCGTTTCAATGCCCTGGCCACCGGACTGCGGATGTAATGATCTCCGTGCAAGAGCCATCTAGAACCGACCAGTTCGCAGGGCACTCGTCTGAAAGTGTGTTCGTAAAAAGCCACGAGCCCCGTAACAAGGATCCCATTGTGAACCATATGCAAGATACTGGATATCGCCTGAAATGGGCAGACTTCGTCAACGACGATCAGATCCACTTTGCGGTTTCGGCAGAAATGTTTCAAACCTTCCATTTGATCGGCCTGCGGCGAACCCCCCGTTTCCCAGATCTGAAAAACTCCCGCCACCTGGATATCTTGGCTTTCCTTACTTAGATTGGGCAGATTTGCGACCAGGCGTCGCCTTTTGCCACAAACACGATCTTCTTGGTCATTCCGCGTTTGAGATTGTTTAACAGTGCTCTCGTCGCTGCAGAAGACCACACGACGAAGACGACGCTCAGCGCCAATATCCAGCGACCCGACGTCGCATAAAAAAATACATATTGCACAACAAGCGTAAATATCGCAGCGCAACAGCCGGCCAATACTGAATCAATCACACAGCCTATCGGTCTTGATACCTTTGCCCAATCATATAATCCCCAGACAAATGCAAAGCTCACATAGGCAAGACTGAATATTGGGATTGTGCTTGCGAGGGTAGGATGTGTCTTCAGGCCAAAGTCGTCCGTTCCGTAATACGGTGAAAGCGTGAATCCCCCCCACACGGCTAAACCGGCCAAAATTATGTCTAAGAATACCAGAAAGCGCGCCTGCCATCTCCAAGATGTGAGCAAATCATTCAGGACTGCCGCCAAAGCCGGGGCAGAGCCATTACCTCTTGAAGAATGACTTGACCGAGGCAACACCAAAGAAGAGACTGCTCTCTCCCCTCCATACCCCGTTTCATGTATCAGGTGAACGTTGTACGACATTTGTCCCCTCCCCTGTGCACTCGACCGTTAATGATCGAGGCGGACAAATCGATTGACAAATTGTTGCAACGGCTCCGCTATTGTAGCAATTCACGCTCTTCGTTTATAAACAGCGGCTAAGCGCATTTCTATGCGAAATAACATATGGAGCTGAGGACGTAATTGGTTGATTATTAAGATTGAATTATGTGAGTTTCGCCCCACCCCCCGGAGAGCTAATTTATTGAAATAATGAGAGTAGTTAAATCTTGTCCGCTGAAATTTCTGTTGCGATTAAGTTGGAAATTTGCAGACCAAGTTCCCTGCTTGTCGAGTCAGAGCACCCCCACCTTGCTTGGATGGTTTGTCGCTGGATGCATTGCCTTTTGCGCTTGCCGTCATATCCCAATCAGAATTGAAATCACTCTTGCATCCGCGCGATCTTGTCTATTCTTAACAAAACATTCTTGTTCTTATGCGATATTTTATAACTAACAATTCGGCAACGGCTGTCAAGGATTTAATAATCTTTAATTGAGGATAAAAAAAGCAAAGAGCCTCATCGTTATTGATCAAACAAGAGGTCTGAGCAATTTTTTCATAAAATTTACGATTAAAGAATGCTGAATGAAATCTCGATTGCTAAACTACGGCGAAACAAGATTTACAAATTGAGCTATCTCAGAGACCGTTCTGAAGTATTGATCCATGAAAACCCTTAGGTCTCGAATATATGTCTTGGGAACGTAGATAACGTCGTAGGGTTTGAC
>JBBSBY010000138.1:0-5629 GCA_038250835.1 Desulfomonilales bacterium | reverse complement strand
GTCTTAATTGTTCTTTCAGCGCTTATCAAATTACCAAAACAATACATAGAGCGCATGCTCACAAAAGTTGTGCAACAAGAAACTATTCCGACTACTTACCCCATTGTCTTAAAAGCGCTCAAAGGGATGTTTGTCTTTAAGCGGGCTTTGTTGCATTTGAAAGCCGGCAATTTGTCGGTAGTTCCGAGCACAATGGTGTTAATGCTTTGGAGGACTGGAATAGTGTCACTTTTGAACAAAAGAATGCTGAAAAAATGCTACTCCGTAGATTCAGCTCCGGCGGAGAAGCCGATAACTCAAACGGTCCTCAATCCCGACTAGCATCCTTCTCTAGACCCATACCAGCTAATTCAATCGACAACTACGTTCCGCCCTTCCAACCCTCTAATTAGAGATACGACCCTCATCGTTGATCTAAGCCCCGTTGGCTCACAAATCACGCCGCTAAACTCAATTTTGCGGCAAAAAAATACGAGAGGTGACTGCAGTGACAAGCAACAATGAGACAGATCCGAAATCATTGCCGGTGGATGTAGCGGTTATTGGCGCCGGCTACTGGGGCAAGAATCATGTCCGTAACTTCGCACAACTGGGCGTGCTTTCGCATATTTGCGAAGCCGACCAACGAACGGCCGCAAAGTTCGCTATAGAATACCCGGATATTACATGTGGTAAAACGTTTGATCAAATTCTTGAAACCGAATCAATAAATGCGGTAGTAATCGCCACTCCTGCGGTTACTCATTTTGAATTAGCTTCAAAAGCGCTCAGAGCCGGCAAAGATGTGCTCGTGGAAAAGCCGATGGCTTTGACGGTCCGGGACGGTGAGGAACTTCTCAACATTTCCGAAAAAACGGGCCGTATTCTCATGGTAGGACACATTTTACTCTACCATCCCGCGGTGGTTGAACTCAAAAGGATACTAGATACGGGGGAACTGGGGAAAATTCAGTATATACAATCCAACCGATTGAGCATGGGGAAGGTTCGCTCTGAAGAAAATATTCTTTGGAGCTTTGCTCCGCATGATGTTTCCACCATTCTATATCTCCTGGGGGAGACCCCTGAGAAAATCTATGCAACAGGCTACTGCCACCTCCAACACGATGTTGAAGACGTTACCATCAGTGTACTTGATTTCCCCAGTGGGGTAGGCGCTCACATCTATGTTTCTTGGATGAATCCATTCAAAGAACAAAGGCTTGTCATAATGGGCGACAAGAAAATGGCCGTCTTCGAGGATTCTCGTCCGGACAAGCGTTTGCGAATATTCAATAATAGCTTTGAATGGATTTGTAGGCGTCCAAGTCCGGTTAAAGGGACCGAAACAGTAATAGATTTTGAAGAGTCCGAGCCTCTTGCAAATGAGTGTCGCCATTTTGTCGAGTGTGTTGCCACGCAACGCCGACCCAGGTCTGATGGACGTGAGGGGCTTGAAGTTCTTAGAGTCCTTCACGATTGTTATGCGTCAATGAAAAAGCAGGCTTCCCATAGAGAAGATCCTAAAAAAGCGTCGCCGGAAACTAAGTTTTTGGGACATGAGACAGCCATTATCGATGATGGAGCGGAAATTGGCGCGGGAACCTCAATTTGGCATTTTTCCCACATTATGCGGGATGCGAGAATAGGGGAAAATTGTCGCATAGGACAAAACTGTTTTGTTGGGCAGGGCGTTAGGATCGGGAACAATTGTAAGATCCAGAATAACGTCTCAATTTATGAGGGGATTGTGATTGAAGACCATGTGTTTTGCGGTCCCTCGATGGTTTTTACAAACGTCTACAATCCACGCTGCGAAATTCCGAGAATGAATGAATTGCGAAACACCCTTGTAAAGCAAGGAGCCACCATAGGGGCTAATGCGACTATCCGTTGCGGCGCCGTCTTAGGGAAATACTCCTTCATCGGCGCCGGAGCGGTAGTTTTAAATGATGTTCCAAATTATGCGCTTATGGCGGGTAATCCTGCTTCAAGAGTAGGTTGGATGTGCCGGTGTGGAGTCCGACTGCATACTGAACCGGATTCTCAGGACCAATTCTATTGTTCATCGTGCAATAGCAAATATCATTTGGAGGGAGAAGACATGATAGTGCCCAATCAAAATCGTCAAAGCATAAAGGCCGTTCCCCTTTTGGATCTGAAGAGACAGTATCTTTCAATTAAGGCGGAGCTGGACAACGCGATATCCGATGTAGTGGCAAGTCAGCGTTTCATAGGGGGGCCTCAGGTTGACGCCCTGGAGGAAGAAGCGCGAACGTATTGCGGAGTGAAACATGCCATAGGTGTTAGTTCCGGCACAGACGCGCTGTTGCTTTCCTTAATGAGTCTAGGCATCGGACCTGGAGACGAGGTCATAACTACTCCCTTCACATTTTTTGCAACGGTAGGATCCATCTTGAGGCTTGGCGCCAAGCCCGTTTTTGCCGACATTGATCCTCTCACATTCAATCTCGATCCAAAAAAGGTCTCACCACTGCTAACCGATAAGACGAGAGCGATTATCCCCGTTCACCTCTTCGGACAGTGCACGGACATGGATCCGTTGCTGGAGATGACTCGCAATCGAGGAATTGCCGTTATTGAAGACGCAGCGCAGGCCATAGGATCCCAATACAAAGGCAAAATGGCCGGCGCCTTGGGAACACTAGGATGCTTCTCGTTTTTCCCATCAAAGAACCTGGGGGCCTTCGGAGACGGTGGAATGGTTATAACCAACGATGATAAGTTGGCCGACAAAATCAAAATTCTTAAGAATCAGGGAGCAAAACCCAAATATTATCACATACTCCTCGGAGGCAATTTTCGGTTGGACGCCATTCAAGCCGCGGTTCTCAGGGTTAAACTGAAGTGTCTTGACCAATGGTCTGAAAAGCGGAGATATAATGCTGATTACTATACTAAAAAATTTTCCGAACTTGGACTGACAGGCGTCGACGTTGTCCCTCCACGTATCGTGTTCGAAAAACATGTATTCAATCAGTTTGTTATTAGGGCCGATCGTCGGGATTCTTTGCGTGAATTTCTCACATCCCGCGGCATTGGAACCGAAATTTACTATCCTTATCCGATGCACCTTCAGGCGTGCCTTAAAAAGGTTAAACATCAATTAGGCGACTTCCCGGAAACCGAAAGAGCCTGTGACAGCGTCCTGGCGTTACCGATTTATCCGGAACTCGAAGAAGCGCAGATGGATTTCGTAATTTCCCACATCAACGAATTTTATGAGCTTGAGAGTCTGGCCGAGGACACTTCGTTGATGGCTCAGTATGCCTTAGGAGTGTAGACTTTCCACGATGATAAGCTCTCCCGGTAAATTCTCTTGACCATTTTGTTTAACTCTGTTAGGAAATTACAATATTTAGAAATGCGCCGAGGGATGAAGTGAAAATGAAGAAGTTAATTCTGCCTTTATGCGTGAGTATGGTGCTTCTTTCGCCAATGCTGTCGACTGCCGGCGGCAATCCAGTGGTCGCCGGACCGATGTTGGATGAAACGCTGATGGGGATGAAAGAACAAGGCGTGTGGTATTTCCTATGCACTGCTCCAGCCTATCCATACAGAATTCCCCCTCATTTTATGACATTTGGTCCTCCTCCTCCGCCGTGTGTAGAGCCTCCGGGGACGATATGCCCAAACGGCAATTGCAGATAGGAATTACCGATCAGGACTGAATTCGTAAGAGTATTTTAATCACATCCAATGTTTGCGGAGCAAAGTAATGAAAAAAAGATTTTTAATCGGCGCTGTTATTCTTATGTTGGCTTTACCCGCAACTTCCTCGGCTTTTGCAATTTTGAAGTACACCTTTGATGCAATTAAAAACCAACTTGGGTTTGACAGAGGTCCAATACCTAAAGTTGTTCCGCCGGCTCCGCCCATTCCCGGCGCAGCTCCACATGGAAGCTCTCCAGGGCATCACCGGGGCGGTCCTACCATTCACATTCAGGCTGAGGGTTTTTGATTTGTAGACTCAAGAATTCTATGTCCTAATCTTTCCAAGATCATAAAGCCCATATAATAGTCCACTCGACCATCTTACAACATTTCTGCGGTTTAAAACTTTAAACTGTTGCGACTGAACCGCATCACTTTACTCTCGTTTTCCATTCAATTACGAACCGACACCACAGGGAGGCGCCATGAAAGAACACGCCTTAAATGCCGGCCCATGCCCTTTATGCGGGTCCAACCGGAATCAAAACGTATTCGCTGAACGAGGATATGATCTGCTGCTTTGTGATGAATGCGAGTTGTTTCACATCGAACCATATCCCAAAGTTGACGTTGTGCATAATCGAGTCCGCACCGACTCATACTCTGATTTCCACATCAGTGATGTCAACAGAGGTTATCAAACACAGATTCAATTCTTTGATAGATATTTTCCTCTCATTAAAGAAGAAGTTGAAGGAGCTTCGTCTTTCTTGGATCTCGGCTGTGGGCCGGGGCGGCTGCTCGAGTTGCTCAGGTGTTTTCCGAAGCTGGACAGAATGGGAGTGGAGCTTAATCTCGAAAGAGCCGCATGGGCAGAGCGCAAATCCGGATGTGCTATTGAAACTCGCCCATTGGAAGAAATGAAAATTGACAGAACATTCGACGTAATTGCAATGATTAATGTTCTGTCCCACATTCCTTCATTCGATCAACTTTTCGAACGCTTAAAACCGTTAATGGCTCCCAATGGTAAGCTAATTCTTAAAGTGGGGGAAATAAACCGAAACGTGAAAAAATGGGTTGTTAGGGACTGGCATATTCCCGATCATCTCCACTTTTTAGGTTTAGGCACCATGGATTACCTCTGTGGAAAGTATGGTTTTCAAATACTTCGCCACGATAGAATTCCACTTGCGGACGACCTCTTTTCCAGGGAGCGCTGGAAAAGTAGAGGGAAAAGCACAGCCAGAAACCTCGTTAAAGGTGTGGCAGTGAACATTCCATATGCTTTGCCGCTTCTTAAGAAGTTATACGGGAATATTGCAGGGACGGATACGGTCTATTCTTCTTTTATCGTCCTAACTCATAACGGTGGCCCACAAAAATAGTTTGCCCTTCATTCCGGCGGCGTCGCCGCAGTGTTCGTTTACCCCTCATTTACCGGAATGGCCGAGGATCAGTCAGCGAATCCCTGATATTATACGATTTCCTAAAGGAGAGCTTACTTATGATGCGAGAAACTCAAAACGCGAACCCAGATGTTTGTCAAGCGATCACGAACAGCGTCGGCGGCGCCGAAACTTCCGTAGAAAAGCTTCGGCGGCAATCGATAGTTTTTCTGAGGCGTCTGGTTCGGTCCATGCGCAGCACATTGCGATCCAATAATAAATCCACTTCGGTTCAGTCGGTTGCGCCTGCGCCCGTAGTCTTACACCGTGGAGACTTAGTTCGTGTAAGAACATATGAGGAAATAAAGCAGACGCTTGACAACCGTGGTTACACAAAGGGCTGTAAGTTTATGACTCAGATGGTGGAATTTTGCGATCAGGAGTTACGGGTCGCAGGAAACGTGGACAAGTTTTTTGATGAAGCTCGATGCAGAACTCTTCGATGCAAGAATATCGTGCTTCTAGAAGATGCATTTTGCAATGGAGCGGCTGTAGGAGGTTGCGACAGAATGTGTTTTCTGTTCTGG
>JBBSBY010000137.1:0-6065 GCA_038250835.1 Desulfomonilales bacterium | reverse complement strand
TCTCACCATAGCTTTAACCGTTTCTGCAATGCGTGATAGTTCAGATAGAGTCCGCGGCATACTTGGTTTAGGTCAGGACGTCACCGAACAGATTAGGCTAAACGGTGAGTTGTTCAGCTCTTACAAACGTATTCGACGCATACAGGGGGCGTCAATATTCGCTCTTGCCCGGTTAGCGGAATCCCGTGATGGAGAAACCGGTAATCACCTTAAAAGAATGCAGGCGTACTGTCGAACTTTATGTGAGCAGCTAAGATTCGGGGTCTACACCGCTCAAATGAACAATCAATTTATAGAAGATTTAGTGCAAATTTCAGTGCTCCACGATATCGGCAAAGTTGGAATTCCTGATTCAATTCTATTCAATTCACAAAAATTTGGGATTGACGAATTCGAGATTATGAAAGAGCACTCTATCCTTGGCGGCAAAGCTCTTGAGGAGGCTGCCCAGGAAGCGGGCCATAAAGAAAGTTACCTGTTTCTGGCTAAGGACATTGCTCTCCACCACCACGAAAAATGGGACGGGACGGGGTACCCCATGGGACTTAAAGGCGCCGCAATCCCACTGGGCGCAAGGATAGTTTCAATCATAGATGTGTATGACGCTTTAACTACTGAACGTCGCTACAAAAAAGCATATTCACATGATGACGCCTTTACGGTAATCGTGAATGATAGCGGCAAGCGCTTCGACCCTTCAATTGTTGACGCTTTTATTGATTGCGAAGAGAGGTTCAGGCGGATCAGGAGTGAAATCAATTGATCCGCATCTGCAAGCTATTTTTCCACCAATGTTCAATTAGCTGATCCGACGTGGTATACCTAAACTAATTGTATAATATTATTATTTTGAGCGTAAGCTCAGCGCATGCTGTTTTACCGCGTGAGGTTGCATGGCCCAACTGGATCAGATTCTTGAAATGGCGGCGCAAACTGAAGCGTCCGACCTTCATGTATCTGCGGGTAATCCCTTCATCATCAGACAATGCGGAATCTTGAGAAGAATCAAAAGTCCTGAACTTACCGCGGAGGTGGTCCAAAAACTTGTATTCGAAATACTCACTCCTACTCAGCGTAATCTTTTAGAAAAAAATCTTCAACTTGATTTCAGTTATGAACTAAAAGGAACAGCCCGCTTCCGCGGGAATGTTATTGTCCACAGGAAAGGCATAGGCGCCACTTTTCGAGTAATTCCAGCGAAAATACCTACCCTTGAAGAACTTGGCTTGCCGCCGGTCGTAAAAAAGTTTTGCGATTTCCATCAAGGTATTTTACTTGTCACAGGCGCCACAGGGCAGGGCAAGTCCACGACGCTTGCTTCAATGATTGATCTAATAAACTCAACTAGGCCTGTCCACATTCTCACCGTTGAAGATCCCATTGAATTTGTGCATCCGATCAAGAAGGGAGTTGTGAATCAACGGCAGCTCGGAAACCAAACTCGAACTTTCGCGAATGCTCTAAGAGCTGCCTTGCGAGAAGACCCGGATATTATTATGGTGGGAGAGTTACGCGATCTCGACTCCATTAGGCTTGCCATTACCGCCGGGGAAACAGGCCACCTCGTCATAGGGACGTTAGCGACTTCATCCGGTCCAAAAACTGTTGACAGAATCATCGATTCCTTTCCCTCGGATGAACAAAACCAAATCAGAACGATGTTGGCCGAAGGATTGAGAGCGGTTGTGACCCAAAAACTTTTACCCTCCGTCAAAGGAAATAGCCGAGTTCTGGCAGCCGAGATTATGATAGGCACGGCGCCTCTAGCTAATATGATCAGAACTGAAAAAACATTCCAAATAGCGTCCATCATGCAGACTGGTAGAAGCCAAGGTATGCAATCCATGGATGACTCTATACTTCAATTGCTGCAGTCCGGAAAAATTTCCCAGGAAACCGCTGTGCAACATGCTGAAAACATCAGGCGCTTTAAGAAGACAAATGGCTAAATTAGACGCTCTTTTAAATGAAATGATCAAAATGGGCGCGTCGGACCTGCATATGGTCCCTGGTTTACCGCCGATGTTGCGACTAAAGGGGGACTTAGTTCCCACCAAACACAACCCACTCTCGCATAAAATCAATCAACAGCTATTCTATGAATTAATGACTCCTGAGCAGCAAACAAAGCTCCAGACTTCATTGGAACTCGATATGGCCTACGAGATTTCGGGGCTGGCGAGGTTCAGGTGCAACTACTTTTATCAATTGCGGGGAATTTCGGCTGTATTTCGGCAAATACCAACGAAAATAAAATCTTTGACCGAGCTGGGCATGCCGGCGGAGGTCCAAAAGATTTTGAATATCCAAAAAGGATTGGTTCTGGTGACGGGTCCCACGGGCTCAGGAAAGTCCACGACTTTAGCCGCAATTATAGACCATGTAAATTCCAATCACGAAAGTCATATAATTACAATCGAAGATCCCCTGGAATTTGTCCACGACAACAAGAAATCTTTGATTACCCAAAGGGAGATCGGCACGCATGCCCACAGCTTTGCCGACGCCTTGCGAGTAGCATCTCGGGAAGACCCAAACATAATTTTAGTCGGCGAAATGAGGGATCTCGAAACCATCGCTCTGGCCTTGACTTGCGCTGAATTGGGAATCTTGGTTTTTGGAACACTGCATACGAATTCTGCAATCAAGACCATTGATCGGATTATTAACGCCTTTCCGGCTACTCAGCAAAATCAAATACGCAGCATGCTGAGTGAATCTTTAAAAGCGGTGCTTGCCCAACAATTGTTGAAAACTGCCGACGGTAGGGGAAGGTGCGCTGCTGTGGAAATTTTAATCAGCAGTCCTGCCGTGGGAAATTTGATTCGTGAAGGCAAGCTTCCTCAAATAGCTTCAATTATCCAAACCGGTTCAGCCGAAGGTATGCAAAGCATGGATCAGGCGTTGCAGCAGCTCGTAAACCAAAAAAAGATATCGCCTGAAGACGCTTACTGGAAAGCCATAGATAAGTCGTTGTTTGCGGCCCAATGCCGCGGAGTGCTCGAATGATTTTATAAGTCTGTAAATGTCAATGCGGCGCCTAACCGGTCGCTGCACTAATATAGATTGCAGGTATCGATTCAAGGCCGATTCAATGTAACGGTCATATATTTGGATCGTGACCTTTTACATATTTGAGCAGATCCCGGCCTAACTTAGACTGAACCCGTATTTTGTCATAGTCAATCGGCACATGATTCAAATACTGAAGAATCAGCGCATCTCCAGGAAAATAGCCCGGAAGAATCCCGGCAAAAAAGAAGCCGATCTTTTCCAGGTCGTCAATATGACTGCATCCACAAACATCGGTCATGTTCAAGTACAGGTAAATCACCTCTATTCTGTCGAATAGTAGCCTATTCAGGTGGGTCTCCACTATCTTGGCAACATCGGCGCCGCAGCGACTAATAACGATGGCGGCAGACCCTGGGGGCCCGGTTGCGTCTACTCGGAGCTCCGATTCCGGATATAAAGAAACCCCATTACAGAAAGTATCGGAGTCTATTGCCAGATCCAGCGCGCCATAGACTTCCTTTATTATTGCAGCGTGCCTGGAGGGAGGATAGAGGATTATGCGCTCCGGCTTGTTTGTATACAAGAAGTGCAGAAGCAGAGTTTCCCTCTGAGGCAATGATTCATTGATTGCCCTAAACACCTCCGATTCGGGTATGTAGCCCAACAGCACGGCGCAATCACTGAAACCCAGCTTCAAACTTGTTTTCTGAGAAAAGAGATGATTTGTTACAGGTTGGCCATACACGCCAAGTAATCCTAATATTTTGGCTTTATTCACCAGAAATTGAGTAAGTTTCAGAAATACGCCGTGGCCCCGGTATTCCGGCCTTACCGCCGCCAAACCAATTTCTACGATAACCGCATTATCGTTGTGCTTGATTAGGATGCAGTGTCCGATGAATTCCCCCGCAGGCGTTACTGCGCCTGCAGCTATAAGGCTCCCGCTCGTAATCAGACGCGCCGTTCGATCCGGATAGTAGGCATGAGGCAAGCTGTAAGAGTAACCATACGCTCGAAACATATTCCTGGAAATCTCAATAGCTTCATTCGATTGCACAAGTCGGATACGGTACTCGGGTGTTCGGGGGAATTTGTTTGTCTTCGGGTTGTATGAAGTCTGGCGACAAACTTCACCGTAATCCTGAACGGTTTTATCTCCAAAGTACTTAATCAAAACGACTTCTTTACCTTCATGCCCAAGGTTGTGAAATTCGACTTCATCCACCAGCCGTCGTATAACCGCAATTCCGCGGCCTGAATTGTGAGAATCAGGAGATCCGATAAAATCAAATGGCAGACCCTTATCTCGTATAGATACCTTAATGCCAAGGGCCACACGTTCGGTAGTTATCTGAAACTGATTCTGTTCAAATTGCTCAAATGCATGCTTAATGGCGTTTGAAGCCGCCTCCCATGCTGCTTCGGCAATTCCATTGCTATTTTTATCGTCGAATCCCATTCGTTTTGCAGAAGCTGTTACGTACACCCTCACCACTTCAAGATATTTTTGATCATTTGGGAGGGTAAGGAGCGAGTAATCGCATCTATGCATGATTTAAATCTCCTGACCAGAGCCCTACGGACGCTTGGTAATCATTTGACGGTTGGTTGCTGAATTACAACCAAAATCGATAAACGCATAAACAAAATCGTGATTTCCTCTATTCTATTGATAATACAAAACAGTATTATTTCTTGAAAAATTAAACAAAGTGATTCACCTTATTTCCAATTAGGTCAGAAAAACCCTTGAGGTTTGATTGATAAAATCTTCCGATATAATCATTGAAACACCCGAGCACTTTGAACTCCAAACCGCTGAGGCACAAAACCCGGGGTTCTGCCCGAAGAGTCACAAAGATTATATTTGCGGAAGACTCGAGTGTTGTGAGGAGCTACGCTCCATAAAGGAGAATTTATGAATGGCGATGGTTCTGAGACGACCTATAAAATAACGATCACCGGATTTAAAGGAGAAAGATATAAGGATCGCACGGCATACGCATTGGCTCGAGTTTTCAAGAATGTTCCTGAAGATAAAATTAGGCGCAGGATTGAAAATCTTCCCTGGACGATTTTGCAGCGGACGAATCTAAGAACCGCGGTAAAAATTGTTCGTCTCCTCAATAAATGCGGCGCACACCTCGCCGTGTATCCTCCTATTCCTAACTCCGCATTTTCGCAGATGCAGGCCACGCAGGTTCTGCCGGATCTCCAAGCCCTTTCCGAACCGGCTGCCCGGCAGGATCAGCTACCCGCGTCAATGTCGCCGTCTCGTGCCCGATCGGAAAAACCTGAAAAGACACCCTCCGGATCCGACAGAAATAGCGGTATTCGACGGGAAAAAGAAAAGCAGGATGGAGGAGAAAGTGAGCATTTAAAGACACCTTCAAAGCATTCAACGGAATTGAAAGTCGAAGGCCCGGCTGTTGAACCTTCCGGGGCAGGAACCGCCCCTATATTGATAAGTCAGCCCGTTGAGCCCCAAAACGTAAATTCCAACAGAGCATGGGACATCGGCCCTGCCACAATAAGTCAGATCTTAGATAAGACGTTTCAGATCAGCAAACAATATTTCTGGAAGCTATTTGCGATAAACGCCGTGGAATGGGGGCTCAATCTTCTCCTTTTCACAGGAATTGCGGCGGCGGCCTTGCCGCTTTACCTTATTTTTGTGAGGACAGGCGCCCCGCCACCACTCCAGTCCATCATAACAGTTGTCATCTTGATGCTTTCGGTTGTTATGGCCGCCATGATTATTCGTTTTCTTGCTCAAGGAGCGACGATATACGCGTGTTCGTCCATTTTTCTAGGCGAAGATGTAAGTGTAAAAAACGCCTATTTGTTTTCAATAAGCAAGATAAAAGAGCTGTCGATTACATCCATCCTCGTCTTTATTCTGCTATCCGTGGCATTCGTCATTACCATTGTGGTGTTTGGCGCCGTTTATGGTTTTCTTTGGCTGATTGAAGAGCACAAGGGGCTGTTGGTGGTAATTGCCGTTTTTGCCGCTATGGCGGCAGTATTCATACCGGTAATAGCTATGATGA
>JBBSBY010000136.1:0-6312 GCA_038250835.1 Desulfomonilales bacterium | reverse complement strand
TGGTAAGTAGTCCCAACAGATAAAAGCTCCAATAAAGCATGTATAGCGGCTTTCATCAGTTCAGGACTGCAACAAACTACATTCTATGCGCCGTGAGTCCCAGCCTGAATCCATTCTTTGTATTGAGGTTACCAACAATTCTTCCATTGGATTTAACGGCCCCCCTGAAGGTATGACCGCTGTGGTGCCGAGCCGTAATACGTCCGTTATCCACATGACCTGAAAAGTGATAGGTGTCTTTTTTGCCGAACGGACTATAAATATAGGCTACGCCTGAAATGGAGCGGCCATTCTGTTGGACTAAAGCCTTGACCGCGGAGCCCATGACGTTTGCTTCCCAAGATCCCGAGATATCCTGACCTGCGGCCCAGGAGTAACCGGTGATAACAAGTATTACGCCTATTAAAACAGCCTTTATCTTCATATGGCGCCCTCCATTTTAACTAAAGTATGAGATGATCAACCCGACAAGTTGTTCCCATGAGTCTGTTGATTTGGCTTTACAACTTGGAGTCGGAATAAAGTAGTGTTTTTGAGCAAAGGACATCAACACCCTTAAATCCCCCTTATCAGGGGGACTTCAATTCCTCGGTCGCTGAGTAGATTTTGGATTTCAGCTAAAGTTAAGACTCACGCGCATTCGCAGGCACTACAAGAAGGCTATATACCCACAAATTTTTTGAGAACCGCGCCCTATAGTGTTGCTTGACCGATGACTTATACTAAATGATTCGTAATTTATGGGACATCCAGACGGATTGTTCCGGTAAACCATCGCAGCATTTGTCCGGCGACTTTTTTTGCCTGTTGCTTTGGATTGACGGCGATGACCTTATATTCCCCGAATTCATCACGCGCTATGAGTAGGTCGGGATTCAGCGAATGAAGGCCGTTTGAATGCAGGACAACCTCGCATGAATCCGCGAATATGACAATATCTGCGTCGGATTCCTGGACGGCAAACAGCACGCTCTGAGCCATTCCCAATAATAGATGCCTGTCTGGCTTGGGCAAATTGTCGCTGAAAAATATACCCGGTGTTCCATCTTTGGTAGCGGCAATCACTACCTGTAGTTTATGTGTAAAGAAATCTGAATCAATGGGTGTGTTAATGGTGAGTCTCATAAGAAGAGGCCGGCAGGCAAATTGGCTACTGTTCTTTTAAATTCATCACTCTCTGCCGGAGCGCTTCAGAAAGCAATACGGCGGTAGCCTGAGAAACATTCAGTGATTCAATTCTTCCCAACATCGGGATAGAAACCACGTGGTCGCATTTGGACCGCACAAGACGCCTGATACCGTGGCCTTCGGAACCCATCACAAAAGCCGTTCGCCCGGTAAGGGACGTCTCGTAAAACGGCTCCGGGGCGCCCGCTTCCGCGGCAAATATCCAATACCCGGCATCTTTCATTTGTTCGATTGCTCTCACAAGATTTACCGTGCGGACAATGGGTAGGTGCGCCGAAGCGCCTGAAGAAGCTTTTTCAACAACCGGCGTTACCGAAACAGCACGGTCTTTTGTAATTAAAATGCCGGAAGCGCCCAAACATTCCGATATTCTGATGATATTTCCAAGATTTACGGGATCTTGCAGTTCATCCAAAATCACCACGACATGATCGCCTTTGTCGACTAAGTGTATAAAATCATCGATATACCAGAAGGGAAAAGGGCCGACTCTGGCGGCGATTCCCTGATGATGCTCAGATCTTGTCAGAGCTTTCATCCGAGCATGATCAAGTTTGGTCACATGAACTGAAAGATCATTAAAGAGAGCTTTTAATACGGGGATTGGTTCCTTGGATATGAAAAATTCTTCCACTTTGCGTCTAGCGGCGATGACGGTTTCAATAACAGGATGGGTTCCGTAAATTATCGTCTCGTGATGCGCGGGAGATTTTTCTTTGGCCATTAAACTTCTAGTTCTGGGGTGTTAAGGGACTCGTCCGGGTCCATTTCGGGATTCCGAGCTTTAACGGCGCCCTTGGCAATCTCCCTCAGCGCCATAACAACTTCGCGGTTATCTCTGTCGACTACAGCCAATGGAGCGCCTCTTTTTAACTCTTTAGTGCGTTTGGAAGCAATAACGACAAGCGCAAATCGGTTCTCCACTTGTTCCAGACAATCTTCAACGGTAACTCTAGCCATGCGGGCACCTCATTCTATATTTTGTATCTGTTCTCGAATTTTTTCCAGTTCCGACTTCATGTCCACCACTCTAGGAGATATGGACGTCGAAGCGGCTTTTGCTCCCAAAGTGTTGATCTCACGATTTAGCTCTTGCAGCAAAAAATCCAACTTTCGGCCTAGCGGCGACCCCGAATCCCCAAATTTGACAAATTGAACTAAATGACTATTCATGCGGGTGAGTTCTTCAGTAACATCGGACTTTTCGGCAATAACGGCAACTTCCTGCATTAATCTGTCTTGATCCAACTGCAAACCGCCGGTGAGTTCCTGTATGCGCTTGAACAGCCTATCTTTAGCCGCGATAGCAATATCACCGACCAGCGGTTGGACTTCCGTTGATATCAATCTTATTTGATCCAATCGTGAAACTATATCATCCCACAGGGCTTTGCCTTCAGCTTTGCGCATTTCATCCAGTTTATCCAAAGCCCTTGTGACGGCTGCGGCTATCGTAGGCCACTCTTCCTGTATTGCAGTCTGTTGTTCGACGGGTTGAATAATGTCTTTCAGGGTCAACATATCCGAAATAGTGACATCGCCTTTTAAATCGAACATCTTTTTCATTTTCAAGAGCCGTTCGTAATAATTCGAGGCCAGAGACTCGTCAAAGGCTACCTCTATAAAGGCCCCCTTTTCACCCGTCCTATTGACCGTCACGTCAAACTTGCCTCGATTGGAACGCTCAGATATCATCTTACGTATATCGTGCTCAAAACATGAGTATATTTTAGGTATTTTGAGAAATATTTCAAGGAATCTATGATTAACGGCTTTGATTTCGACTGATATTTCGAAGCTTGTGGATGCGGCATGGCCGCTCCCAAAACCGGTCATACTTTTTATATTGTTTGAACGGTTTGAGTCAGTTTGCATTTATAGTTCTCCCTAAGCCGATTTAGTAATTGGATCATATCAGGATCGGCGTAGTCCGGGTAAGTCCATGGCAAGGGGTTAAAAGTTTTGGCTCTAAATATCAGGGTTAAGTCGGCAAATATGCCTCGGGACAAATAGATTCTGTGAGCGTTGTTCTTGCCCGTGGCAAGAACAAAATTACCCAGAGTCAGTAAACCCGGATCCAAATTGACGGTTCTTTGCGTTGTAGGCGATAATTGTTTTTCTACATCGTTTGTGTAAAGTTTAACTGCGGCCAATCTCTCTCTATTTATTAAATTTTCGAAAGAAATCAGCCAACGCTTAATATTTGGCCCAAGTTCGGCATCATAGTACGAAGTGAAGGTAAAATCAAGCGGGCCTACGCATTCTTCAATAGGTCCATATTCGGGTTCCAACAATGCAATGACTTTAATTATCAACGGAGGGGTGGCGGTCAACACGCCGAGTATTAGGCCGGCAGGTTCCGGGACGTGGGGAGTGCTCAAAAAATGATCACCTCTGGGAGATGTGGAGTGTTTGGCCGTTTACCTGTAAGCGAATAATCTTCCGAAACAACATTTCGGCCGGCTTAATAAATCGCAAATCCGGACCGAAGGGCTGAACTTCCTTTTTAGTTGTTATCGTTATTTGTCTCATTTATTCCGAGCAGCATCGATTTTGGAATGCCAGTATTCAGTTCCATTACTTTGGGCTCCTGAAGCTTCCGACGCCTAACCACTTTGGTCAATTTTGACACTGCTGAACTATTCCCGCCGGCAACGGACTTCTTGGCTCGGACGATTCCTGTAGGCGCCTTCGGGTTCTTGGTGGTCGGCGGCATCGCCACTTCTTCGGAAACTGCCGGCTTCTCCGTAGCATT
This sequence comes from Desulfomonilales bacterium, assembly GCA_038250835.1. GTDB lineage: Bacteria > Desulfobacterota > Desulfomonilia > Desulfomonilales > Desulfomonilaceae > JBBSBY01. The sequence goes on along the minus strand of JBBSBY010000136.1, from coordinate 2,369 downwards.
ACTGGGCTGTTTGTCACGTGTAGGCTTATTGACGGCGGCTAGTATCTTTCTCCCGTAAATGTTGGGTAATTTTATTCCCGCTAAATTCGATCCTACCGGGACGGCTCTCAGCTTGATTCTTATTCCTCGTAAATTTCTTAATTTTCCCGTTAACTTTTTAGTGATCCCTCTTAGATGGGAATCCTCAGATTCAGAATGATCGGTCAAGGCATTTTCATCACAGCTAAATTTGTCGTTTGAAACGTTTAAGTCATCATTTGGTTTGAATTCGGCCCCCGCCGCATTTTGAGGGTGAAATTTTAAATCGTTAGAAGCCTGAGACGTGACCAAAGCTTCAGCCGTTCCCCGCTTTTTATCATATATATTCATGTAATATCCCTTTATATGGCCACTTTTATATAATGTATCTACTAAAGGGAATTATTCAATACGTTTTCGTCATTATTTTATATTGACGCATTGGAATTATCTTATCGGACTATATTCGGCATCACTACAGTATTTTATTCACGGGACAAACAATGCCTGAACTATTTTTTGCGCACCTTTTCTTCTTCTTCTGCCGACGTTTTGCACTCAATGCAGTGTGTGGTAACCGGCCTTGCTTCGAGACGCTTGAATTCAATAGGTTCTCCGCAGACTTCGCAAAAACCGAAAGTCCCGTCGTCGACTTTTTCCAAAGCTTTCTTAATTTTGTTGATTAATTTTCTTTCTCTATCCCGTATTCTTAATTCAAAGTTTCTGTCCGATTCCATTGACGCTCTGTCGGTTGGATCAGGAAAAGAAGTCTTTCCTTCAAGTTCGGTCATTTCTTCGACGGTTTTACCGGCGCCGCGGATAAGATCGTCCAATTGTTTTTGGAGCAGACCTTCAAAATACTCAAGGTCTTCTTTTTTCAGCTTCATCAGTTTCCTCCAGTATAGCCGAGCTGGGCGCCTCTATTAGAAGTACGCATAGAGGCCAAAACAACCAATCGTACCCGCCAAAGCGGGTCATTAGTAAACGCCCGGCAAACCTTTGCCGCCATAGATGTCTACGCCGTTTAATTCCCTTTGAATATATATAACGGCGCAACAAGCCTGAGGTAATACGAATTTCTGGTTCAAAAACTCAACACTTACGAATATCATGATTTTCCTTCGTCGGCGTCACGGGGTTATTACGGTAAACTTTCAATATTCACTATCAGGATGCATTGAAAACGGCATGGATTCAGATCCCTGCAAGCGCCCTAAGGCGCAAAACGTATTTGACCGCGTCCCAAAAGATCGTGAAGATGTATTATCCCCAACAGACGATTGTCGTCGTCAACTACAGCCAACGCCGTAATAAGCTTTCGTTCCATGACTTCCAACGCTTCTGCGGCGGTGCGGCTTTTCAGAATTGTCAGAGGGTCACCCGTCATAAGATCCTTCGCTGCGCAATCGTAAATACCGGTATTCTCCTCAAGAGCTCGTCTCAGGTCTCCATCCGTAATAATTCCGACAAGCCGCTTACCGGATGTGACCAACGCAAATCCCAAGTTCTTCGAACTAATACTTTTTACAATGGCGGTCAAATTGGCTTCCAGATCGACTTCGGGCAGTGAAGGTCGTGTAAGCATTATGTCGCCGACCTTTAAGTTCAGCCGTTCCCCAAGACTTCCTGCCGGATGATGCCGCAGAAAATCTTCTCTTCGAAAGCCTCTTCTCACCATCAATGCCACCGCCAAAGCGTCGCCAATCGAAAGTGTCGCCGTGGTGCTGGCGGTAGGCGCCATATTTAATGGACAAGCCTCTCTGGGAACACGGCAATCTAAAACAATATCAGCCATTTTAGCCAAAGTCGAGGACATGAGGCCCGTTATTCCGATTATAATAGCCCCACGTTTCTTTACTGTGGCCGCCAAGGAGGTTATTTCGGGTGTTTCGCCGCTGTTGGATATCGCCACCATGGCGTCGTCACGGCTGACGATGCCTACGTCGCCATGTAAACCATCAACGGGGTGAACAAATATTGCCGGAGACCCTGTGCTTGTTAAAGTAGCGGCTATCTTTCGACCTATGATTCCCGATTTTCCTACACCAGTGACTATAATTCTTCCGCGCAGCGTATAGAGTACGTCTATTGACTTCGCAAACGAATCATCAAGACGGGCCATAACGGATTGAATTCCTTCAATTTCAATCTCCAGCACTCGTTTTGCGATGGTTATGGGATCACCATCAATTTTCTCAAACATAACGGGAGATTGCATCAGCCACCGCTTTTACCGCTTCTTTAACTTCGGACTCGTTCTCACCTTCAGCCATTACCCTGCACAGAAGCTGGGTTCCTGAATACCGCACAAGCAAACGGCCTTGGGTGTTCAGTTTATCTTCGTAATATTT
>JBBSBY010000135.1:0-6616 GCA_038250835.1 Desulfomonilales bacterium | reverse complement strand
TATTAAATCTGGTTCGGAATGGTGAATAAGAGTTTTGCGTGATCGTGATTTTAGGTTAACTCTGGATTATCTAAGGCGCGCCGACAAATCGTGCAATACCTCAAATAATCAACATTGTCCCTTCCTTTGCGGCTGAAACGGCAATGGAATCCATTCCCGGCAAATTGCTGCAGCGCTCCACCATTGAATCAATCGCGGCGTCAGTCCTCCAGGGATCGTGATGAAACAGGATGAGTTTCCTTACCTGGGAATCTCTAGCCAATCTAGCTACTGAGTCGATGTCCGAATGTCCCCACCCTTTGCGAGTTTCCATTTCCTCCGGTAAATACTGGCAGTCATGCACGAGAATGTCCGCGCTCTTACAAAACTTGACAAAATCCTTAAAGGAAGTTCCGTTCCAACCATCATGCAATAATTCATTATCCGTGAGAAAAATGAAGCTCTTGCCGTTTTCAACAAACTTGAATCCCATACCGCCCTGGGGATGTTGAATAGGGTGGGCGGTGACTACAATGGAATCGATGACTAAGCTTTTTTCAGGTAGACTAAGCTGAGGTTCAATTTTCGCTTTCAAGTCCTCAAATCGAACAGGCCATGAGCCGTCTATGAAGTTGGAACTCAATATACGACGGAGACCATCCATGCCGCGTTTGGAACCGCCCAGTTTCAAGTGAACATTAGCCAAAAAAACCGGGGCAAAAAACGGAAACCCTAAAATATGATCCCAGTGGACATGGCTCAGGAGCAAATGTAAATTCTCATATTTCTTGTTAATAAGCAGACTGTCACCGAGTGATCTGATTCCGGTCCCTGCGTCAATAATAATAGTTTTATTGGACTCCTGACATATCTCGACGGTGGTAGTGTTTCCGCCATAAATCACTGTATCCGGTCCGGGCGCTGCAATGGAACCTCGAACTCCCCAAAAAGTAATTTTCATCATAATCTCTTGTCAATTGATGTCTAAAACACTATCCTTGGCGGCTGTGCCGACGTGTAGTTTCAACATTATGTACCGTAAGTGATCACTTTGACAGAAAAAAGAAACGACCTGGAATTGGAAATCAGGGATTTAGAGGAAAAAGCTCTATACAGATCGATGCCCCCAATAGGCGGCATGCCGGGCAGGACTATTCAAATAGACGGCAATACGTTAATAAATTTTTCAGGCAACAATTACCTAGGGCTTGCTTCACATCCGCAATTAATACGAGCCATGGGCCTTTATGCTGAAAGGTACGGGGTAGGGGCGACGGCTTCTCGCCTGATAGCCGGCAATACTGAAGTTCACCGGGAATTGGAAAACTACATTGCAAAATGGAAACACACCCCTGCGGCGTTACTATTCGGCAGTGGCTATCAGGCCAATATAGGCGTATTGACGTCCTTGGCCGGACCAGATGACCTCATTGTTTCCGACGAGTTGAACCATGCCAGCATTATCGACGGCTGTAGATTATCCAAAGCTAAGACGGCGGTATATCCCCATTTTGACCTGGATCGGCTGTCCGAGTTGCTTGCACCGTCAGATCACAGACGCAAAATAGTTGTTACCGAAACCGTATTTTCCATGGATGGGGATTACGCTCCTATAACTGAGATGAAATCGATTTGTAATAACCATGGCGCCTTGCTTGTGCTTGACGAAGCTCACGCCGGGGGAGTATTGGGACCGCAGGGACGCGGTTGGGCGGCTCACCTGGGAGTAGAGGCGGACATTACAATGGGTACTCTCGGAAAAGCCATGGGTGTGAGCGGGGCGTATGTGGCGGCCGGTAAAAAAATTATTGAATTGATAATCAATAAGGCGAGATCTTTGATTTACACTACAGCTTCATCTCCAGCGCTCATTGGAACCGCTCTTGAAGCTCTGAAACTTGTCGCATCGGAGGAGGGGGAGGCAAGACGAGTTACACTGATGAATAATGTTAATTTATTCAATAAGTTATTACTAAACATCGGAATAAAGATCCATGAACCAAGTCATATCGTTCCCATCCACATTGGAGGGTCCGCAAAAGCAATGGCTGTTAGCGCGCGCTGCCGAGAGCTTGGCGTGTTCGCTCATGGAATACGCTATCCTACAGTTCCGGAAGGTTCGGCTCGGATTCGATTCACACTGATGAGCGAGCATACTGGAGAAGATATTGAAAAGGGTGCTAGTGCTTTGTCGGAAGCTTTAAAGAATTATTAAATCAGAAATTTGCGCATCTAAATATCATCCAATTGGAATCAATATGGCAGCCACAATCAATCGACTCAATATTTTATCGCCTAAGCAAATCAAATCAGTTTTTAAAGATTTAGGATTAGCGCCCAAAAAGTGGCTGGGACAGAATCTTCTTGTTGATCCAGTATATCTGCGTAGAATTTTAGATGCTTCTCAAATTCACGAGGGCTCGAAACTCCTGGAAATCGGCGCCGGCTTGGGGGTGCTTACCGAAGCTTTGGTGGAGTCCGGCGCAGAGGTATGGGCTTTAGAAGTGGACTCCGGATTTTATAAGTTTCTAACCAAGAAATTTCAAACGGAAGACCACGCGCACGTTTACCATGTGGACGCCCTCAAATATAACTATTCCGAACTGGCCGCTAAATTGGGCCCGTTACAGGTAGTGGCTAATTTGCCTTACAATATTTCCAGCAGATTAATTTTCACTTTTCATGAAAACCGAGCAAGTTTCGAATCTCTAGTAATTTTGCTTCAGAAAGAAGTCGCAGAAAGGCTTGTTGCCGAAACCTGTACCAAAGACTATGGAATTCTCACTGTATTGTTGGGAACAACAGCTAAAATAGAATTGCTCTTTGATATACCTCCACGGGCTTTTTTTCCTGTGCCTGATGTTTGGTCCACATTGGTGAGGCTGATTTTTCCGAATCCGGCGCCGATCACCGTTTTAGAGCCAAGGCTCATGACGGCTTTAGTCAAGACTGCGTTTTCCGCGAGAAGAAAAACGCTTAGAAACACAATGCGGAATACTTCAACTTTGGGAGTTGAACCCGAGATTGTCGCTATTGCCGCGGATAAGTCCTGCATCGATCTTTCGAGGCGGGCGGAAACCTTGACCTCGCTGGAGTTTGCATCTTGGGCAAATGAAATTGTAAGGCGGTCCGGACGCTGAGTGCAATTAAAACCCATGATTAGATTAGCTATTGTGGGTTTTATGCCCTCAGTGGATTAAACATTTTAAGCGCTCGTTTAGTTTTTTTCTACTTCAAAATATAACCACCTGAAATCTGAAGTCATAACAAAAAAATGATCGCCCATAATTCGCCGGCATAAGAATTGCTTGACAAATTGCTAATAACGAATTGGAGGTTTCTTATGCTTTATTGGTCGATAATAGCATTAGTAATTGCGCTGGTGGCGGGTGTCCTGGGTTTTACCGGAGTGGCTGGAACCGCTGCAGGCATAGCCAAAATATTGTTCGTCGTATTTTTGGTGCTGTTCATTGTGGGTCTAATTTTTGGCAGACGATCAGTTTAAGCGGGTTTATAACGGCACAATAATTATTTTAAACGGATTCTTACGTGCGACTTCGATTTGTAATCGGATTACTTTTGTGATTTGGGCAAATGCCCGGGCATGGCTAAACCATGCCTTTTTTTATTTTTTCAATGTAATTCACCTCTCGTTTAAGCCTACTTACTCAGTGGTGGATAATGGTCCAATCGGCAAAACCCGCCTGCTTTTACGTCTCGCCAAAATCGAACACATTCTCTTTGGTAATCTTGATGATTCTGTCCTTGCTTTGTCTCACTGGTCCTTTATATGAGATGGAGACAGGCGAAATTAATCAATAAGCAATTCCTCGGACGCCGAATTGCCGTTATACTTATAGTAATTACATCTCGTAGCTGTCTTCCAGTAAAGTAGCATGGGCGGCGGCGAGTCTTGCGATAGGAACCCGGGGACCGGAACAAGAGACATAATCCAGACCCGCATGATGGCAGAAACGAATTGAAGCTGGGTGGCCGCCGTGCTCACCGCAGATGCCTATTTTTAAACCGGGTCGGCTTTTTCTGCCTCTCTCTATTGCCATTATCATCATCGTTCCCACGCCCTTAGTATCTAAGACTTCAAAAGGATTGTCTTTCATGATTTCCATTTGCTGATAAATTGGGAGGAACTTGTTTTCAGCGTCTTCTCGGCTGAATGAGAATGTCGCTTGAGTCAAATCATTCGTGCCGAAAGAAAAGAATTCAGCGACTTTGGCAATCTCATCCGCGGTAACACACGCTCTAACGACCTCTATCATAGATCCGAATTTGAAATGTAATTTAACGTCGTATTTTGCTTCGACTTCAGCTCGGGCTTCATCTACGTATTTAGCGACTTCTTCCAATTCAAGGACCGAACAAACCTGGGGAACCATGATTTCAGGATGAACCTCAATGCCCTCTTTGACGCATTCCGCCGTAGCTTCGAGTATAGCGATGATTTGCATCATGTAAATTTCAGCATTTGAAATGCCCAAACGGACCCCTCGATGACCCAACATGGGGTTGGTTTCCCGAAGAATCCTGGCTCGTTGGAGCATCAAAGTCTTCTTTGCAATGGCGGAATCAATTTCCTGCAGGTTTAAATTTGCAAACGGCGCCGCCAAAGCGGCCGCCGCATGCGAGTATGTAGCGGCGTCAATTAATTTTAGACTCTCAACAAGCTTCTCTGTCGTTTCAGCAGTCTTTCGTAAACGTTTAAGATCATGTAGCTGATCCGCCAGCTCATTCTCGAATGGTAGGAATTCGTGAATAGGCGGGTCCAGCAATCTCACCGTGACCGGATATGGCGACATCTCCTTGAAAATACCGATAAAATCTGATTTCTGAATAGGGAGGAGTTTTTCGAGAGCTTTCTTACGATCTTCGAGAGTATCCGCGAGAATCATATCGACAACCAGCGGGAGCCTATCAGAAGCGTTAAACATTCGCTCAGTGCGGCACAACCCAATACCTACCGCCCCGTAAGCGCGGGATCGCTCGGCGTCATCGGGGGTATCCGCATTCGCCATTACTCCTAGTCTTGCAATTTCGTCAGCCCAGGTCAGGAGGGTAACTAACTGGGGACTGAATTCATGTTCGATTGTTGGAATTTCACCTTCGTAAACATTTCCCGTCGATCCATCTATAGTTATGATATCGCCTTCACTAAGTACGGTGTCGCCGATTATGGCCAGCCTGTGGGTCATGTCAACTTTTATCCCTTCAGCGCCGGCGACACAGGGCTTACCCATCCCGCGGGCCACAACTGCGGCGTGGGATGTTTTTCCACCTCGGCTGGTTAAAATACCTTGGGAGGCGAAGAACCCATGAATGTCCTCAGGCTTGGTTTCTTCTCTCACAAGAATGACTTTAACGCCGGTTTTACCAACTTGTTCAGCACGATCAGCATCGAAGATACATTGGCCTGATGCGGCCCCCGGAGAAGCCGGTAGACCTTGAGCCAGGGCTTCCACTTCCACGCTGGGATCAAGTCCGGGATATAAAAGTTGTTCCAGGTGCTCGGGATTTATTCTCAAAAGGGCCTGTTCTTTGGTAAGAATGCCCTCTTCAACCATCTCAACCGAAGTTCTTACCATGGCTTGAGCATTCATTTTACCGTTGCGTGTTTGCAAGCAGTATAAAATGCCCTTTTCTATTGTGAATTCGAAGTCCTGAACTTCTCTATAATGCTGTTCCAGCCGATTCCTAAGTTCCTCAAGCTGTTTGTAGAGCTCAGGCATCTCGTCTTCCATTCTTTGAATCGGCTTAGGTGTCCTGATACCGGCAACAACATCCTCGCCTTGGGCATTTACCAAGTACTCTCCAAACATGTGGTTTTCGCCCGTTGCCGGATCTCGAGTGAAACCGACACCTGTTCCACTATCATTACCCATGTTACCGAACACCATGGCCACTATGCTGACAGCCGTCCCGTTTGCCTGGTCCGGAGTTATATTGAACTGCCGACGATAGTCTATGGCTCTCTTGCCCATCCAGGAACTGAACACGGCTTTAACGGCGATTTCCAATTGAGTCCATACATCCTCAGGAAACGGCTTGATAGTTGTTTCCTCAACCACGCTTTGAAACAGTTCACATATATCTTTCAAGTCCTCGATGGTCAAATCAACATCTGAGATGGCGCCCGATTTGACTTTAACCGCTTTTAAAGTTTCATCGAAATATTCATCCGGAATGCCCATGGCTATTTTGCCGAAGAGCTGAATAAATCTCCGGTAAGCGTCGTACGCAAAACGCTCGTTATTGGTTTGTTTGACGAGTCCTTGAAGACTGTTCTGATTAAGGCCAAGGTTGAGGATAGTGTCCATCATACCGGGCATTGACATTGCCGACCCCGACCTAACCGACACCAGCAAAGGATTTTCCGAATCCCCAAATGTCTTTCCCGACTTTTCTTCAATTTGTTTAATGTGTTCCCTAACACTTTCCATGAGTCCTGCCGGGAGGTCCTTTGTTGGGGAATCAAGGTAAGCTAGACAAGCTTCGGTAGAGATAACAAAACCTGGGGGAACCTTTATGCCGATTTGTCTCATTTCGCATAGATTAGCGCCTTTGCCGCCCAACAATTGTTTGTTTTTCCCGTCTCCCTCCAGAAATGAAAAAACGTACTTTCCGC
>JBBSBY010000134.1:0-6672 GCA_038250835.1 Desulfomonilales bacterium | reverse complement strand
GTTACCGTTGATTTTTACGATCGAAAAGTGGCTTACCACATTTCCGAGCTTGATGAACTCACACTCGCCTATGCCGTCACGATTCATAAGTCCCAGGGTAGTGAATACAAAGCCGTAATTATTCCTCTTTCAACTCAACACTTTGTCTTGCTGAGACGCAATCTGGTGTACACCGCTGTAACGCGGGGCAAAAATCTTGTAGTTTTGATCGGCAGTCCACGCGCTTTGGAGATAGCAGTGCAAAACAGAATCATCACGCCTCGGAACACTTACCTTGCTCACAAACTTTGATTATTTGGACTGATTTGTCGAGTAGTGTTGGGAACGACGCGCCGGAAGTTCAGTATTTTGCTATTCAGACATAGTTAGTACGATTCGCGGCAAAACCTAATGGTTTCGCCTTTGTCCCCATCTTTACGAGGGCGCTTAATTTTGGCTTAAATCGTATGCGATGAAGCCTACCTCAAGCTTGATTGCCGATATAGCTTTATCGCCTTCGTTGACACCCCCTTTGCCATCGGCTAACCTTAAAACTAAGGAATAGTTTCTATGTTGATAGCTCATGATCAATGGCCGGTCTGGTGATGAGCAATAATAGGGGAATGGAAAGGAGAAACTGCGTTATGAAAATGAAGACCGCAACTCTGTCCGTAATCATTGGACTAATTGTCGTCTCGCTATTTGGATCGCCCCTCTTGGTTCACTCTGAATCCGAGAAGCCGCCGTCCAGTTACATGCCGGTGGTCATTACGGAGACTTTTGACACGATAATGGCCAAGTGGAAGGCGGCAAAACCGGAAATCGAAAAACGCCATATGGATCTTATGAATACTAGGTATGATCTGAGCGATCGTCCCGCCAGGTCTGTTACCATGTCTCATGGTAAGCCGATACAAGAAGGGGTGCGAATCAAACTGCCGGAGGGAGTGACCTGGGAGAAATTGGGCGCTATGACTCCCGAAGAGATTCGTGAAAAAGATGTTTTCCCAGCCGGATTGTTTCCTCTTCCGCATCCGAACCATCCTGAAGGCGGCATGGTTTTTCCCAAAACTCAAATTGAAGAAATCAAAAAACAAGAAAGCCGCGATCTTACCCGTTTTGATCTTGATTTCGATATCCCGGCTCATTTTTTACCTGAGACCGCTCCCGCCGTATATTTAACTACTCGGTCGGACTTGGGAGATGTGTCTCAAGGCAAAGTTATAACTATTGACAATTATTTTGAATTATTCGACGGAATTTTGAATCCGAAACAATTGGAGGGTCTCAGGCTGCTTGTAACACCCTTTCCGCAACAACAGTTTAACCAAACTAATGACCGACGGTCCGAGCGTCCTAGTCGAGGAGTCACATGTTTCGATTGTCACGTGAACGGTCATACTAATGCGGCAACTCATTTAGTGGGAGACATTCGGCCTCAGAAATTTCGTCACAGGCTCGATACACCAACTCTGAGGGGCGTGAACGTTCAGCGATTATTCGGATCTCAGAGGGCCTTAAAAACTGTGGAGGACTTTACAGAATTTGAGCAGCGTGCCGCCTATTTCGACGGAGATCCCGTAATCGGGACCAAAAAGGGAGTAAACGTTCTCGAAAGAGGGAGTCAGGTTCATTTCATGGCAGAATTTCAGGAGATTATGGATTTTCCTCCTGCGCCCAAGTTGGACATTTATGGGAACCTTGATCCCAAGAAGGCCACCGACTCCGAACTGAGGGGACAAGAAATCTTTACCGGAAAAGCAAAATGCGCCGTCTGTCATCCGGCCCCCTATTACACCGATAATTCGATGCACAATTTGAAAACCGAGCGGTTCTATAAACCCCGCATGATCAATGGAAGGATGGCTTCCGCTGACGGTCCAATCAAGACATTTCCTCTCAGGGGCATCAAGGAATCACCGCCATATCTTCATGATGGACGATTGCTGACGTTGGAGGACACTGTGGAGTTTTTCAATTTAATTCAGCAGCTTAACCTCACAGCCCAGGAGAAAAAAGATCTAGTAGAGTTCATGCGAGCCCTATGATTTTGAGGGAACGCTCGTTATAAAGGAGAAATTCCTAAAACTGAGGCCGACGGCGAGTTTGCTAAGATCGCCGTTGACTTCATTTTCCAGGCTCAAGATTATTTGCGTATAGCTATGCGGCAGTATTTGTGGCGCTGAGCTTGTCCATGGGACATTGAAAGCACATCAATCGATTTGTAATTGCGAAAAACGTCCGCCCACACGTAATCGGATTCACAGTGATCAATCAATACGTAATGAAGACATCTCTTTATTTAATTAAGAATCACTGTATTAGTAGGTTGTCCGCTTTTTCTACCATATCAATTTTATAATTGCTTTATTTATTATAAGCTTTTTTAAACAACTAATTGATAATTATGCTTCATTGTGATATAGTTCCAATGTCACGTGTCCAAACTTTTAGGACAAGAGAAATTAATTTGTGAGGTCCATCATGCAAAGGGTTATGGTTGTGGTGGGCGCCGCAGCGCTGCTTTTAGTAGGCCTTGTCGGGTCTGCTCAGAGTATGAATCCGTGTATGCCGCCCCAATGTGGTCCGCAGCAGACGCTCGTCACCAGAATGGTGCCCTGTGTCCGTACGGAAATGGTTGCCGAGGTTCAGCCCTGCACGCGTACTGTTATGGTTCCCAAGGTCGCTTACAAGGTTCAGAATGTGATGCTCAGGGGAACTCCAGTTGGGATGGCCTGTGCGCAGGACCCCTGCACAAAATGCTGTCCGCAACCATTTTGTCAAGTCGTGCAGCAAAAGGTCCCGTACGTGTATCATGTTCCCCAGGCGGTTCCTTGGTACAATGTCGTTTACAAACCAATTCGCCGCCAGGTGATGCTACCCCAGACCTATTTGGTTGAAGCGGTCCCCATGTGCGGCAGATAACTTACCCCGTAGACAAGGTATGGGGAATCCTGAAACGGGGGTTCCCCTCACCCGGCCGCATCATCCAACTCTTACTAAGATTCTACAGACTCTATAATAACATCGGCTCAGGTTGACGGCGCCATACATGATTACAAGTCTGCAAATCTCCCCAAGACCCCAATGGCAATCCAAAATCATGGCTTACCGAGTGTCTCTCTTAGACGAAGTATTGATCTAATATTTCAAAATAGATTTGAAATTTAGTATGTATATCTGGCCGGCCGGCGTCATCATGATCAAGTTGCCGTTAAATGTGAGCGGACCCAGAGCATCAGGCGCCGGAGGCCGGAACGAAGTCGTCGCTGATTTCATCAACGGGGCTCCGGATTCCAGACGTTTGATCGGCGCCGCATACAGGAGGGCCTGAACCGGAGATTTGTTGTACTCCACTAAGTATCCGTTATTAATAGTCATCCCTGAAGGAAAGCCGGCATTTAAGTACTGGCCTATAACTCCGGCCAATAGCTTACCCTTTTTTGAGGACGCCGACGGGTCGACGATGTAAGTCTTCCGAGTGTAAAGATAATTTGCGGCAAACCACACTGGTCTATTATCCAGCTTTCCAACCGTCATCGCCGTTATCCGCAAGTACTCCAAAGGAAGAGTGAGCACAATAACCGCTTTGCCCGACGCAAAAGAAGCCTTCAGATCGAAGCCCAAGAGCAGTCTGGTTGTGCTGTCCGCAACGAACAGAACCCCATCCTGCACTGGAAAACTATTGAACATCGGCGACACATATTCAGGAAACCCAAAACTCTGTAACTCTTTCACCGGCTCATAAGAGAATCGACGTAAGTTTAGATCGTTATCTTCATTTGCGGCTAGAACAAAAATATCTCCATCAGCCGTGCCCCAGCCCCAAATACTCTCATTTTCAAGAGCGATTTGTGGTCCAATCGCCCACGACACTTTTGTTTTTGGTAGATCCAACATAGATCTAATAGGCGTCCAATTGCCGGTCACGAGTATAATTGAGAAAATCACTATTGGAACGGTTAAGTTTAGAACATAATTGAGCTTGCCGGAATACGGATCCCCTGAAGTGAATCTAACCTCCGCGTCGAATTTTCTTCTTATTCCTCGTTTTAAACGGAAGTACCCAACCGCGACTTCAAACGCCATAACAATAGAGAAAAAATACATGAGAGCGGGTATAAAGTTGACGCTCCAAATAGCCCAGGCCAAGTAGACAAGGTAAAGGAAATACTTACTTGTGACGGTGATTCTGGCGCCCAGTCCCATAGTGTTGATGATTACGCCGAATACCACTACAATAAGGTATAGAGTCATGTACGCGGCCCCGAGCACGGGATTGACCATGTGATGGAAAATCGCCAACAGCGACACAATGACCATACCTAGCTGATCGCAAACTAGATCTGTGAAGGCTCCGGATTGACTTGCTTTGCCGGTGTGCCTGGCAAATGCTCCGTCGATGCCGTCACAAATCACGTGCGCTGCAAGAAAAAGAACGGCAAGGAGGGGCCGGCGCACGAAGTAGAGCGCTACTCCGGCCAACATAGCGATCCCTATGTATGAAATGGTATCTGGAGCAAGACCCCATCTAAGAAATGGAGGAAATACCACGGAGATGAGCTTGGTTCTTTTCTCAGCGAACCAGACATGTAACCACTTGTCTTTTCCGAAATAATTTAAATTATCATAATATGGCCGCGGTTTAGGGCCGGATGATTTCTCGTTGCGGTTAATCATACATTCCTTGACCAATTGAAGCTTAGCTATTCAATTATATCACAAGTACGAATTTGATTCTCGTCCATTATTTCCGATTTTTGGTTCTTGACAAGAGTTCGATTTTGAGCAAGGATAAGTTTTGTTCATTTGTCGATTTTAACTGGTCCTCGATAGCTCAATCGGCAGAGCGGGTGGCTGTTAACCACTAGGTTGTAGGTTCGAGTCCTACTCGAGGAGCCAAAAAGATTAAGAATTCCCGCTAATTGGCAACGAGCCGTAGCGGGTTTTTCTTTTTCAAAATAGTCAGTGCGGGACTGTTGCGGGACCGGTCCCCGCAAACCACATTCGCGGCTGCTATAAGGTTTATTAACTCCGGTTTGGAGTAGTGCGTAGTTATCCTTCCGGATTTATGCCCAAGAAGGTCTTGCCGGTCTTCCAGTGAGACCCCGCCCGCTCTAAGTCGCCGACCAAAAGTATGTCGTAAGTCATGAACTGTAACCTCTAAACCGACCTTCCTACGAGCAATCTGCCAGGCGGTATTATTTATACTTTGGATTGCATGTCCATGATATGTGAACACCCATTCGGGATTTACGCCCCGCTGTTGTTCAATCACATCGGCGGCCACATCATTTAAAACTATCACCTTGTCTTGTCGATTCTTAACTTTGTTTTTGGATATAATAAATACACTTGCGTCAAGTTCCGGGACTAAAACTTCATAGTCCCAGCGCAGACCGCAGATTTCTGCATTTCTGCACCCGGTATTGACTGCAAAAAGGCACATGTGGCGAAGATGCGCGGGAAGAGCTTTGAAGAGCCCTTCCTGTTCCTCCCAAGACAAGGGATAGGGTTCCCGTGCATCATTTCGGGGCAGCAAGCGAATCTTTGGGGCTGACTGGAGCCATGTAAGTCCATTCTCGTCCAGCCATTCTGATGCTGCAAGATTCAGGATATGCCTCACAACCTCTAAGGGCATGTTAATGGTCCGATTCTTCAAACCCTGCCTGCGGAAGTTTTCGATATAGGGCCTAATCGTGCCCATGTGGACATTTTCGAGGAAAAGATCCCCTATGAATGGATCGATTCTCTTCAGAGACCAAGCGTCCTTTGCCAAAGTGGCCTTCTCTGTTTCGTTTAGATACTTGGTTGCCGCCTCCCGGAACGTCCTTTTTGGCCTGATACCGTAAATCTCCGCATTGCGAGCCTGCTCGATGCGGTGCGCTAAGTAGCGCTCTGCTTCTTTGAGATCGCACGTTCCAGTGCTTTCTTGAATTTTTCTTCCTGCAATCGCTTTTCGGATGTACCAGATATCACCTCTTCTGATGAGCCCTGGTGGAACTTTCTGTCCCATAACGGCTTACCTCCTATATCCTTCCCAGGACGCCCGTTGCTCTCTTTATATTGATCGACCCACGCGTCCAGGTCAAGTCGATCGAACGCGATTCCCTGCTTACCTATTGGAATCTCCAATAAACATGGTCTAACTTCTGCATTAAAACGATTCGGGTCCATCCCTAGGTAATTTGCTGCATCCCGGAGTCTAATTAGTCGGGGTAAGATTTGCCCGCTCATTCAGGTCCCCCGTGTGTCATCACCTGAACGGCGTTTTCAATTTTTCGTCTTCTTACTAATTTATTAACCGTCTTAGGAGCAATCTTCAGTATTAGTGCTACATCTTGAGCATTCATGAGCTGAGGCAAGGCTTCCCCAGGTTGTGGGTCGGTTTTTGCCGACCGGTTTTCTACCATTTTTCCCCTCCAACTTGTCATTTTCCTAGCCGGGTTTTGTCCAACTTGGATGTCGGATTACACCGACCTTGTGGCCCGCCCCCTGCGGGAAGAATTCAGGGATGGGCCTTGCTCTCCGGAATGCAGGTGTTCTGAGAGCGGGGGCTCTCAGCTCTCAAATTTTATTGACTTTCACAGACGTTTTCTTTGCAGTTCTCCTGGACCCATTTCACCAGACCGCTCTCAGTTTCAACGTACTCCCCTGAACCATCCCGTAGACGAAATCCGCAAAATTCGCATT
>JBBSBY010000133.1:0-6684 GCA_038250835.1 Desulfomonilales bacterium | reverse complement strand
CTCCCCACAGTCATAAATCTCTCTTTGACGGCAATTCAAAGCTTGGACAAGAGACTAATAGTTACCTGTAAACTGCTCGGAGCCACTACTGTTCAGCAGGTGATGAAAATACTCGTTGAGGCGAGATTCGCCGTAATGGCGGCAGTCGTAGTAGCTTTCGGAAGAGTTATATCTGAAGTCGGCATTGCAATGATGCTTGGCGGAAATATTCGGGGCTTTACTCGAACTATGACTACAGCTATAGCATTAGAAACCAGTAAAGGAGACTTTGAGCTTGGTCTTGCGCTGGGTATTTTTCTTTTGTCGGTAGCCCTTGTCATAAACGCGGCTCTATATCTTCTTCAGAGGAATGGAGCTTGATCCCTGCTTACGAATTACAAAATATCACTTATTCTTACGGCAAAGCGCCTTTTTTAGAAGTAAATTCCATGCGAATAGCCTCCGGAGAAATGGTGGCTCTCGTGGGTCCCAATGGTTCCGGTAAAACAACCCTTCTGCATTTGCTCGCCTTTATAGAACAGCCTCATACCGGCTGCATAAACTTTTTCGGCGAAGAATTTAAAGCTGATAAAAAAATTAAATTTCGCAGGCAAGTCGGTCTGTTGCTGCAAAACCCTTATTTGTTTCGAGGAACCGTGCTGTCAAATTTGGTTTGGGGACTGCGACTCCGAGGCGTTTCATCTATTAAAGCTGAAAAATCCGCAGTACAGGCATTGCATTTAGTGGGATTGATGGGTTTCGAATCCAGACCTGCCGGGTCACTTTCGGGGGGGGAATCCCAAAGAGTGGCATTGGCGAGATCTTTAGCCCTGGAACCCCGGGTTCTTTTGCTGGATGAACCCTCGAATCACATGGACAAGAATAGTGTTGAAAGGACGGAAGAAGTTGTCATCGGCCTCAATCAAGAAAAGGGAACTACAGTCATACTAACTACTCACGCCGTAGATAAGGTTAAGGAAACAGCTTCTCGTTTTCTTCATATGAGACACGGAAAAGTATTTACGGCAGCGCCGGATAACCTGTTCGAGGGGCATTTACAGGATAACGGAACGGTATTCTACACCGGCAGGTTGAAGATTAAGCTGGACTCGACGCATCAGTCCGGCGGCCATATGGCGATTGACGCAAAACTGATCGAAGTCTACCTCGAGCACCCAAAACAGCGCTTTCAAAACATTTTGCGAGGTAAAATAGTCGCTTTAACCCTGGAAAATGATCAAATCAACGTCGATGTCCAAACCGACGAGCGCCTGCGTGTCGTCCTCCCCAAGGATAGATTTAAAACCGGTAGTGAGCTTACGTTGGGAACTGAGTTATTTCTGATTCTACCACCTAATAGTATCGCCGTCTTCTAAAGCCTCATGTCGACCTTCTCTCCACGCGTGGTTAAAAAAATCAATTTTTCATAATGCCGTAATTGTCCCTTTCCGTGATTATGTGCGCGACTAATGGGCGGACGGCGCCGGCGCCTTTTCTTCGAGTTCCGGCTCAGAATTGAAATGACTCCAAAATAGACGCCGGCTTGTGAGTAGAGCGATTTAAACGGATCAATAATAAGCTAAGCTAATCGATTTGTTTTATTGACTTAATTCTAATTGGATTTAAAATAAGGGTTAGAACTTTTGCGCTTTGTTTGAGAATAAAAGCGACGAATGACTTTATTCAATAGGTCGCCCATGCCGGATTTAATTATGGATGTCATTGCGGTTGTCGTGGATCTCCTTGATGGAGATTTCATTGATCAGCCGTTGACGAGGCATTGGGGCGCCAATTTGACTGCCGGTACCGTTTGGCTGTTTTCAATTGCGGCGATGATTATTCCATCCTTTTCCAATCATCTGCTCGTAATAACGGACAAATGGTCTAGTACGCGCTTCAATTTTCTTTGCAAATTACCTCACATTCGCAGAATTAGACGTCAAGCTTTCAGTATTCCTAAACTTCCCATCCCGATCCTCAATACCAGCATTCGACAAAACTGCTGACGGAAGATTATTCCTGTCTCCATAAGTTTATCTGGATTTAGTAATCATGTCACAATGAGGAGATCACCGCATGTTAGGCGTTCAAGAACTAATAATAATCTTGTTGATTGTTGTCGTCATGTTTGGGTCGAAACGGATACCGGAAATTATGGCTGGATTAGGACAGGGAATCAAATCCTTTAAAAAGGCGGTGGAGGAAGACCCGGTTCAGACTAATACCAGTCCCGCTGGACCGGCAAAGCAAACCGGTCAACCCGCTGCGTCTGCCGCTCAACGAGTTGAATCTTAGGAAAAAACGAGTTTTGATTTGTCGATGAATATAAGTTTTGCGACCTTCTTGGCCGCGTGTTCGCAGCCGTGCAGGCTCCACTTAAATGCATTTAGGCGGCGCTGAATCCGTTATGCGATGGAGAGCCGGCCGAATCCACGGCTCTCCCCATAAATTTGGCACTACTGTCCATGGGTATTCAGATGTGTCGTCAAGTAATTGTTGAGTGAGCAGCGTCGGGTTATACCACAGGTTCCAAAAACCTAATAACGACTTTTCATCGTGCCCTTAGATGTCCACTCAGGCTGAAATGCTTTTCAATGAAGCTGAATTCAGTCGATTACGGCAAATATCGATGTACTCGGCATTGATCTCATATCCCACGAAATTTCTGTTAAGACCCACTGCCGCCACGGCTGTCGTTCCACTCCCCATAAACGGATCTAAAACAACCTCTCCCTCGAATGTGTAGAGCTGGATTAAACGATCAACCAGGGCTATGGGAAAAGGCGCCGGGTGTTTCACGCGCTTCGCCGATTCAGCGGGAATGTTCCATACGCTGATGGTGGCCTCAAGAAATTCTTCTTTGGATATAGTGGATTTACCTTTTATAGGCTTATCGAATCTTTGCTTTGAAAAGATTAAAATGTACTCGTGTAGATCACGCAACGTCGGGTTTCCGGCGGACATCCAGGAACCCCAGGCGCAAG
The DNA here is from genome assembly GCA_038250835.1 of Desulfomonilales bacterium. Lineage (GTDB taxonomy): Bacteria > Desulfobacterota > Desulfomonilia > Desulfomonilales > Desulfomonilaceae > JBBSBY01. Next base: position 3,721 of record JBBSBY010000133.1, on the reverse strand, counting down.
AGCCGGAAGCGCCCTTACCTTTGACCCAAATAATCTCCCCCCGCATCAGAAAACCTAAGTCGGCTGCGATCTTATAAATCAAAGCGTTCATCGGGATATACGGTTTTCGTCCAAGATTTGCGACATTAAAGGCGACTCTACCTCCAGGCGCAAGCACACGATGTGTTTCTGCAAGCACCTGGCGCAAAAACTCTAAGTATTCCGCTAAGGTTAAGTCTGAATCGTAATCTTTACCGACATTGTAAGGGGGGGAAGTAACCATCAAGCTAATCGAGTTATCTGGTAACTCGATCATATCTTCGGAAGAATGCTGGAATATCTTGTTGATAGCATGATGTGGTAATGGCCGGCACTTATCACATTTAGTGGAATCATTTTTGGTTTGATACAATTTTCTCGAATAAAATTCGGATGAATCGTGGTTTTCTCTCTTGCCTACGCCGAACTTTGTCGTAGATGTGCGGTTCTTCAACATAATCTCCCCAGTGGCAAAGTAATCGGTCACGCGCCGGGGAATAGCATCGCGACAAATATGTGTCAACAAAATTGTTCAAGACTATACACATATGTATAAATAATTATGTGTTATCTAACATATACCTAAACTAATTTGTTACTTCTAAAGATTAGAAGGGTCGTCAAGTGGCGTAGTTTTACAATTAGTCACTTAGTGTGGCCGATCTGCTGGTGAGAATTTGTTATGATGCGCTATTCTGAAGGCTTGACTATTCTTTTCAAAAACTCGGTCGGCTGCAATGGACCAATCCTACTGAATACGCCGAAAAAGACATTTAACGACGTAAATTATTGATTCCCTTGAAGAATAGCTTGCGACGGAGGCCGGGGCAATGGAGATTGGAAGAAAAAGCAACAAAAAAATAATAAGCTTAGGCTGTATGGCGTCACTCAGTTGGCGCCGGCAGGATGCGAGAAAATGTGTCACGTATCCCTGCGCCAAGGTTGCGCAAGTCGGCGCCGAGCTGATTCACCACAGATGTTGCAGGTTTCGTTTGTGTCTGATTCTGGAACTCCGGCGCGGTCGCGGGAGGTTGGTTCGTGGGCGCTGATTCAAAAGAATCCAAGATAAAGCTGTCTATGGAATTTGATGAGCCCACTCGCTGCGCGGGGGGCAGATTACCTGGAATACTTGACGGGTGAATCAATGGTTTTGGAGACTCCGCCGCCGCCGGAATTCTGGCCACGACTGAGCCGGTCTCGTCTACATTCATTGGCGCCGTAGGCTCAGGTGGGCGTTTTCCCGGTGGAATATAGGGTAATGCCGGGGGCAAAGGAGAGCCGGAATGTTTAGCCAAATCCTGGACTGATGAAGTAGGTGTTCCCGGTACCGGCGCAGGCACGGTTCTAACGGTTTCAGGATTCGCCTTTGGTTTCTCGTGTGTCCCGGACCTACGCGGTCGTGATTTACGTTCCGTGGGTGAGGCGCCTGTAGATTTGTTTTTCATGGTTCCTTGATTTGAGCCCGGTTCCTTATCTGTTTTTGTGGGACTTGGGGCTTTTTTCGCTTCCGGGACAGGCTGCTTTTCAGAATCTTCTATGCTCGCCTGGGGCGATTGAAAAGGTTCTGGAGGTCGCGGATTGCCGACCGGCCCTCCCTGGCGCGCCGCCACATTAAATCCTGACTCGTAAACCGCTCGCTTTGTTAAACCTAGAGTGTTTTCCAAGAGCTCATCGAAAGGTTCTTCTTCCCAATTAATTAACCCGGCTGAATAGCCCACAACTTTGCCTGTCTTATCGATCAGATATGTTGTTGGAGCGCCCGGAACCTCATAGATCGCCTCCGATTTGTCGTTGATGACGAAATTGGTCTGCCCGCCGCCAGGAAGTGTTTGAGTCTTCAGAGTTAATCGCCGGCTGGGATCAAAGCCCATCCAGAACGAAAAAGAAGTCTTGGATGTATAAGATCTTAACCGCTCCTGTTCGTCAAAGAGATTGACGCATAGAATTTCCAGTCCATGAACATTGTACTTACGATACACTCTTTCTAGTATTGGTTTTTCTACCAAACACGGTGGGCAATTCAATCTCCAGAAATTAAGTATTACTACTTTGCCCTTTAGTGAAGATAAGCTAATTCGCCTACCCGTCACATCCAGCAGCAGCATGTTCTTTGCCGGCGCGGGTCTCAAAAAATAGTTAAAATTATTTTCAAGTAGTCGATCAGTGAGTCTAAGTTCGGCAGCCACTGAGAATACCGCCGACATCAATAATACCCACGCCAATAATGTCAATCGTATTAAGCACATACCAGGCTTCCTTTGTTTAGAAGCTCATATTTGTTTAAACCTATCTCAGAACGTTTCTGTTTTCAAGGGTTTTCTATGCTGAATCATATGCTTGCATTTTTTGATGCCTTGAAATATATACCGAATTGTCCGGGGAGGCAAGGTGATCGCCGGCGCTCAAGCGCGGGAGGAAAGTCCGAACTCTAAAGGGCAGGATGCCGGATAACGTCCGGTGGAGGAAACTCCAAGGATAGCGCCACAGAAATCAAACCGCCTCCTATGCGAGGTAAGGGTGAAACGGCGAGGTAAGAGCTCACCGGTTCTCGTGGTAACACGGGAAGCCAGGCAAGCCCCATCCGGAGCAAGACCGAATAGGGAAGCATTTGAGGGCTGCCCGTCCGAAGCTTCCGGGTAGGTCGCTTGAAGCGGCGGGTAACCGTCGTTCTAGAGGAATGATCACCACCCATCTATGGGGACAGAATTCGGCTTATTGCCGCCCCCGGACCCAAAAGAGGCTGCTATGTCCAATGATCACGAATCTGAAAAGTCACAGAGCGCGGATTCTTCCGTACCGACGAAAAAAAGCAACAAAAACATTTGGGCCCTTCTGGTGATTTTCATCCTGATTGTCGGCGCACTTTACGGTTTGGGATTTTTACAGGTTCTCCGAAGCGGATGGAACGCCCAGGCAAGAGAAGGTGTTCCCGTGTTTCACAAGGTGAATGAAGCCTTATTTTCATCAGATGATCTTATGACAAGTATCGGCGCTGGAGCTCTGGATCCCACAAAGCTTAACCCCGTGCAGGAAAAGTCAATTCTTGCAGAAGTTGAGAAAAAACCGGACGTGTGTTTGCCTACGAATGTAGTGGGCGGTTTGAACCAGGAAACTGCAGGCGAACCTTCACTTCCCTCAAGTTTGCCGCAGATTGCGCAAATCTCTTCAAATGACGCGCCGAGTCATGATCAACCCAACACTCAAGTCGCCGCGTCTACGCAAAAAGTTGATGAAATAGAGGACCGGGACGTTAAGCAAGTTTCGGCGACTAAAACTGAGGCAAAGCAAATAAAAGAGTCCAAGGACAAGGCGAACGTCTCCAGCGATAAACTAAAGGCCCTAGAATCCGAATCAGGCCCAAAGATGGCATCAAAAGACTCCGGTTCAGGTAAGGGTCTGGAAAAAATTGATGAGGAAAATAAGAAAGCCGAAGAGTTTCAACTACCTGGTTCCTTAACCGTCAAAATTCGCGGATATCATGGTTCCATAATGAAATGGCGTCTGATGGTTATTTATGATGACTCATCGAGAATGGACAGACGAATCAAATCGTGGAAAATGAGCAAACACAACCTGGCGGAAACCTTTATCACCAAATTACCAGGATCATTGACACCAGGATCTAAGCTCGCCGTAAGAGATTTTCATTGCGGCAAGAACGAAGCCAAAACAAAAAAAGCTTGTTTAAGCAGAATGGTGTATG
>JBBSBY010000132.1:0-7233 GCA_038250835.1 Desulfomonilales bacterium | reverse complement strand
GACAAGCTTCGGTAGAGATAACAAAACCTGGGGGAACCTTTATGCCGATTTGTCTCATTTCGCATAGATTAGCGCCTTTGCCGCCCAACAATTGTTTGTTTTTCCCGTCTCCCTCCAGAAATGAAAAAACGTACTTTCCGCGCATGGTATTCTCCGTAATTTTTGTTGTGTAGCGTGAATTGATCCGGCTAAATAAGGCCGTGCAAACATGGGACGATATGTCTCTTGATCGAGGTGTTTAAGCGCTGCAATGAGTTGAGTTTGTTATTGGAAAAAGTGAGCATGAAAATTGTTTTTGCCAGTTGACGCACAAGCCCTCTCGGCGTTTGTAAAGTAATTAGTATGTGGTTATCATAGCCGGGGAGAAAATATCGACCGTGACTAATAATTATATGCAGAAAGTAATTATATCCGCAACAAAAAAGTATGCTGTTCGCTATTTTGAAGTTGAGCTATATTGTTTCTAATTAGATCGGCAAGCGTCTAATCACCTAATAAGGCTCGTCTGAAGAACTATATCATGTTTGAAAAATACATCGCCGCCCCGGAAAATCGAAGATTTTTTGTATGTTTAAGCGTAATTCTATTAGTTTTCTGCTGGAGAACTTACATATCTAATGTCCTCAACTTGATTCCCGATGAATGCAGTTACTGGGCATGGTCAAGGAGATTAGACTGGTCATACTTCGATAATTCAGGAATGACGGCTTATCTCATCCGTCTCTCCACATGGTTAGTTGGAAAGCACACTCCGTTTATCGTTAGATTGCCTTTCCTGCTGTTGTCGTTTTTCACAACCTATCTAATTTACGACATAGGCCGTATCCTCTTTAAGGACAACTTACAGGCCATCGTCACGGCGATGGTTTTCAATATAACTCCGATTGCGTTATTGGGCGCTTCTCTTGCTATGCACGATAACGCATTGGTATTCTTTTGGACTGCGGCTCTTTGGGGATGCGCCAGGCTCATTCAATCAGATGATACACGCTGGTTTTATCCTATAGGTTTATTTGCCGGGCTTTCCATTCAATCCAAATTCACCGGCGTTTTAGTAGTATTCGCCGTTTTTATTTTTCTGTTGTTCTCAAAAAAATATCGTAAAATGCTGATCAGTCGAAACGCCTGGATAGGAGTCGCAATTGCGGCGCTTTTAACGGCTCCCATAGTATGTTGGAATTATAACCATGATTGGATTTCGGTTTATCACATCTTGTACATCGGATCAGGCGCCCGTAATTTGGCGCGGAGGCTTTCCGATGGTCTGGCTTACAATCTTGCCCAATTTGTCCTCATTTCCCCGCTGTTCTATTTGTTTGTATTGAGGAGTTTTCTCCAACCAATCTCGGAATGTTGCAGTTTTGCGACCCTCAGGCGATGGATGCCGACTCGAGGTAAAATATGGACCTACGAAACACCGGCGCCCAGAGCCCCAACGACGCCTGAGCTTTTGCTGTTAATCGCTTTCAGCTCACCTCTGCTGTTTTTCGCCGTAATGTCCTTTAAAGGCCATGTCGAAGCGAATTGGGCTCTTATGGGGTATGTGGCCGCCGGCCTGTATGCGGTAAATAGATCTTGGGAATACTGTCCAATAGCTGAAGGATTTTGGAGATGGTCCTGTGACCGCATTTTCAGCTTAGGAACACTTTTGGCCGTAGTTCCGGTGATAATTGTAGTCGCGCATGCCTGGGTCGGATTGGTTCCGACATTCGTCGAGAGCAAAATTGCAAAAGAAGATAGGCTAATTTGGGAAACAAGAGGTTGGGACGGACTGGGAAGGCACGTGTTAAAATTGGTTGCTGAAAACGACATAATCGCCGCGGACAGCTATCAATTGGCCGCGCTGCTGGAATTCAATGTTCCAGGTAATCCGTATGTTAAATATTTAGCGCCGTGGAAGCGGCCTACTCAGTTTGACGTGTGGGAACCTTCTTACGATAACCTGGAAGGTAGGAACATATTGTTTGTTTCGCCCATCCCTTTAAAGAAGTCATCGAATGTATTGACCACCATATTCGAGAATGCTGCAAAAGTTGAAGAACTCGAACCTTATTCATTTATCTATCATGGAGCGTCTATTAGGAAAATGAGATTATATCGATTGATAAATTTCGACCCGTTCCAGCCGCGCAGACTGGCTCCAAAATCGCTGTTTTACACTAAAGAATAGAATTTTATTGGACAACTTGCAGTTTTAAGACTATCCTTTGAAGAAACCGCTTCTGGACGGGGGATCTTCACTTGGTATATGCGAACTTTTACCTTATTCGCCGCCGAAATGTCTTTGATCAGTTGAAACATACTTTGGATATTGTGAAGAATGGGGTGTGAATAAAGGCTTACTCTTAAGGGATTCGGGAATAAGCTCTGAGCGGAGCGAATTCGTGCGAGATCGCATGCCGTCGCCAATATTACTTTGGTCAAAAATGTATGCCATATTCCTGCGGACCCCAAAGGTTCACGTTGTTCAAACCTACTCTGCTTCGTTGAAGAAGATTTCGGAGGATTTCTCATGGATCCAAAGTCAAGATCAAAGAGCCATGACTCCTTTATTTTCCTACGCGGTGACTCGACCGAGACCATAAACGTCGCTCAATTCTTGACCGAAGAAGTCACTAATACAGGAAGTTTCGATATTCGCGGTCAAATCTGGGCCACTACGTTTGGTAAGGTTCTCCAATCACTTCCCATTCCTGCGTTTCTGGTTGATGACAGGAGAACCATAGTGGCGAAAGATCCTAAGGTAAAGTCTCGCTCTCATTTAGTCGGAAAACCATTCACCCTTGATTTTCTTGCGGCAAAGATAAGAGAAATCCTGCAAGCCCCTGCTGGGGAGTATGGCGCTGAGATTGAAAATGCCGGGATTGAGAATAGCCGGCGCACAACCTAATTAGCGCAAACCGTCCTCTTTTTTAGCCTGATCTTTCGTTAACCCGCCAACCCGAGGGAGAGGCCTGCCTGAATCAGTAACCACCACAGCCACAACGAGTTCATCTCCACGGGGAGCGTCCTGCACCCTTACAGGCATTGCGTCGAAATGGGAACGCACAAACGCAGCGTCCTTATAGTGCACTGGGACATCTATTTCAGTTCCCGGGCGGCCCATCTTCTTCGCTGATGGTATAATTGCTTTTCCACCCCCAAGAGCCTCTCTGAAGGGGCCGCCAAGCTTCGGATGTAAAATCGCCGCAGCGTGCTCCAACTCGCCTTGTGAGCCCACTATAACGGCTTTACCATAGCTTTCGGCTTTTTCCGGGTCGATATTTAATGCTTCGAGCGCCATTTTACCGAGCATCGCGCCTAATTCTTCTCCAATTGCGATCAGTTCGTCCAGATTTTCTTGATATTTTCCTGCAAATGGGTTTTTGATAACCGCCATGGCAGCGGCTCTTCTGGCCGGAGGATCAACCTGTTTTCCCATTTCCGTACGGGTTTCTTCAACAATTTTTACAATCTTACGAATATTCATTGTGTAAGCTCCTTTAGACACTACTTGTTTATAGGTTTGAATCTATCTTCTTCTATGCCGAGGAATCTGTGTCTTCCCTTCAGGGCTAGAAAGACGCCCAGTACGTCGAACTGCTGAATCAACGCCTCAGCTTTTGTCAAGCCGTTATCCAACGATGAATTTATTTCCGAATCGGTAAGCTCGCCTACTGAGGTTGTCACCAGGATTCCTACCAAATCGGATGCAGGGTCCAGCGTCTCGGCCGGCGCCCTATTTATGGCCTGAGATTCTACGTTAACCGAGTTGGCGATTGCGGTAGCCGCAGCATCGGCTATTGCGGCGCTGGCGGCGAATACGGTGGCGGCGGAGGCGCAACCGCGAGTAAAACTTCTACCGCCAAAGCCGCTGGTGCAAATACCGCCGATTCCGGCCTCGGCTGTAAAAGTTATGGAATGAGTTATTTCCGGTGAAGTGATTTCCGGGCGTAAACCTATGGTAACACTTTCTCCCTGAGCAAGCCGAACAGCCACATCGCCACCGTTGTTAATGAGGACTTTGGTGAGATTTTCTTTGAAAAGCAAATCGGCCGCGGCGTCGGCGATTGTTCCGGCGACTGCGGCCATCGGAGTAAGATCTTCATCTCCAATTTTTGATACCGCTTCCAGCATAATATGTGGCAATCCGGCTAAATTTTGCCGACAGGTTCGATGAGGCTTCTTGAGTTCGGACCAGTTTCCTGCAACTTCGTCAAGGTATCTTATAATTTGATTTGCAGCTTTTGCGCAGACATCAGGGCGCTTTTGACCATTGGAGACCCCGTGCATAATCAGGCGCATAGGGCCACACTCCAAAAGGACTGAGCCGTCACCTAAAATAACCAGTTCCGTTTCCCACAGCATCTATTTCAGTTTGAACGGCTTTATTGCCTCGGAATGTCCGCCCATTTCAATGTAATCCGACAAGGTCATTGTGTATTCGATTGGGCACACAGTGGCGGGTGTTGGAACCCATGTAAAGGCGCCTGCCATGACTTTTTCAACATCAACCATGAAGTTTATACCGCCGCCCGGTAATACGTAGGTGGGAGCGCCGCCGACAGTCAATCTAGCCTTCATGTCGTGAACGGCTCTTGTCAATTTGATGGGGCTTCTGGTAACGCCGGCTCGAGCGCTGCCTCCCGACCCGCCGCAATAAATGCCTGACACTCGTGAAGGCTCGCAAGTGTCGGCGAGTTCCGCTATGGCGGCTTTGACTGCTTCCGGTGACGGTATTTTTTCCAACGATCCGTCTTCCCTTAAACGAACCAGCACATGATTTTGCCCGGTGGTTTCAGTGATCAGGATCGTCATCCCGATCCGAGCGACATTCATATCAATCTCGGCAATCAAATCCAGGGGCTCAGTCACCGAAGTGCCTCCCCAGCCCGGGCCGTGATCACCAAAATATCGTCCGGGAGTGCTCACCCTGAATTTGAGCCGAACGCCTGAAGGTTTAACTCCGACATACTTTCCTGCCGCATGTTCGCTCATTAGACCGGTAATGTGTGAATCAATGACTATGGCTTCATCCGCACAGTCCCTAAAATGTGAAGCAAATAAGCCCAGGGTGGCGCTGCCGCATCCCACTCTCATGACATTATCAACGAGTCCGTTGATTACGGGTTTTTGGCCGACCCGCACTTCCAGTGTGCCGCCTTCGGCAATCACAAGTTTGGCTTTCTTGCGATTCGCTAAATCCGAAACAAGTTTGGCCGCGGTAAAACCATCCGAACCGGTCAGCACATTGACACCGCCGATGGACAGAATTTTTGAGCCGTATTCTTCAGTTATTAATAGGCCAACCTTTTTTTTACGATAAAATATCGGAGCTCCTTCTTCGCCAATAGTTCTATCCGTATCAACCTTGATTTTAACTCCGGAGTAGCTGAGCGGAGCTTCGGTGACAACGGTCACAACGTCAATTCCGTGTACGTTTGACTGGACAATTTGTGGGGCGGGTTTACAGTCGGGATAAGTGGCCCCGCCGCCTATTGCGGTTATGAGCGGTTCACGGATAACAGGCGCCCAATCCGGTCCGACAAGATGTCTCACGTCTTCGTATGTTTGCAGGGCTATAGTTCGTTCGAGGGCGCCGTCTCGATTCACATACCGCTGACAAGCGCCGAAAAATCCAGGTTTTATGCTGCACCTCACCGGACATGACTCGCAGGCGACTGCGTCGGTCGCAGGCGGAGTCGGAACACAGGCGCCTTCGGGGCATATCTTTGCGCACACGCCGCAATCGGAGCATGCTTCCCCAACCACGGCCAACTTTTTCTTTAGCTTAATCGCCCCTTGAGGGCAGATGGGAACGCACGCGCCGCAACCTTTACACTTATCTTCCAGCGCTTTCATGTTTACAACGCTTTTGCTTTACGCTTAGCCGGCGGCGTGTTTCTACTGGTCCATACATGAACATTGCCTTCGATCATAACCATGGAAACACCGGGAACATCGCCCGCTTCCATGGCCGAGAGAGCGTCTGAGCCCACCGATCCCATGGGAGCGTCTATCGCTACCAAATCCGCCCAGAGCCCTTCCTTAATTTGCCCCGTATTCAACCCAAAGACCTTTGCCGTATTGCCGGTTGCCATACATACGGCCTGTTCCGGCGACAAATCCGTCAAGGATGCCGCCATGGCCATTACACGCAATACTCCAAGTGGAATAACTCCCGTCCCTGAAGGGGCGTCATTACCTATAATGAACCGTGCCAACTGATTTTCTTGAATACCAAGTTTCAGAGCTTCAATCATTGCTTTAGGATTGCCGCAGTGGACAATCTCCAGAGCATAATTTGTTTCCTTTACCAACTTTTCAATTTCACGAATGGAGACAGCAGTCGGACCGCCGTTTATGTGACAAGCCACGTGGGGATCTACAGCTATAACTTGCTCCGCTGTAACAGTATCGCTGCCTGGGATCGAAGTCCCACCGGTGTGCATGAGGACAGTCATACCGTTTGCTTTCGCCCATTTTACCATTGGGCCGGCTTCTTCGGGAGTTTTGATTGATCCCAGACCGATTTCACCCACAACATGGACACCTTCGCGGGCCATTTCCTGAAAATCGGCCTCTGTTAAGCCCTTTTCCAAGATTACCGCGCCTGCGACCACTTTGGCGCCGGTTGGTCTGAAATTGGAAAAGGCCTTTGCCGCTAAAATAGCGAGAGCTTTTGTGCCGGCGGGATCTTTAGGCCGACCGGCCAAATGAACTTCTCCCGCGGAAATCATAGTGGTTACACCACCGTGGACCTCACTATCCAAAAAACCGATCTGATTTTGACGGGGGGTAAAATCGCCAAGGACCACGTGACAATGTGAATCGATCAATCCAGGGGCAATAGCACTGCCGGCAGCGTCTATAACTTTGTCGGGCTCATCTTTCAATAGGTCCAGCCTCGATCCTATTTTTGTAATCTTGCCGTCAGCTATCAAAATGGAATCCGCTTCCAAAATGGGATTGTTTATATCACCGCTTAATAGAATGCCGATATTTTGAATTAATGTTTTGGACATTAGTATTTCTCCGATATTATTTCTCACTAGAAATGCGCAATTGCGGTCGACGCCTCTCAGCAGAAACGCCTAGCCTGAGTCCTTACAGTCGTTATTATTCGTTTTCACCCTCTCGTCGGCCCGAAAAAATCGATTTCGCGCCGCCACCGAAGCTTTAATCACTCTCTCGAGGTTCGCCGGCAAATCATAGATTCTAGTCCCGATTGCGTCGGCAATCGCGTTAAGTATT
>JBBSBY010000131.1:0-7459 GCA_038250835.1 Desulfomonilales bacterium | reverse complement strand
TCACCTTCTCAGATTCGTTATAAAACCAAGAAGGCAGAAATCATGTCTTTTTTCATTTCTCAACCCGGTACGCACTTATATACGCGAAGATCCATTTATACTGGGTACGACTACCGGTGTTGTGCCAATTTTGTGCCATTCGGCTCTGTATAGTCCTGATCTGTCGTGGTAGGTAGCAACGGGCGTCAATAAGGGAATGCTTGTTATTACTTGGTTTAAAGTGTTGTTCTTGAGACTCTTAATCAGTAGGTTTGGGGTTCGAGCCCCCGACGGCCCACCATAAAAACAGGCACTTAGCGGCCTGAGCGAAACGCAGAAAAAAGTAGCGGTAACCGCAGCGCGGAAGTTTTGTGCAACGTCCGGGATCACACGTTTGATAAGCTAGCTATAGGCCCGTTTAACCAGCAATCTCTTCGCCCCCCTAATCAAGAGTCCAAGCTGTAGTTATCAGCAATCTCTTCTATCTTTGTTAGACTAGCCTACCGCGTAGCTTCTGATCTCTGTGTAGAGAAGACCACCCCCTGGGGAGCCCCCCCAACGAGTTTAGGTATCCTATAAACAAGGGACTCCTAGAGGAGCATTTATACCAGCCCCATATTTCACGTTAATATACATTTTAGGTCGGATTTTAGGCTTATCACCCATGAGCGGTAACCCAGCGGTAAAAAGCCTCATGATATATGGCTCTGAGGCATTTCCTTGTCACTCTTGTCGAACCGGGATGGAATTGCGATTGACCCAGTATGCTCATGCGGATTCCGACCAAGAAATTGAGCGTGTATTGGATTACATGCACAAATCCTCGTTAATTTGATTTGGAATCGTTTGTTGTTTCTCGTATAATTTTCTGTTTTTCTTCTTGCAAAGAAAACACATGTTTTCTATACTTGCCTCATGCTAAGCGAACGAAAAAACCAAATACTCGAATTTATCTCGAACTATCAGCAAAAAGAAGGCTATCCACCGTCTGTCCGAGAGATTTGTAAAGCCTTGGGATTCGCCTCACCCGGTAGTCTGCTCAAACATCTCAGATCTTTAGAGGTTGAAGGGTTAATTATTGCGGAGCCCGGTAAAAAACGAGCATGGAAATTGACCAATCATCCCTTAAGCAGGTCAATCCCATTAATCGGACGTATTGCCGCAGGCGCCCCAATTCTTGCAGATCAGAATAAAGAAGGTGATCTCGCTATTGACCCCAGACTTTCGGTTCAGACCAAGTGTTTGCGCTCATGGTTTAAGGTGATTCAATGATAGACGCCCAGATCAGAGGCGGGGATATTGCCGTCATTAAACCGCAATCCGAAGCCCAAAACGGGGAAATTGTCGCAGTTATTATTGAGGGAGTCGAATCGAGGCCGCACTGAAAACTTTTCGCAAAAAGAGTGGAATTATCGAGCTGCATCCTGAAAATAGCGAACATAAAATTGAAGTTTTTAAAGGCGTTCAACAGAGCCGTGTGAAAATTGTAGGGAAGTTGGTGGGCATTATACGCCCAAGACCGTGAGGCATTATGGATGAATTTGTTCACCTTGAAACACATTCCGCCTTTTCATTCCTGTGGGGAACAAGTTCCCCGGAAGAATTGGTAAACACTGTCTACAAGCTTGGTCAAAAAGCCGTTGCGCTAACCGATTTCAGTTTACATGGTGTGGTTCGATTCTATAAAGCGGCAGTCGAATTAGGAATTCAACCGATCATTGGCGCAAAAATTCGGATTTGGGATGACTCGCATATTATTTTGTTGGCCCGTGATTTTGACGGATACGGCAATTTGTGCCGTCTACTTTCAATCGCTTTTGAAGGAAGCTCCGCGCCTCGAAATCCTTTGAATAAACAGGATTTATTCCATTGGGCAAAGCCTCTCGTATGTATTGTCGGAATTCGAGGATCGGTTATCCATGATTGTTTCATGAAAGGGCGCACTGAGTTAGCGCGAAGCGCGGTCGTAGAGCTTCGGGATCTTTTTGCCGATCCTTCACTTTTCTTTTTAGCCGTTCAAAACAATTCACATTTGGCTGAAGAAGATTTTCTTGAGCGGCAGGCGGTGTTTTTTGCGGCTGATTTGGCCGGCCAAATCGATATCCCCCTAGTTGCCGTGAATTCAGCAACATTCAATAGCCCTGAAGATTATCTGATTCATAGGGCTTTTGTCGCGATACAAAAACGTCATCATCACAGATCGATAACACCGCTTCCAAATGATACATTTTACCTTGCTTCAAGAGAGGAAATGGCCCAAAAAACACCGTATTCGGAAGCTTTGGATAACACCATTCGAATCGCCGAGTTGTGCAAATCGTTTTCCATGCCGTTGCGTAAGCTTCACCCACCCGGATTCCAGACGCCGCAATCGGCCGCAATTAAATTATGCGAAATTAGTTATCGAGAATTGGCTCGTTATCAGCAACCGGTATTATTGTCTTATATTCGGCAGCTTGAACATGAACTGACCATTATAAAGCAGTTAAAGTTAGCCGACTATTTTCTATTGGTGCGTGAAATAATAGAATTTACCGAAAAACAAGGAATAAGGCACAGCATTAGGGGATCTGCCGCCGGTAGTCTAGTGGTTTCTCTCTTATTGGGTGGAGTAGATCCAATAGATCAAAATTTGCTCTTTGAGCGTTTCATTAATGAAGGGCGGGGAGATATGCCCGACATTGATATTGATTTTGATTCGGAACGTCGAGACGAGGTGATTCGACATGTTATGGAGAAATTCCCCAAGCAGACCGCTATGGTAAGCACTATTCTTTCCTTTAAAGCGCGAAGCGCAGTGAGATTAACGGCAAGAGCGATGGGATATCCGCTTGATGAGATTAATCGTCTTGTCGAATGCCTTCCTTGGTCTTTGAGGGGCGGCGATCTCGAGAATACCCTCGAAAAACTACCTGAGCTAAAAAATGCTCCAATTCGGAATGAACCGACATTAGTGCGGATTGCGGCCAAAATTGTTGGGTTGCCACATCAAAGCTCGGTGCATCTCGGCGGAGTTATTATAGCTCCTAAAGATATAAAAAATTGGACCCCCGTTGGGACCTCTCCAAAGGGATTACCCGTTGGACAACTTGATAAAAATGATGTGGACGTCTTAGGGCTTATGAAACTTGATCTTTTAGGTTTAAGAATGCACACGGCCATCCGTAAAGCTCTGGAAGCCCTTTGGAGAAAAGGGGTTTCCTTGGATCTTACCAGACAAAAGCTTGATGATAAAAAAACTTATGCCTTGCTTTCTTCCACCGCCAGCGTCGGCATCTTTCAATTGGAATCACCAGGTCAAAGAAATCTATTAGGCAGACTTCAACCGCGACGATTTAGCGATTTAATTGCTGAAATATCCTTGTTTAGACCGGGCCCGGTTGAAGGAAATATCGTTGATCCGTACGTGCGACGTCGTAATCACCAGGAAAGAGTTTCATATCCGCATAAAGATCTTGAATCAATTTTAGCCGAAACTTATGGCGTCATCGTATTTCAAGAACAAGTCCTTAGGATTGTGCACGTATTTGCAGGATTGTCTTATGCTGAGGCCGACGCTTTTCGTCGAGCAATGACCAAAGACAGAAAATCACGAACATTGGAGTTGCTAAAACACAAATTCATAAACGCGGCTCATGAGAGAGGATATTCAAAAAGAATCGTAGAAAATGTTTATACGATGGTGGCCGCTTTTGCCTCTTTTGGTTTTTGCAAGGCCCACGCCGCCAGTTTTGCCCATATAACGTATCAAAGCGCTTTCTTGAAAGCTCATTATCCTCAGGCTTTCTATATAGGGCTTTTAAATGCGGGACAGGTAGGCTCCTACCCGCCGCGTGTTCTTCTCAATGAAGCGCGCAGACTGGGGATTCCTGTTTTTGGGCCGGATATCAATGAAAGCGGTCTTGAATATAAAGCAGAAGACTCCGGGATTAGAGTTCCTTTGCACGTCATCAGAGGAGTCGGCCCGGCATTGGCTCGAAGGATAATCTCAGATAGAGATCGCCGAGGTAAATTTACGAGTCGTGAAGATTTCCTAGTCCGTTTGGATCCTCCAGAAACCATAATACAACGAATGGAATTGGCCGGGGCTTTTGCCGGTATTGATTTGAGCGGCTGGAGCTTAGCCCGGGAAGTGTATAATGTTTAAAAATACCGACCTAATGGACCTGAGATCGCTAGCCAAAAACGAAGTCAAATCCATGAATGTGTTTTGCAATGAACACCCGCTTTTATCATTACGGTCGATTCTTACTTTGAATGAGGTGATCACCGCGGAATCGTTGGATAGTCTGCCTTCCGGCAAAAGGGTGCGCCTCTCCGGTATGTTGGTAATTATCCATATGCCGTCTACGAAGTCCAAGAAACGGGTAATTTTCATTACCCTGGAAGATGAAACCGGCTTAATTGACTTAGTCGTTTTTCCGAACACGCAAACGCATTTCGCGCGGGAGATTCTTACAAGTGAAATTTTAACGATTGAAGGCAAGCTTAAACGAGCCGGTAAAAACGGACTTTCCAAATCTATTGTGGTTGAGAAGGTTCTTCGGGAACTTAGTGGTCAATATTTGCAGATATTGGAGAAAGTGCAGTCAAAAAAATAAGCAGGGGCCCCCCGAAGGGAGCCCCGCACCTCACCGTCGAAACGATGAGGAGGATTATCGACCCCTTATAAGACAACTCATGTCATGTCAAGTTCCAAGTGGAATCGGTTCATAGGCCAAATATGACGGCGATTCGGAATGGAATGCGATTAGCTTAACTAATCTTCTACAGTTGATATTACTTTTCGGAGTTATCCACAGGCTATCTATTTGAAATTATTTACCCGGACAGTTTTTGCTGTTTGCCACATGGTGCCACGGTGCTGTATTTTGTGCTTGACAGTTCAGGATTCGTAACTCATATTCATGGTGTGTAGGGAGGATGCCATGTTTTTTCGTGAAAAGAAATCAGGATCAAGATCGTACTTGCAAGTAGTTGAAAACCGCTGGGAAGACGGTCGCTCCAAACAGCGCGTGTTGTGTACGCTGGGCAGAGTTGACGAACTGAAGGCTTCAGGGCGCCTCGACCGCCTTCTTGTATCGGGCGCAAAATTTACCGAGTCCATGGTGGTAATTAGCGCATTTCAACGTGGAGAAACACCTGTCGTTGCGGTTCGTCGAATGGGGCTGGGTATGATCTTCGAACGTTTGTGGAAGGAGACGGGGATCAAGGATGTCATCTCCGACTTAATCGCTGATAGGAAGTTTGAATTTCCAGTGGAACGAGCCGTTTTTGTTACCGTACTCAATCGTCTGTTTGCCTCCGGTTCGGATCGGTGGTGTAGCCGCTGGGTCCGAGATTACGGGATTAACGGAGCGCAGGAGCTAGAGCTGCGCCACCTCTATCGGGCCATGGCTTGGCTGGGAGAAGAACTTCCGGAAACGGAGCAACAAGGCAGGACTTTGGCTCCTCGTTGCATAAAAGACTTGGTGGAAGAGGATCTGTTTCTTCGCTCACGAGACCTGTTTTCCTCGTTGGATCTAGTTTTCCTCGATACCACTTCGATCTACTTCGAGGGTGAAGGCGGAGAATCGTTAGGAAAACTAGGACATTCCAAGGACCATCGTCCGGATCTCAAGCAGATGGTTGTGGGCGCAGTGGTGGATGATCTAGGACGGCCCATATGTTGTGAGTTGTGGCGCGGAAACACTGCTGATGTGAAGAGTCTTGTTCCTGTGGTGGATAGACTACGATCGTGCTTTGCAATTCGCAACGTATGCATTGTAGCGGATCGAGGCATGGTGAGTAAGGAGACGGTCGAGGAGTTGAACAATCGAGTCTGGCCTTACATCCTGGGAACCAGGATGCGACTGTTGAAAGAAGTAAAAACTGAGGTTCTCTCCAGAGCCGGACGCTATCAGGTAGTTCACGGTTCCGGTTCTCCGTTAAAGGTTAAGGAAGTCGTAATCGAAGACCGCAAGTATGTAGTCTGCGTCAATGAGCGCCAAGCCAAGAAGGACGCCGCCGATAGAGATGCTATCCTTGCCGCTCTCAATGGCCAGTTGCGGCGTGGCGACAAGTCCCTGGTAGGAAACAAGGGATATCGGAAATACTTGACGGTCAAAGGACCACACTTTTCAATCGATCGAGACAAGGCGCTTGCCGAGTCACGGTTCGACGGCAAGTGGGTGTTAACGACGAATACGGACCTTCCGACATCCGAAGTGGCTTTGAAGTATAAGCAGCTTTGGATGGTCGAGCGCCTGTTCAGATCAGCGAAGTCACTGCTCAGTACTCGACCGGTCTACCACAAATACGATCGGACTATCCGGGGCCACGTGTTCTGTTCGTTCCTTGCTCTAATGCTCAGGAGATCTCTCCAAGACCGCTTGGATGCTAAAGAAGTCTCATTTGAATGGAACGAGATCAGAAGCGCTCTGGATGGGCTCACGGAAGTGGAACTGGAGCACTCGGGTAAGCGCTTCATCCTCCGATCCCAACCAACGGCCACCTGCAATGCAGTCTTCCGAGCTGTTGGAGTAGCCATACCACCGACAATACGCCAAGTCGCACATAATATCCTAACCTAAGCGACCTCTCCATAAGGATCGGACAACCTAGTGCCACAGAATAATCGCGCCACTATAACTAACCGACATCAAACAACTTTAGCAATGTCGGTGTAGAAGATGAGTTTAGGATTATGTCCCAACAAAAAACCCCCTGAATACAGGGGGTTTTTATTTGCAATCAACTATAAGTCAAGAAGGCTTCAACATGACGGGGTTGGTGTTTACCCCCAGGGTTCCCATCGCTTTAACCTGGGGGTTGAGCCTACAGAATGCTCGGGGGGAAGAGCTTTTAGGCTCTGGTCAAATATTAGTCATATTTAATGACTTAGCAAGATTGATTAAGTCCGCAAGGTTAATAATACATCCTATTTGACGAAACTTAGCTCTACGGGGCGCATTAGTCATCAAGCATAGATTCAGGCAACCTAACTGAAATGGTTCGAATTGATGGCTTCAAATTCGGGAATCTCGCCGGCACCGTATTTGGTCACTCCAAGTACTCAGTTGAATCGTGATTGGCCCAAAACTCGCGTTCCTTGTTTTCATTCTCGAAATTAGGAATTTCTTTCGGAATTATTCTCTTTACAAACCCATGTATTAGCTTTCCTTGTAGGATGAATAGAGGAAGGGTTACCAGGATGGATCTAGCGGAAGTGAAAGAGCCTATGAGCTGAGGGGACTAGCTACGCGTCCCGGAGTTTGGAAGTGCTCCAAGTGCCGCAAGCAGTTTACCGTGACTGTAGGGACGGTGATGCACCGCTCTCATATTCCGCTTCGTAAGTGGGTGATGGCTTTCCATCTCATGTCTTCCTCAAGAAAGGCATTTCTGCTCTTCAACTTCAGAGAGTCTTGGGCATCAAAAACTATAAGAATGCTTGGCATCTTGCTCATCGAATCAGACTTGCTATGAGAAGGCTTAGGCGTCT
>JBBSBY010000130.1:0-7497 GCA_038250835.1 Desulfomonilales bacterium | reverse complement strand
TTGCAGATCATTCGGTGAGTCAATATCCTTCAAAATTTTAAGTACATGTACGGGCAAATTCAAATTGGCCAATTTTGCAAAAGTTATATGAAATACGTTCGAAGAGCCCCACGGAATGTTCACAAAGATCTCGGGATTTGATTTTCTTAAACCAACTAAATAATATCCACCATCCTGAGTAGGTCCAAGCACCGCTTCGGTGGTTCTTAACGCATTAAGAGCCTCTTCTAATATCTGAGAATTAAGTCCCGGAATATCCGTGCCTATGATTACTACCGATTCGGCGCCACCGGCAAAAGTATCCTCGAATACTGATTGCATTCGACAGCCTAGATCTCCGTGCGGCTGTTCAATAAAAGTAAAATCAGTCCCCAACCAAGACCGCATTTCTGCGAACGACGCTCCGTCAAACGCTATGACAATTTCTAAGTGGAGCGTCTCCTTCAACGAATAGCACAATTCCACGGTCTTTGTGGTCATGAGTTTTTGAAAAAGCGCTGCGCCGGATGCGCCCAACATGGGAATCAATCTCGTTTTTGTTTTGCCGGGTTCAGGGAATCTGGTAAAAATTATTACTGTCTGTTTTGCCTTCACGTTAATAAAATTGAATTTTTGCAGGTGCTATAAAGCAAGTTGCGGCTGAATAAATTTGTTCGTTTCATTGATCTTTACGTGGAGTGTTCCTTTAAAAAGAGATTTTTCGAGCGCCAAGTTTAACAGGGATTTAGTTGCCGCTAAAAACTGACGGCCGGCGAATAACAACCTAATTTTACATTTTTTTGTATCTCAAAAAAGTTAATCAGTTCATGTGAATCTCTCCGGTCACTTGACTTAATCCCATCAAGTTATCATGTTCTCACCAAGGGTCCAAGTTGACCAAACTATAATTTGTGCCTGGGACTCATAATCTAATTGACTACAGGAGATCGACTATGAAGTTTAAATTGGCGTTAGCTCTGGTTGTGTCACTAGTTGTTACCGGCGGCGGCATTTCATACGCGGCGTCGCAGCATTCCGAGGCGGGCTTTGCCGGAGGCTTGGTTATCGGTAAAACAATTCGTGATGAAAACGGCAAAACAGTTGGCAAAATTGAAAACATAGTCTTGGACAACAGTGGGTGCATCAAATTTGCCCTCCTGTCCGGTGGATTCAAAGGCGCTCAGCGGGGAAAATATTATCCTGTCCCATGGAACATGGTTAGAGTGAATGATCCGGAACACTTCGTTGTGACGATTGACAGAGAAGTGTTTGTGGACGCGCCGTCATTTGCCGTAACCAAGAATTTTGCTTTCACTCCGGAGTGGGACAATAGAGTGATTGTGTACTATAGAGATAAAGCCGGATCAAGGCACGAAGGCCGATCGGATCGTGATCGTATGGATCGCGATAGAGTAGATGTTAAATCTCGGGAGAATCGGGACAACAATCGCTCCGAGATTCTGGGCACGTTACCGGGCGCCGCTGACGAACGACACAAGAATTTGGATCGAAGAGGCAAAGATAAAGACAAGAGCGATGTTTCACGCAATGAAAAAAATGATCAATCGGATCGAGACCGATCTAGGAATAGAAATGACAAATCTTTAAATCGCAGCGAGGATCATAGAGACAAAACCGACAAGAATCATAGATCCAAAGCTGACGATAAAGTCGGAGCCGATGAAAGGAAAGTCGATAAGAATGTTGCGCCTGCAGGCGAAGATCCAAAGAAAAACTCTTCCAATGCTGGGGAGTCCTTGCGCAGGACTGATCAACCCCGTAATCGAGCCGGTGGTAATCTTGAACGCTCCGTCGATTCAGTCGACCGGGCGGGTAATAGAACATCGGACAGCGTAAAGTCGTCTGTGGGGCGTGAATCCGGCAGCGCTTCCGATATGGGAAATAAGGCTCCTAAAGAATTGAAAAACGACATGGGTAGCGATCGCAACAAAGACCGCTGAGGCACATGTTGCAACCATCGGCCAATAAGCCGGAGGTGGGGAATGATCGAGTTTCCGAAAGTATGAGAAAATGACAAATAGAAGTTGAATGCGATAGTTTATAAATAGGCATATTTGGCTATTAGAAAATGCGGAACTAGTTTCCGCATTTTCAATTTATGGGATGAGACCTGAATCTATTAACTCACTGAAGTTATTATAACCTGTTAACGCTGCGCATATGCTAATCGTTGCGAACCGCCGCCACAATGTAATAGCTGAACGTATTATTCTGATTTGGTAGCGCGGAACTTGGGAGCAGACTATGGCCTGGATATACTTATTATTTGCAGGCATTTTCGAAGTGGGTTTCACCACTTGCCTGAAATATTCACAAAGCTTTACAAAATTGACGCCTTCAATTGGTTTTCTCGTATTCTCCATCCTGAGTCTTTGGTGTTTGAATAAATCTCTCGACTTCATTCCTCTGGGTACGAGCTATGCCGTGTGGACCGGTATCGGCGCTTTTGGTACGGCTATAATTGGGATACTATTGTTTGGAGATCCCGTAAACGCATTACGAATTGTGTTTCTTCTAACATTAGTAGGGTCGATTGTGGGATTGAAAATTGTATCCGGCTAATTTTTCCCAGCAAAATTCCGCAGGTATTTTCTCGCTTCAGGGGTCAAAAAGGTGAACCTTATGGACCATATATATAATTCCCCGGCATGTTGGACTTTTAGTACCCTTCCGAATGTCTCACTTGTAAACTCGAGATCTTTCTCAACATAATCAATCCTCATTTCCACTCCATCTTCTATACGCGAAGATGATTGCAGCAAGGCGGAAGTTTCAGAAAGGTGAGTAATTGAACCGGCGTATGCTTCTTCAGAAACCACTTTCTTTTTGATCAGGCGCATTGTTACCGGCATCGGTCTTTTCAGGGGCATCGGTTCCTCAAAATCATCCGAAAGAAACTTATTGATTGAACCACGTAGACCACGGACATCATAAAGGTTCACAGGGCCTTGAAATCCTTTCATCTCTACTGAAATCACATTTCTTACCTCAAGCACATCTTGTAGTCTGTCGTAGCATTCCTGACTGATTAGAATTTGGCCTCCAAGAGTGTAAGACTCTACCCGTCCTGTGAAATTAACCGCCGAGCCGACAATGCCGTACTTGGTTCTGGTCTCTGAGCCGATGTTTCCTACGACTACTCTACCGGTATTGACTCCAATACCCATCTCCAAATGCGGCAAACCTTCGGAGGCGTTGTCTCGGTTAACATGCTCCATAGCGAGCTGCATATCGATTGCGCAAGCAACCGCTTTCAGCGCATGATCAGTAGCAGGTTCGGGGGCGCCGAAAAAAGCCAGAATGCCATCGCCCTGCATCTCATCGATTACGGCTTTGTGGCTGACCAAAACATCGACCATAGCGCCAAGATAGCGGTTGAGCAGCTTCAATAC
This sequence comes from Desulfomonilales bacterium, assembly GCA_038250835.1. Lineage (GTDB taxonomy): Bacteria > Desulfobacterota > Desulfomonilia > Desulfomonilales > Desulfomonilaceae > JBBSBY01. Next base: position 4,105 of record JBBSBY010000130.1, on the reverse strand, counting down.
AAGCTCCGGCGGCATACCAACTGTTTGAGCCGTAAATCCCCGTAAATCGGACATCAACATCGACATATCACGCTTTTCACCACCGATTTCAAGACCGTTCTTTGATTCGAGGACCTCCTTTACTATCTCGGGATCAAGGTATCTACCGAAGGTGTTTCTGATAAAATCACGTTGCTCTATACCCAGTCCCATCTCATTGAAAGCAGCCGTCAATTCTCCTAATTCATCATTGGATACAATCGGTAGTGGTTGATGAGCCTCACCTTTAGTAAACCTCCCTGCGGCGGCGGTAAGCATATTGATTGGTTTTGCAATTCTGCGCGCAAATATCGTCAAAGTAATCACAAGCAGTATGACGCACACCGCTCCCACCGTTAAATACCAAGTTTCAAGAGCTATAACCGGCTTCATACCTTCCGAAAGAGGAACTAGAAGACCCACGTAAAGTTCGCCGTAGCGGCTTTTGTTGTAACCGCCAAAGTATTTTTCGTTATTGACCAATCCGACGCCATGCCAAAATGGTCGGTTCTCGCTGAGGGCCTGTCTCATCCGGATGTGCAGATCATCATCTAATGAACCCAGTTTTGTGCCGATTAGCTTGTAATTGGAGTCGAGAAGGAAAGTTCCGTCTCTAAGAAAAGTGAAGAAGTTGAAGGATTCCTTGTCAGCAAACAGAGGGGATGATTCTATATTCAATTCAATCCGTCTTATAGGAACACTGTACGCTATGACCCCCGTTATGAAATCATTCGCGTCTGCAATCCGACTTGATACAAACAGAATTTTTTCCGAAGAAAAAGGAGAAACTGTAGGGCCCGTTATCACGGGATCAGGGCTGTCCAAAGCGTCGATGAACCAAGGCTCAAACATGGGCTCGAAATTTTTTGGGATCTCTCCTTCAGTGCTCCACACCGTCTTTCCGTTGAGCATTGTCAAAAAAATTCCTTCTATGGGCAATCGTGTGCGCAACTCTTTAAAAAGAGCCCTGATGTTTCCTTCCGAGTGGCTTGCGAGCCCTTCGTGAACGGCTAATATTCTGAGCGTGTGCACGCCCGTCCCGAAAGTGGCGTCGATTTCGTCGACGGCCTGTTGCAGACCGCTTACCCCAAGATTTAAAAGTTGTTGCAGAACAATGCGACTGGAGATGAAGTATAAAAGGATTCCGGAACCGAGTATAACCAAAATCATCGGAACCAGAATGTAAGCACGGAATTGACTGCGGAGTTTTTTCATTAAATGAGTGTGATCGCTTATTCCCCGGTGTTATTGATATGCTCGGTAACCGCCGCCCCGAATCCGGAACAGGAAACCTCAGTCGCGTCCCGCATCATGCGAGCCAAATCGTAGGTTACGGTTTTGGACTGTATCGCTTTTGCAATACCGTAGGTAATTAAATCGGCAGCCTCTTTCCACCCAATGTGTTCCAGCAACATGGCTCCGGAAAGCAGCATAGATCCAGGATTAACTTTGTCTAACCCGGCGTATTTTGGAGCGCTGCCGTGCGTTGCCTCAAATATGGCGCAGCCGTCACCGATGTTTGCTCCGGGCGCCATACCGAGTCCACCCACCTGGGCGGCCAAAGCATCGGACAGATAATCGCCGTTTAGATTCGGCAGAGCCAAAACCTCATAATCTCGTGGTCGGAGTAAAACCTGCTGAAACATGGAATCAGCTATTCTATCGTTTAACAAAATTTTACCCTCAGGAATTACTCCCTTGTGATTATCATGTAGCTCAGTTTCCAGAATGACGGTGTCTCCAAATTCACGTCTCGCCAGATCGTAACCCCAATCCCGGAATGCTCCTTCTGTGAATTTCATTATGTTGCCCTTGTGGACCAGGGTGACTTTCCGTCGTCCATTATTGATTGCGTACTTGATGGCCTTACGGACTAGACGTTTAGCCGCTTTTGGACTCATGGGCTTGAGTCCCACACCTGATGATGGATCAATAGGCGCCGACATTGCGTCACGCAAAAAACTGATTAATCGTATTGCCTCGTTGCTCCCGGATTCCCACTCAATTCCGGCATAAACATCTTCCGTGTTTTCTCTGAAGATCACCATATCGACATCTTGAGGGCGAATTACCGGCGAAGGTGTGCCGGCAATATACTTTACTGGGCGCACACAGGCGTACAAGTCGAGTTTCTGCCGCAAAGTGACGTTAAGGCTCCGGAACCCTCCTCCCACGGGTGTAGTCAAGGGGCCTTTTATCACAACCATCGCTTCCTGAATGGCGCTTAAAGCTTCCTGGGTCAGATGTTCACCGCAAAACGCAAATGATTTCTCACCCGCGGGTATTTCCCACCAATATATGGATCTGCTATTTTTGTATGCTTTCTTTACAGCAGAATCAAAGACCGGTTTGGAGGCGGACCAGATGTCGGGACCAACCCCGTCCCCTTCGATGAACCCGATGATGGGATTGTCCGGAGTTGACAATCCCTGCGGAGTAATAGTGACCCATCTGCCGTCTTCCGGCGGCAATTGGAAATTAGATTTCATGTATCCATACTCCTAATTTTTCTCAGCAATAAAAGTAAACCAGGGATCAGAGACAATCTCTCGCGTAATCCGATAGTTTTGATCTATTAAGAGTTCTTCAATCAGCTTACCTTGATCCGAGTTTACTCCGGATATTATCCAGTATCGGTGTAGGCCTGCGTCTTTCAACGGCGCCAATTCCCTTAGGACTGAAAAAGGTAGGTTTGCGGTAACCACGTCAGCGGGTTTCTCAATGTAATGGCGCGCTTCGCCGATTTCAACCTTAATGATTTCGCTGTAACCATTTATCCGAATATTCTTCCTTGTTGTTTCAGCCGCAAGAATATTCTTATCAACAGCAAGGATAGTCTTAACATTCAATTTGGCTGCGATCAGCGAAAGAATACCCGAACCTGCGCCCAAATCGATCATTGATTCAATATTGTCGGATTTTATCAAATCAGCCAGACCTTCTGCGCACGCGACCGTAGTGGGATGATTCCCATCCCCGAAAACAACCGAAGGATCCAGCAGTAACGCGTCGGGGTAAGTATCTTTCGCGCCGACAGGAGCGATTCGTATCCCCGCCAGTTCTAATCCTATGTCGGGGAGACCTGCTTGCCAATCTGAATATTTCATCTCATGAAGGGCGGATAGTGTTGCTTGTTCTGAGATCAACAATTTGTCGACAAAGCCGTCTTCGTTTTTTGTAAAAAATAAATAAATAAAATCGTCTTCGTTCCATATTCCAAGATAAGAAGTTGGAGCCTTGGCAATGTCGGAAACAAGGCTCCCTTTAATTTCATAAATGTATAGAAAAGTACCGGGAGAGATCATAATGGTAGGACCGGCAAATTATTCGGAGACTCGCATTTCGCCTACTTCCCTGGCGATCGTCAGATAAACCTCGACCGCGTCCAGAATGCCGCTTTTAGCTTCGGCAAGATCGGCAATTTCTCCTGCGGAAAGATAATCTCTTTTTAGCAAATTATCAATGCGCCGATTGATTTTGACAATTTGATCGGGAGAAACCAGTTCGCCCAAATCGTAGTCTTCATCGACGACTGATTCAGGATATATGTTTTCGCCGTTCGTATCCAGTTGTAAAAGCCGACTAATCCAATTATCGGCATCTTTCCACTTGCTTATGGTCGCCGGACTTACGCCGACTCGTAACGCAAGATCTTTGTTCGTAATGTTTCCCGATGCGTCCATATATAATTTTAGCGCTTTATCTTTGGCGCCTTTTTTTCTGATAATCCCGCCCTTTTCGGTTCCAACGCCCCGGCTATCTTGCGGTAATTTCGCGTCCCAATTTTCATCACGTTTCCATCTTCCAATTGTTAATGCGTTTACGTGGACGGACTTTGCTATATCTCTGTTAGTAATCTTGCCCCCAGCTTTCAAATACATATTTTGGGCTTGGAGCCTGGCTTCTTTTTTCATTATAAACCTCCATTTGAGGCAACTCAGCGACAACCGATTGCTCAAACTGTGCTATTTACATGATAGTGACTATATATAAAGACACTAGAAGTAGTTAAAATGTTTTATAAAAATGATAAAACTTTTAAATAATATGTTAAAATCGACTTCTTGGTAGGGTGGATACTATACAC
>JBBSBY010000129.1:0-7564 GCA_038250835.1 Desulfomonilales bacterium | reverse complement strand
TTAGGCGCCTTTGCGTTGCATATGGAATCCTTGCTGCGGCCGAAATTCCACAATCCAAAGACTGCAGGCATAGTGTGTGTTGTGATTGTGGTTTTGGTCTCAATGATGGCGGCTAGTTTGATCGTGAGTTTTTTTGCCGCCGTAAGTTCCATTTTAGGCTCGTTGGTCTCAATTATTCTCATCTATCTGGGTATTGCCGCAAGAGACATGGTTGATCATAGCTCAGCGGTTTACAATGAACTCAAAACAGGGTCCATCGAAGGCGCAAGATCCGAGGTCGCCATGATCTGCGGACGTGACGCCGACAACTTGTCCGACACAGAGGTAGTTAAGGCCACTGTTGAAAGCGTCGGCGAGAACAGCGTGGATGGCGCCATAGCCCCCATCCTCTTTGCTTTCATTGGTGGCCCTGTGGGACTCTGGGGATACAAGGCCGTGAGCACTTTGGATTCCATGTTCGGTTACAAAAATGAAAAATATTTGCAGTTCGGATGGGCCTCGGCGAAGCTGGACGACATTCTAAATTTCATACCGGCTCGCATTGCCGGTCTTATGATTGTGATGTCGACAGGTCTCGTCGGAGGAAATTCGCGTCAATCCTATCGGATATTTATGCGTGACAGAAAAAAGCATACAAGTCCGAACTCAGCTCATGGTGAAGCGGCAATGGCCGGCGCAATCGGTATACAATTAGGGGGTCCGAGTTCATACGGAGGAATGGTATCCGACAAACCGCTCATTGGAGATTCGTTAACCAACCCCATACCTGAGCACATCCTGCTTGCGAATGCTTTGCTGATCCTGAGCGTCATTCTTACGACCGCTATAATGGTTGTAATAATCTGATCTCTATGCATGCAGGTAACTGGACACATAATGATTCATGAATCAACCATCAAAACATCTTATCCCCGCATTATGATTGCGGGAACGTCAAGCGGCGTTGGAAAAACCACCATAACGTTGGCGATAGCCGCGGCGTTCAGGGCTCGTGGGTTAAACGTGCAAATGTTCAAGGTTGGCCCCGATTTTCTTGATCCCACATACCACGGAATAGTTTCCGGAAAGCCTTGCTATAATCTTGACGGTTGGATGATGAACGGAAAGCATTACATCTTGAGGCTTTTTTGGGAAGCCGCGGACCAAGCGGATATATCCATTATAGAAGGAGTCATGGGTTTTTTCGACGGCAGCGATCCCGTGGATAATTCCGGCAGTTCCGCGGAAATAGCCGAGTGGCTGGACTGCCCTATTCTACTGGTTATCAACACACATGGAATCGCTCGGAGCGTCGCCGCTATGGTCAAAGGATACGCCGAGTTCAGTGATAGGATCAACATCGCCGGGGTGATCGCCAACTATTGCGGTTCCCATAGACATTCTGAATGGCTCAATGAATCTTTAATGGGCTTCGGATTACCACCTCTTATCGCCGCATTGCCCCGAGGAGCCTTTCCCACACTTCCGAGCAGACACTTGGGGTTGATTACCGCAACCGATACAAACATCACTGAGGATACTCTCCAGACGTTTGGCGCCACATTTGAAAAATTCGGACAAGTTGACGCCATTCTGAAAATTGCAAATCAGGCGGGCCGACTTCAGAGCGTCGAGCCGGTAGTTACCGCAGTTCCACAATCCAAATTAAGGCTGGGCTACGCCTTTGATGAGGCTTTTCATTTTTATTATCAGGACAATTTTGACGCGTTCAGAAGCCGCGGGTTTGAACTGATTCCGTTTTCACCCATCCATGACAAAAGCTTACCCGCGGATCTCGACTGCCTATACTTCGGAGGCGGCTACCCTGAGCTGCATGCAGCGGAACTGTCGGAGAACTTGGGCATGCTGAATTCAATTCGGGACCTTGCGAAATCAGGAGCTTTTATATACGTCGAATGCGGCGGTCTTATGTACATATCCAGAGGCATAGAAACCACTAATGGAGAATTTTATCCAATGACGGGTCTCTTGCCGGCCGGGACGAGGATGCTCGAAAAACGTAAGATGTTGGGCTATGTTGAAGCGAAGTGCCTTGCTGATTCATTTTTCGGGCCAAAAGACGCTGTTTTGAGGGGACATGAATTCCATTATTCGGAGCTGCTCGACAATCCCCTGGATGATCAGGATTGGAAATCCGTGTACTCTCTTCAATATCGTCGTTCAAAAAAGGCTATACCTGAAGGTTATCAACGAGGAAACATTCTTGCGAGCTACGTCCACGTGCACTTTGCCTCAAAGCCGGAAGCAATAAACCATTTTGCCGACGTTATACGAAAGTCAAAACAGCGAGGAATTAATGGGTGAACAAAAGACCAGACCACTGATCGCCGATCTCATGTCCAATCCCATGAGTGGACTGGATATCGAGAATCGGTCGTTCGAGATAATAGATTCCGAAGTCGACCATGTCGATTTTTCTACCAATGAATGGGAAATTGTAAGGAGAATCATACATACTACAGCGGATCCCGTCATTGCGGATTTTGTGCGCTTCTCCCCGGATGCGATTGCTTCGGGTATCAAGGCTCTCCAAAAGACCTCACGCATATATGTTGACTCGAATATGATACGATCAGGGATCTCCATGCCAAGATTACGAGGTGTTTCACCCACTTATACCTCGGATCATGTTGTCTGCCATGTCGCGGACAGAGACGTGGCGGATAACGCCCGCACAAAAGGGCTTCCACGTTCTTTGTACGCCGTCCGTAAAGCTATTCCTCTACTTGACGCCGGCATTGCGGTATTTGGAAATGCTCCGGTCGCATTGCTTGAACTGAACAGACTAATCATGGAAACCGGGATTAGACCCGCTTTGGTTATAGCCATGCCCGTGGGTTTTGTTCACGTCATCGAAAGTAAAGAAGAGCTGATGGCTTTAGATGTTCCTTTCATTGCGATCGCCGGAAGACGCGGCGGCAGCCCCCTGGCTGTAAGCGTAATCCACGCTTTGTGCGGATTGGCTCAAAAAGAAGACCGAGTGATCAACATGGTTGATCGAAACATTAAACCAATTTCTTAAAATCCTTGAAGAAAGAGAGAGATTGTGTCCGATTCCTCTAAAAAAGCAATTATACTTTTAGGTCACGGCAGCCGAGTGCCGGCAGCGGGCCGGCACATGGAAAGAGTCGGGGACGGCTTAAAAGCCAAGTATGGATACGATATCGTGGAAATATGTTACATGTCCCGATTGGGACCGCATTTCCCGGAAATTTTTGAAAAGTGCGTCACAGCCGGCGCCAAAAACGTGATGGTGATTCCGTATTTTTTACATGACGGCTTGCACCTGGTCCTGGATATACCTGAAATGATGCAGAAAATAGCGGCAAAATATCCCGACGTTAGATTGCGGCTGGGCAAGAATTTGGGTTACGACGATCTGCTTATAGATTTGGTTGAAAAAAGAATTGAAGATTCCATGGAATGTCCGGATGTTCGTGATGTGATTTTGCCGCCTCGTAATCATTATCCGGTGCCTCCGGGCCAATGTGAATTTGTGCCCATGAGACCTGAGGAAGCGGCCAAATTCTTGACCGAAGACTACGAAGATCTTTATTGACTATAGATTCAGAATCGCATGTCCTACAGACAATCATTTTAATATGGAGACGGCTAATGCCTTTAGCTCTTTCGCTCATTATCGTGCTCACCGTGTTTGCTGATAAAGCCCATGCCATGCACATTGCCGAAGGACTACTGCCTGCGCCCTGGGCGATTTTCTGGTTCGCCGCCTCGGCGCCTTTCGTTTTTCTGGGGCTGAGAAACTTAAAAATCCGCAGCGCTGCCGATCCCAACTTTAAAGCCATGGTAGGCCTTGTCGGCGCCGCGGTATTCGTCATTTCTTGTATGCCCATACCAATCCCAATCGCCGGAACTTGTTCGCATCCATGCGGAACCGGCATGGCGGCAATCCTCATTGGACCGACTTTAAGCATCCTCGTCGCTTCAGTGGCGCTTACTCTGCAGGCATTGTTTTTAGCTCACGGCGGGCTTACCACGCTTGGCGCCAATATATTTGCAATGGGCGTCGTGGGATCATACGTGGGGTACGGGACGTTCATACTTAGTCGTAGAATGGGCCTGCCCATCTTTGCATCCGCGTTCCTTGCCGGATTACTATCGGATTGGGGCACTTACGCCATGACGTCCGTAAGTCTTGCGGCGGCTCTGGACCTGAACTCATTCACCACTTTATTTACGACTATATTTATAGCGTTCATTCCGACTCAGCTTCCGCTCGGCATTATTGAAGGCTTTATTTCTGCCGGCGCTTACACTTTTCTAAGGTCCAGAAGACCGGAATACACGGCGATGTTGGCAGGGGAGACAAACAGATGAAATACGCTATTGGCGCCGTAATTTTCTTGATCCTAGTAGTCGTCGGGGTCTCCGTGTTTCAACCGACCTCGGAATGGCCCGGGGTGGACGAATCTGTTATCAAAAAAGCGGCAGCGGAAGCCAACCGACCTGTTGGAGAAGGGATTATAAACATCAAAGGCGATGTTCTTTTATTCGCTTTTCTAACTGCAGGCGCTGTCGGAGGTTTTATCGCCGGGTACACTTTTAGGGGACTATTTCCGCCAAGTCCTGAGCGAACGTGAAACATGTTTGATTTATTTTCGGATTTCTTTGCAGGCAGAGACAATGTCCTTTCGCGACTGGATTCACGTGTGAAGTTCATCTCAGCGATGACGTTGATAGGCTTTGTCATTATTTCAAAGAAGCCGAATTTTCCTCTATTTGTAATGTTTATGGGATTGTCGGGGATGTTGTTGATCGGCATTCCAATAAAATTGAGTCTAAAGCGATTACTGGCGCCTATGAGCCTGGTGCTGGGTCTGGTGGTCATTCAGACGTTTATTACAGGATCGACCTCTTTGTTCGCTTTAAACTTCCTTGGTCACACGATTACTGCCAAAGTGGAAGGTCTTAGATTAGGAATTCTTATGGGCGCCCGAGTGCTCGGCGCGGTTGCGACTCTACTACTGCTCACTTCCGTGACTCCGGCTTACAAAATCTTTCATGTGCTCCGTTGGTTGAAATTACCGGAAAGCTGCGTAGAAATTGCTCTCATCGTATATCGCCACATCTTTGTCATAATTGAGCAAACTGCTGAAGTATCGGCGGCTCAAAAATCACGGCTTGGATATTCTACCGTAAGACGATCCATGAATTCCGCAGGCATTCTGGCGGGCGCGGTAATAATGAGATCCATGGACCAGGCGATAAGAACTCAGGAAGCCATGACTTTACGCGGCTATAAAGGTTCCATGCCTTTTCCGCCCATGAAACCCATGACCTGGACGATGGTCGGTCAATTATTTTACACCGTCGCCGTTATTGTCATTTTCCACCTTCTTCTTGAGAGGCACACATTTTGACGGACAATTCGGCTGTTTCAGCCCATTCAATATCATATGCTTATCAGGAGGGAACCCTGGCATTAGACGAAGTCAATTTTTCCGCCAATATCGGAGAGTTTGTCGCCCTACTCGCTTCAAACGGCTCAGGAAAAACGACTTTGATCAAAATACTGGTGGGGCTATTGAAGCCGCTCAAAGGATCGATTGACATCAACGGAAAGGATCTCGCCAGGCTCAGCCCAAGAGAGCTTTACCAAAGAGTCGGTTTGGTTTTGCAGAATCCGAATGATCAGCTATTTGCCCCAACAGTGGAAGAAGACGTCGCCTATGGTCCGCGTAATCTCGATTTACCTGAAGAAGAAGTGGAAAATAGAGTAGCTGAAGCCCTCCACGCGGTGGCGGCCTATGATCTGAGAACCAGGGCCATACACCACTTGAGTTTCGGTGAGCAAAAGCGTGTATGTATGGCCGGGGTGCTCGCAATGCGACCTTCGATATTAATTCTGGACGAACCCACCGCCGGGCTTGATCCTGCCGGGGAATCCATGATGATGCGTCTCTTGAATAGACTGAATAGAAGTCAGGGGATTACTATCATTCTGGCGACGCACTCCGTTGACCTGCTCCCTTTGTTTGCCGATAAAATATACGTGTTACGCCATGGAGTAGTCCTGAAGGAAGGCCCCGCGGAAGCAATCTTTACTGATCATGAAATGATTGATCATGCTTGCCTCAGATTGCCTTACGTGGCGGCCCTTATGCACAAACTGAAACAAACGGACGGGGCGCCCATCAATGGGCTTCCGCTGACACTGGGTGAAGCAAGACTGAAGCTGCTGGAAATTATTCCAGAGGAGATTATGAGGCAGCCTGTGCGCTGGAATGAGGATGCAAAGCTCTGAGTGCCTAAGGAAGCTTTATAGCTTTAAGTACTTCCGATAGCCCTGATGGAAGAGACTATCATTTGTTATAGCCGTGATTACTTTCGAGAACCAGTATATGACTAAAGGGACAACTGGAATAACTACGGGGACGTGCGCTGCGGCGGCGGCCAAAGCCGCGACAATTCTCCTCACCGGCGGCGTTAAAGCTGAAGTTGTGGAAATTAGTTTGCCCAATAATCATCCGCTCTCTGTTCAAATTGTATCCAGCTCGGCGTCAAACGGTACTGTGATATCGAAAGTCGAAAAATATTCCGGTGACGATCCCGACGTTACCGACGGCTGCATTGTTGAAGCGCTGGTTGAATGGAATGATTCCCCTGAAGTAGTCCTCTGCGCCGGAGAAGGAGTGGGCACGGTTACTAAGCCGGGCTTGGCCGTAGCGCCCGGAATGCCCGCAATTAATCCGACACCCAGGAGTATGATTATTTCCTCCGTGCGGGAAATAACGGACCGAGGTATAAAAGTAACAATCTCAATACCCAATGGGCGGCGGCTTGCCGAAAAAACATTCAATCCGAGATTAGGAATTGTCGGAGGTCTGTCGATACTCGGGACATCGGGTATAGTAAGGCCGTTCAGCTCCGAAGCTCTGAAGGATTCCCTGAAATGTTCGCTTAGCGTAGCCGTGGCCTGCCGGGTGAATAACCCCGTGTTTACTCCGGGCCGAATAGGAGCAAAAGCGGCGCACTCCATGTTTAACCTTTCAAGTGAGCAGCTAATTGAAGTGAGCAACGAATGGGGCTTTATCTTAGACAACTCACTTCACATGCCGTTTTCTGCGCTGTTGGTGTTGGGACATCCCGGAAAATTAGCCAAGCTCGCAATGGGTAGCTGGGATACTCATTCGTCAAGATCACCAAGCGCAGTCCCGTTTATTATTGCCTTGTGCGAAGAATTGTTTGGTTACAAAATTGAAGATGACGTGAAAACCGTTGAGGCTGTATTTGGATTATTAGACCCCGGCCGGAAGCGGATCTTGGCTGAAAGGCTCTCCAGCTTGATCGGCGAAGCAGTTAGGCGCCGCATTCAAAGTAAGTTCAAGGTTTCAGTAATTTTGGTGGATTTACAAGGCAATAAGCTCGGCGGCGCAGGGGATTCGTCTGAATGGCCGACCAAATAACAAAGATCATCGTCATTGGCTGCGGTCCTGGGTCGAATGATTATCTGACTCCTGCGGCTATTCAGGCCGTCAATTCGGTCGAAGTCCTTGTGGGCGCCAGGCGACTGCTGGAATTATTCCCTGATTTCAGAGGCCGA
>JBBSBY010000128.1:0-7580 GCA_038250835.1 Desulfomonilales bacterium | reverse complement strand
TTCATACGCGATTCTGGGCAGATTTATGGTGACGTTCTGCAATGCCGAATAACGCATCTTCCAGGGTTGCTTAGCGTCTTCCAAATCCGATTTTTCCAGCTTAAACGATAGTCGGCAGCACTCGGAGATTTTAGCTGTTTCGCCGCGATCAAAAACAAAATAGGTATTACCTTTTTCCGAAGCTATGTCGCAGATATGCTTCAAAAATTTCTCGTGATTAGGAGTCTTGAACAGCTTTTCAGTAATGTGAACCAAAGGTTTGGGAAAGAAAAACGGTCTGCCCGCGCCGTCGCCTTCTCTATACACGTCAAACAGAGTCCATACGAAATCCTGGGCTTCCGGCAGGTAATCGGCGTACGTCAAACCCGTGAATTCACCGCCTGGGCCTATTGCCGGCACATTTTCAAAGTGTTTCGGCACTTCCCAATAAAGATTTATGTCAGTAAAAATTGCCTGGCCGCCACGCGCTACGGCTTGCTGGGAGAATTCGAAAATCAACATCTGCGCAAGCTGCTTTACTTCGCGCTTAGGAAGTCCCCTAAGATAGGGCGCAAAGAAGAGGTTTACCGCGTCCCATCCGATTGCTCCTGCAAAATGGCTTTGCAGAGCCGCAGCGAATTTGACCATGTGCGCCAGAAGCACTTCCGGGTGCTTTGCCGGTTTGGCCATAGCCAATGAATTAGGAAGATTTAAACCGAATTTTTTTATGTATTCCAGTGATTGACCGGAACAATAGGGCCGATCGATAAAACCTAGATCATGTAAATGAATATCTCCCCGCATGTGAGCGTCGCCGACGTTTTGACTGAAAACATTAAGCAGGGCGTACTCTTTCTTAATATTTTCGGCCAGAGTCAAATTCGTAGCTTCAGGACCGTGGGGAACATTGGCGTTTTCTTTATTCGGCCGCGTAATGAGCTGATCCACGTCATAGAGGGGAACACCGAGCCTGGTGTGCAAGCGGCGCGCTCCTTCAAGACCGCGCTCTAAAAGTTTGGCGTTTACCATCTCCCTGACAAGAGGCGCAGTGATTACCTTGATTCCGCTGCGTTTTATGTCGTTCTCCACTTCCAAACTAATAGTGTCCGCGGTTCCTTCGTCGATAAACGTTTCTCTTAAAAGCGCGTCAACTATCCTGCTTCTGTCCCAGCCGTCCATTGCCTCGCTGGAGGTCCGGACAAATAGCGCCATATCCGTGGTTTCAAACCGTTCTTTTTCAGCGCGATAGTTCATTATTTCAGTTATTTCTGCCATGTGTGTCCCCATATCTCAAAGTTTTGATTAGTATAATGGGATTTATTTACCAAATTCCGTGATTGGCTCCACATGTATAGGTAATTACCGTAAATGTGAGATTGATTGAGCCGACCGAATTTCAGTGCGTTTGAGTTGTTATCAACACGCCCGAAGTTAATCGGTTGCTTAAATGACCAGTCAAAGGCGCCCATAATCCTATACACTATATCGACAGGCAAGAGTTCTCTCCCAACGCATGATTTGGTGGAGGCAATCTTTATCGCCACAACATATAGTGTGTCAAGCACAAAAAATGGAATCTCTCTATGTGAGTGAAATCGAATGGGAAAAAAATGTAGACGCGGCGAATTGGAATGTGAGCAGACAATCAACAGTAATTACAATATGTTAGTCGCTGGACTCCCTTGGAAGGGAGGCTGGGTCGGAGTTCTAGCTCACCCGAAGATTATCGGAATTTCCGACTATCATGTACACGAACTCTTCGAGAGTGTACGGGGCGCCCGGCAATGGTCTATTCCAATGTTTGGGAACTTGAGAAGCCAGATCGTCAAGTTGTATCTTTCCTCCGGCTTTTGCCACCAGGGCCAAAATTACCGTATGTAAAGGCGTTCGAGTTTCTCCGTCGGAGGCTTTATTGATTTTATCGAGGTCATCAATGTCAGGGGCGCCGGCTGGATCACCCAAATACGAGACCGTTACCTTCGAAAGCTTCTTGTAAGGAAATACCGGTAGGGCTGTACCGGGCTTTGCAATGTTCTTTGCGGAGGCTAAAGGTTTTTCCAAAAATTCTTCGTAAGACTCTTCCCCTTTTCCTTCGGTCGGCGCGTTTTCAGGGGGATTGCTCTTCTTTTCTTTTCCGGCCATAAGTTCTCCAATGTATTCAAAGACTAGGTACGGATATCAAATTGCTTCGGCGAGCCGATTTCGGCAGGAAATTCCATAAACCCATATATACTATATTTTTCAACAAATGTTGTCAATTTCCGCTAACCTTGGTTGAAGGATTCCATCTAGAGACGAAAACCGGCTTGGAGATCTTTAACCTCGAACGTATCGCAATGAGCCTGCACGATCGCTACAGCGGCCAATGCCGCAGTCTCAGTTCGCAAAGTATGGGCGCCTAAAGATACTGCGCAAAACCCCTTCGCTTGAGCAAGGGCTATTTCCGTATCAGCTAATCCGCCTTCCGGTCCCACCAGCAAACCAACACTTGTGACCCGCGACTTATTGAGCATCAAGTTTATCGGCGGCCCATGTGAGTCCAGGATGAACTTTGCCGAGACAGTCGCGGCGCAGTCTAATGTGACTGCAAACTGCTGCGGCGCCCCAATCGAGGGCATTCGGAGATTCCCGCTCTGAGCCATGGCGCTGGTTATAATTTTTTCCCATCTATCCTTCTTACCTTGCGGCTTTCTGTTGACGCGCTCGCTGGTGAAAGGGAGAAAATCCGTTACGCCAAGCTCGACCCCGTGACGCAAAATCTGCTCCATAGGATCAGGCCGCACACAACCAAACAAAAGGACGACGCGGCGAGCGGCTTCTCCCAAAGGTTTCTTTTCCAGCACCCGAGAATCAAAGCGGCCCTTTTGTCTTTCGAGTATTTGGACGGTCCCTACATTGTAGCCGTCAAAAACTACGATTGTGGATTCTGCGCCCAATCTGAGCACATCTCGTAAATATCTTAAATCCTTGTCCGAAAAAATAATTTGATCATCCAGAAATCGTTCCGGAGGAACAAATAACCGTGAAAGCCTCATGAGCGACCTTTTTGATCCTTATTCTCATTACGTAATCAAGCCTGGAAATCTGGTTTTCAGATATAGCTCAATTCTGTTTAGTCCCTCGTTAATATTTTCCAAGGAGTTGGTGTAAGAAAATCTGATGAAACCCTCCGCGTTATCCCCGAAGTCAATACCGGGGGCAACTCCGACTCCTGCTTTTTCCAATATTTCAAAAGCGAATTTATACGAATCCATGGAAAACTTTCCAGCGTCGGCAAGAATATAGAAAGCAGCCGTAGGTGGAATAGATATTCCAAAACCCATTTTCCTTAAGCGATCAATCATAACCTTTCTGCGGCGATCAAAAGTCTCTTTCATAACCTGGGTGTGTACTGTGGTATTCGTCAAAGCTTCGACACCGGCCCATTGGACAAAGTCAGCGGGGCTGATGAAAAAATTCTGAATCATTTTTTGGATGGGTCTCACATGTTGAGGGAGGGCAATTAGATATCCCAGGCGCCATCCAGTCATGGCGAATAACTTTGAGAAGCCGTTGATTACAAAAGCATTTTCCGTGTACTCTAATATTGAATGCTCGGCGCCTTCATAGACCAGTCCATGGTAAATCTCATCGGAAATAATGGGAATGTTGAATTTGGTAATTTCTCGCATCCGATCAGTTTCAAGGACAACACCGGTAGGATTTGAGGGAGAGTTGATTAGAATAGCTTTAGTGTTGTCGGTTATTGCTTTACCCACTGCGCCTGGATCAAGCTGAAAGCCGTCTTCCGCATATACTGGAACCTTGACCGGCTTGCCCCCCAGGAAATTTATAAAATTTGGGTAGCAGGCGTAATGCGGATCTGTGATAATGATTTCGTCGCCCGGTTCCAATAAGGCTGCAAAAACTAGGAGAAACGCAGGAGAAGATCCGGAAGTTATTACCACGTCGTATGGATCCACGGGGATCCCATAGTTTTTCTTGTGATAATCAGCCACGGCTTTCCGTAGCTCAAGTATACCAACACTTGGAGTATAATGGGTTTTGCCCGCGCATAGAGCAGCCATGCCCGCTTCGATTATATTCGGAGGGGTGTCGAAATCGGGCTCACCCACTTCGAGATGAATGATGTCCTGACCCTCCGCCGACATTTCAACTGCCCTTTCGAGCACGTCCATAACGAGAAAAGGGGGTATATCTAAAGCTTTCCGGGAGATGGGAACATTATTAGGCATTGCAAAACCTACCGTTGATAGTGTAACAAATGGAATTTCCCATTGTCCGCAATAAATTGGTTATAATAACATGAGGCTCCTACAAGGGCGATGAAAGAATGGAATCTCTATTTCAATAATTCGTCATAGCAAAAGATAGCCGCTTTCATGTCGAAGCTTCAGCAAATAATTATTTATGTGGTAAGGTTAAACGCCTGATGGGGAAGGCGTGCTCATGGTAATGAGATCCCATTAATGCGCGTATTTGTTTTGATCGCGGAGGACATAGTTTTTAGTGTCCACTACATCATCAAATTGAGACCGGAGCCAAAAATGTTGATTTAAAGTTATTATATAACCTTTATACATAAATAACCGGAATCAAATAATGTCTAATACGTTGCTTTTCTAACCGGAGATTGCTACAATATTCATGAATATTAACCAGGCCGAGTCATTTCGGCGCAGGGGCGGTCTAAAGGCAATGAGCTGGATATTAAGTAAGAAAAGTCTGATAACGCCGCTCAATATACTGTTGCTGGCTCTGGCGTTTATCGTGACGGCAGATGATATTGGCTGGTGTGAGACATACGGGCTGAAGAACCCACAGGGGGAATTCATTCCCAAAGTCACAATAGCAATGTCCGGCAAAGAAATTTTGCTAAAAAAAGTCAACCCCAATGAGAAGTTTAAATCATTTTCCATAACGCTGAATCCCAAAAACAAAAATTTAATCCGCAACATCGGCCAGGTGTACATGGAATGGCTGGACGCCTCCAATAAACCGAGTAAATCAGTTTTGTTCGCCGGACCATTGTACAATGCGAATACTCGGCAGTTCCAAGATTCTTTAGTCAAATCAAACGGTATTAGATTAACGGACAAGAGCAATAAAAATCTATTTGCCTCAAAAACGGTTGGGGATCTCTTCTCTGTCGGTATTGACGATCAAACTTTGCTCTCCTCGGAAGCTGTTACGGAACAGGACCGGACGGTGAAATTGGGCGCCGGTAGAGATGTTTCAATAAACGTGGATAAGAAATCCGTGGTTCTCAACGAGAGTAATATAAAAAGCGGTGAGCTGATAACTGTTGAAAATAAATCCGGTCTGGATCAAATTTTCGGAGTCGACCCGGTAGAGAAAGGCATTTTGTACTTCCAGGTGGTTAGAATACCTGAACAAAACCGAGTGCCTAAGGAAAGCTGGGACAGATTTAGCGTTGCTGCGGATTCCGGCTTTTTTATTGTTGTTATTCCGGAGCCTGATCCTGCTCAACTGCTTCAGCTTGACGGAAAAGAAATTATAATAAAAATTTATCAAGGGAACAAAGTCCGAGAAACCAGACGAATACCAATAAAAATCGCCGAAGATCTTAAAATTGCGGGTCGTAAACTAAGTGGTCCGGATCGTATTATCGGAGAGTCCCAATCCGGCAAAGTCGATTCCGCCAAAGCGGATCTTGCAGTGAGCGGTCAAGCCTCAACGACCAAAGGCGCCTCCGGTAGAATCGAAGCAATTGGAAAGGAACGAACAAAATATAGTATGTGGCTATGGATCTTGCAGATCGTCAATCTACTGTTGTTGGCCGCAATGGCCGTTTATACATTCTTTTTCATTCTTCCAAAAATGCAAATTCTGGAGGATAGGCTCACGAAAAATGAAATGTTTATTCATAACAGCAGGGAAGCTATACGCGAAGAACTCGATCATCTAAAACAGGAGTTCATGCAACAGTCGGCGGGAACTCCTCCCACGGAATAAGTCTTAAACGCCGAATATCTCCCATCTTCAGAAGCGCCGACAGAGCGTTTTACCTCACCGGAGCCGGTGGTTTCCAGGTTACTAAATGGTCTATTGCTTGATCCTGAAACCGAGCTGGATAAAAGTGCCGCAACACGGCTTCAACCAGTCGCTTTAAATCATCAACATTAGCGCCCGTCTTTTCCAAAAATGCAGCGGCTCTCTGCACATCCTGATGTCCGGAGTATTCCGTCAGGAGAGTATGCACGATAATCGGTGTAAAAGGTTTGAAATCCATCAATTGCTCAAGTATTTCCGTTCCTTCACTGGTAGGAGCTTCAAGATCGTATATGATCAGGTCGGTTTCAATCTGAGTCTCCATGAGGGACATCAGCTCGGCCTCATCTTTGGCCAATAAAATGATAAACCCCGCTGATTCGAATTCCCTCTTTAAGAATTCTCTAACGTGCCGGTTCTTGTCCGCTATTATTATGGTAAAATTAAGGTCCATAGATGAAGCCTTTGCGTAACTTCTCATCTTTGGTGTAGCAATGGATGTGCCAATGGGATTTGCAGTGGGATGTCATCAATATTCCGCAATGTCGGCTAATTAGGTTGCGCGATAAATATGAGATTGAAGAGTGTTCCAATATTTACATGTAAATATTTCTGACAGATCGTAAAAGGCGCGTTGAGAAACTGCAATATTGCAAACTCACCGAGGTTTGAAGGCGCCTGGTAAATGTCGAAAACAGAATGCAAGGAACCGAGCCGGCCTCTCATTCCATCCGGCGTCAAAAAAGAACGCATTTCTCCGTCAAAATCGCTTACAATATTTCGCCTCCGACCCTTGACAAACAATAAGTAGTGCATAATTGACTCATGGAACTCGGAGACCCAAGTTCTTATTAATGTTGCTGAATTGGGTTGAATCAAGTTCCAGTTATTGGTTGTGGGGTACACCCCAAAAGAATGTAAAGTTTAGAATTAAAGAATCCGCAACCCCCGTTGGCCAATTCACATCGGGGTAAAGGAGGGAATGAAAATGCCGATGTTTAGGTGGAGACTAGGAAAAGATCCTTATTGGGAAGAGTTTGATCGTATTCAACGCAGTATGGATGAATTGTTTAGCGCTTTGAACACTGGTAGAGCCGACACTTCGAGCTCCCCGTGGAGCGGAGCCCGGCTATTTCCTTTGCTCAACGTCAGTCAAAATGAGGGCGTTTATACGGTGACGGCGGAGATACCCGGTTTAAAAACCGAGGATCTGGATATTAAAATTGAAGGTGATACCCTCAACCTCAAAGGTGAACGTAAGCCATATGACGCGGGTCAGGACGTCAGCTATCACAGACGTGAGAGGGCTGTGGGCGCCTTTCAGAGGAGTTTGACTCTGCCGACTAAGATTGATGCGGAGTCGGTAAAAGCGACATATAAAGAGGGAGTCCTCATGATTACTTTGCAGGCTGAAAAAGCCGCTGAACCCAAACAAATTTCCATTACTTCTGAATAATGCCCATCGAGGAGGATATAAAAATGGCTGAACAAGAACTGCAAGTTCAAGATAAAAAGGAATTAGCTTCGTCCTCGGGTGAATTAACGCTGGAAGGCGCCTATTTTTCGCCGGCGGTGGATATATTCGATAC
>JBBSBY010000127.1:0-7605 GCA_038250835.1 Desulfomonilales bacterium | reverse complement strand
TTGGCAGAAGTGTGATGGTGATTCGGAAAACGAAAAGCTATATGGCCCGTTTGTGGTGTCACCGTGGGATGAAAATGCCAAAGAACAGTTGGTTAGCCCCCAAGTAGCCGCCGTTCACAGGCAGTTGGATGACACGGAAACTATATGCTGCCGAAGCTGTGGAAGAAATTTGCGGTCGGCGCTCAGGAACCGCGCCGATTCCGTGTCCATTTCGCCGCGGGCTTTGAATCACTTATTGAATAGCTTGGATGAGGCGATATCCTTCGCCAAAGGATGCGGTCCCAATAATCATCCTACATGGACGATATCGATTGAGGAGGTTGAAGCTGAGCTATAATCTAGCTGAATGGCAACACAACACCACATTTTCGCAAGTTCATTGTTCTGAAGATTATTTCTAACATGCGCGCTCTATCGCTCGGAGTTTTCCACTTCGATTGACTTTTATGATTCTAATCAATTGAAGTTGATAAACACGACATGTGCGGCAGAACGAGCTTAACCATCGACATTCACAATAGTTCTAGGTACTTAGGTTTGGCAATGTAGTATTTGCGCCCAACTACCAGGTTTTACATGTACAATTTTGTACATTACTTCCATAAGTCATTGCGGTTTTAATAACTGACTAGTACAACTAATTAAAAACAAACACCCCTTTACTTCATTCTAAAATTGTAATCCTCTTCTACAGGAACCTTAAATTTAGGATGAACAAAATATCCATTAATTCCAACAGCTCTCAACTATGAACAATTTTTTCCCAATTCATACATAATTGGCGGTTGACAGCGGCAAACTTAACAGATACTTTTTTTATTAACTATTTGTTAATAAAGCAAAGCATGGCTTACGAAGTGGAAATCGGTGCCGGAATTAAATTGCGCAGACAAGCTGCTCACTTGACTCTCAAGCAACTGGCGGAGAAAGTCGGATGCACTGACGCCTACATTTCACAGATTGAACACGGCAAAGTTTCTCCTTCAATCGCCAGTCTTAAACGAATTGCCGATGCCCTACAGACCAAAATAGCGGATTTTTTTGTTGAATCGATCGACGAAGATCCTGTTGTTCTGAATCCCACGAATAGAATTAACTTGAGCCTGGACAGGTGGAACGCGCGGATTCAGTCGTTGGTTGTCAACCATAAGAACAAGAGGATGCATCCATTCTTTACAACCATTCAACCAGGTGGAGGATCTCACGGTCTTTATAGCCATGTGGGCGAGGAATTCGGTATTGTGCTTCGCGGAGTTTTGGAAATAGTGCTGGATGGTGAGACCTACGAAGTCAAACGAGAGGAGAGTTTCTATTATAATTCGCAGCTTCCGCATTCGTGGACGAATCCCGGCAAAGAAGAGACCATAGTAGTTTGGGTAATTAGTCCCCCTACATTTTAAAACCTTTTCTCCCAACAACTCAGCGCATTTAGAAGGAGGCAGAGTTATGTCCCCAAGAAAAATCTCGGCTTTGGCTATTGCTGTAATCGCTTGTCTACTCGTCGTGTCAACGGTCGGAGCGGAAAGCAAGACGCCTTTTAAAATCGGAGTTGCCGATTCCCTGACAGGCATTTTTGGAAAAGACGGCAGCCTCGTAAAGGACGCCTACACATTGTGGATGGAAACGGTCAACGCCAAGGGAGGCATCAACGGTCATCCCGTTGAACTGATCTTTGAGGATGACAAAAGTGACGCTCCGACAAGCGCTAAGTTAGTAGAAAAGCTAATAGTAAACGACAAAGTGGATTTACTTTTGGGCGGCTTTGGCTCCAGTCAAGTTTTTGCAGCCAGCGCAGTCGCGGAAAAATACCACTATCCCATGATTTCAGGCGGCGCCAGCTCGAACAAACTGTTCGAGCGAGGTTTTAAGTACTACTTTGCAACCCTGGGTAGAGCAACTGAAGAAGTCCGGGGCTGCGTTGATCTATCCAAAGTCGTGAATCCGAAGCCAAAAACTGCGGCAATCGTCGGCGCGGATATTTTATTTACCTCGCTGGCTTGCGAAGGATACAAAAAATATTGCGCGGAAAATAACATCGAAGTCGTCCATTTTGAACTTTTCCCAATGTCTTTGCAGGATTACAACTCCGTCCTATCCAAAGTAAAGGCTAAAAATCCCGACATGTTGCTTGTTGGTTCTCACCTTCTCGTAGCAATGAACGTAATGAAAGCCCTGAAAGAAATCGACTTCAGCCCGAAAGCGGTCGCCTTCAGCTACGGTCCTACAGTTCCGAAGTTTATCGAAGATTTAAAAGGTGATGCGGAATACGTAATCGCCGCTTCCGAATGGACTCCCAACATGCCCCATAAGGGTAAAGTATTCGGCTCCGCCGAAGATTTTAATAATACTTATTTTAAGCGATTGGAGCGGCATCCCGATTATGTTGAAGCGGCTGCCACAGCCGGCGCCATCGCGCAACAGCAGGTCATAGAAGAATTAGGTTTAAAGCCGCCTTTGTCCAAGAAAAATCGCGAGGCGATTATGGAGAAACTTCATTCTCGCACATTTGACACTTTCTACGGAAAAGTTCAATTCGGTAAAGACGGCGCAAACGTAGCTCACCCGCCCGTAGCTGTGCAGATCCAGGACGGCAAACTCAAGAATGTCTTCCCACTCGATTATGCCGAATCAAAGATCATCTATCCTTTCGTGCCCTGGAAAGAACGTAAGTAATACATATCGGGGGCGCACTGCCCCCACACAACATTCTTACCCATGACCGTAAAGGCGCCGACGCAGGTCGGGCCTATAGTTCCAAAGTAATTGAAAAGGTGTTTCGATGGCTGAAAAACTCCAAAACTACATCAATGGGAAATGGGTCCCTTCTGAATCTTCCAAACATTTTGATATCGTAGATTCGACTACCGGAGCCGTGGTTGCCCTTTGCCCGGATTCTACAATGGCCGAAGTTGATTCGGCGATCGATTCGGCAAAATCGGCTTTTCCAAAATGGCGCAACACCATCCCCACCCGCCGAGCCGATGTATTATACAAATTGCGAGACAAACTCTTGGCGGCCCGTGATGAGCTGGCCCATATCATTGTGGCTGAACACGGTAAAACCCTGGCTGACGCCAAAGGCGAGTTACTGCGGGCCATTCAATACGTCGAACATCCCTGCGGGATCCCCGAGCTGTTAAAAGGGAGCCACAGTGAAGACGTCGGAACCGGTGTAGACGAATATTACATAAAAGAACCCCTCGGAGTTTTCGCCATTTTGCCGCCTTTCAATTTTCCGGCAATGATAGCGCTATACTTTACGTGGCCGGTGGCTTGCGGAAACACGGTTGTCGTAAAACCATCGGAACTCTGTCCCATGACTATGTTGAAAATGACGCAAATTGCCGAAGAGTCAGGGTTTCCTCCGGGAGTGCTGAACATTGTAAACGGTGGTCCTGCAGTCGGCTCCCGCCTATGTGAGCACCCGGATATAGTCGGCGTGACATTCGTCGGCTCATCAAAAGTAGCTGAAACGGTTTATAAGAACGCCACGGCTCAAGGCAAACGGGCGCAATGCCAGGGGGGAGCGAAAAATCACGTTTTCGTCATGAATGACGCTCACCTAAGTGACGCAATCCCCAATATCGTGAACTCATGCTTTGGGCACACATCGCAACGCTGCTTTGCCGTTTCCAACATTCTTATCCACAAGGATATTTACGATGCCTTTAAATCCAAGTTCATTTCCGCATGCAAGGATTTAAAGCTGGGCGGCGGCCTGGATCAAGGTGTAGACATGGGGCCGGTGATTAACAAGACGGCTCTTGATAAGCTTTTGGCCGCTGTTGATAAATCCGTTCAAGACGGCGCAAAACTCATTCTGGATGGTCGTAATCCGAAGATCGATAAATACCCCAATGGCTTATTCATAGGTCCCACCCTTTTGGAAGCCGAACCTGACAACTGGGGTTTTACTGAAGAAATATTCGGACCTGTGCGCTTTCTGAAAAGTGTTTCAGGAATTGAAGAAGCGATTGATATAATTAACCAAAGCCCGTTTGGACATACGGCGGTGATCTACACTGAATCCGGGGGATTGGCTCGAAAATTCATCCGTGACTGCAACACCGGTCAAGTTGGCGTGAACGTCGGGACGCCGGCGCCAATAGCTTTTTACCCTGTCGGCGGCCGTAAAACGAGTTTTTATGGCAGTCATAGAGGGAGAGCTAATGACGCAGTGGAGTTTTACACCGACAAGAAGGTGGTCGTCACCCGCTGGAACGTGTCGTCCGACAAAGAACTCCGCAAACCTGAACCAAGTTCGGTAGTATTTTAATATGGACTGTTTCCTTCAAGCAGCGCTCAACGGCCTTCTACTCGGGGGCGTTTACGCCGCCTATTCCGCCGGATTTTCTTTAATATTCGGTGTAATGGGCGTGGTAAACCTGGCTCACGGCGAACTCATCATGCTGGGCGCCTTTACGTCATACTGGATGTTTGTGTTTCTGAAGCTCGATCCATATTTTTCAGTTCCGTTTGCTGCGCTTTTCCTCTTTATGTTTGGATACTTGCTTCAGAAATACATAATCAATCGCGTGATAGAGCTTCCCCACATCATGAGCTACATACTGACGTTCGGCATACATCTGGTGGTCGCCAATACGGCGCTCAAGCTATGGAGCCACGATTTCAGGACCATCACCACCTCGTATTCCGGCGCAAACCTTGCCTGCGGCGCCATTAACATCCCCTACGCCAGATTTGTCACTTTTTCCCTGGCAATCGTGATAGTAGCGGGGCTCTGGTTTTTCCTTACAAAAACGGAAACCGGTCGAGCGATCAGGGCTACTTCCATGGATAAAGAGGTTGCCCGTTTGATGGGCGTCAACATCAGAGAGATCTACGCAATCACCTTTGGGATCGGGGCGGCCGTCACAGGATTGGCGGGCGCTCTCATAAGTCCGTTCGTAATCATCTATCCGGAGATGGGGCTTAGCTACACGATAATAGCCTTTTGCGTAGTCGTGCTTGGTGGAATGGGCTATATGCCCGGAGCGCTGTGGGGCGGCCTGATACTCGGACTAGCCCAATCCCTTGCAGCGACATACATGACCGCGGGAATATCCGTAGCGATTACGTTCCTCATACTTTTCTTCATGCTGATTTTTAGACCAACTGGAATTGCGGGTAAAGGTTTAGTTACATGAGCGATAACTCGGAACACGCAATCACCGGCGGAAATCGAGTTTTTTGGATTATATTCCCAATTGCGGCGATCACGATTGGCTTGTTGCCCTTTGTCATAGAGTCGGAATATCTGCTTAGATTGATCAGCCTGGTATTGTTCTGGGCTGGTTTGGCCGGCTGCTGGAACATAATGAGCGGCTACTCGGGATATATCGATTTCGGCCCGGTAGTTTATTTCGGGTTGGGCTCCTATGCCACGGCAATCGCCATGTCAAAATGGGGAGTTGCATTTTTTCCGGCGGTAGGTTGTTCAGCCGTAGTTTCCGCATTGGTGGCGCTCTTGATTGGGGTTCCCACGCTCCGACTAAAAGGCGCCTATTTTGCGATAGCGACTTTCGCGTTTGCCGAAACAATGAAGCAAATTTCGCTGGAATTCGATCGCACTTTCAGCGTGAAACTGTTTGAAGGTAGTCATGGAATTACACTTCCAATGAGCGCCCATGACAATACATTCTTTTTTTATTGCATATTCACTTTGACCTTGACCATCGCTCTAATCCATTTTTGGATTGAGCATTCAAAATTCGGCTACGGCTTAAAGGCCATACACGAAGCTGAAGCGGCCGCCGAAATCTCCGGTGTAAATACGGCGGGAGTCAAACTTAGAGCTTACATTATCAGCGCGGCTTTTTTGGGAATGTACGGCGGCATCGAAGCTTACTGGATTACATACATAACTCCCGCTGACGTGTTCAATGTCCAAAAGACGGTTCAAATGGTAATCATGACTCTACTGGGCGGCATGGGCACCATGCTTGGTCCTTTTGTAGGGGCGGCTTTTCTGACCATTCTTTCGGATAGGCTCGGCACCGCCTTTATTGAATACTATTTAATTATGGTGGGTGTAATCATAATTGGAATAATCCTTCTAATGCCGCGAGGAATTATCGGCACCATCAAAGAACGCTTCGGACTGCGGTTCATTTAATGTCGATATTCAATGGGATCTCTTTATGAGCATTCTGGAATGCAATGGCGTGACCAAAAGCTTCGGCGCCTTGATGGCTGTGACGGACGTTCATTTTAAGTTGAACAAGGGCGAAATTCTTGGAATGATTGGCCCCAACGGCGCCGGCAAGACTACTCTTTTCAATTGTTTGATTGGGGTGGAAAAGCCGAACAATGGTACCGTTATTTTTGACGGAAAGAATATTACAGGACTAAAACCGCACAAGGTATGCCGCCTGGGATTGGCAAAAACCTCACAGATAACAGAACCGTTCAGGAGCATGACTGTGTTCGAGAATGCTCTTGTGGGCGCTCTCTACGGCGGCGGAATGAAACTTAAAGAGGCTCGACCAAAAGTGCGGGAAACTCTGGAGTTCGTTGGGCTCGGACCTCAAATGACCAAGCCGGCTTCATCGATTTCGGTTCCGGCTCGCAGAAGGCTCGAACTCGCCAAAGTTATGTCTTCAGATCCTTCCGTCGTGCTCCTGGATGAAAATATGGCCGGACTAAATCCTTTCGAAATAGACGAAGCCCTTGAGATAATCCGGAAAATTAGAGATGCCGGGACCTCCTTAATTGTGGTTGAACACATCATGAGAGCTGTAATGGGTATTTCAGATAGAATCATCGTGCTGAATTACGGCGCCAAAATAGCCGAAGGGACCCCCAAAGATATCGTTGCCAACGATGAAGTCGTTGAGGCCTATTTCGGAACAAAGAACATCTGTTTGGCGCCGGCGTGACAAATATGTCGAATCCTATTCTTTCATTACAAAACGTGGACGTATTTTACAGAGACGCGCAAGTCTTGCGTGATGTTTCCCTTCACGTAAACCCAGGCGAGATTGTGTCCGTAATCGGACCTAACGGCGCCGGCAAGAGCACCACTCTTCATACGATAGTGGGATTTCAAAATCCTAAGAGTGGGTCCATCCTATTTGAAGACCGGCGGATAGATAATCTCACACCTGAAAAGATCATTCCTTTGGGCTTAACAAGCGTTCCTGAAGGGTCCCGTGTTTTTGCGGATATGAGTGTGTTGGACAACCTCAAAATGGGTTCCTATATTAAGTCTACTCGCGCCAATCGACAGACGAATCTTGATATGGTTTTCAATTTTTTTCCCCGACTGCTCGAAAGAAAAAACCAAAAGGGAGGCACTTTGAGCGGCGGCGAACGTCAAATGCTTGCAATAGGACGAGCCTTGATGTCCGAGCCTAAGCTTTTATTATTGGATGAACCTTCTCTCGGATTGGCGCCGCTCCTTGTCGTGAAAGTATTTGACACTATTAGAGAAATCGCCAAAATTGGATTAACCGTAATGCTCGTTGAACAGAATGTAAATCTTTCCTTAGAAATTGCGGACCGGGCGTACGTCCTTGAGAATGGAAGCGTTGTCATGGAAGGGACCGGCAGCGAATTACTGCGGGAAGATCACATCAGACAATCCTATTTGGCATTATAGAGGTT
>JBBSBY010000126.1:0-7607 GCA_038250835.1 Desulfomonilales bacterium | reverse complement strand
CGCCTACGACTCGGTGACATTGTACCGGCTGACTCTCGTCTTTTAGACGAAGACGCAGTCCAAATCGATCAATCCGCTTTAACCGGGGAATCCCTTCCAGTGAGCAAAGAACAAGGCGAAGCCGTTTATTCGGGATCAATCATTAAACAAGGGGAGGTTGACGCTCTTGTTTACGGAACCGGCTTGAACACGTATTTCGGGAAGACAGCCCAGTTAATTGAAAAAGCTGAAACGGTCAGTCATTTTCAGAAGGCAATCTTGAAAATTGGCGACTACCTCATAGTGCTGGCTCTCATCTTGGTAGCCCTGATTCTAATTGTCGCTCTTTTTCGGGGCGACGACATAATGACTACCTTGCAGTTTGCTTTGGTGCTCACCGTTGCGGCTATTCCCGTGGCTATGCCTACCGTATTGTCCGTGACCATGGCCGTTGGCGCCCGCGTGCTGGCCTCAAAGGAAGCCGTGGTCACTAAATTGGCGGCAGTCGAGGAATTGGCGGGAATAGATGTGCTGTGTTCAGACAAAACGGGGACATTGACTCAAAATAAGCTGACGCTTGGGGACCCGTTCACCGTCCATCCTTATGATGGTGAGTCGGCCATACTTTATGCCGCCTTAGCCTCAAGAGCTGAGGATCAGGACACCATTGATTTAGCTGTATTGAATGGTTTGAAGAAGCCCACTGAATTAGAGGGTTATGAAATAACACATTTTCAGCCATTTGATCCAGTCCATAAGAGGACGGAGGCTACAGTGATACCGCCTGAAGGTGAAAGCTTTAAAGTAACCAAAGGCGCTCCCCAAGTAATTCTGGGACTTTCAACCAATGCTTCAGAAGTCCGACGGGAAGTTGACAAAACGATAATTGAGTTTGCTCGAAGAGGTTTCCGCAGTCTCGGGGTTGCTCGAACCGATGAAGCCGGCGAATGGAAGTTCGTAGGTGTGATCCCATTATATGATCCACCACGAGAGGATTCCAGACGAACCATCGAAACGGCCCGGTCAATGGGCATCGACGTAAAAATGGTCACCGGAGATCAGGTGGCAATCGGCAAAGAAATAGCCGGTCAGCTTGGTTTGGGAACGAACATCCTGGATGCAAGGCTCTTTGATCATGTGAGCGGACCTAAAGCCGCGGAACTTGGTGAAGCGATTGAGGAATCCGACGGCTTTGCGCAAGTGTTCCCGGAACATAAGTATCAGATGGTCAAGATCCTTCAGGATCGGGGGCATATAGTGGGTATGAGCGGAGACGGGGTCAACGATGCGCCTGCGCTCAAAAAGGCCGATGTGGGTATTGCGGTTTCCGATGCGACTGACGCCGCTAGAGCGGCAGCAGATATTGTGCTGATGTCGTCAGGGCTGTCCGTGATCATCGACGCAATAAAAGAGAGCCGCAAGACATTCCAGCGTATGAACAGCTATGCGATTTACCGCATCGCGGAAACGATCCGCGTGCTGCTATTCATGACGTTATCCATTCTGATCTTTAATTTTTATCCTGTCACGGCCGTCATGATAGTACTTCTGGCGCTCTTGAATGATGGGCCTATATTGGCGATCGCCTACGACAACACGAGGTACAATAACCAGCCTGAAGCTTGGAATATGCCCCTTGTGCTGCAAGTATCCACATTATTAGGTCTCGCGGGCGTCGTTTCTTCGTTCTTGTTTTTCTATTTAGCCGAACGGCTCTTCCATATTGGCCCTGGAGCAATCCAGACCTTCATGTTCCTTAAGCTTGCGGTTGCCGGCCACTTGACAATATTTGTGACTCGAACCAGGGGACCTTTTTATTCTATCGCGCCGGCCCCAATTCTATTATGGTCTGCCGTGGCTACTAAGCTGTTAGCAACTGCAGCGGCGGTATTTGGCCTTTTCATGGCGCCTATAGGTTGGAAATGGGCGTTGCTGATTTGGGTATATGCTCTGATATGGTTTCTGATTAACGATCAGGTGAAATTGTTGGCTTATCGGATTTTCGATCCCGAGGCGCCGACAATACTCCAGACACCGCACGACACATGGGATAAGCCGATAACCGGGTGAATAAGTTGAATACAATGTCGAGAAAACGAGATTACAACTTTTTAACCGTGGAGAAATCGGCTGCGTTTCATACGAGGCGAGAGCCTCCGTCGACATCAACAACGAGCCCTGTTGTGTATCCGTTTTCCATGAGGTAGATCATCGTTTGGGCCACATCCTCAGGTGTTCCCACGCGACCCACTGGCAGACTTCCGGCGACACTCTCGTACATTGCCTTTCTCTGGTCTTCCGGAATTGAATCGTACAGAGGAGTTTTAACCAATCCCGGTGAAACGGCATTCACCCTGATTGGCGCCAACTCCACAGCCAAAGCTCTCGTGAGTCCTTCAATTGCCGCGTTATTGGCAGCAAGTGCGGCAAAGCCTTTAGATGGTCTTCGGCTGTATACTCCCGAAAAGAATGTAATTGATCCATCCGAATTGATATGCCTTGCGCCGTATCTTGCCGCATTGTATTGAGCCCAAAATTTTCCGTCAAACACGGCGCGTGCCGTACTCAAGTCCGATTCGAGGAAAGCAGAGGGGCCGACAGCGCCTCCAGCCGTCACAATCAGATGATCAAAGCGCCCGATTTCGTCAAAGAAGCGTGCTGTATCTTTCTCGGTTGAGAGATCCACAGTATACGTTTTTACATGTCCTTCAATCGCTTTTTCCGCAGCATCGAGTTTTGCCTTAGAGCGACCCGCAACAATCACCTCGGCGCCTTGCTCAGCCGCCTTCTTTGCGCCGGTCAGTCCCATGCCGGAACTACCACCTATGATTACGACTTTTTTTCCTTGAAGCATTGGTTTTCCTCCCCATTAAATATTTATCTATTCATATTCCAGATTACCGCATTTAGATATGCTGCGAAACTGACCCACCCTATGTATGGAATTAGCAGGGCCCCCGCAATCGGAGTGACTCGCCAAAATAGAACAATATTGACCAAGATTGCGACCCAGAGAAAGCCAATTTCAATGAGCGCAAGGCCTGGACTCCTGAACCCAAAGAATAAAACGGACCACAGCAGATTAAGAACCATCTGCACTGCGTAAGCGACCAGCGGCGTGTAATCTTCGGATGTTGAGGGTTTAAGCCAAATGAGCCACCCGGCAATTGCTATGATTAGGTAAAGAACTCCCCATATCATTCCGATTGTCGCTCCTGGCGGAGTCCACAGAGGCTTTTTCAGTAAGGGATACCAACTTTGGACGGATAGATCAGTGATTAACGAACCAAGAACCGCAACTGCCGCGCTTATTAGTAAGAATAATATCAATCCCAATATTTGTGTAATTTTTTCCATTTGGGTTGTCCCGAGAAATTGACTTGCTGGTAATCTATTTTGTTATTCATTGATCTTGGATTCAGCAAATACAATTGAGAAGCGTGTGTGGATGTTTTGATCTGTATAATATTTACTTCAGTAAATCGAATATGTGTTTTGGTTCCCACCAAACACCGGCAACAATACAAATATTAGTATTTCTTATTCGGCAGGGACATATTTTGCGATGGAGACGCTAATCACCTTTTTTGTTTCATCGAAATGCGCCAAATTGCTCGAAGAGGTATTGCCTATAATTGACTATTAAGATAAAGTTCGAGTGTTCCATTAACTGAATTTTCAGGGGCATGAGATCTGAGTCGCTGAGGACATCACCTGGTCATCTCTATGGTTTTGCTAATTCCGGCCGTGATCTCCACGCATAGTCAATTTCCTGTTCATTGAACTTCAATTGCGCCGAATATATCATTAGAATAAGTTCACCTATCAACCATCAAACCTCAAGGAGGCTAATTGTGAATTCCAAATCGTTTATGACCTTTCTGCCGGCTCTCATCATTTGTTTCTTAACTACGATTTCAGGAGCGGCCGGAACCGGACTCACCGGAGAAATCCCCATGGGCGCCTGCTGGTCATTAACCGGAGACGCCGCCGTCTACGGTCCGTCCCAGAAGAATGCGGCGGATCTAGCTGTGGAAGAAATTAATAAATCCGGATTTCTGGGCGAAGCTAAAATTAAATTGATAACGGAAGATAGTCGCTCCACCAAGGAAGGCGCAATGACGGCTTTCGATAAACTAATCAAGAGGGATAAGGTCATTGTGATTCTTGGACCAACACTGTCAAACTCCGCAAAAGCCGCTGATCCCATGGCTCAAGAAGCCAAGGTTATCGTATTGGGAGTCAGTAATACTGCCGCCGGAATAGTGGAAATAGGCGATTTTGTTTTTAGAGACAGCCTACCTGAATACATGGTACAGCCTAATACGGTGAAAGTCACCAAGGATAAGCTCGGTTACAAGAAAGTCGCTGTTTTTTATGGAGACGATGACGTTTTCACCAAGAGCGGCTTTGACGTTTTCAAGAAAGCTCTTGAAGATAGTGGTGTAGAGATTTTAACGATCGAAACCTTTAAGAAGAAAGACACTGACTTTTCAGCCCAGTTGACCAAAATTAAGGCTCTGAACCCTGATGAACTGGTGGTTTCGGCTTTGGCTGAAGAAGCCGCCGGTATTATGACTCAGGCTCGTCAGCTCGGCCTGCCTGAAAAAGTTCATTTCATCGGTGGAAACGGCTTCAATTCACCCAAACTTCCCCAGTTGGCCGGCAAAGCCGGCGAAGGCGCAATTTCAGGCGCCGCCTGGTTCATTGGAAATGACACCCCCGGTAATAAGGAATTTGTTGAAGCCTATACTAAAAAATATGGAGAGAAACCCGGCCAGTTTGCGGCTCAGGCTTACGCCGGCGTTTACATAATCGCCACAGGCATCAAGAACGCCAACTCAGCAGATTCGAAAGCGGTTCGTGACGCGATGGCTAAAATCAGGAATCTAGACACTGTTTTGGGTAAATTTTCCTTCAAAGAAAATCGTGAACCCGATCACGCCCCCATTGTTCAAGTCATTAAGAATGGAAAGTTTGAGCTATTCAAGTAGGATCGATTGAACTATATTCTCTCGGTGATACTTTTAATCAGGCGTTGAATGAACAGTCGTTATCCAATTGTGGGTCACGGCTGTTTTTTCAACCAATATTCGTTTAATTGTAGTATAAAAAGTGTTCAGGATGATCGACACTCCTCTGTCGGAATTGCGCGGCATGCATCGTCTGACGCGCATTTAGGCAGCCTCGCGATCTCGCAACATCTCAAGGTTTTGTATGTTCCTGCAGCAATTGATAAACGGCATCTGGCAAGGAGCCGCCTTGGCGCTTTTCGCCATGGGGTACACCTTAGTTTTCGGCGTGCTCACCATAATAAACTTAGCTCATGGGGCAACGTTCATGTGGGGGGCTTATTTCGCTTTTCTTTGTGTCACAAAGCTTAAGTTGTCACTTTGGTTTGCAATACCCATAGCCATGGTGGGTTCGGGTTTATTGGCCATTCTGCTGGATAGACTGGCTTTCAAGCCATTGCGGTCCCTTACCGCGGGCGGACTTGTATTGTGGGCCGGATTCATAATATTGCTGGTTGGAATCGTAGGTCATTGGTCTACCACGATCAAGACCATTACAATCAGCATAGGCGCGGCAGTCATGTTGGTTGGTTTAATTCAAGATTATTTGACCATTCGCCCCTTGAGCCAAAGGGAGGCCCCTCCACATCTGGCGCCGATCATTTCGTCAATAGGCGCTACTTTTATTTTGGTCAGTTTGGCAATTGGTCAGTTCGGCGCCCAGGTCTCTCGTTTCCCTCCTAATCTCTTCCCTAATGCGCCGTTTCACATCGGAGCGAACGCCGTAATTTCACCCATACAGGCGCTTGTCCTAGTCCTCTCTTTGACATTGCTTTTGGCGCTAAGCTTATTGATTAGTAAGACCCAGACCGGCAGGGCCATTCGAGCCATTTCCTGGAGTGAACGCACCACCCGACTCCTCGGCATAAACGTGGATTTCGTTGTCGCGCAAACTTTTTTTATATCCGGCGCTTTGGCCGGAGCCGCGGGAGTATTGCTGGGGCTTGCGTTCAATCGACTTGATCCCACTATGGGACACGAAGTGGAGCTTGCCGGCTTGACGGTAATTATCGTCGGAGGAATGGGGAGTGTAAGCGGGGCGGCGTTGGCGGCTTTCCTGGTAGGAATGATTAGAGTTCTAAGCGTCGCATACGTGGATAGTAGTTTTAGAGACGCCTTTGTATTCGCTCTTCTGATTTTGGTTCTGATGATCAGACCATCGGGAATATTCGGTCAAAAGCGAGATGTAAGGGCATGATTTACGTTAATGCGCATGTTTTGGCGATGCCGCTGGATCCTTTCGGCTTCGGCCGGCCGTCAGTTCCGCCATGGAAGTTTAGCCTCAAGACCAATGAAAATTCGGAATCAGCCTAAGAATGTCTAATTTCATTTATGAAAATATTACGATCATCAACTTTATTTTGATCAATATAGCCCTGGGTTTAAGCATTTACGTCACCCTGGTTACGGGATTGTTGTCTTTGGCGAATGCCGGATTTATGGCAATCGGAGCTTACTCGGCGGCTATCCTCCTGACCCAGTATAATATTCCGGTAAATGTGGGTTTGCCGGCGGCAATAATACTTGGAGTACTGGTGGCTCTACCGCTAGGTCTGATTGTCTTGAGGTTGCATGATGTCTACTTGGCCATTGCTACTCTGGGATTCGGGGAAATCATCCGTATCGTAGCATTGAACGGGGACAAAGTGGTGCGGGCCTTTTCGACCAATCAGGACGCCATCGTATTCAACGGGGCAGAAGGAATCACTTTACCATACAAGACCGCCGAAACTTTTTTAAGCCTACCCGAACCAACATGGGCCATTTTGCTTTACGTGTTGGTTGTTATGTATATGCTCATAACACTGCATTATTCCAGGTACGGGCGAATTCTTTCGTCAATTCGTCAGGATGAAATAGCGGCTTCAACGCTAGGAGTCAATGTCGTCAAGTACAAGCTTCTGGCTTTTGTTTTAGGCGCCGCTATTGCCGCGGGCGCAGGGGCTTTGAGCGCGCCTATTTACAGGGTTATAGATCCTAGAAACTATGTATTCGGCAGAGCCGTTGACATTTTAGCTTACGCCGTCCTTGGCGGAATGACGCACTGGGCCGGGCCAATTATAGGCGCCGGAGTTTTAACTGCGCTTCCGGACCTGCTGCGCTCCTTGAAAGACCAGCGGGATATCGTTAACGGCTTAATAATAATGATTTCCATTATCTATTTCCCAAAGGGCTTAATCAACCTGGGACTATGGCGTTTTCTGAAAAAGCGTTTTAAACAAGATAAAGCAAATTTATAGTTATGGATTCAAATAACAATCTGCTCAAAGTTGAAAACTGCACCCGACTTTTCGGCGGGCTAATGGCGCTGGATGAAGTGACCTTCAGCGTTCCCAAAGGTGTGATCTGCGGTTTAATCGGACCCAACGGCGCCGGTAAAACTACTCTCATAAATATTATTAGTGGCCTGGCGCCTATCAGTCGCGGAAATGTATTTTTTGAGGGACAATCAATCCAAGGATTGCCGCCCCATGAAATAGCGGAACGCGGTATTGGACGGACATTCCAGAATATTAGACTGTTCTCAGAATTAAGCGTTTTGGAAAACGTAATGGT
>JBBSBY010000125.1:0-7715 GCA_038250835.1 Desulfomonilales bacterium | reverse complement strand
TGCAGAACGTCAAAATTAAGTCAACCAAAGATGGCTCGGAAAAATCCCTTCCCGTTGGTGGAATTTTCTTTTATGTGGGCTTGTACCCGAACAGCTCTGCTTTCAACAATCTCGTTGAAGCTGATAAAAAGGGCTTCATAGTTACAGACGAAAAGATGGCTACCACAAGGAAAGGTATCTGGGCTGCGGGAGATGTTAGAGTAAAGTCTTTGAGACAAATCTCAACCGCAATTGGTGACGGCGCAATAGCGGCGCACAGCGCTCAGCAATATCTTGAAGGACACTAGTATTTCAATAATACCAAGCAGAGGGCGCCATAAGGCGCCTTTTCATTTTTGCGAAATATAAATCCATTTGGGTGGGGCTGAGAACGTATCATTATTGGTTAAGAAATGCGGCTATTACGTCGACCACTCGCCGACCCACATGAGAACCAATCTCTCTCACTTCATTGGTAGATCTGGGATAACTTCCCGCTTGAATCTCCCCGACAGCTTTCTCGAAAAGACTTAAACTACGGCCTATCAACTTTGAGGTTCCATATTCTTGATAAAAGGGCCGCTCCGTGTTTTCTCTACACACCAGGCACGGTTTATCGAAAAACGAAGCTTCGCCTTGCACGGAGCCCGAATCCGAAATGATTAGTTTGCAACCCTGCAATAGCGATAGAAAATTAGTGTATGGCTGAGGCGGCGCCTGTATGAAATCCGGAATGGCGGCAATGCGTTCAGTGAAACCAAATTCCTCTATCTTTTTTATCGTCCTTGGATGAATTGGAAAGATCTTTGGAAATGGCGTCGCCTCGATAATGTCGAGAACTTCCGACAGAGCCTCACGCGTATCTACATTGGACGGACGATGGATTGTAATTAAGCAGTACTCATCAACTTCCAGGCCGAATTTTTTCCATGCCGTAGCGCCGTTGATCACCGGTAGAAACATTTGCAAGGTTTCCAACATGATATCTCCCACCAGATGAACCCGCCCCATGTCGGCGCCTTCCCTTTCAAGATTTAGCATCCCTGAAGGCTCAGAAACAAAAAGCAAATTTGAGAGGCAATCGGTCAGGCGTCTGTTGAGCTCTTCAGGCATTGTTTCATCAAATGATCGCAATCCGCTTTCAACGTGAGCTACCGGGATGAAAAGTTTCCTGGCTACCAATGACGCCGCGATTGTGGAATTAACATCGCCCACGACGATCACCAAATCCGGTTTTATCTCCAAGCAGGCTTTCTCGAATCCAATCATGATTCTGCCCGTCATTGCGCCGTGACCACCGGAACCTACGCCCAAGCTTCTTTCCGGCTTAGGTAATCCTAATTGCTCAAAGAATACATCACTCATGTCTTTGTCATAATGCTGACCTGTGTGGACAATGAATTTCTCGATCTCAGGCCGGCGTTTCAATTCTCTTTCCAAGGGGGCAATCTTCATGAAGTTAGGTCTTGCGCCGACTACACTGATGATTTTTTTCATTTGCCGCCTTTTAACTTTGTACGAATTTTAATCTGGGTTCGATGCCATAATGTTTTTAGTTCCATAATATTGCGAGGAATGTGGAAAAGCAGGCAGTTAATCGCATCGGTAATAAATCCATTTGGAACTATGGACACTCTGTCAGATTCCCTAAGGCCCACCAGCGTCTCCCACCTCACATCCTCAGCGGAACTGAGAGGATCGCCTTGTATTTCCGTGCCGTTTTGGAATAAATCGGGAAACACCGAAATCCGCTTATCGGACTCC
This sequence comes from Desulfomonilales bacterium, assembly GCA_038250835.1. Lineage (GTDB taxonomy): Bacteria > Desulfobacterota > Desulfomonilia > Desulfomonilales > Desulfomonilaceae > JBBSBY01. The sequence goes on along the minus strand of JBBSBY010000125.1, from coordinate 5,972 downwards.
TGGGCTTCAGTCACGGCGACCATCTGCGTCACACCCAGTTCATCGGCAATTTTGTCGATTCGTAAGGCGTGATACACATCAGGCAGCCACCAGTAATCAGTGATCCGGCTCCGTAGGGTCCTGTCCACCAGCGACTTTTCGAATGAATAATATACCTTCGTCCGCGTGGAATTTGGTTCAGCCTGCACATTAGGAATATCTCGCAAACGAATTGGTTTCAAACCCAACCCGCGCAGATACCTGATCAGCCATCTCGTCTGATCTAAGCGGCTCAGCATAGCGTCCTTGAACGGGTGCATCAAAATACTGATGTGGTTGACTCCATCTCGCTTCGCACACTTTAAAGCGCTTAAAATCGAGCCTTGAATTTCTATTTTCGGCGCCGAATAGGTTTCCACGGCAACGGGAAGCATACGTAAACCCCCGTTAACTGAAAAGAATCTGTGTTTGGTAGACGCTGCCATGTATCTTGTCCTGTAAAACACATGTTTTCTGAAGTTGACAAAATAATCTATGCCGGCGCGGTGGAGAGCCTCAGGAGTATCATTGTCCATTCTATAAATGAAATTGGCGCCCGAAATTGTCCCATAAGTTGAAAGCTTTGCAATCTGATCCTTAACTCTCTTGGTTTGATCTTCAAGAGATCGCCCAGTGAGAAATTCATGCGTCGAGCCGTGTATGCCGATTTCATGACCTCCGAGGGCAAGTCTGGTCAAGGCCTCAGGATAATAATCAGCAATGAAATCCGTCACGAAAAAAGTGGCTTTGATGCCGTACTTTTCCAATGTAGTCAAAAGCCTGGGCAAACCAAAGACGGCTCCGCCAAACTGCTCAAAGTCAAATATCAGAGTGTAAGCGCCCTTTGAGCCGCGAGTGTTCTGAACGTCTCGCTCGATCATACCGGGCAATTCTAGACGTTCATTTTTACCAAGAAAATCATGTATGCTGCGAGTGGTTTGGCTATCTTCGTATTCCGGGTCTATTCCGCTCACGCATGTGTAGCCGGCTCGAACAGAGGCGAGAAAAGTTCCAATATTTGGGCTTTTGCTCATCGCCTCGTTGTGAGTGAAGAGAATGGCTTCAGGAGATAGCTGTTGAATTTGCGACGCTAAAGTTGGATCCCTCCCTATTCTCGAATAATCGGCGCAGATGGTTTGAATGCCTTTTGCTTCAAACTCGGCGGGGTCGAAATTAAACCGCTTCGGATCTTCCGGATCATATAGCAGGATTAGGCCGGCTGTTTGCATCAGTGGTTTTGACTGATGAGACGAGTTACAGTCTCAAAGTAATCCGACCAAATTTTAGGCCAGGAGAAATTTTCTTCAGCCATTCGCCTGGCCCTATGACCCATGGCGGAAAGTTCGGAGACGGGTGTTTTGGAGGCAGCCATCATGACTTCAGCCATGTCGGCCGGCGCCGCTTCGGATACAAAACCACAATTGTAATCTCTTACAAAATCAGCGGTCTCATCAACATTATTGACGATTATCGCCCGCCCCAGCGCCGCATACTCGGCGAATTTTGTAGGAAACGCGTGTTTAATGGCGGGATGCGCTTTCCTGGGGATCATAAGAAGCGCTACGGAACGAAGGAGCGCCATAAGGCGCCCTCTATCCACCCTGTCCACGAGTTTGACCCTTTCCGCAAATTTATCCTTGAGTAGTTTTTTAATAACTTGATCCGCTTCTCGAAAACCGATTAGCAGCATCTTTCCGCAACCTGGGTCAAGAAGCTCAAATGCCGAAATGAGATTGTCGATGCCTTGCCACACCTGAAATTCACCTACATAGGCAAATGCAAATTCAGGAGATTCCAGGTAATCCAAAGGCTTAAACTGCTCAAGATCAACCCCGTTTCGTATCAAGCTGCTTTTCTCCGCAGCCACCCCATTGGAAATTAAAACATTCAATTGGGGCGTGCAGACGGTAAGGAAATGATCAGCCACGGTCTTTCCCATGTGATCAATCATTCGGACTCTGGGGGAAGCGGATGTCTTTGATCCGTTAGACGTTAATTCATTGTGAAGCGCAGATTGAGCTATCAGGTCACCGTGAATATCCACTATGACCCGACCGTTCAGAAAAGGCTTACAGAAAAATAGAGACTGAGCTGACTCTTCCCCCCCACAATATATAAAATCATACGAACGTAACTTAGAAAGCCAAAAAGGCATAAACACGGACGCAGTGGTTTCCGTATTGAGAGGCGGATTATCGGGCATGAAAAAGAAGTCGCAGTGAATTCCTTTGTCCGTTAGACCTTTCGCCAACATTTTCACTCTATGCGTATATGCCGACTTGTCGTTTTCTTCTGCCGCGGAAATAACTAAGCCTTTTATCATGATCTACTCTCGATGATTACCATGTCGCGGGGTGTAGGGACACGACCTAAGGGGCGCTGAATCGACTTAATATGGCATCGCGACCATTGATTCATGGAATGCAATCCGTACCTTATACGTTTGTAGCTTCGCCGGCGCCCACATTTTATTCAGCGAAATAAGTTTCTACTAAATCCGCGATTCGAACCGACGCCTTGCCGTCTCCAAACGGACTATGTTCAACCACCATGGATTGATAATGGTTTTCGTCCTCTAAAAGTTTTATCGCTTCTGAGGCTATTCTATCCCGTTCAGTACCAACGAGTTTTGCGGCGCCGCATTCCACAACTTCCGGACGCTCCGTAACATTCCGCACTATCAGCACGGGCTTTTTCAACGAAGGCGCTTCTTCCTGTATTCCACCGGAATCTGTGATTATTATGCTTGAGTGTCTCATAAGAGCAACAAAGGCTGCATAATCGGGAGGTGGAATCAGTAGAATTCTCTTGTGATCATCCAGGATTTCCTGCACTTGACGTTTGACGTTCGGGTTCGGGTGAATTGAGTAAATTATGGTAACATCAGGAAATCTATTGGCAATGTCAATCAAAGCCTTTGACATATCCGCCAGTCCGCCGTCAAAGTTTTCTCTGCGATGGCCGGTGACTAAAACGATTCTGCCTGGGGGTAAATTCATTCCGGTGACATAGTCCTCACCTTGTTTCTCCAGTCTACCCACCATAGTCATAAGAGCATCAATGACGGTGTTGCCGGTTACAAATATTGAACTTTCGGGGATATTCTCTTTCATGAGATTTTTAGCGGCTCTGCTGGTGGGACAAAAATTCAGATCAGCCACATGCGAAATCATAACTCGATTGCCTTCTTCCGGATAGGGCTGCAATCGATCGTAGGAACGTAAGCCGGCCTCAACGTGGGCAATGGGAATACGTAGGTAGAAAGCGGCAAGAGAAGCTGCAAAAGCGGATGTCGTGTCACCCTGCACAACCAGAAGGTCCGGGTTTTCTTTTTCGAGAACATCACGCATTCCATTCAGAACGCCTGACGTGATGTGGAACAAGCTCTGATCGTGTTTAAGCAGATTGAGGTCGTAATCCGTTTGCATTTCAAACAATTCAAGCACAGGGTCCAAAAGGCTTCTATGCTGGCCGGTTACACAGCAGACCAGCTGTAAGCGATCTTGGCGCTTCTTGAATTCAGTATACAAAGGAGCGAGTTTGATTGCCTCGGGTCTTGTTCCGAACGCCAGTACAATTTTGCGCATATGAGGTCTCTGATGTGTCAAGAAAACATGTGAGCCGTTTTACTTCTTTAAAATGGCTCGACAATTTTCTTAATCTGTTCGTAAAAAATACAAATTCGTTTCGTGCGCACAAGCGACATTGAATCTTGCTTGAAGTTGATATCCCATTTCATTGTAGCATTTTCGTGGCGCCGGTTCAGACTCCATCTACTTCTCGTCTGAAGACAGACATGGGCGCGTATACAAAACCGCTAGAATTTAACATAAACTTGTAAATAATCTTAGTATATTGTGTGATTCTAGTTTTGCGTGCTGTTTAAGTTTGCCAAATTACCCTTCAACCCGCTACAATGAGCCATTGGAGGGAGAAGTTATGGTTCGAATAGCTTGGCTGTTCGTTGTTCTGGGGGTTATCTGTGGACATAATTATGCGTGGGGTATTCCTTTAGTTTCAGACAAATTAATTGACGAGCTTGTGGAAGCGGATTTCAGAATAGTGCCCAGACCCAATTATCAGGGGTCTTTTTGGATTATCGACCAAAAAGACAACAACATAGTAGGATATGCCCCTTGGGATAAAGTTAAACGCAGATGGACATTGTTCAATTTGAGGGGGAACTATCAAGGATTTATTCAGGCCACTATTGGAAGTGAAGATCCGCTTCAGTATCAGCAATACTTGTGGTATGACAAAGATAATCAGTACAAGGGCGTTTTCATAGCTCAACTCGGCGGTCGTCCCATCGGCCCCGATTTACCACATGGTGAGTTAGGCGGTGACCTGAAATTTTTTGCAAAAGGAAACATCCCCCTGAGACCGCCCGTTTATGAAATCGAAACGGATCCTCTTAAGCTCTTTCCTGAAGGTATCGAGGTGGAGCCCATTCCTTTATTGCCGGGACGTTGATTAGGTTTCAAAAGGATTGAACAACCAATAAATGGGCAGCCGCATAACGATTTTCAAAAATACGATTGCGCTTGCCGTTCCGAATGTTCTCAATCCTTTTATTTCATTTGCGCTGATTCTCATTATTTCACGTTATAGCGGCGTAAGCGGCCTGGGTGAGTATTCTCTGGTTTTGGCCTACATAGGCATATTCGGGACCTTGGCCTCTCTCGGCCTGGCCGACCTCGTTGTCCGGGAAGTCGCCCGAAAGCCCGGCGACATACACCTGTATCTTTTCAATGCAGGTGTTTTCGGAATTGTCTCTTCCTCTCTTGCAATCGCTGTCATGAATCTCATGATTCTGTCCATGAAGTATCCACCGGAAGTTGTTCAAGCTTCTTTTATTGCTTCATTTTCTCTGGTCGCTTCAACGGGAATAACTTACCTGGAGGCGATCTTCAGATCCGTTGAGCGTTCCAAGTACATTGCTCTGACTTTTGTAATAGAGAATGCCGTCAAGGTTTCCGTAAGCATAATGCTCTTGTTGAATGGATTCGGTATACCGGCCCTGTTCATCGTTGTCGTTGCGGCAAGGTTTTCAGCCCTGGCTTTGCTCAGTTATTTTTACATGAAGGTGCTCGGAAAACCGGGGTTAAAATTCGATCGTAAAATTTTTCGCAACTTGGCTTCAGAGGCGCCTACATTCACAAGTATCGCCATTTTCTCGACAATTCATCTCAGCCTCGACTCAATAATGCTTTCCAAGCTAAAAAGCTTGGACGCCGTGGGAATATACAGCTCAGCGGACAGACTTCTTACTATTTGCAAGACTGTGCCTACCGCCTTTGCCGCAGCGCTTCTGCCGTTTTTTACACGTGAGCGGCAAAATGGATTGGCCGCTCTCAAGAATCAGGTTGAAACTACTTTACGATATTTGTCGATTTTGCTAATACCGATCGTAGTGGGAACATTCGTATTGGCGGATCAATTTATTCTGTTGATTTACGGAAATAAATTTGCGACAGCCGGTCAAGTGCTGCGGTTCCATATAATCTCGCTAATCCCTTTCAGCACCGTCTTTATGCTTGCTCAGGTTTTAATAGCAACCGATAATCAGCGTGTGGATTTAATGATTAATATTGTTGCCGCCGTGGCAAATTTCACGCTGAATTTAATTCTCATTCCGCCGTACGCCGAAATGGGCGCTGTTTTAGCCACTCTGGGCTCGATCGTGATTTTCAATGAACTGCAATACTATTATGTGCGTAAGCGCTTATTTTCGATCTCCTTCTCGCGAGTAACACTAAAGCCTTTAGCCGCAGGACTCTTAATGGGCGTTGTCACATATCTTCTGTCGGGTTTTCATATTGCGGTTAACATTCTTATTTCCGCCTGTGTGTACTTTACCGCTATACTGTTGTTTAAACTGATAACTAGAAATGACGTGGCTTTTTTATGCACACGGTTTCCGGGAGGCCCTGAAAAGGACTAAATATGAGGGC
>JBBSBY010000124.1:0-7753 GCA_038250835.1 Desulfomonilales bacterium | reverse complement strand
TGTGACGCGGGTATCCATGTCGGGGTCATTGCGGTGCTCAACAACCAATCTTTGCGTCTAGGGGCCCGCAGATTTTATTCGTACTATGTAGAAAAACTTGGTATACGAGCCTTTCAGATGAACACTCCATATCCGGGAGGTCCTCCTACTCTCGCCAAACGAAGGTTTCCTCTGGATAACGATCTGGTGAGCGCCTTCTATTCGGATCTCTTTGATATATGGATGAGCGAGGGAAGATTCAAGGGTGTATCCATAAGTCCTTTTGATCCGCTGATAAAGTATTTTAGAACCGGCGAGAATGGAATCAGTTGCTGTGGGGCGGAAAACTGCGCAAACATCTTCATCGGCATCGGGCCAAACGGAGATGTCGGACAGTGTGAATGCTTTGTGTCCGCTTATCCCGCCCATATTTTCGGCAACATACTCACCGGGGACAATATAGATGACATTATGAACGGCCCGGTGCGGAAGCAGTTCCTGGAACGTCCTGTTCGCCTCATGGAGATGGAGGATTGCGCTGAATGCGACTACTTGACCGTTTGCCACGGCGGTTGCGCCGTAAGGGCCTTTAGCACAACCGGGAGCCTCTTCACTAAAGATCCATATTGTCTATCTAATAAGACGCTCTTTAGACTGGCGAGGAACGCCGCAGTGGAACTGGATCGCGAGGAGAGCGCGAGGAATGCGGGCATCACTGTGAACGCCTGCGCATGAACCCTCGTATAGTCTGAAAGACCGGCCTATATGTTAATCTACAATATTCCCGCCCGATTACGGAGAAACTATAGCGACAAGACCGTCGTCGTCAGGTCGGGGGATGCGCAAGCCATTGTTGAGGCTTTCTCCCAGGCGTCTCCGGAAAACCTGTGGTCTATACAAATCCTGTCTATGGACTGTGACACTGAGGCGCTACTGCATCTACCTCAATCTTTACTCATCGACTTAGTGGTGTGCCGGCCTGCTACTCAGTTCCCAAAGCTTTATAGATTCGCCGAACTTACCCGCAAGCATCAGTTGCGAATGAGTATAAAAGCTGTACCGGGAATGACAAAGGCAGTCAAAATAGCCCAGGCGCTTAACTTCAGCGTCAAGCTGGAGTTAAATCAACCTGAAGCGCCCGTTATCGAAGAGCTGCTTGCGCTCTCGGAATACTATTTGCGCGGGTCGACGGTAAGCAATCCCATTGAACCGTTTCACTCGCTTTTCCTATCCTTTTACAGCAACAGACCGACGAGCATGTGGAGCCTCCAGGAGGAAGATCCCGCCGTTGATCGTTACATTACGGAAGACGAAGGCGTGGCCTTGTCTGAACGACTTGTATCTCTGGGGATTCCTGAAGAGCAATTGGCGATTTCCATTGAGCGGCGCACGGCGGCCTATCGAGAGTCCGATGAATGCGCCACATGCGAGTTCTGGAGTCGCTGTGAAGGATATTTTAAATTTCCTGAAAAGAGTTATCGGTGTGATCATGTTAAACGGATCTTTGCTTTGCTCAATGAAGCCGCCATGGAGCTGCGACAAGACGAAAACGGATTTGTCGAACCAGGCGGCGCGGATCATTCCGATTTGAACGCAAGTCCGTCAGCTCCTAGTTCAATGGACAATCAGCGTAACATACTGGAACCCCCGGAGAGTTCCGGCACATTTCAGACGACGGGCACAGCGAAAGAGAAGCCGTCGTCATTTTCGATTCGCAGGCTGGATTACCGACTTGGTGAGTTTACACTACATTCCTGGGCCAATCCAGAAACTGAAGCCGTTTGGGCGCCGAGAATTGCGAAAGTATGTCATTGCATCCAGGAATTGGAATGGCGCTCGATAGTGGAAGGGATAAGGGCATGTAGCCTTAGGGCCGTTGCTCCCCACGAACTAGCCGACTTGCGAGGTATGCTTGATCCCTACGGGTTGACCGTAATCACTCTGAACAAAGTTGCGGCAGGAGACTCATATGCCGCAGCCGGCAGATCGCCCGATGAAGGGGAGCCGTTCAACTATTGGTGCGCCATAGGGCGTCCCAATGATGCGCAGCTCCTTAAAGCCGCCCAGCTGAGCCACGATGACGAAACCACCGGTCACTTATTGGGCTACCCGGCATGTTGCCGGGACTTTTTCAATCGAGTCTGGGTAGATGAGGGGTTTATCGACACGAGCTGGCCGATGGCTTACCGGACAACGAAGAAACGGGAGATCACCCGCCGTCACATTGCAATACCGGAAGCGTCCAATTGTAATGTGTTGTTGAGATGGCTTGGGGTGAGATTAATATTTCATTTACCTTGCAGCTTCGATTGCGAACCAACTCTGGAACTGGCCGAAAAATTCATAGGGATTGGAAGACGGGCCGGCTTTTCTCAAGAAATGGATTGGCTCGAAAAGATGGTGAGTCTGCCCCTGGAATGGAAGGCGTCGAACGGTGTGGCTGAGATTACGACCCCACTGGGGATAATATCCACCGTGACCGACGCTACCGCGGAGACTTATCGGGTGAGCTACAGGGGAAGTGAATGCGCAGATGTGCAAGAACGATCTGAAAGCCTCACGCAGAGCACACCAAACAGTGTCACGACCCCTAAATTGGCAGCAGTAGAGGGAAAACGGGAGGACTCTTTCCACTCGTCAAAAGAGATTCTTTCCGATTCGGAGTGGTATTACACGGACAACGGATTTCACTCCAGAGCGGACATGGACTCGGCTCATGAACCTATAGTGAAACTGGCCGCAGCCACACTCTCGGATACCGGCGGCAACGTGCTGGATTTGGGATGCGGCAATGGCGCATTACTCAGGAAAATTTGTTGTTCAAACGGCCATCTTATCCCCTGGGGGGTAGATCAATCAGAAGATCGGATATCCCACGCGCGATTACTTATCTCCCAATTTTCCGACCATTTTATTGTTGCGGACATTTTTAACGATAGTGTGATTTGGTCGGAAGACCGGGAATTTGAATTGATCATACTGATGCTGGGGCGACTTACCGAGGTAAGTGACGAGCAATCCAAAAGTTTGTTGCGACTCATGAAAGAGCGTGCGCGAAATATTCTTGTCTATGCGTATAGTGATTATGGTTCGCTCAGTGCTCTCTCTCAAAGGACCGGCGTCATCTTAGCTCACAAAGGATCGGCAGAGAACATTGCTATGGTTGATATAGAAAAACTGTAGCCGATTATTTAAGGAAAGTCGCAGTTTAGACAGTAAGGAGCTGTGATGGAAACGCGGAGAAATTTTTTATACGGCATGGCGACCACGTTGGTGGGCGCAGGGGTCTCCGGTAGCTTTTTCTCCTCCATCTTGGGAGCAGCTAACGCCTCCGACAGATTTGTTGCCCCTAAAGCCGGCGCCGCCAACGACTTAAAAGATCGTAATCCTAAGGATGTGGATCCAAGTGAACTCGAAGTAACACAGCTAAAGGATTTTGGGTCAATGGGCCTGGATGATCATAAAGCCGATCAGGGCACATGGCGGCTGAGTATCGAAGGAGCTGTGGGCAAGCCTCTTACATTGTCCAGATCTGAGTTGCTTGCGCTCCCGGCATTCGAAAGAAAAGTGTTGTTGATCTGTCCAGGTTTCTTTGCAAACTATGGTCTCTGGCGCGGCGTGTCGGTCAACACTTTGCTGAAAGCCGCGGGAGTGAAGAAAAACGTGAACTACGTTGCTTTCAGTGGCCCGGAGGGACCTTATGCAAAAACGACGCAAGCTCCTATGGCGGATGTCGTCTCAAACAAAGTATTTTTGGCGTATGAGGTCAATGGGAAAACTCTACCCATCAAACATGGATTTCCGCTACGCCTTGTGGCGGAGGATTACTATGGTTACGATTGGGTAAAGTACGTGGACAATGTTACGGCACGCGTGATTACCAGTTAGTTATATTGTGCCGCTTCCCTCCTAATCCGAATACAATTCGCTCAAGACTTGCCTTATCGGATAATAATACTTAACCTTTAACTAATATTAATGTAATTTCTATTTTAAATTGATAAGGAGGTTGACATGTCAATTAATTTATTTGGAAAACTAGCCATTATGGTAACCGTCTTAACCATTGCCGGCGGTTCACAAGCGCAAGCCAAAGCTCCTATAGAATTGGAAAACAGAATAACTCAGAGTTATAACGTGCTCAATGGTATGTTGCGGTCTCCCGACGGTGGAATTCCCGCGGACCTACTTAAACATACCGGCGCCATAATCATATATCCTTCGGTATTAAAAGCCGGGTTCGGACTGGGCGGCCATTACGGTAAAGGAATAATAATGAGGCGAAAACCTCCTCACAAAAAGTGGGGGCCACCTGTATTCGTCTCTTTGGCCGGCGGTAGTATTGGCTGGCAAATAGGTGTGGAAGATGCGGAAATCGTCCTATTGGTAATGGAAAATGTAAGTCTGCAAAGCTTATTTCAGGACAAATTTACCCTGGGAGCGGATGCGGCAATTGCCGTCGGCCCGGTGGGTAGAGACGCCTCAGCAGCCGCAAATATCGATATGAGTTCGGGTATTTTATCATACTCTAGAGCTCAAGGCCTGTTCGCGGGCGCAACAATCAAGGGAAGTTATTTGGAGGTGGACTGGACCGCCAACGAATCATATTATGGCTCCACAGGATCGCTGGACACCATTTTTAAGGAAGGTAAGTCTAAAATTTCCCCTGCGGCGGCAAGACTTATTCAACTGTTGAACCGGTATTGATTCCTTGCCGATATTCGGCGTTGGGCAAAGAGAAATACATCAAACAAGCGCGAATTCAGCGCTTGCCAATTTCCTTTTTGCATTGGCGAGATTGAGGAGAGAGATTTACGACAAAACTGTCCTAAACGAAAGTCAAAAGCCTCATAGTAAAACTAAATTTCGTTAGAAAAACGTTCACCTAAGCTTCCGGCGTAAGCCGGGAACCAGATCCCCTGGTTGCCGGTTAGCGCCGGTATGGCGTTTTCAAAGAGAGTCGCCGGTTGAATGTTCAAATCTTTCTTCAGACGAACTTTGATGGCAGGCAAAGGGTTTATCGTATAATACGTCATTTCTTTCACCAAACATTGTAAATTTACCAGCAATTCACATCCTACCGCTATTGGAGCACAGAATCGCTGCATAAAAAGATCCCACTTTAGGGGAACTTTTTCTGTGTATTTGCATACGAAATTGTAGATACAAATTGAAAGGACGAACGTGGTGTCGAATACCGTCACCCGGTCCGGCCAAGTCTTTTTGATCATCGCTACAAATGGCTGGAACCAGAGATAATTACAAATTGATACCGCTGCAAATGAATATTGAAAAGCAGAATTTAGGTCACAAATTAATCAATAGTGTAACATTTTGTTACATTGGGGAAGGACAACAGCCATGAGTCAAATAGTGGATCTCATCAAGGAAACTTATAACGAATGGAGCAAAGACAAGGCTTCGGACCAGGCGGCGGCGCTCTCTTATTATTCAATTATCTCTTTGGCGCCGCTGCTGATTATCATTATCGCCATAGTGAGTTTCTTTTACCACGATAGCGCTTCAGTCAGCAACGCTCTGATTAGCCAAATCGGTGATCTTGTCGGCAAAGAAAGCGCAAAGACCGTTCAGGAGATGATGGCCGGCGCCGCCAAACCTAGTAAAAGCATTTTCGCTATGATCATCGGTGTAGTTGTGCTTCTTGTTGGCGCAAGCGCAGTTTTCGTCAACCTAAAAAGCATGCTGAACACAATCTGGAATGTTGAAACCAAACCCGGTATCGGAATTTGGGGGATAATCAAGGCTCGATTCTTCTCTTTTGCTATGATAGTTGGTATAGGCTTCCTATTATTGGTTTCGCTGGTCGTCAGCGCAGTCATCGCTGCGCTGAATCAATTCATCTCCGGCTATTTGCCCGGTGGCGATATCTTAGCCTATGTAATCAACTTTGTTGTCTCAGTCGGTATTGTCACGCTGCTATTTGCCATGATCTATAAGATACTGCCCGATGCCACAGTGCGCTGGAGTGATGTTTGGATAGGCGCAGCGGTGACGGCGTTACTCTTTACTATCGGAAAGTTTTTAATAGGGCTCTATTTAGGCCAGAGTAGTTTCGGTTCCACTTACGGCGCGGCCGGATCGGTAATTATCATTCTGATTTGGATCTACTACTCGGCCCAAATTCTGTTTATGGGCGCGGAGTTCACGCAGGTCTACGCCAGGCGGAGCGGCTCGGCGATTGAGCCCACCGAGGATGCCGTAAGGCAGGGGGATTCTATCGATTCAAAGGACTCCGTTAAGCAGGAGAATCATACGCATGCAGAAAAATGAATTTAATGAGGTGACTTGTATCTCATTGTACAACCAGGGGTCGATTCATCAGAAGAGATTTCCTTTGATGGCACTTGTCGGAATACACGGATATCGGTCCATGGACAACGGCGGCTCCCGCAAATATAATTGAAGTATGGATGATAAACTCAACAAGTATAAATCAAAACGGGATTTCGACGTCACTCCTGAACCCCAAGGAGATGTGTCTGAAGAACATTCATTGCCTATTTTTGTAATTCAGAAGCATGACGCCTCGAGACTTCATTATGACCTGCGGCTGGAGGTTGGCGGCGTATTGAAATCCTGGGCGGTTCCAAAGGGGCCTTCGACCGATCCGGCTGTCAAACGACTGGCGGTCGCCACGGAAGATCATCCAATGGAATACGCTGATTTTGAAGGAGTTATCCCCAAAGGTGAATATGGTGGAGGCGCTGTAATTGTCTGGGACACCGGTGTCTACCGTAATTTGACTGAAAAAAAAGGCGTGCCGTTTACAATGGAAAAAGGCCTTGAACACGGCCATGTAAAAGTTTGGCTCGAAGGGAAAAAGCTGAGGGGCGCTTTTTCGATTAATCGGTTTATCAGTGACGGCAAACAGGAGCAGTGGCTTTTGGTTAAAGCTAAGGACGAGGCCGCTGGTCCAAAGTTGGATTTTGTCAAAAAGCGACCGGAATCAGTGCTGACTGGCCGTACGGTGGAAGAAGTTTTGGCCGAAGACGCCGGGAAAGACGGAAAATCAATGGCGGCGCATATCGCTGATGAAATATCGGACGCTCCAGTCACATCAATGCCCGGGGCCGTCGAACCAATGTTGGCGACTCTGTCGAAATTGCCTGGAGATCAATCCAATTATGGTTTTGAATTTAAATGGGATGGTATACGTATTATAGCCTATTGGAATGGCAGGACTCTCCGCCTTGACAGCCGGAACGGGTTGGACGTGACCTTCAGGTGGCCGGAATTGAAAGGCCTCGGCGAATTGATTGGAGAAACTCCGGTAATTTTGGACGGTGAGTTGGTTGCCATCGATCAAAAAGGCAAGATAAGTTTCAGTTTGTTGGCTAAACGAATGCGATTGGCCAAGAAACCTTCCGTGACTATAATGAGAGATGTCCCCATTTCATATATGATTTTCGATGTCCTGCATCTTGGCGCCAAAAACCTCATGAACCTTCCGTATGCGTCGAGGCGAGCCGTCCTTGACAAACTTAATCTGACAGGTGATTGGTGGAAAACTCCGCCTTATCATCCAAACGCAGGCGATGAACTTCTCAAGGTTGCGGTTGATAACGAGATTGAGGGAATAATCGCAAAGAAGATCGACAGCCCGTACTTACCGGGCAAAAGGTCCGGCGAATGGCTCAAGATTAAAACCATCAACCGACAGGAACTCGTAATCGGTGGGTGGATTCCGTTGAAAGGCGTTCGAGAACGTGGAGTCGGCGCTTTGCTTACCGGCTATTATGATTCGGAAGGGAAG
>JBBSBY010000123.1:0-7795 GCA_038250835.1 Desulfomonilales bacterium | reverse complement strand
AGGGTGCTCATCATCACCGACCGGACCGAACTGGATGAGCAGATCGAGAAAGTGTTCAAGGGGGTGAATGAAGAGATTTACCGCACGACCAGCGGTGCCGACCTTATCCAGAGACTCGACGTACCGACGCCCTGGCTGCTATGCTCGCTGATCCACAAGTTCGGCGGTAAGGAGCAGGAGGGTGGCGACGTAGAGGGCTATATCGAGGAAGTAAAGAGAGCACTGCCGCCCGGCTTCAGGGCCAAGGGCGACTTCGTTGTGTTTGTTGACGAGTGCCACCGCACTCAATCGGGCGTGCTGCACGAGGCGATGAAGTCCATACTCCCGTCGGCAATCTTCATAGGCTTTACCGGCACACCACTCCTAAAGGCAGATAAGCAGCGGAGCATAGAGGTCTTCGGCACGTACATCCACACCTACAAATTCGATGAGGCGGTCAATGACCGAGTGGTATTGGATTTACGCTACGAAGCGCGGGACGTTGACCAACATATTACCTCGCAGGCAAAGATCGATCAGTGGTTCACAGCCAAGACCAAGGGATTGAATGATGTTGCGCTGGCCCAGCTCAAGAAGAAGTGGGGCACGATGCAGAAGGTGCTTTCCACTCAGTCTCGGCTGGAAAAGATAGTTGCTGACATCCTTCTGGACATGGCGACCAAGGATCGGCTGCAAGGTGGCCGTGGCAATGCCATGCTTGTGTCCGGCAGCATATATCAGGCGTGCAAATTCTACGAGCTATTCACCTCCCATGGCTTCGACAAGTGCGCTATCGTAACATCCTATGTTCCGTCAATTTCTGACATCAAAGGGGAAGAGACCGGGGAAGGAAAGACCGAGAAGATCAAGCAATACGACATCTACAAGAAGATGCTGGGTGCTTGGTTCAAGGAAGACCCGGACGAAGCGGTAAAGAAAGCTGAGAAGTTCGAGAGTGCAGCGAAAGAAAAATTCGTCAAAGAGCCGGGCCAAATGAAGCTTCTGATAGTGGTGGATAAGCTGCTGACGGGCTTCGATGCTCCTCCCGCGACGTATCTCTATATCGACAAGCACATGCAGGATCACGGGCTGTTTCAGGCCATATGCCGAGTGAACCGGCTGGACGGGGACGACAAGGAATACGGCTACATCATCGACTACAAGGATCTGTTCAAGAGCTTGAAGGGTGCGGTCTCCGATTATACCTCCGGCGCGCTCGACGGGTACGATAAGGAAGATGTTGCCGGACTCCTGACCGACCGGCTGGAAAAGGCCAAAGAGAGGCTGGAAGAGGCCCGTGAGGCAATCAAGGCGTTATGCGAGCCTGTGGAGCCTCCCAGGGACACGGCAGCCTACCTCCGTTATTTCTGCGCTAAGGATACGGCGGACAAAGAGCAGTAGAAGGATAATGAGCCTAAGAGAGTGGCTCTCTACAAGCTCACGGCGTCGCTCCTACGGGCCTACGCCGACCTAGCCAATGAACTTGAGAAGGCGGGCTACACGACCGAAGAGAGCGAAAAGATCAAAAAGGAAGTGGAGCACTACGAGAAGGCCCGCTCCGAAGTCAAGATAGCCAGCGGGGACTACATCGATCTCAAGATGTACGAACCCGCGATGCGCCACCTCATAGACACGTATATCGTAGCCGAAGAAAGTGAGAAGATTTCAGCGTTCGACGACATGAGCCTTGTCCAGTTGATTGTGGAACGGGGTATGGATGCGGTTGGCGATCTGCCCCGAGGTTTCCGCAAGGATAAGGAAGCGATTGCCGAGACCATCGAAAACAACCTTCGCAAGCTGATTATAGACGAACAACCGATCAATCCGAAATACTACGAGAAAATGTCGGAGCTGCTGGATGCGCTTATCAAGGAGCGCAGGGAGAAGGCACTGGAGTACGAGCAGTACCTCGCCAAGATCGTTGAACTCGCCAAGAAGGTGCAGAGCCCCGGCGGGACGGACTATCCCAAATCGCTGGACTCTCCGGCCAAACGGGACTTATACGACAATTTGGAGAAGGATGAGGCACTTGCAATCGCTCTGGATGCAGAGATTCGGCAGACCAAGAAGGACGACTGGCGCTGCAACAAGTTCAAGGAGAAGGAAGTACGCATCGTGATCCGTAGGCACTTGAAGGAAGACGACCTGACCAACCGGATTTTTGATCTCGTGTGGAACCAAAGTGAGTACTGAAAACCGTCAAATAAGGGTAAGCGGGCTGGTCGTGGAAGTGGTTCGCAAGAAAATCAAGAACCTGCATCTAGGGGTCTATCCGCCGGGTGGCAGGGTACGCGTGGCTGCCCCTCTGCACGTAAGCGACGAGGCAGTACGCTTGGCAGTCATCACACGGTTGGCGTGGATTAAGAAACAGCGGGCTAAGTTTGGAGGGCAGGAGCGGCAGTCCGAGCGCGAATTTGTTTCAGGTGAGAGCCACTATTTTCAGGGTCGTCGCTACCGTCTGAACGTGATCTATCAGAATGGCCGTGCTCGCGTCATCCTTCGCAACAAGAGCACTATTGACCTGTTCGTACGAGAAGGAAGTGATTCGTCTCAACGGGAACGGGTGTTCCTCAAGTGGTATCGTGAGCAGCTCAAGGAGATGATTCCGCCCCTGATCGAGAAATGGGAAAAGATCATCGGCGAGAAAGTGGACGACTGGCGTGTGAAGCAGATGAAAACCAAGTGGGGAACCTGCACCATCAAGGCCCGCCGCATATGGTTGAATTTGGAGCTTGTCAAGAAGCCGGTGCAGTGCCTTGAATATGTTATTGTTCATGAAATGATCCATCTACTGGAAAGGCTTCATAATGCAAATTTCGCCGCCCACTTGGATAAGTACCTTCCTCAATGGAGATTGTATCGCGATGAACTGAACCGGTCCCCATTGAGACATGAGAAGTGGGAGCTTTGAAGTAAGAAAAAATCCGTTTAAATTTTCACATGTAAATACCGCAACAATATTTGCAATTATCCCACATTTGAAGTTTAACATTTCTTTCAGTTTGCAAACATATGGAATTATTTGTGCAGATTCATACTATAAACATTTAAAAAGTGCTTTAGTCATGCTGCCTAACCCAAAGACTGGATAATCCTATATGTCTCATTGATGAGAGCAAAGAATATTTTGTATAAACTTTTCCCCAAAGACAATCTGTTTTCAATCAATTGGCTGAGTAACTGATACTATGTACAGGAGCCGAGGTAACCCAGACAGATCACTGAGTCCAATCCTTAAAGAGGTGGATCAGATGGACAATGATGGAATTACGAGCAAGCCGCATCAGCAGCTTACACTCGAAGCACAAGAACTCATAAGACAATATGTGCGCAAATGGTTTGGACTGCCGGCAATTCTAGTTGCTGTTATTGTCTCAATTGGAGGATTATATTGGAATGAAATTATTGGACAAAAAGCTCGTAATGATGCATTCACACATGCTCAGAGTGATTTAAATAAGTTAGTGAGAGAAGTGGTAGAAGCAAAATCACAGGCTAATTTTGTTTTGAAAGCAATAAAAATAGCTGAAATGAGTGTTAGGGAAATCGAGAAAAAAGCAAAGAAAGTTTCCGCAGAATTGGACAGCATAGAAAAAAAAATACAGACCACCCAAGCTTTCCATGCTTCTGAACCGGAGATTCAACAAATCGTTACTGCACTAGCTGTAGACCCACGGATCACAATGCAGTTCGACAGCTTGGCAACTCGACTCATGGCTGGAGTTGAGACAGCTAATAATCGAATCAACAATATTCAATCTAGCTTGAAAATCGACTCGAAAACAGTTCAAGCTGAAGTGGACCGAATTACCACGATACTGTGACTTTTGAATTTCCTGTGAGGCATGTTTGGTTGGAATTTACCCACCCAGTTGATTCACAGTGGGGCTTCCATGTTAAGGATATCCAAGAAAATAAGGTAACTATTGGCACATACCTTGCGGTAGACAGGGCTGATGTGGATGCATTTGAGCGAAAAAAATGGGACCGCCAAGAATTGAGGGGAAAGACGATTGCGTATCGGATCTGGGCAACAGGATTTTGAATGATTCAATTGAAGTAGTAACGAATTTTTTGGCACCTTTTGGCTACCCCACAAGAACTTATGAGAAACGATGGCGCTCAATGGGTGTTAATATTTTAGGGATCTCTCGGCAAAACGGCTTCCAAGGGCAACACCTCGAGTCAAGCCGAAGATATAAAGGTAAGATACAGATTTTGGTATAGTGGACCCTGCTATGAATCACGTTCCCCAATCGGTATATACGTGCGGTTCAGAACGTGCTAATCTCTAAGATCTGGATAATTAGCTGACAAAGGAGGGAATATGAAGAACCTATCGATGCCGATCTTTTTACTGGTGATTTTCAGCTTGCTCTTTGCCCCAATGCCGGTGTCGGCTAAAGAAGGGCTGGCGGTGGTCGTCGTGGACGTCCAAGGTGATTTCACCACGGCTCATAAGGGTTCGTTGGCGGTACCCAATAGTGATCAGGCCTATTTGGAAAGCGTCGCCAAAGCTACAGATCAGTTGAAGAATGCCGGAATTCCGGTCTTGGAGGAGATAAGTAACGGAGCCTGAAGGAAACGACAAGATCATGTGCGGCATAAGCTTAAAATCTCATAAGGATTCTCAGTAACCTTGATTGTGAGCTCTCATTAAAAGAATCTGCTTAGTCTTCTACAATTATGGCTGAAATAAAATCTTTGTTCCTTCATCAAAAGGTCTTATTCAACATTCCAACATGATCTAACTTAATTCGCTTCTTAACCTCCCTTCCATCACATCAATCAGTTCAAATTGGTCTTCAGCCTTATTGATACAATGAGAATGAATCCAAACAATTTAGGACTAAAAATAATTACGGATGAGAGGTTATCGTAATGATAGTTATTTGTCCCTGGTCCGGTCCATAACACCAAAAAATTCTATACGCGGCTGGAGTCTTTTGCTGGGCATACGCTTCAAAGATTTTTTCATCTTTGTTGTAAGGATGTAATAAAGATTTAAATTCGTGAGTGTGTAACCCAGGATGCCTGGGATTTTCCAATAATAGATCCATGGATTTCTTAACCTGCTTGAAAAGACCCTCTTGTTTGGAGGTTTTGCCTTTCCCCAATTTTTTTCGATTCTCCAATGCCGCTTCTGCTTTGGATTTTAGTTCCGAATAGACTTCTGCGGCTTCATCAGTCCAAATTGGTGAAAAGGTCATTCCCATGTCTCAATCTCATTTACAAGCGATTCATCCGTCTGAAGGTCAGGTGGGGACTTGCTGAACTTGCGAGCCTTGGCTTGACGTAAGCCCTTTAAGACCGACTGCTTAGCTTCAGGATTTTGATAAAGCCAAGCTTCACGCTCCGGTATGACACGGGCAAGTTCGATCTTTATCTCATTCTCACTAATCTCTTCGACGATGAACGTCTTGTTGGCAAAATTCTTGCCGAAAGTAATACGTCCTTTTGAATCCGCCGTTTTAGTTACCATGGTCAGCCCTCCTCTTCTACACTATTTATCCACTATCCCATTAAAGTCAAGTGGGATAGTGGACGTAGAGTCAAGAAGGTATCATCGACAAGTTTCCTCTACTGGAAGAACGTCTCCTGACTGAGATATTCCACAATTTAACTGAGCTTTTTCCATTGCCGCAAACTCTTTGGATCAACATCTGATATGCAACAGATGGTTGAAATACACCAAAGTAACGTGGATTATGAACCTTGCTAAGAGCTTCTTCCAGGACTGCCAGACTGATTTGACCGGCTCCGGATGAATTTTAAATAAATCGAGACGTTCACGGAGACTTTTGCGACAAGATGGAATGAATTCGAGTGCCAAATCAACAAGATTGGACCAAGTCAGCACTTTCGAGAAATCTCCTTCATCGTGAAAGAGCAAGGACTCGCCTTCACTGATAGCGTATTTCAAAATTTCTTCGGCTTGACGAGGGGTTACTACATTTGCATCGTAATTAGGCATGGTTGTTTCCTCCCAAATTCAATTATTTTTAGGGCGTTCGGTCTCTACCATGTTAATTGTCGGACTCATGATGCGTTCTGGTTAATTTGAGGGAACGCCCGGTTCATGATTTTACTTAACCGATTAGTCGTTGGTTATCTGCAGTATTGCTTTGAGATTCATTCTCCCTCTTTAACCTCAATTTTTCACCCGCTCTGGCGCACTTTTCCTCCACGAGTCGTTGCTTTTCCTCATCAATGGGCCAAGGTTCGCTGTCAATTTCCCTAGACTCGGCCTCCCACTCCTTTTCTTCCTCTAAACGCTTCCTCTCTTGTTCCGGATCTTCGCCAGGCTCAAAAAGCGCTATGTAATACTCCATAACTGCTCCCATAATACCTCCGTATGTTGAATTCCCGGTATACACCGGTTTGATCAATGATTAATTTTCATGCTGAATATTCGTTTCTCCAACGCTATTCTCTTTCTACTACCGTCAACAACACCCATGTTCCTCATGAGTGAAGTTTTTTTACCCCCTACTTCACCAGCGATGTGATGATATCATTAGATAAAAAGAGCACAGTGAAGTAAGTGAAGTAAATTTCCTAAACCTTTTATATTCCACTTTTTCTTCTTCTTCCTTTTCTCTTTTCAATTCAAAAAAGAAAAAATAGAAAAAAAACTTTTTTTACTTAAAATACTTCACTTACTTCACTCTTCAATTATATCAGGGACTTAATGGGTGAAGTTTAGTGAAGTAGAGTGAAGTTAGTGAAATTCCACGGGAGGCCCACCATTATGGAATGTCGGTCTGCAATCCTACGACGAAACCATATTCTCCTTTTTCAACTCCACTCGTAAGCCTTTCGTATTTAATCTTAAATTTTCGCTCCACCTCTCGTTTCAAATTCGGACGAGCCATCGGATGATGACCATTCACTTCGCACCAATCCCTATATCGTAAGTAGATACTTGATAAGCTTACCGGAGCATATGGAGCCCTATCACTGATACACTCCTCCAAAAAAACGACGGCGGGATTAGTTTGTTTTTCATATTCCTCAAGCAGTTCCTTTGAACTGTTAGGAGTAGTGAAGCAACGGTTCTTACGGAGTCGCTGTAAGCCGATCAACGCTCCGTAGAAGATCTCATTTAGCTCTTCAGATACGATTTTCTTTGCCAACTCCTCTTCTCTTTCGGATAACGGCACCTCCACATTGAACGCTATCGGAATCCATCTACGAAAATAGCCGTAAGATTTATCTCTGGTCCTGGGCAAAGAATTGGCTGCCACAATTAGTTTAGCGTATGGTTTAAGAGTTATGGGATCACAATATTTCCTTTCAATAGTCATATCTTCGCCGGAAATGAGGCTCTTAATAGCTACATCATCCACGTATTCAGTTGATTCACCCTCTGCCGTTATGTTTACTAATTTATTTTGAAGCAAAGCTGGACGGTACGAATGTCCAAGGTCGGAAAGTCTTAACTCGCTCACATAACCTTGGAGTAGGGCTCTTATAATATCCAATAGAACCGTTTTACCGTTATGTCCCGATCCCAACATTAGAAATACTTTTTCGTAACGGCAATCAGTAGTAAGGAAATAGCCCAACATTTCCCATACTAAGACTTGCTGCTCTCGTTCCGGGAGAACTCGATTTAGATATTTTAGGAAGTGAGGACATTCCATCTTTTTATTCGAATTCTTGGACGGCGAAATGGGAAAGGAAACCGGAAGTTGAATGGTAAAAATCAACTTCGGATCATGCGGCGTCAGTTCTCCTGTTTCAGAATTTACGATTCCATTTTTTAAATTAAGCAGACCAAGGGGATTCACGACGTCAGGATTTACGTATGTTT
>JBBSBY010000122.1:0-7906 GCA_038250835.1 Desulfomonilales bacterium | reverse complement strand
TATAACCAAAACCAGGAAATGCATCCAAAAAGGCGGAACACAATGACACAATAATTACAACGCACGACCAAAAACTCCACGGAACGGCTATTTTGAAAAAAATACCACCTTCGGCGCCTTTAGGGGCGCGAAATGTGGGGTCTATCATGACAATAGAAGGGATAAGCTCGCTCAACAGATTACCGGTGCCCATGAAATAGACCTGTGGAAAGATGAGGTGGTCTATGAATTGTTGCAGGAGCACAAAATACGTTTCTATTCATCTTATAAGAAAGCTAGCCGGTATGATTTGAAAAACTTGGCTCGGGAAAATTTATTGGCTGCTCAAATTTTGGAATGGCGGGATATGGCTACGGATCTAAGTTTTCTTAGTCGAGCTGCGGGGGTGGATAGAGTTTACCCTGAATGGAAAATCATATCTCGGACTGGCCGCATACACGCTTCCAATACTGCCGTGCAGAATGTGAATAAAAGCACTTGCCGTCCGCTTTTCGTACCTGTGCCGGGATGCGTGTTGCTCAAAGCGGATTATAAACAGATGCAGATGCGCCTTTTGGCAAATTATTCACGAGACTCGGAACTCGTATCCGCCTTCCAGGAAGGAAAAGACGTACATTGGCTTACCGTAGAGATGTGCGGCATTCAGGGCGCAACTGATAAAGAAAAGAGAGACCGAGCCAAGGAAGTCAACTTCGGTATCCTGTTCCAGATGAGCCCCTGGGGATTAGCTAAAAAATTAGGTACTGATATATCTACTGCTGCGGCTACAAATTAGAGGCTGGGAAGTTAGGGAAATCCGAAATAATTCGGACCTCCTTTCACATCACAGATCTTTACCGGAAGTTGTTAAAGTGGGATGATCAGCTATTTGGGTCATAGGCAGCCGAGCCGGAATTTACGCATTGATCTTGCTCTTCCTTACTAACTGTCTTGGGATCCTTTAAACTTTTAACGTGGCAAATGAACTCGTTGCCTTCACGATCTTTGACCCAAACCAGTGGATCCGACGGTCTTGTA
Organism: Desulfomonilales bacterium; assembly: GCA_038250835.1. Lineage (GTDB taxonomy): Bacteria > Desulfobacterota > Desulfomonilia > Desulfomonilales > Desulfomonilaceae > JBBSBY01. Next base: position 6,889 of record JBBSBY010000122.1, on the reverse strand, counting down.
GGTTCAGCCATGATTTTACTCCTTGATAATCATTGGGCACATACAATGCATGCACATGTGACGGGTTAGAATTCTGACGATAAATCTTTAGAATTAAACTAATTCGTTACCGTCTCCTAAAATGAGCGTTATAATTCGCCGTCGGTCGACGACTTCTTACGGGATCCCTGGAAAAATGGAATACGTTGTTCATTAACTACTCGTGAGCCCGTACTAAGGTTGGTAATTTAAGAGCGGAGCCGCCGCTATATAATAGATAAGCGTCGGTCCGCATTTTGTAACTCCGGCTGGACCTACCGATTGAAAATAGTTCAACACATACTCCTTCCTGCTCAGCCTGAGGCTAAATAAAATTCAACATTTAAGAAATTTATTTACCACATCATCTAATACCGAGTTAACTGATGTTAATGATATCCGCTTCCGCAGAATGGAGAGTCTTTGAATTCAGGGGATTCACATATCACGGTACGTACTCTATCTTCATGGGAAGCAACCCAGCGTCCAAAGTCTTCTTCTTGAGGCCACACTTCAACACCCGGTCTATTCCCTTGGCATTCAACTCGATTATCGAGATCTTCTTTTACCATATCATTAAAATCATGTCTTACGCTCATTTGTAATTACCTCCTTCATAGGTGTATATCTACGTCAATCTTAGAGATGCCGGCACGATGGAAAACGATTCACAATCTTTTTAAAATGGGTTTTTTTGTTTACAGAGGAAGGATTAGGCCCCGCTGCGGCAATAAACATCGCCTTGAAGACTTGAAAAAGGCAAAGATTTAATACGTTCGAGAAGTTCAGTTTTTCTCAGCCAATTGGAACTCCTCCTGAAAGCCGGAGCAAACACCAGCCTCATAGATGCAGACGCTTACAGCGCCATGATGCCGGCTACTAACTAAAATCAGACTGAAGCGGTTCGGCTCTTAAAGCAATACGGGGCGGTGCACTAAGAATGGATGAATTCACGCAGGATCTTCCCACCTGAGATCGCATGTCGAGTCCATTGACTTAAAAGCGGCCCTCTCCTAATGTTGTGTTCGTGAAATGGGATTGGCGAGGAAGATTCTGGGAGCAAACTCACGGAGGACATCATGAAGGTTCTGCAATACGCCGAAGTGCAACCTACGCACTTTGAAAGCGAACAACTTAAAGGAATAGCGGCCCGTGTGGTGATTGGCAAGAATGACGGGGCACAGAATTTTTGTATGCGAATCTTCGAGATTGCGTCGGGAGGAAACACTCCCATGCACTCGCACGATTGGGAACACGAAATGTTCATTCATTCGGGCTCAGGCGAACTCTACGGCAATGGACAATGGAACCCAGTCAAATCCGGCACTGTAGTGTTCGTACCCGGCAATGAAGAACACCAGCTTCGCAATACCGGCACTGATCCCTTAACTTTCTTGTGTCTTGTTCCATCATACGCACCGGAGTTGTGATAACCAACATAGATACAGATCCGGAAACTCATAGTAAAGATCAGGCCGATAAAATTAACCAGAATAGGGCATGGCTGAATGATTTCAATGGAGTGCTCCATGCATCTGATAAAGAGAGTTCGGGTTAATAGCGGCGGCTGAGCAGGCGTGTTTGCAGAAGTCTTCATTATAAGCCGCTCCCAGCATTTTTCATCGTCAATCTACCGATTTTATCCCATGAGCCCACCGAATATCCTGCCGATCTCACCATAATGAAATCCACAAGAATCAAATCCGTCTCTTGTGAAGCCTAAGGAGCGCTCACCCTTTGAAAGAGAATTATTACTTTTCTGACCAATAAGCGTGCTTCCTTGAATGAGCAAATTATTTCTTGCACGCTCAAAGCTTTTCATCTCTCCTCAGGAGCGAGAACCTGTGCTGTTTGTCGGTCAAGGAGAACGAAATTCGCAAACGAAAAGATTTTTCGAATACCTCAGCATACCCCGAATAAGAACATCACGCATTTCGCGTCTCAGGTGCCTTCTCGTCTATTTTCGTTTATGGGCGGATTTGGACCCTCTCTGGCTGAACGGAACCCATGACCAGAAAGACATGTGAAGACAGACAGCTACGCTAACTGATAACTCGTAGCACTAACGAGAATCCTCGAAGAACCCTTCGAAGATTGACCGAGATTCCATGGAATTGATCATTTGCAGCGGTTTTTAGTAATCATCTGATGAACCGGTATCCGATCAAGAGTAAAATTGCTCCTCCAATTGCAATGCCAATACTCCGCAGATCAAAACCAGTTACTGCTCCCCAACCAAGATACGTGCCGATATACCCACCTAGGACTGCACCCACTATTCCGATGATTATGGTTATAATTAGTCCACCGGGATCCCTTCCCGGAAGAATAAGTTTGGCTAGAAGACCGGCAATCAACCCCATTACTATCCACGCTAAAATTCCCATTGCATTCTCCTGTTCGTAACTTGACCCGCCGCCGCAAGTCGTTTGCGCCGACTAGTGTAGTAACTGTGCCTCCTTTCTTGCGTCCAGATCTCCGGCCCGCAGAGCGTGATCCACCCGGATGTAGTGTCCTTCTTCGCCCTCGACCTCTACACGGATGACCTTGTCAAGTTGGGGCGAAAGTCCTTTCAGTCTCATCTCATTGAAGGACTCCATAGCCTCATCAACCGTTTCAGCCGAAACGTCATGATGTGACGAAGTAACAAATCGGTACGTTTTCATGGCTTCACCTCTTTGTAAGGTTTGACAACTGCGACTGGACGATGTTTCCCGTTCTGCGATCCGGTTCATGGCACCCGAACTGCCAAGTACCGCCTCGGTGCCATCATATCCCTTCAGAATCATAAGAATATATTTATCGGCTTGAGGGTTTTCATTGATAGATCAAAAGAAGCACGCACGAAAGGAGGCATTGCCATGAACGGTTTGACCTCTATCCGGCATCCGAGCTCGGGATCTTGGTCTCCGAGGAACATTCTTTCTTGGGCGGAGTCTGTCCAGAAGAACTACTGTCTTTTCTTCCGTAATCCGTAACGTACCATCCGGTTCCCTTGAGCGCGAACGTGGAACGCGAGATCAATTTCCGTGACCTTCCTCCGCAAGTCGGGCATTTATCAACTACAGGGTCTGAGAATTTCTGCCATTCCTCAAATTCCTTACCGCACTTCTCGCACCGGTATTCATAAATCGGCATTTTGAGCTCCCGTTGAGATTGGCTTGTAAATGGAACCCGCAGGAGTGAATCCGCAGGGCATTTCTTACAATAGGCTATTGAATCTGCTCGGCAAAGCATTGCCTGTTGCGGCTTTGTCATGATGCTTATACAGATGTTGCATGGAATTGAGTAGAATCCATAGCCCATCTTATTTAAGTCAAAAAAAGGGCAAAAGCCTTGCTCAGATAGCGTTTACCCCAAGACACTCGGTTATACAATTATTGGATGTAATCCACGCCGCAGTATGGGGTGGTTTTGAATTCCGGCGTGTGGCAGATTATGTTCCTGGGCCTATCCTCATCGGCTGTCACCCAGTCCCCAAAGTCATCATCCGGCCAAACTTCCATGAACGGTCTATCTTGAATTTTGAAGCTGAATCCCTCCCAATGTTTGATGTCGTCCACGATTTCTTTTTTAATGGACATATGTTGAATCTCCTTGGTTCTAATAAGGTAGACATCAGGCAGAGCTGTTTGTTTCAAAATCATTCCAGAACTATTGTAATAACTTCTTTTGTCAGTTAATCTTGTCAGGTGATTTGGGTCCGAGCACCAGTCTGTGTTCGGTAAAGAAAAAGGGGATCACCGTAAACGGCCTTTGGTATTGGTCTATCCGTAAACACTTTACCAGAGCTTCTTTCATGAACATTTCACGGAGGGTCACATGACTCTTCCGGGAAATGAGCACTGTGCCAGAATTTCTTCTATCAACCTCCGCCAAGTGCGAGAACTGTCTATCCCTTCTTATCTCCTCAGTCAGCTCCATTGGGCTTGTCCACATGCCATACCCACCTTGCTCTGTAAAGACAGTTCGGACACTCGAAATCTGGGAAGAGTTTCGACTCCATAAAGATGTGCGTGCACTTTGGGCATTTGAAGTTCGATTCGAGCACTGCCCTGGTTGAAGTTGGTCTTCTCGGGTCAATTTTTGCCTCTGTTTTGAAGGGTTCGTATTCCATTGTCTCCTTGCCTCAACCCCTACCATATCAAGCGAGACGAAGGAAGGTCCGTTTTTAAATCTGAATACCTCCCAATGTCGGATATCTTCGACGATTTCTTGCTCAATAGAACGCTTAGAACCTCCTTGGTTCTAAATAATATAGATCTCGATAACAGAAGTTTGTTTCAATATTATCGGAAATATATGGAAATATCGTGTGATTTTGACTCATAGAATCATAAGAAAATTATAATCTTCAATCGGATCGATCGACACTTAGCCTCCTCCACTAGCACGTCAGAGCCCTTGGAAGTTCATAGTTCAATGTCACAACCATACCGCAACCAAGTTCGAGCCGTGAAATGGAGGCTGATGCAAGCACGGTCTTGTCTGGAAACGAAAGATGCGCATTTGTGAAGCTGCTGGTGCGTCTGGCCATGCCCCACACGGGGAGGTTCTCTTATGGGTCGACATTCTCTCTCCTCGGTAATCTGACAGTGTCTTGCCGATTCCTAGTCCAATCGTCTCCCATCATTATAGAACGATACATACGGGGTCGTAACACCCGCCTGCATCTTCCCTTCTTCTATATATTTGAGGGTAAGAGGGTTTAATTGAAGGATAGACAAAAGAAATACGTACGCAGGGAGGTGTTCCCATGAACGGCATAAATCGTGATCAAGGAGGGATTGGATGGATCATTCTCCTGGCCCTGCTTTACATCATTTTCAACCCGATTCCAGGTCCCATTGACGATCTGGCCGCAGTAGCCCTCGGCGGATACCAAGCACTAAAGCGATTATGATACGTGTACGCCCGCACACGTCTTAAATCTAAAGAGAAACAGAATACATCAAGAAAGGAGCACAAATATGGGCACGAATGGATTCCGAGAAGACGAACTCGTCACCAGAAAGCTAAACGGCCAAACCAAAGTATTTCCCGTTGTCGGCGGCAGGCTTCGATTGGCACATGAGGAAAACCAAAACCTTAACCTGCAAACTGAGATGGTAAGCTGGGACGGCCAGTATGCGGTGTTCAAATGCTCAGCCGTTACGAACAAAGGCCAGTTCGTAGGGTATGGCACCGCCAACAGCCAAAGAGATGCTAGACTGGCAGAGAGCCTTATCGAACTGGCAGAGACGAGAAGCGTAGCTCGGGCGTTAAGATTTGCTGGATTTGGGCTTGAATTCACAGGAGCCGAGGAAGTGTCACATGTGACCGCCGGTGAGCCCAATAGTGAGCAAACCAACAACAAACCGGCTGGACCCGTGTTCCCCGAGGGCAATGGAAACGGCAAAGTGGGATCAAAAGCGTCAAGTGACGGCATAGATCCGGGGGGCAACGGAACGCAAGCACGCCAATATGCCGACGGTCAGGCTACGCAAGCACAGTGTCGAGCCCTGTATGCACTGACCAAGAAAGCCCGTTATACGGACGAAGACATCGAGTCTATGCTTCGCCCACTGAATGCATCCAAATTCCAAGATCTCACCCGTGAATCCGCATCGAAGATGATTAGCTATTTGCAAACCGAAGTCGCCGCATAAGCCAAACACATAATCACAACCAAATAAATTCCAGGGGCGGGACGCTATAGTTGCGTACCCGTCCTGCTACAAGACTGGAGAAAAGAAATGTTCAGATTTGTTTACTTATTCCCTAAACCCAAGAAGAAGAAACTGATCCGTGAACTCCGAAAACTCGTCAATCAGCGGAACTATTGGCGCAACCGAACCAAGGAATTGCGTGGAAGGAGGAGAAGATGAGAACAGCACAGGATCACGATCACTTGTCGTATTCCCAGGTAAATACCTACCTGAGCTGCCCGCTCCAATACCGATTCAAATACATTGACGATATCCCGCCCGCTTTCACTTCTGTTGCATTGGCGTTTGGTTCGGCAATACATGAAGCTGTGGCGGCTTTCTATCAAACAAGACTGGAAGGGGACGAGCTCACACCCCACCAAATGGTGGATGTGTACCGAGATACATGGCGTCGGGCGAAGCAGGTGAAATACTTCAATGGGGACAACGATAACGCACTGATGGATAAAGCCAAGAATATGCTTACCGTGTTTCATGAGTCGGCAGACCCGAGCGCTCAGGTCATCGGTGTTGAGGAATTCTTTGAAATACCGCTCGGCGGGCTGCCCATGTTTCAAGGCTACATAGATCTGATAGAGGAATCACATGACGGCAGCGTAACGCTCGTTGACCTGAAGACAGCCTCAAAGAAGCTCTCGCAAAGCAATGTGGACTCTAATCTACAACTCACCGCTTACGCCTTTGGCTACGGAATCCATGGGCTTCAATCCTGATGAGCTGAATTACCGGCTGGATGTGCTGCTAAAGACCAAAGAAGCCGACATGGTGAGATATGAAACCAGCCGCACAGCAGATGACCGCTATCGCTTTATTAAGCTGCTCTATAGCGTTTGGAACGGAATACAAAGGGAAGTGTTCTTTCCACGCCAAGATTGGCAATGTGTTCAATGCGCCTGGGCTAAACACTGTGAAGAATGGTAGAAGGAGGATAAAATGGCAAAGAGAGACGCTAGTCGGATTACGTCCGAGTTGATCACCTTACAGCCGACAGACCAAATAACCGTCCTGCCGCCGAGCTCAGGCATTGTCGGCTCTTTCTTGGACCAAACAGCCAATATGTTCAAAGCCCGAGCTATGAGAATGAATGGTTTGCTCAGAAGAATAGATGAGGCGGGACAACGTACTGAATCTCTGCTTAGAACTGCGGCTGAATCTATGGAAGC
>JBBSBY010000121.1:0-7942 GCA_038250835.1 Desulfomonilales bacterium | reverse complement strand
TCATAGTATTTTTTCACATTTCGGGATATTACTCTATAGGAAAACATTATTGGATACCTTTAAAAATGGAAGCAAATTCAATCAGGATATTCATTGCAATTGAACTGCCTGACGCTGTAAAGCGCCACTGTATCTCAATTATTGAGATGTTGAAATCGGCCGGGGCGGATGTCGGATGGTTAAAGCCGGCCGGAATGCACCTGACAATAAAATTCCTCGGGCAAACGCAGAAACGGCTTACATCAAGAATTAGTGAGGAACTCAGCATTGTTGCAGACAAACAGGCGCCGATAGACTTCAGAGTGGGTAACCTTGGAGTTTTCCCCAATGCTCAACGACCACGAGTCATTTGGAGCGGATGCCATGACACAAGCTCAACACTCGGCGAATTCGCCAAAAAAATTGACGAAGCTATGTCCAACTTGGGATTTAAAAGAGAAAAGCGGATCTTTAACCCGCATCTGACGCTGGGAAGAGTTAGGTCCGGGCGAAATGTAAAACAATTGACTAGTTGTCTGGATCAAAACAAACACGTAATGGGACCGGAGTTCACGGCATCTGAAATTATTCTATTCGAAAGCGTGCTCAAAGCCTCAGGGGCCGAATACATCGAATTGGCGAAGCAGAAGCTCATGAGCGATTTACCGCAAGTATAGAGTATCAGTTAACATAATCAATTTAGATCCAAGAATTTATTGACATATATCATCTCTGAATTGTAATATATCGAATATGAAGGCCAAAATCATATATTCCGTTTTACTGATCTGCGTTCAGCTGACCATCGCTCAGACGCTTTACGCAGAAAGCCGGCCAAGTAATGTCGGCGCCTCTGCAATTGAAGACGTCTTGGATCAGTCACTTAAAGCAGCGCGTACCGCTTCCAGCGAGAAACCTACCGAGGATTCGGCCGGTTTAGCCAAAGATACTATTTCCCCCAAAAGTGATAATCCCAATATTCCTGGAATGCAGGCCTCAATTACCCCATCGGAGACTCCGGATTGGAGTAACATTGTAATTCCGCCTAATGATCCGTGCCTACCGGGTTTGTACACGGACTGGCAGGAACTTGGCAAGAATGAGCCCGTAGGCAAGCGCAAAGGATTTGTGGCGTTTAGAATAGTGGTTAACCGAACGAACTTCACTCTGTCCTTCGAAGGACTGAAACGCGACAGAACCACGGAACAAATATACGCCACCCATGTAGGTCTGGGCGATATGCGAACACCCACTCCTGAAGGCGCGTTTCTAATTAATCACATATACTGTTATCCCGATGTGCTTTATTATGATCACTCTTCAGAGAAGATCCGTGGTCTGTACAACGGCTTTTTCGCTCCGCTCCTGGTTTGCGATAGAAACGGCAAGTGCTCCAGGCATAGAGATCTCGGCATTCATGGTTACAACAAGAATGGAATGAGATCCCGTAATGCCGGCGCTCAGACATACGGCGCCATATCCGCGGGCTGCATTAGAGTGCCGGACCCCTGCAAATTAAAAAGTGAGATAATTAGATATGTTGGTATAGGGCCAATTCGTCAGAATGAGAGGGGCACATACCACTGGTTGGCAAAACCGATCCAGGTTGTCGTTTCAGACGATTACAAGGACCAACAGGAAGATATGACGCTAGCCTCCATGTTCCAGCAGAGTCTGGAACAAGTTCATGGCGGTATCCAAGAAATATTAAGTATATTCGGCAATTAAAATCAATAAATTACAAATTGACGGTCGCCAGCCACCGAAAAAAAATTAAAGTGGCGATGAGAAAAAAACCAATCACCAGCCATGAAAAAATCTGCCTCATAAACCGACCCTCACTGTGACTGCAAGTTCTGCCTAATGCCGGTAAGAGTCACTCTATCATCATTGTATTTTGATGACAAGCGAGACCGGCCTGCAGCGGAGATGCTCAGGCTTGAATTGATCATGATCGCATTATATAGCGACTCTGATGTAGGACCGAATTCTCTTCCTAAGACATTTAAGTTTCCGTCAAATCTACTACTCGGCCAATTGGAACATTTGGCCGGAAATCTATTTCATAGGGCAACTAACCAAAATCGGCGGTCAAAGTGACCGCCGACATCGATAGTAATAGATGAACCTAAAGAGAGGTCCAATGATGAAAATGACCTCAAACCTGAATGGGGGGGTTATGGGGGAGGGAGGGTGTCCATTCAGGATGAGGTCTTAGGAGGACTCAGCTAAGCTTTTGTCCTCACAGGCCCGACTATATGAAATGCGGGTTCCAATGTCAAGATAATACTTTAAGTTATTAATATATATGTTTGTAATTGCAGATAAATATAATCATGAAGAAATATTGTTTCGGATGGGCGGCGTCTGCGAATATAAAGATATATAGCTAAAATAATAGGCGCCTGAAAGTGTTGGCTTTTGCGTAATTCCGGTCACTCTCGGGTATAATAATGGGAACCGGCCGGCTTCCAAAACTGAAGCCTGCAATCCAACAATGAGCGCAAAAGGGGCGCCGCGTAGTCGAATACAGCTTCACAATGAACGGCTCCGTGACAAAAATTGGTTTGGAGCCTTCACTATGTCCCTTTAGAGGGAGTATATTGCGCGACTGAATGGAGCGTCTTTTATTAAGAGACAAAACGGTCAATCGAAAACATGAACCAATTAGACGCCGTTAAAGATCTGGTCACAAGATGCAATTTAGGAGAAAGGTCCGCGTGGGAGGAGCTATATGCCGGGTATTCGCCCAAAGTGCGTTTAGCCGTCAAGCGCTTCTGTAAGCTTGAGAATGATAATGAAGATGACCTTGTGCAGGAAGTGTTCATTAAATTGATGGAGGCGTTAAAGAGATTCAATTCGGCATTACCGCTGGATGTTTACATTGTGGCTATAGCGCGTCGGACGGCGATTAGCGACTTACGGAAAAGTTCAGCAATTAAACGCGGTGGTGGGATGCTGCGACGGAACAATCGATCCGGAAGTGGGTTTGACCACGAGTTTGAAGCCGCTATCAGTGGATCGTCGGATTCGCTCAATCAAGAGGATTTGTTGATTCGCCGAGAACAGGCTGAACGACTCCGGAAAGCTCTTGCCAAACTTTCCGAAATGTGCCGTCTGCTACTCCAAATGAGATACGAAGAAGGGGTAGATTACGCAACAATCGCTACAGAGATGGACTGCAAAGAAGGTACTCTGAGAGTGCGCGTTCAGAGGTGTCTGATTTCATTGTCAACGATCTTTGAACAAACCGTCAATCAAAAGGATATCTTTGCATGAACTCCGATAAGAAGAATTGCTCAGAAATGTGGAAAGACGGAGAACTTCTCGCGTATGTGGAAGGGGATCTTGATTCCACGCGCTCTGAATACATTAAGAAGCATTTAGCCCGTTGCCCTGAATGTGCGGCGGAAACGGAAGCCCTTAGAACAATTTTATATTCCGTCAGTGATTTTCCTGAATCTTTTCATCCTGATGACCGCGCTCTATATGAATTTATCCATTCAGGATATGATCCCGAAAACGGAGTAGCGCAACATTTATCTTCTTGCGAATCATGCCAAAAGACCGGCAAACTCCTGAGGGCGATGGAGTCCGAGAAGCTTCCGGTCAAGGTTAAACCACTACCTCAAAAGATAAGATCTGCTTACGATGAGGCATATGGTAGCGGCGAACCGTCGGCGTCCAGCAAAGCGGCCCCTCCAATCAAACCGAGTCGTTTCCGACGTTGGCCCATTTTTTCCATGGCCACCGCGGCAGCGGCAGTTTTGATCATCAGTTTACTAGTCTTAGACTTTCCCAAAGAAGTTATGCTAACTCTGGATAAGCGACAGTCGCCTCAAACGCCTTCATTGACGCCCAGCTCCGGCATAAGCGACTTACAGGGACCTCCGGTTGGTAGTAAAGGGAAGGGCGCTCAGGTGTTCTCCAAATCAGGGCAATCCGGGTTCGCTCATGAAATCGAGAAAAGTTTCAGAAAAGACGCTCCAGGAGAAAGCAGACCACCTTCACCGGCGAAACCGGAATCGATGGACGGACAAACGCTGAAATCGGTTCCATTCCGGCTTGAGAACGCCACTACCAATGGAGAGCGCGCCCGCCCTGGTGAAGAAATGAATTACAAGCGCAGTGAACCCGCCACTTTGGCGGACAAGCGGCGGCCCGATGTCTCTCCGCCGGAAACCCAGAAGGATCTTACCGAAAAGGGTTCGGTTTCCAGATCAAATGCTTCGGAACAAGGAAAACAGCCGCAGGCTTTAGGCGCCGTGAAAAAGGAGCCGGTATCAGTTTTGATCTCCATCACGTCTTCATCTGAGCGGTTTGACCCCAAACTCTACAGGCCGCCAAACCTGCCCAACTACAATTTTCATTATTCCAGCGGGTCGGTAAGGGATGAAGCTTCGAAAGAGAGCGAAGAAGAGCCACCTGATTTTCGAATGGAATTAGAGGTTCAGGATAAAGGCGCAGGCGTCGAAATCACGGCAGGACTCACGCAACCGAACGGCGCCGTTATTGAGGATAAACGATCGACGCGTCCTGATCAGGTAACTTCACAAATCGACGATCTGATTAAACGATTGCTGGAGGCCGCCTCAACCGGCAATTGACTCTTTTAAGGTTAATATAATAGTGGTCAGGCAAAGAAATATCAGCACGGCGACCGATGTCCATGAGATGAAGTTCATTATAGGGCCGTTTGTGTGTTCACGCATGACAATCTTATCGTTAATTAAAAAAAGCATAAAAATCAGCACTACGGGCAGGACGAGACCATTGATTATCTGAGTCACAAACATTATTGGAATCAAAGGCAAGGAGGGAATGAGCATCAATAGTCCGGAGAAGAAGATAATGAAGCAATAAAGCGCGTAGAACTGTGGCGCTTCGGAAAATTTCTTGTCCAGACTTGATTCCCAACCGAATGCTTCACATACCGTGTAAGCCGTAGACAAAGGTAATATGGCCGCGGCAAACATAGAGGCGTTAAACAAACCGAATGCGAATAACCAGGTGCAGTAATCACCGGCCAGGGGCCGCAAAGCCAATGCGGCTTCCTCAGCGCGTTCGATGCTGACACCGGCCTTGAACAAGGTCGCAGCGCAGGCCAAAATTATAAAAAAAGCCACAATATTGACTAAAATTGATCCGGTAGTTACGTCTATTCTGACGAATTTCAAATCTTTTGCGGACAGGCCTTTATCAACTATTGAAGCCTGAAGATAAAATTGCATCCAGGGAGCAATCGTGGTGCCCACAAGCCCGACAAGCATCAGCATGAAGCCGCTGTCGCGTTTGATTGTCGGTGTGGCCATCGCCCGGACCACTTCCAGCCAATCGGGTTTGACTAGAAATCCCGTGACAACGTACGTGATGTAAAACACACAAGCTACCAAAAACACTTTCTCAACTGATCTGTAAGTCCCTTTTACAGCCAACCACATCAGAAACAGAATGCTGAGAGGTATGCTCAAATATCTTGAGATGCCGAAGATCTCCAGAGACGCCGCAATTCCCGCAAATTCAGCCAGCGTATTCGCGAGATTGGTGACTACGAGCATTATCATCAGGTAGAATGTTACTTTGACCCCGAAACGTTCTCTTATGAGATCAGATAGTCCCTTGCCTGAAACTACGCCCATTCGGGCGCCCATTTCCTGAACAATGATAAGGACAAAGGTGATCGGGATCAGCGACCACAGCATTTGCAGTCCGTATTGCGCGCCTGCCAGTGAATAGGTGGTTATACCGCCGGCGTCGTTATCTACGTTCGAGGTTATTATACCCGGACCCATAATGATGAGCAGGGCCCAAAGTCCTCGCATACGCATTCTCAGCAGCCCGGGCTCATTTTTTCCATTATTTCCCAACAAATTAAATCTCCGGTCATCTACCCAGATGCGGCGCGACAATTTCCATTATTGTTTTCAGACGAATCACACCCTGTATCCGGTTTTCTTCATCAGTTACGGGGATGGCTCTAAATCCGTATTTACCGAACAAATCGGCTAAGGTATTCTCGTTATCATCAATTTTGGCGGTAATTAGTCTTGTGGTCATGATGCGTTCCAAGGGCGTAAAAATTTCGTTGGAGAGTAATTCTCGCAAATTCACCACTCCCAGCAATTTGGATTCATCATCCAGAACATAAATGTAGTAGATAACGTCCACCTGATCGGCATTTTGGCGAATGTAGGCGAGAGCGTCCACGATTGTCTTGTCAGTGGGAAGCGCTAAAAACTGGTTGGTCATCAAACCGCCGGCTTCATCTTCCTCGTGTTCGAGTAAATCTTTAACTTTCTCCTGGTACTCATCTTCCAGTTCTTCAAGAATCTCGTTGGCTGTTTGCTTAGGGAGATCGGCTATTAAATCCGCAGCTTCGTCCGGCGACATTTCTTCGAGAATATCAGCGGCTTTTTCAGGTCTTAAACCTCTCATGATGGAGATTTGGACTCTGGTATCCATTTCTTCCAGGGCTTCGGCCAAGACATCGTCATCTAACGACTGCACTATCGCCGCTCGTTCGTGAACGTCCATGTCTTCTATGATATCAGCCAGATCCGCTGGGTGCAGTTCACCCAGTTTGCTGCGCGGAATCTCCAGTTTAAGCCGGTTCGGATCAGCCAAAGGCTGCACATACTGCCAGGCGATATATTTTTCTTTGAGGCTGTAGTCGAAAAACCAATTAAAAAATCTGTCAATTACCGACTCAACACCTAATCTACGCAACAATCCCCGCAGCCCGACATCAACCTGAATAAGTTTCAGCTTTCCTTCGGATAAGACGGCGATCAAATCATTTACTCTAACGACTTTGGCGCCGTGCACATCTACAATCTGTTTATCTAAAAGGAAGTCTCTGAGAAAAATCCGACTGGAGGGTTCAGTGGGCGGATAGCTAATCTCTTCGTACTTTGCGCCGGGCTTTAACCGAACTTCAGTCTCGTCTATATGATCAACATCGTCCCACCGAACTATGCATTTACGTGATCGAAGCCTTTTACCAACGATGATGTTAGTAATTTCAGGTAGTTGTAAATCAAAATTTACTATAAAATCATAGGTGATCCCGAGAACATCCCCATCAGCCGCAAGTGTCTTCACAAACAGCAGTTTACTGATACAATACTGTCCCTGGGGGAGGAAATGCACCGGACCTCCAGACTATCAAAAGAGACGTCATTTCTGTAAATTAGGTCCGGATCACCAAAGCACTTACATGTGGGCTCGCCGAACGGAAAGTGATTATTTGAACGATTATACTCTCCTTTTTGTTTCATATCCAGCCCCATAACTGCTCTTGATCGATATTTGATAATGAACGGGGGCGCCTGAAGCAGATATCGGCGCCTCAATTCCACAGATTTTGTTCAACTCGGAACATCGAGTAATGTTAATATAAATATAAATTGGAAAATATAAATGGAGCCGGAACATGCCAATACGCAGACAACTCGAAGTGATGCTCGCAGACACCCCCGGAGAACTTGCTAAACTCACCGCAATACTCAAGGACGAGCACATAAACATCGAAGCCATGACCATACAAGACGCCAATGAATATCTGCTGGCGCTATACGATGTCCGCAGCCAAACGGGTCGTAGAGTCGCGCCGCGAGACTACTATGAAGCCGTTATAAAGGAGGCTCGATACTCCATGATCAGACTTATTGTGGATAATCCTGAAAAAGCCATTGAAATTCTTAACAAAGCAGGCTATGCGACTAAATCCACAGAGGTAATAGGTCTGGTTCTGGAAAACAAACCCGGCATTTTGAACAAAATATCGCAAAAATTCGGAGACGCTGGAATTAACATCTCGTACACGTACGGCGCAGGCTTTAGTGACGGTTCATCCGCTTTGTTCATTTTCCGAGTCTCGGATTGGGAAAAGGCTCTTCAGATTTTTCCAGGCGGAAATGTTTGAGTTTGCTCTGGAGCCGCAATGAGTCTTAGATTTGAAACT
>JBBSBY010000120.1:0-7966 GCA_038250835.1 Desulfomonilales bacterium | reverse complement strand
TTATATTGCGAATGTGGGAGGTTCGAGGGAAACCGAGCAATTGATTGAAATGGGCCGGATCATCAGGGAGATAGTTGATGAGCATCAGACAAAAGTATGGTGATGATCAGCCTTTATGATAAAAAATGCTAAGAGCGTATTTTTCATCGCCCATGTGCTGAAAAAGTCCATCAAAAGCCTCTTGAGCTTCCTCTATCGTGGGGCGCTTAAAAGGGTCCAAATCCAACATTCTTTCGACCGTGACCGCAATGTGTTCAAGATGAGTGTTCTTCTTCAACCAGGGATTGAGTTGCGTAATTCTCGGTCTGGACTCCGACTCTATTCTTAGAATCTGTTTAACCAATTCCTGACGTGTTCGGGTCTTAGG
Source organism: Desulfomonilales bacterium (assembly GCA_038250835.1). Classification (GTDB taxonomy): domain Bacteria; phylum Desulfobacterota; class Desulfomonilia; order Desulfomonilales; family Desulfomonilaceae; genus JBBSBY01. Next base: position 7,599 of record JBBSBY010000120.1, on the reverse strand, counting down.
GAAGACCATGGGCAGTTTTCCGGTTAGTATCACCGTCAGAATTACCCCCACACTATACAAGTCCGACTGGAGCATACTCTTTCCTTTAGCCTGTTCCGGCGCCATATAGGCAAAGGTCCCAACCACTTTTCCTCGGAACATATCATTGACGCCGCCCTGACCGACCACAAGCGCCACTCCGAAATCAATTATCTTGAGACTATTTAATTCGCCGTTTTCATCGACCATGTATAGGATGTTATCGGTTTTAAGATCTCGATGAATAACGCCTTTGGAGCGAAATACTCGGAGGCATTCCAGCAACTGGTTGATAAGTACTTCCAATGTTGCGGCAGTGATCTTGCTTTGCGTGGAAAACGGCGGCTTGTGCTTTTCCAGCCAATTCCTTTCCACCAACTGAGTAAGATTGTCATTCGGATGATAGCCGTTAATCAGGAGACGCTCGCCATCCTGCTCTATGAGCCCAAAATAATCAACGATATATGGATGCTGGTCTGGAGTCTGCACCCGCGCATGTAAGGCGGCTTCGTATTCAAGTAGAGCTACGGGATCACCCAGGGATGACGCCACGCCCGCCTTCACTTTCTTTAAAGCGACAATTTGCTTTCGGAAAATTCCAATACAAACTTTGCCCATGGCGCCTGATGAAATGTCGCCTAAAATCTTGACCTTTTTCCCTGCTATTTTTCCGGGTTCAGCCAGAGAGTTCATTATCAAACGCAACAGATCCGACATTTCTTCTCTGGTCTTGGAGCTGAAACTTTTGCCGCTTTGTAGGAGATCATCTTCGGCTTTTTTCTCCATTGCGGTTTTATCGAGAATAGGCTTGTAAATTTTTACGGCTTGCTCTATTCGTATATCGATAGGCCGGTGGCTTCCTCGATAATCACCAAAGGAACTGTAGTATCTGAACAATAAAAAACTTTGCGGCAGTCGCCCCTGCGGTAATTCTCCGTAAGTTTTATGTAGCTCTTGTAGCTTCTGAAGAAGGCTCCAACCTTTGCGTTTTCGCGATTTAATAAGTTTTATTCTTTTAGAAACTTCTTTGGAATTATCGAAATCAATGTAGTCAGTAGATAAATCGAAAAAATTAAGGAAATCTATGTAACTCATGACCAACAAATGAGTCGAAATCCCCTGTAGAGTCTCGACTTTCTTGATGTTATCCAGCAAATAATCCAGGAGCTTTTCATTCAGAAAATCGGAAATCACATCTTTATAATAGCCGGTGGCAATGCGGTCAACCGGACGACCACAACGAAAAAGAAACCATGCTAATGAGAATAAATTCGCTTCGACTTCTTTGCGGGAAGAGTTAGACCAAAGATAATATGATTTCTCGGGCTCGTTCTCTATCATCAGGTGATGCATTTCCAACATAGCCCTTTGGACAAGGTCCGCCATTCGGGACACTTGCGCCTCCGGTGACTCCTCCTGTTGAGGAAAAAAACACGGAATCAAGGTAGTTGTACCGGCGTCCGCGACAACATAGCGTTTCTTGTACTTCTCGTTTAATTCCCGCAGTTTTCGGCTCATCACCGGCACATCCCGTGTGGTGGGGCGTTGATTAGCCGCCATATCAAGCCATTTTACGCCGTATAGGAAGAGTTTTCCCCGCTCCTCGATTTTCTGAATTTCATTCTTTCCGTCAATCAAAGACTGATTGTCAGGGAAGTTTCTCGCATGTACAATTACATGCAACAGAGCTTCGTGGTAGTCCATTTCATCGCGTTCAATTTTTGGGAGGATGTCTCGAATGACCAGAAGCAAATAGGGAGCCGTCTGCTTGATGATTTTTCCAATCCTATTGATTGGATCGACTTCACCTTTCTTGGCTAATTTTGCCAAGTCGGAATAGTGCTCGATAACGCGATAGAGGTCTTCTCTGAGGGACTGTGCGTCCGACTGCATTGGATAAATGTTTCCTCAAACTGAGTTAAAGGGGAACTGGGCTGCCCGTAGAGCCCGCATGTGGGGGTATTATACGCGAGTTTTTTAAGTAAAGGAATATTGATTTTGGACACTCGAGAATTTGATGTCCTGATATTGAATTAACTTTTACGTTTTGTTTGAGTTTTGACTAATTTCTTGAAATCGGAAAGTCCCTTTACAATGTCCAAAGCCTTTTCTGCTAATGCCCTTTTTATTACGGCTTCCCCACCCATTGTCACGGCAAGGTTGAGAATGTCGAGGGCTTGTTCCCGGCGCCCCGTCTTTGCATAAACCAAAGCTGCGTTATAGTGCAGCCATTCGGGTTCAAACGGGTCTTCATTACTTAAGGCTTCTTTATAATAGTGGAGAGCGACGTCGTAATTTTCCATTACCATATTTAAATACACCAGCCTACTGATGGTGTATGGCATGAGCATCGACGAACGTCGCAAGACATCGTGGATTTGCACGGTTTTCTTTCTGTTGCCGGTTACCCAATGCGCTACCGCCAAATCCGCAAGGGCAAACTGGTCATCGGGTTCTTTCTTGAGTCCCTTTCTGAAATATTTCAGTGCAGACTTTGCATTACGTTTTTTGTAAAGAAAATAATAACCGAGATGAAAATTGATCTGCGCGTCGGAAGAATTGGTTGCGAAGGCTTGCTTGAAAAGAGTCAAAGCTTTGGCTTCCATATCAAGCTCTAAGTAAAGGTGCCCTAATTCAGTCAAAAATTGTCCATCGCAAGGGTTTATTTCGACTGCTCGCTGCAAATAATGAAGAGCTTCGGTAAGATTCGATTCATCCAGGAATATGAGGCCTATATTAAAATAAGGATCACCGTTATTATCATCCAACTTGATTGATTCAAGAAAATCTCGCTTCGCCTGCTCAGTATTTCCCATTTTCCAGCAGATCAATCCCCGGTTGTTCAAAAGGTATGCGCTGTCTGAACCTTTCAGGTTAATGGCCGAATCAATCAACGTCCTGGCTTCTTCGAGCCGGTCCTCATCGTATCTTTGTAAAGCTTCATCATTCAAATGTTTAATGAAACTTTCCCGTTCCCAATCCTTTTCCCTCGAATATACCCGCATAGAAGTTTTGACTTGAGCCATCTGGTTTAAGGTGACGATAAGGGTATAGTTATTGACTCTCCATACATCATCGATACAGCTAATTTCTACGACAAACGCCGGAGGCGCTCCCTCATTGCTGATGTAATAAATATAATGATAACAGGTGGTCTCTTCATCCACGGGTTTTTCCCAAATTTCATCGGGAAATTCAAGAGTATAATCGACCCACATGGCAAAGTGAATCTTCCCGAGACGTCCCGGCTGATGAGCCAACTCCGGAAAGGCGAGGTCAATAGCTTTCTGAACTGGAAAATCAGGGAGACTACTCGGGATCACATCCGTCATCAACTCTTCCGAAGTGAATGTCTCATCCATTCCATTTGTCGCCATTAAAAACCTCTAATAATCTTGCAGTTAGTTTGATCTAATTGATGAATCGCGTCTATGAACGAGCTAACTCGACAAATTTGATGAATTACAAAACTAGTATATTGCATGGAATTGCCAAGGTCCGAACCTGATACAGTCTATATTTGAATCTATGTACCGGCGGTCTTTCGTCGGCAGAAACCAAAAATCACGTTGATCTGAAACTCAGCTAATTTAAGAAGATAAAAGCCTGAAGGGTTAATTCTATCGAGGCGCGAACCTTCCTCCCAACCAACCTGTTGAATTACTTTATTCACCTATAAAAATAGCACGAAGTACTTTTTTGGTCAATTATCTTTGCCGACTGTGAAAAAGTGAATGTGACCGTGGAATTTAATTGATGATTTTTCTTGACTCACAAACATAGCCATGATACCGAGCCCCTGTCGTTTTTTAGTTTTATTTGTTTTGGTGAAACATTAGAATAATTAGGAGGATGAGGCTAAGTGTTTGTCAATTTGTTGAGTCTCGTGCTGTTTCTCATCGCAGCGTCTATTTCAGCTCCGGCTTTCTCATCAGACGCCGTTATTCCTCAACGACCAGCCACAACTATAGCAGGCCAAACTGTAGCCGCTACGCCGCCCGTTCAAGACATTAACGACAAGTACAATTTAAAGTTGGCTTACGGACGAACTTTCGGTACCTCCACACCGCTGGATTACGCAACCTTTGAGTTCAGTAGGAAATTGAAGGAGTATGCGAATCTCACCGATTGGGGTCCCACTAAAGGCGAAGTTCAAATGGCGCTTATAGCATCGTACGTTGTCTATTATGAAGGTAATGTTGAAAGAATAAAAAAGCTCGATTTCCATGATGGGTACGAAGTCGGGTGGGTCCCAAAGGGAAAGTTCTCTTTCTCTGAAAGCAGGCTGGGTTTGGCTCCTTTCTTAGAAAGTGGAGCAGGGTTAAGCTACGTTTCCGAAACATATCGCAACTCAGGTTCCCGTTGGAACTGGTCACTGCTCGGAGGTATGGGTTTTGAAAAGTCCCTAGGATCCGGCGCATTATCGTTCGGCATGCAATGGCGGCATCTAAGTAACGGCAACATGTGGGGAAGGGGCGACGAGCTACATAACTCCAATTCAGGGACCGATATGGTTCAGGGTTTAGCCATGTTTAAGCATACGTTTTAAAATCGGTCTGTCCCTGCCAATAACAAAGGCTTGCTCCGGTTAAGATCCGGAGCGAGCACGGAATATTGATAGGACATTAGCCGCCTTTCAATTGATCTCCGAGCGCTTGCTTCATAAATTCATACCCTCTGCTCAGCACGTTATTGCATTCACCGCCTTAGTTAACCATCTTTGATGGAAAAGGCGGCATACCTGCAAAACTTTCGGGAAGATTCTTGATCAATGCAAAATACCCAAAGATTTTGCGAAAGTTCTATCACGATTGCTCCACTTTCGTCTTCCCGGCGTACGCTATTATGACGTTGTTGGATAAATTGCCGATTATAATTTAAACCCTCACCGGACGTCCACGAAATGCATTTTATCACTCCGTGATTACTTTCGAGAATCAGTACAGATAGCTTCAAATTAAGCGGTTCCATGGATGAGACATTACAATTGATGATCATCGCTGATTTAATTAGAAACATTTTTGAAAGTAAAGAATCTATATAGGAGTGCGAAGTCTCGCTAGGTTGGCGGATTTTATTGGATATGTCCCGCATTAGACAACAAGATTTACCTTGAGTCGAAATCGCCTTCCAAAAGCTATGAGGATCAAATCAGGGAGTCTACGCGTGTAGAATTGGTTCTACGGATGAATATTAATTAATTTAAGGTTACGATTGCCAATTATTACATGCCCATCCACACAGGGAGAGAAAAATGAAAGCGGTTAATTATCTATGGTTGATCACTCTTGCGGTTTTGGTCGGCATTACCCCGGCTTTTGCGGAGTCTACGACGGACGTGGGGAACCAAAGCGGTAGCCAAAGTCAAAATGAGGGGAATTATTCACAATCTAATCAGAATCAAACCGACCAGAGCGGACGTCGGAATCAAGACCAAAGTTTTCGGCAATTAGGGCAAGACCAGAGCAAAAACATTCAGAACCAACGTAACAACCAAAGCCAAAACAATCAACAATATGGCCAAAGACAAGAGAACCAACCACAAGGCCGAAACTATCAACCCCAGGGACAAAATTACCAGGGACAAAGCCAAAACAATCAAGGTCAAAACTATCAGAGCCAAAATCAGCAGGGAGAAAGTCAAGGACAACAGGTTCCGCCGGCAGGCTATGGTGTTGTTACTAGAGTGGACCAACCTGAAAATTGTCTAAGACTGCGTAAAGGACCTTCAAGCTCCACGGAACAGGTCGGATGCGCCGGTTTGAACCAAAGGTTACCGCTCACGGGTAACTGGAGTTCCGACGGAAGGTGGGCCCAAATGAGCAATGGCAATTGGGTGTTCGGCGGCCAAATTCAAACTGATCTGAAGCCTCCGCGCACTGCTCAAGCTTCATCCGGCGGTAGCCGCAGAGGCGGTGATTCACAAGAGTATGAGGTGTATGAGCCGGATAATTATATTACGCATTACGACGGCGGCGGTGGAAATTGGACTGATACCGGCGTCGTGTACGGCGGCCCCTTCTGGGGGGGTCCTTCAATAGGCATCGGCTTTGGATATGGTCGCGGTTACGGAAGACATCACGGATTCCATGGCGGTGGCGGTAGACACGGTGGATTCCATGGCGGCGGCGGTCACAGAGGGGGCGGTCACAGAGGCGGAGGCGGCGGTCGCGGTAGATAATATATATTTAAACTAAGAACTATATTTACCACAGGGCCACGGCGCTTTAATCCAAACACCGGATTCGGAATTCTTTCGGATCGCGAAATTGTGGGCGGCGAGGCCCTGTTTTATGACTTTACGTGAATCAAATTTCATACTATTTCGTTTTAAATATCGTAACATCCTGTTGAAGATCCTCACCCAACCTCTCTCCAAGACTGGAGAGGGAACTAAGAGGATTTAACGATTTTATATGTTTTACTGCGAACCGGTATCAGGTCTCTCGGAAATTTAGCGAAACCGCCGCTTGCTTCAGAAATTTGTAGATGCGCCGATTTGCCTCGCAATAAGGATCTTTGGCATTCAGGCTACCATAGGTCGTGTAAGCCCGTATGGGACAGCCGCCATGACATATCGACAGATACTCACAATCTATGCAATCTTCGTTCTGTATGACGTTCATCGGCCTTTGATGAAAACTGCGCCGAATTGGACTGGACATAATATCATCGACGCCGGATTCAAAAATGTTACCAAAACGATATTCCGGATAGCTGGTGACCCAGCAATCACATTGCGACACATTTCCGTACGGGTCAATTGAAATGAACTCGCTGCTGCAACTTGGCCGCATTCCACAAATCAGATTACCCAGACTGCCGGTACGAAAATAATCGAGAACTCCTCCGAATGGGGCTATGCCCAGGCCCTTATGGTAACCGCGCTCCAGCCATACATTCAGAAGGTCTATGCAAAAATCAGCGTATTTGACTTGATCAAGAGGGTACTCTTTTTTGGTTTCATTGGGGACGCCTCCGGCAAATGGGCTGTTCACCTGAAGACCATTTACTCCGATATGATCAAAGTAATACGCGTAATATTCCTCTGCGCCAATCTCTAAGGTCTTAACATTGGGCAACGAGATTACGCCTACGCCGATACCTGCCGCCTTGAGCAATCTAAATTTTGAAATCCACAAATCATTATAATCTTCAATGCGTCCACCCACTGTTCGTCTGTACAAATTTGGATAATCCAAAGAAGAGCCGATGCCGCCTCCGAACATTCCTTTTATTAGCTTCATCCATTTCTCGGAATAACCAATCAGGTTTGTTTGCAGCTCATTGACAATTTCGATTTTATGCTTTTCGCTTACTTGAACAAGCTTCTCATGAGCTCTATCAATCCAGTCGGGGTCCAAGACTAAAATCTCACCACCCTGCCAGTAAAATTTAAGTGTCTCCACTTCATTATGCTCCGCATATTGAGCCAGCATATCCGCCATGATCCGAAAATTTGAGAACGGCATTATATAAGGAGATTTTTCCTCAAAACAATATAAACAATCCGCGTTGCATGCTTGTGTGGGCAAGAAGATCACTGAAAGCTGATTAACGCGCATCTACCGGTCCTCGTTG
>JBBSBY010000119.1:0-8048 GCA_038250835.1 Desulfomonilales bacterium | reverse complement strand
GTCGCAATCGGGCCTATTTGAGTTCGGACAAGTTGAATCAGCTCTTTTTTCAAGTCGTCAGTGGGATCGGCCCCGGTGTTCAAAGTCACAAAGGCATAAATGCCCTGCCCCTTTATTGGGTGAGGGAATCCAACCACAGCGGCTTCGGCAACCTTGGGGTGGAGCACCAGCGCGGATTCAACCTCAGCGGTCCCGAGCCTGTGACCCGAAACATTGATGACGTCGTCAATCCTGCCGGTTATCCAGTAGTAGCCGTCCTCATCGCACTTGGCGCCGTCCCCGGTGAAATACATGCCCGGGAACCGTGAAAAATATGTTTCCTTAAATCTTTCGTGGTCACCGTAAACGGTTCTTGCCATGCCGGGCCAAGGTTTTCTGATGAATAAAGCGCCTTCCTGCCCGGGAAATTTTGTTTCTTGAGCAGTATCAGGATCTAAAATTACGGGATCAATCCCAAAGAAAGGAAATGAACACGATCCCGGTTTGATCGGGGCCACTCCAGGCAAAGGAGTAATCATGTGGCCCCCGGTTTCCGTCTGCCACCAGGTATCCACAATGGGCGCACGATCGCGGCCCACGTGATGGTGATACCAGCGCCAGGCTTCGGGGTTGATGGGTTCACCAACGGTGCCGAGCAACTTCAGGGATGAAACGTCGTGCTTTTCAACGTGTTCAGCGCCTTCCTTCGCCAGAGCTCGGATTACCGTCGGGGCCGTGTAAAATTTATCAACCTGGTGTTTTTCAACTATTTCCCAGTACCTGCCGAAGTCCGGATAATTGGGAACGCCCTCGAACATTACGCTGGTAAATCCATTAATCAGAGGGCCATACACTATATATGTGTGTCCCGTGATCCAGCCGATATCCGCGGTGCACCAAAAAGTTTCCCAGTCTTTCAGATCAAAGACTATCCTGTTCGTGAATGCGGCGTGCAATAGATAACCGGCTTGCGTATGAACCACACCTTTCGGTTTGCCGGTGCTGCCGCTTGTATACAGTATGAAAAGCGGATCCTCCGAATCCATTGGCTCCGGTTTGACGTATTTGGGCAGTGAGGGATCGGCTACGGCTTCGTGCCACCAAATTTCCTTCGGCGAGTCAAGTTCAAGCCCTAAGTTTGCGCGGTTGAAGACTATGACCTTGTTTACTTCGGGGCAGCGGGTCAGAGCTTCGTCTACATTCTTTTTCAGCGGGATAACTTTTCCGGCTCTAAAACCTCCGTCGACGGTGATGACCATCTTGGCCCCGCAATCTTGTATACGGCTGGCAATAGATTCCGCGCTGAATCCTCCAAAAATTACGCTGTGAACCGCCCCTATTCTGGCGCATGCCAACATCGCGACGGCAAGTTCAACGATCATCGGCATGTAAATAATGATGCGATCGCCTTTCTTAGCTCCGTTGGCTTTTAAAACTGCGGCGAATTTATTTACGTCTTTGTACAAATCATAGTAAGTAACAATTCGGCTTTCTTTTGGGTTATCACCTTCCCAGTAATACGCAACTTTATTTTTCAGCTTGTCAGCGTGTCGATCCAAACAGTTATACGAGGCGTTTAGAATGCCACCGCCGAACCATTCGATTTTCGCTGCGTCAAAATCGTAACGGAGAACAAAATCCCATTCCTTGTCCCAGGTTAAATACTTACGAGCTTGTTCGGCCCAGAAGTTATCCACATCTTCTATGGAACGTCTGTGCATGTCCTTGTATTCTTCCATACTTTTGACATAGGCGACCTCTTGATAGTCCTTCAGATGATCATCGTACCATTTCGGGGCATTCTCCATTGCGTTTCTCCTTGGTTAGTCAGCTATCGCTGTTTCAAAACGGTACATTTTTAAACACTGTCCAGAGACATACATATCCCGTATATGACTCACACAAAAACCTGCATTTACCGGATTACCATATGATAGCTGGTATCGTTTTAAGAGAACCTGTTGAAGGGCTTGACTAAATTCATATCGAAAGGACTAATATCGGTTCGAGTGATGTATCACTGAGAAACGGTAGATGAAATTAACTATACTCAATGTAAACCTGAATCGTTTTATCTGTCAAGTATCTTTATTTAAAAACACCGGAGTTTACATGAACTCAAATACAACATCCGGCCCCTGCATAATTTCCTCCCTTTTAAGCCGAATTTCATATATAGTGTTAATGATCATCAGGAGTAATATAGCGGTTTCAAAAGTTTTGTCGGAATGGCGCCTGTTCCGTCGCCTAGCGGAAGCTGGGACCCAGATCTCTGGATCCAGCGTACGCTGGAATGACGTTGAGAAGCCCTGAATGCGTGACTAGGCTTTAGCGCTTTAAGAACTCGGATGGACCGCTAAAATGAAGAGACGATCCTTGATTCCGTGATTAGTTTCTAGAACTAATATAGACGACCGGGAGTCATTATAAATCAATCCGACGCCGACGACACCGGCGTTCGGCCAATTGATATAATCTAGTAAATAGGGGCTCCTGCGGCTCTCAATCTCTGAATCGTCAGGGGCCACTCTCGTCAACCCGCCCAATCAATGGAAAAGAGCCATGCGCGAAAACGCATTCTCAACTACTCCGGGTGTGGTGTTTGACTTCCTTGCCAGGACAAAACCGTTCAGCGACTTGGACGCCCATTCACTCGAAATTCTTGCCGGAAAATTCGAAATTGCTTTTTATCCTCGCGGTTCACGGCCGGCTGATCCTGAAATTGGAGCTCTACAATACCTTTTTATCGTGCAGAAGGGGGCGGTCAAAAGGTCTGTGGCAAGAGGCGGCGCGGCTATATTGAATGAAGTCTGCGGTGAGGGCCACTCCTTCGGAGCCCTGGCTTTAATGAAGGGAGACAGTGTAAGCTACAGCATAGAAGCCATTGAGGATACATTTTGTTTCCTTTTGAAACGCGATTACTTTCTGGAACTCGTGAGTTCAATGCCTAAAATCGCTGATTATTATCTGAACGCGTTTTCCGAAGAAATCATTTGCACTGCCTATAATGAAATCCGCGACCATAAAATCAAATCCCGTAGTCAAGATTCGTTTTTTTTGTTCAATCAACCACTTAGAGATATTATAAGAACACCTCCCGAGATTGCGCCTCTATCAACAACCATCCAGGCAGCGGCTGCGCGAATGGCCCGTTTAAGCGCAACATCACTTTTGGTCCAAGATGACGCCGGAGAATTAGTCGGCATTATTACGGACCGAGATTTACGCGAAAAGGTCGTCGCGTGTGGTATGGATTCAAATCTCGATGTCACCCATGCCATGAGTTCGCCCGTCAACAAGGTCTCCGGAGATCAGACATGCTTTGACGCGCTAATGACTATGATGCTCGACCAAATCGATCAAGTTGTAGTGGCTGATCAAGACACCATACTTGGGGTAGTAACCTCCAGAGACATTCTTGTGGTTCAGGGCAGCAGTCCTTTATTCATTTTTCGTGAGTTGTCCAATCAAAACGTATTAGGCGCCTTGTACGACATTGCCGCCAAAATTCCCCTCGTGATCCGTAACCTCATCGAGGACGGAGCCAGAGCCACAGATGTGAATAAGATGGTCACCGTACTGAGCGACACCCTCATAAATCGGATAATCAGAATCATTCAGGTGGAGATTGGACCCGCGCCCATTCCATTCTGCTGGATATCATTGGGCGCCGAAGGTAGATCGGAGCAGTTGTTCAGGACCAGCCAGGACAGCGCGCTTGTGTACGCGACTACTGAGGATGAAAATCCGGGCCGCTCGGTCAATGATTATTTCGCGGTCCTGGGAACAAAGGTGGTTGAGCACCTGGTATGTTGCGGGTATCCCGCCCGCAAAATGGGAACGGTCGCGTCAAATCCCGAGTTTCGCAAATCTTATTCAGATTGGTCCAAGTTTTATGAAAATATAGTATGTGAGCCGCAACCTACGAGGGCAACGGCCGCAACGGTATTCTTTGATTTCAGACCTGTGTGGGGAGATTTCGATTTAGGTAACGTATTAAGGAGTCGCTTTTTGTATTTAGTTGGACATCACCCGCTGTTTTTGAGACGTTTGGCCAAACAGCTTGTCATGAGCAAGCCGCCAATTTCGTTTTTTCGAGACGTTGTTGTTGAAAAGAGTGGAGAAAAGCACACCAGACTGAATCTTAGATCCCGAGGAATCATGCCCATTATAAATTTTGCGAGAATACTAAGTCTAAAGTTCGGTGTGCATGAGACAAACTCGCTACTAAGACTGGTTCGCTTTAAAGAATTGGGTTTAATATCTGATGAGACTTATAAAGACCTCAAGGAAGCGTTTGAGTTTCAAATGCAGCTTATCATGGTCAATCAGTTGCACCAGGTGGAATCAGGAGCTCTACCCACTGATTTCATTTTGCCCGCCACCTTGACTGATCTCGATCGACGAACTCTGAAAGAGGTTTTCAGGATTTTAAACGAGCTTCCGTCTCTTCTCAAAAATGTTCTCGAGGCTTCTCCTTAACGCAACGCCCACTCTCAGGAGACTGAAATGCCTTTGCCAACCGAAAGTCATGCGGCGGACCCACAAACGGTCTTTGATTTCCTGAAACAACAATTGCCGTTCAGTGAACTGGATTTCATTCAACTTCAGGAGCTTGCGAGACAGTTCACAATCGACTTTTACCCAAAAAAGACTCTGATCCTGGAACAAGGCGTTACGGAAATAAGTAGCTTTTCCCTGATTTACAGAGGCGGCGTCAGAGTTTTTCTGAAGGATATTGAAGGAGGGGTAACTTTAAAAGATTTCAGGGGCGTTGGCGGCAGTTTCGGCGCTCTTGGAATTATTCGGGGATCCAAAGCCAATCTAAATGTTGAAACTGTTGAAGATACTTTTTGTTTTCTGCTCGATAAGAATATTTTTCTATCACTGATCCAGGGCAATTCTCGTTTTTCACAATATTATTTGAAGAGTTTTTCAGAAGATCTCGTCAATACGGCTTATGCTGAATTGAGAACCCGAAAACCGCATGGCGTGCAAACTCCGGACGCCTTTTATCTCTTCAGTGTCACCGTATCGGACATCGTTAAAAGAGAGCCGGAAATCTGCCATGTCTCGGAAAATGTCCAAAACGCGGCAAAACGCATGACGGATCTCGGCATAGGATCGCTGCTGATTCAGGACCAGTCCGAGGAAATAGTCGGAATTATCACGGACAAAGATCTCCGCACAAAAGTTGTCGCGAAGGGACTGGATTACAGCCTCCCCGTCGGCGAAATAATGTCCTCCCCAGTACAGAAAATTTCCGGGCGTTCAATTTGCTTTGACGCTTTGCTCCAGATGATGAACAAACAGGTGCATCATCTGGCGGTTGAGCGTCAAGAGAAGATCGTCGGCGTAGTCACTGCGCACGATATCATGGTTAACCAGGGCGCCTCGCCATTGTACCTCTTCAGGGAAATCAGCGCCCAACAGCACATTCCGGGTTTATACGAATTGTCCGCAAAGATCCCTCAAGTGGTCCGAGCTTTGGTGGAAGAAGGCGCAAAAGCCAACAACATAACTCGGATGATAACCGTGCTCAATGATCACATCGTCCACCAGCTTCTGACTTTACTCTATGAGGAAATGGGTCCTGCGCCGTATAAATTCTGCTGGTTATGTCTCGGTAGTGAGGGACGGAAAGAGCAAACGTTTAAGACCGATCAAGACAACGCTTTAATTTACGAAACCCCGCCCGACAACTGGGATAACATCAAAGAGGGAAAGCTTTACTTTCGACGATTCGGCAACAAAGCCATAGAGCACCTGGAGCGCTGCGGCTACCCTTTGTGTAAAGGCGAAATAATGGCTTCCAATCCAAAATGGAGAAAGCCGTATTCCGTTTGGAGGAATTATTTTGATAAATGGATGAACGCTCCGGAACCACAGGAAGTCCTTCACGCCACGATTTTCTTTGATTTCCGACCGGGATACGGCGCAGTTGAATTAGCGGAGAACCTCCGCTCATATTTATCCAAAGTGGCCCCGCAAAAAGGAATTTTCCTTATGCACCTTGCGAAAGATTGCTTAACCGGCAGGGCGCCATTAACCTTTTTTAAGAACTTTATTGTTGAAAAAGACGGCAAGCACAAAAACCGATTGGATCTGAAAACCAGGGGCATTGTCCCGTTCGTTGATTTCGCCAGATTAATGGCCCTTAGATATGGAATAAAAGAAACGAATACCCTGGCCAGATTGCAGGCTCTTGCGGATGGTGAATTCATTGCGCATGATCTATATTCTGAGACGCGTGACGCGTACGAATTCCAGATGCAGCTAAGATTAGTTCAGCAATTGAGGATGCTTGAAGCGGGCAATAATCCGCATAATTACTTAGATCCGGCTGAGCTTTCAGATTTGGAGAAACAAACGCTTAAAGAGGCTTTCGCCGTAGTGGACAGGATCCGGGGCTATATTACGGATCAGTTTAGAGTTGTCGAATGAACCTGGAGCTTTTATGATCCTCGACCGTTTATGGCCCTGGGCTAAAAATGAGAAGCATGAGTCCTTACTGGCCAATGAAGCTTTATTCACCGAATTTGATCAGAACAGGCCCATTGAGAGCTATGAATTTGTCTCCTTTGACACCGAGCTTACCGGCTTGAATCCAAAAAAAGACCAGATTATCTCCATTGGCGCTGTTCGGATAAAGAATCTTAGAATAGTCGCAGGGGATAATTTTTTTGCTTACACCAAACCCACCGCTGAACTCCCGAAAAACACCACCTTAATTCACGGCATTACGCCTGAACAAATCGAGCTTGCGCCGCCACTGGAAATCGTTTTACCCCAATTTATAAATTATTGCGGAAATAGTCTCCTGGTAGGTCATTATGTCGCGATAGATGTGGATTTTGTTAATCGCGCGGCCAGGAAACATCTTGGGGGAAGGCTCAATAATCCCTGCGTCGACACAATGAAACTAACCCAAACCTACCAGGAACATCAGAGACGGGGTTACATCGGCGTTAATCCGGGAATGTCCTTTAATCTTAATAGTCTGGCAAGGCTATATGACCTTCCGCTCTTTGCGCAACATGACGCTCTTGAAGACGCCCTTCAGACGGCGTATTTATTTTTGTATTTGATCAAAAGACTTACAGCGGCAGGATACGTCACATTACGGGATATATACGTGGGGGGCTTAATCGGCCCCAAGGTTTACGCTTGAGGGCCGGGGATGCACGGCTTGTATTGCGTCATTCGCAGTTACACTCCGGTGTTAAGGCAAACCCTCTAAATCGTCCTTATCTGGGGGACTTCGGAAGGATTCGCTTTATAATCTCATAATATCTTACTGAAGATCCTCTCCCTAACCCTCTCCACGTATGGCTGCTTTTCCCGCCTCAGTCATATCGGCGAAAGCCGGTATCCAGGGGATTCTGGTTCCCGGCCTACGCCGGGAAGACGGAAGTTGACCAATCGTGACATAACTTTCGAGAAACGCTCCATGGAGACTCAAAAAGATTACGGTTTAGGGACAAATCTTTCAGAGGCGCCGGATTATCCAGCCGGCTCAGGTCTTGTGGGCCCCTGCCACAAAAAAAACGGAGGCCGAAGCCTCCGTTCTATTCAAACTATTTAAACAATTATTAGAATTCGCCAACCAGCATGAGTTCAAAACCGAGAATCGGGTCGATCGAGCGGTCGGGAATAGTTCCCCAGTTATTTGCCGCTCCACCGCCTTGAGCCGCTAACCATGTGGGATTCGCCTTGTCGATACAAGCGTAGTTGAACCATTGGCCGGGCTGCCAATAAGCGGCGGTAAAGTTCACGTTCAAGCCTTCAAGTAGTTTCCAGTCAAAACCTGCGTCAATTTCCCAACCAAGGTTGTTATCCGGAATGGTGGGAACTCTTACTGTTGAGGTACCGCGATACAAACCGAAGACAGTGGCGCTGGGAACATTGGTCCGATCCTTAGGCGCCAGGAATCCCCAGCCGTACGCGTTTCCAACCCTGTCGGCCCAGAAGAAGCTGCCGTAAGCGTTCAAGTTTGCTGCGATAGCGTAATCAAGGCGTGCGGCAAAGATCGACGCGTCGTCGGCATAACCGTTGCCTGTATCGGCGTT
>JBBSBY010000118.1:0-8062 GCA_038250835.1 Desulfomonilales bacterium | reverse complement strand
TCAACCACGCAAATCCTTGATTTAACGCCGCAAGCAGATTGGCGTCGGTCCTGAACCTCAACAACCATTCGGCCAAATTTGCGGGCGTTACCAGCTCCTGCAAAATCTCAGGAACGAATAAAGGTCTACCGCACTCATTACACGGGATTTCAACCCCCCTCTGCGAGAGCTGAGCCAAGGGACCGCCCGGATCATCTTCAGCATGAATCGCCAACACATTTGATATCGCAACGTGAATATCTTTATCCATGAGCAAAGGTTTTAGGATATGCAGAGCCACAAACCACGAATACTTGTCCAGCGAATATACTACCGCATGCGGCATTCCCATCAGAGCAGCCTGCAAAGTTGCTGTCCCGGAGGTCACTAAACCGGCGTCACTCGCGGCCATAACATCTGAGGCGTTTTCCTGAATTTGTATATTCAAACTCGGGTAATCCCCTGTTATCTCTTGAACCAGGTTCAACAGGTGCGCCCCGGCTAACGGTAGGACAAACTGAGTTTCAGGAAAATGTTTGGTGTGCAAAAGCGCCGCTTCGCACATCACCGGCAGCATCCTACGGACTTCGGCTTGCCTGCTGCCCGGAACCAAAGCAACAGTGAATAACGACGGGTCCAGTCCCATATTTCGGCGAAAGGTCGCTTTTTCCAAAGATTCAGGGAGATCGCGCATCATTGTATGGCCGACAAATGAGGCGTCCACTCCCGCCGAGCGATAGAGTTTTTCCTCAAATGGAAAAAGAGTCATGATTTTGTCTATGCGAGCGGCAATTATCTTTAGTCGGCCTTTTCTCCACGCCCAAATCTGCGGGCTTATGTAGTAGAACACTGGTACTTTCGCCCTTTTTGCAAACAAGCACAGGCGAATGTTCACGTCAGGGAAATCCACCGGGATGAACATTGCGTATTTTCCGGACTTAAGCTCCCTCTGAATCATTTTGTACGCGGCCCAAATCTTTTTGACCTTGCCGAAGCCTTCGCTCAAACCGATGGTGTTGATGTCCCTATAATGCAGCAGTAGCTTCATTCCGGCGCCTGCAAGCAAATCGCCTCCTATACCGCAAAACTCCACATCCGGCCGGATTTCTCGAATGTCTCTAACCAGAGCTGAGGCGTGATGATCACCTGAGGCTTCACCCGCGAGTATTAGAATGGATGTTTTCTTCATGTTGGACCCGGCAATTGGAGCTTTGGTTAAAGGAATTTTCAAGCTATAGAGGCATAACATTTTCGCGGTACGAATGGAATGCAAAAGGTTCCCGGCTTGAACTCTTGTCCAACTCGATATTATACGATATCGACTTTTAGCTTGACAAGAAAAAATAATGTGATAGTCATCCCGTTCAAAATATCACTAATATCCCGTATTTTACTTCTATTTATGAGAGCTTTTGTCGTCTTTCTTAAAAATGGTTCGACATTCGTAGGATTAGTGAGTGATTTCCGGAACATCGTATTTGTTTTACGACGGAGATATCAATGAAAATCGGTTTGTGTGAAAAATGCGCCAAGCCCGTAAGCGCATGTTATGAAATCAGGAACAATAAAGTATATTTAGTGAAATTTTGTCAAGATTGTGGAAGAACCGCCTCCCTGGTTAGTAAAGACGCCCGCAAATGGAGATGGAAACGCGAAATCACTCAATACCGAGAACCCACGGAATCGGCATGTTCGATGAATTGCGCATCCTGCGATCATCAGAAAATTTCCCCCCCCTATACCGTGGCCATAGACGTGACGAATAACTGCAATCAACGTTGCCCCATTTGTCTCGCATATGTAGACGCCATGGGCTTTAGATATGAACCGCCCGTCGAATACTTCGAAAAGATATATCGCCATTTCCAAAACGCCGATCCGAAACCCAATATCTGCTTTTTTGGAGGTGAACCCACTGTCCATCCGGACTTCGAACGCATTGTCGGTTTGGCTAGAGAATATGGCTTTCAAGTTCAAATGTTTACAAACGGCATCAAGTTTGCCGACAAGGAGTATTGCCGGCGAATGTGCTCCATGGGAATCCAGGTGAATTTCGGCTTCGACGGCACTAGAAACGATATTTATAAGACTCTGCGGGGTGACGCGTCGCTGGCGGTAAAGCGTAAGGCTCTGCAAAACCTAATCGAATGCGGAGCGCAAAAGATTGCGGTAATTTCCACCATCGCGGCCAAGGTGAATGACGACAATCTTTCGGAAATATTGAGCTTTATACACGAACACAGAGACCATATTTCAGTTTGGGGATTTGTGCCTCTCACGCCGTGCTGGGATGGAAATGTTGATCTGGAGCCCACTACAACGGAATGTGTGGAAGGCTTTTTTGAAAAACAAATACCCGACATCGAATTTGTGCCCACAGGAATGATGAAATTCGAGGTCATTTCCAGATTCCTTGGCCGCCAAACTTTGGGCGGTTCACACCCTAATTGTGAAAGCGCTACGCTGCTGGTTTCAGACGGTGAAAGATACCTTCCTATTTCCAATTATTTGAAAGTCCAACTCTCGGAATTGCTTGTCAGATTGCGCAAACTTGACGATGATTTAATTGCGGAAAAAGCGAAAATACCTCCAAGTGGGATTAAACGAAGATTATTTGATTTCAAAGTATTCCGCAAAACCTTGACCGTGTTCGCCGCCGCCGTAAAATTTCACGAAATTTTTGGGGAAGCCAAGATCAGCGCTATTGCGCAGTCGCTAATCGATCTTGCCCGCGGAAAAAAGATTGACTGGATACTCAAAGAAAGAACGTCATTCAAAAACCTCCTGACATTAATAACCATTCCATATGAAGACGCGGGAGGGTTGGAAGACGCCCGTTTAAAAGATTGCCCAGCCGTGTTTGCCTATGAGGATGTGGATTCCGGCAGGATTAAGACTGCGGCGTTTTGCTCATGGCAAACCATAAAAGACGACGTTTGCAAGAAGATTCAAGCCTATTACGACAATATGGATTTTTCACATCGGGATGAGGGAATTGTCTTACCGGAAAAGAAGAGGGGAAAAGTTCAAAAGGTGAATTGATCGAAGCTCCGGGATGTTGATATCTAAGTCCAAAAGTATTTCGCAATGTAAGTCATTCCCAATGCGGCAATCAGAACCGCCAAAACAGGTTTGATGATTGCCCCGGGGATGTATTTTTGACAGCTCGCCCCTAAATACATTCCAAAAAAGCCGCCTATTCCAAATAAAAGGCCAAGAAGCCAGTCGGCGGTCACTGATTGCCCCGGCGCCGCTATCATGGGCCCAAAGAATTGATAAAAGATAACGCCGCCGATTGAGGTCACGCAAGTCCCCATAAGTGTGGCCCCTGCGATGGTGTGTATAGGCAATTGAAAAAAGGAAACAATAAAAGGCGCTATTATGGCGCCCCCGCCGATACCGTACACTCCGCCTATTAGACCCACGATGAGCGCAAGCATAAACAATCCCGCGGTGTGAAACCGAAACCTTTCGCCGAAAAATTCGTATTCAGTGCAGGTTAGAGACCATTTTATGGTGCGGATTGCAGGCCCGTCCGGCTCGGCGCCTGCCGAATTCCGATTGGCGGCGTACTGACGCATTTTAGTTTCAACTGCTTTTTCCGACGTCCTTTGGCTTCTGTCGGTCAGAATCTGAAATAACATCCTTCCGCCAATGTAAAATAACACGCAACCGACAAAGAGCTTAAAGGCTTTCGGGTCCGGTAGATACCAAACTCTTATGAATAGTCCGAGCGCAAGGCCCGGCAAAGTTCCCGCAATTATATTCCAGGCAAGCGGCCAATTCATTCGGCCTTCCCGAAAATATCGATAAACTGCGCTTGGAATACCGACTATATTGAACACAAGATTCGTTGGAGTTACCGCTGGGCTGGTGAATCCCAGAAAGCTCATCTGAAACGGCAGAATAAGAAAAGCGCCCGATATACCGCCCATTGAAGTGAAGAATGAAATCACGAGTCCCACCAGAGGCGGAATCCATATGGCCGTTTCTACTCCGGAAACCGGGAAAACCATGACGGGCCCCTTTGTTTGAGGCGAAAAGTGATCGGCGCTGCTCAAAAGAAAGATCTTTGGAGCTTGGTCAGCAATGCCGTCACACTGAATATCAACTGACACGACTACAGTTCTAACCGTGTCATCACAATAGAACGACGCCTTTGCCATGTCAAGCATTTTTTATCCATAAATTTAGATTGATTCATCAATCATCCTGAATAAGAATACGCTGCATCTTGTTGAGTGAAACGCAAAAACAGCTTTAGCGAAGAGCGTACGAATGAAAAAAATACAATCACAAAAAAACCGTGACCCTCAACCCTCCGATGAACCATCGGTAAACTGGGACAATATCACTGAGATTTCTAGGTACGACACACTCGGCAGTCTCGATTCCGCAGGTTTGGCTAAACTGGAACAAGCCTTCAGATCTTGGACGCGTTCCACAAAGCGAATGGACACCCGCGCCTCAAGGATTCGCATTTGGCTGATTTTTCTCATCATCCGATACACAGGCGCGCGTCTCAATGAGGTCCTGGCGCTGGATATAGCTAAAGACATCGATGTGGAGCGGCGCATTATAAGGTTGGGAGCGCAAAAGGCGCCGGAAGATGTCAGTAAACGTGAAATCCAAGTGGCCGCTGAAGTCATGGAGGAAATCGATTCGCTCATACGGGATGGTCAGTTGTCGGCAAGTGGGAACTATTGCTTGAGAATAGATGAAGGACACCTCCGGCGAAAATTTTATGAGAGGTCCTCTGAGGCCGGATTACCCCGGCGCCTAGCCTCTCCAAACTCCATACGCAAGGCCCGTGCTATCGAACTCATGCAGCATGATGTTCCTTTACCGGTGGTTCAGCGGATATTGGGCCATGCCGGCGCAAGCGCGACAGCTTCTATAGCGGCCTTTTCTGAAGAAGAAATTCAGATAGCCGCTAAACACTTTATAGAAAAGGAAAACAAACGCAAAACCAGCGCTCGAAATACATTTTTCGGAAAGATAAAATTCGTCAAGGCAGGGGATATACAGTCAATCGTGGAGCTTCTTACACTCGGCGGAGACATAATAACCACGGTTGTGACAAATAACAGCGTCGAGCGATTGGAGCTAAGGCCCGGCGCATTCGTTGTCGCGGAAGTAAAAGCGCCCTGGGTAATTGTGCAAAAATCTGACTCAGACCTGAGCTGCACTGCGGAAAACATTTTCTCAGGGAGCATTGCCGGGATTATTCAAGGCAAGCTGACTTCCGAATTTACCGTCAGAATACATGACGGCACGGAATTGTGCTCGGTGGTGACCGAGAAGAGCAGGGTCAAACTTGATCTCAAAGTCTCCGACAAAGTTTGGGTAATGTTCAGCAGTTTTGCGGTAGTTCTGAGGCGAGACTAACCCGGCCTGAAACCCAAGCGCTAACTTTAGCTGAAATCAAAAGTCCCTTCTTATGAGGCTAAGAAAACCTACATCCGATATCTGAGCTATACCTGCTTCTTGAATACGTATTGCCGTTTCACGCCCGAAGCATAGAGCGAGGATCGTCAATAGCGCATGTTACGTAATTGAAAAGTGAAATGGTACCCAAATCGCCGCCTGCGTATCTCTCCCTCCTTCGAAATTAAAAACCCGGCGGCGAACCTCCGGGTTTTTTTCTAAGCTAACTTAAAGTTAGAAGTTGATCATGAGTGAGCCATGGATGGCTTGGATTGCGTCTCTGCCTTCCAATAAGCCGTTACCGACTGATCCGCCGCCTGCAACCGGCGTCAATGCCTGATAGGCTTGGGTAAACCAGTCGCCGGGCTGCCAGTAAGCGTAACGCACATTCCAGGTCAATCCTTCGAGTAGTTTCCAGTCTACGCCGGCATTGGCTTCCCAACCGATGAAACCGTCGTCAACATAAGGATTGATTCCGCCGGGTCCCGGGGCTGCGCCGAAGTTCTGCGTCACAAACAATGTTCTTGACGCTGCGCTTGCGGGCGCTCCGGTGTTGCTGTAATGACCTTTGAATACGCCGTTCTTTTCGAGACGGTGAGCCCACATGTAGGTTCCAAAGAAGTTTAAGTTGGAGGCAATAGCATAATCAAGACGGCCGGCGTAAGCGAACGCGTCCCCCATTTGACCAGTGCCGTCATTAAAGAATTGTTGGTTTCCACCGCCGTATGTTTGGAACATAAGGAAGTTATAAGGTTCGGTAACCTGATAGTTCATACCCTGTGCAACAAACAGTTTGGTTCTGTTGCCGTTATTCAAAACTGGTCCTGAAGATCGGCCATACATGAAGGAGAGCTTGCCGGGTCCGCAAACTAGACCGGCTTCGGTGAACAGCAAGTATTCTTCGATGAAACGAGGAGCCGCTGTCGCCAAAGGCAGACCTGTGTTAGTGTTGTAGCTCTGATGCGCATCAACAGTGATCCATTCGTATTCAGCGTTGGCAAAGAATCGACCATTGAAATATTTGAAATAAATTAGATACTGGGAAAGATTCTGATCAAGCGCATGACCCGCGGCCCATGCGGGGCTGAAGGCCGCCGGACTTTGAATGGGCGTACCCGGAACAGGCGGTGCTCCAGGGGGAACAACCACGAGTCTGTCGGGATTGGCCGCGTCTCTATGGTAATTCTGCCATATACCGCCCACGCCGATGGTGAGATCGGCTGCGTCATAAGTCATCAAAGCGCCCTGAAACATGGAGTTCTTGGTGTATGAATCGGGCGTGGTGTTGTGACCGGTAAGGCTGTTGCCTGTCGCCAACCAGATCCCGTGAAGGAAACGGAACGGGCCATAGGGGACAACCGTCAGGAAGGCATTAGCGCGCGTGTGATTAGCCAATGAGGCGCCCGTGCCGAAGGGGAAGTCTTTGACGCCGATTGAGAAAATAGCGATCGGGGTCTGAATTGTGGCCCTGACTTGTTCCCATGAGCCTATGGCGGCGGTGTTGTACGCGCCGAGGCTCTCGTTCATCATGTAGTATCTCTCGAAAGGAGGAGTACCTGAACCGAGGCCGAAAACAGGTGTATTAACTCCGCCGAGGATATTGCTGTTCAGCACTTCGCCGGATCTTTGAAAAAACTTGTTTCTCATGCCGCCGACGGTGTAAACGCCATGCACCCTGATCGCCGGATTTACCCGAATCTCGGGATAAAGTGTAAGGCGTTGGTCATCGTACAGAGCGTCGGAATTGTAACGTGAATAGCCGCCACGAGTGATGAACATACCGGAGGTTCCCGGAGTGTCATCAGGCACGGTCACGGCTGCGCCGGTTCCGTAAATATTCGGGCCGGCAAAACCCACGAAGCTCAAACCGGCGGAACCAACGGGGATTATCGGTACGACAGGGTTTCCCACATCAAACAAGTTAGCCGGTAGAGGGCCGTTTTGAACACTCGCTTTACCGAACAAGTCGTTGGGGCCTGTTCTGCCCAGGTAACGGAATCTATACTCGTATTCACCCTTCATTCCAAATTCCCACGCAAAGACGGGGGCGGTGAAGGCTACGAGAAGCAGACCCGCAAACAGGACGGTCATAAGTTTTTTCATCTGTTCCTCCCAATCCACATAAAATACGAAAAAAGCCTTTCGGCAGTTAACACTAAATCAGCGGCAGCCCCAATCGGATCGAGTGATCAAGTCGAACAAATCGGCGGCAAAGCCTATTAAAAACCCACATTTCTAGTTCATTTTACGTTTTTGTAGCACCCAGTTTGGCCTATGTCAAGAAAAATCGCGCTCATATCTGCGGTTTCAAGCAACTTCGTAAGAAACTTACTTGAAAATGAGCGTGGAAACGTCGCCCCTCGCATGAAGCGGACACTCAAAAGTAATAGACGAGCTACGTAAAGCATTTGAATTGAACCAGGGAATACTTGTTTGCAAGTTTCGATAACTAAAACTATCCTATTGTCTATATATCATATTTGAGGGGGTTTGCTCAAGAGTTATTTGAGGAGAGGCGCTCATTTTGTTCGTCGAGGAAGGTATAACAGACCAACCCCCTAAATCCCCCTTGTCAGGGGGACTTGTGAGGCTTAGGCCGAGAAGCTCGGAGCCGCTTTCTTCCTGGGTCCCAGCCTTCGCCGGGACGGCGAGGGAG
>JBBSBY010000117.1:0-8077 GCA_038250835.1 Desulfomonilales bacterium | reverse complement strand
TGACATCCGCCATTTCCAAGCCTCCTAAAATTTTCCATTTCGTCGCCATGCAAAGTTTCATACTATAACATTTAATATAACGGCGCCTCAAAAAAATATTGAGAATGTTTCATATCACTGAATTGATGTGGAACACATAGTGGTTGTCGGAAGATATGGACATCTCATCGGGGGGCTCCCTCGACAAACAAGCGTATAGCGTCGTCGCCCAGGCGAAAAAAACTACTGCAGGCGGCTTACGAGCCGAAGTATTTAGGTTCAACTTTAGCTGAAATCAAAATAGAATAAGCGCCTAGGAGTTAGAAATCCTCATGATAGAGGTAATTTCGCCCAGGTCAGTGAATGAAAAATTAAAAGAAATAAAATTTGATAAAAAAGGATGGAAAGATACAAAAGCGGAAAAGAAGCCGAAAACGGCCCGACGGGTGAATATCCGCCGAGCCTGAACATTTAATGCGATTCGGTTGTAGGCTGAACCAGTTCCATGAGGATGCCGAGACTCGCTTTGGGATGCATGAATGCAATTGTCATCCCATGAGCTCCTTCCCTGGGCTTGTCATCTATTAATTTGATTCCTCTCGCCTTGAGTTCCTCTACGGCTTCATTAATGTCATCTACTTCAAATGCTATATGATGAATTCCTTCACCATTTTTGTCGACAAACTTCTTGATCGCAGATTGCCCGGATGAGTCTTGAAGTATTTCAATTGAGCTATCGCCCACAGGAATAAAACCGATGCGCATACCCTGGTAATCTTCCGTATGGGTTATGTCCAAAGGTAAGCCCTGAGTAAAGAAATTCAACGCGGCGTCAAAATCTTTTACAGCTATTCCAAGATGAGCAATGCGTTTTATTTTCATGGGACGCTATTAATCCTTCTTATCGCATGAAGGTTTATC
Source organism: Desulfomonilales bacterium (assembly GCA_038250835.1). Classification (GTDB taxonomy): domain Bacteria; phylum Desulfobacterota; class Desulfomonilia; order Desulfomonilales; family Desulfomonilaceae; genus JBBSBY01. Next base: position 7,177 of record JBBSBY010000117.1, on the reverse strand, counting down.
CTTGCGGGCGTAATCAGTCACGTACCAGCCGGATCCCTTTAGCACAAAAGTTGATTGCGATATCAGACGGTGAGATTTTCCGCCGCAATCCGGACATTTATCAATACAAGGGTCCGAAAATTTTTGCCATTCTTCAAATTCTTTACCGCATTTGTCACAATGATACTCGTAAATCGGCATTTAAACTACCTCCGCTCGTATGCCTCGGAATAGATACTTCGGAGTTTGCCAAAGTATTCTCGTATAGACTTATAATATAGTCAGTGTTGCCGGCCCCCGCAAGAATTTCCCTTGTAATGGCGTTGACCTTTTCTTCTTCGTTTCCACGCTCGTCAGTAGAAGCAAAAAAATCAACGCCGTATTTTCTGAAGCGCACAATATGAATTAATTCGTGGGTGAGGACAAATAAGCTCAAAGTCCAAAGATCGTGACACTGTGATCTCAGCAAAGAGCGGAGGATGTTGGGGTCTTGCAATATAATGCCGAACCGACCCTGCGATTCTCCGGATTTTTTCGAATTTAGGCGGACGACGTTAGCAAAAGCATCTGTTTCGTAGAGTCTGCTACCCACTTGTTCTAAGGTAAAGAGAAAATACGGGTTGCGTTCCCATTCATCTGCGCTGTCAAAGTAGTTCTGAGTGAGCTTCTCCGCCAAAGACGCCGCTTTATAAATTGTTGTGAGATCCTTTTTCGTAAAGAGCCCCGCTGAGACCATTGCGTCAGATCCTATTTGTTTTTATGCCGTTGCTTAGCCCTAAGTTTTTTATGTTTGTGTTTACGCATTTTTTTTCTGCGTTTCTTAATTATACTCCCCATTCAAACCTCTCAGACTTTTGTAAAAGGAATTAGTTACCAGATAGACCACGCACAGTCAACAACAAATAATTATATGTGTATATGTGAGCATAACTATTGGCCGTAGAGCGCACAAAATAAAACGACAAAAGAATCGATAACATACTTAACCAGTGATAAGTGGATGTCAAGAGCTCAGCCGTCGGTGGAAACGTTTCCGACGCAAAATTCAACTTTCCGGAATCCTGAACCCGCACAATCTTTGCACGTGGTAGTCACTGTGAAGAAACCATTTGGCTTTTGAATCCTACCTTTCCCCATACAAGTTCGACATGGTTCTCTCGGACGATCACCGGGAGCCTCTGAATTGCAGTTGTATACTTCACGAAAAATTACCGAAATGGTATCTTCCAAGAAATCCTCATCGGAAAAGCCATTAGTGTCATATCGATTTCTCAACGCGGGATTAATTAAAATCCGATACGCTTCTTCAATTTCCCGAAAGCGCGCGGCCGAAATATTGTCGCTGCCGCGCCTATCCGGATGGTATCTCAAAGCCAATTTTCTATAAGCTCTCTTAATTTCATTCGGACTCGCTTTCTTTGGAAGTCCAAGAGCTTCATAGTAGTCACGTTTCATATAACCACCGATTTGATTCATTCAGTCTTGCCTATCAACAATACCAAGAGACTGGAATAAAATTAAATGACGTATCCTAATTTGTTAATTCATTAATGAAAGTCAAGTTTATGCCATAACTGAACTTGGCCGTTCAGGAGATATACATAAATTTATTGCATGTTCCATCAGCTTTTAGTGGGTAATTACGAAAAAACCTGAAACTTTATATATTTGTAAAGTAGAACTACAAAAGCTGGACTCATTGCCGATCTCCTAATTAACTTGACGCGCACGGTAAACTTTATTATAAAAATACTATCTATTAACTTCCGTTCTCAATTGGGGATTTATAATGCGAATAACCACTACCAGCAGGTACGGCGTTCGAGCCTTATTTGATGTCGCTTACCACGGGGGCGGTCAACCTACTCAAATTAAGGATATATCGAGGCGTCAGAAGATTTCCCAAAGATATCTGGAGCAGATCTTCAATAAGTTACTGAAAGCAGGTTTGTTAAAGAGTCGACGGGGGCCGAGAGGCGGATATATGCTCGCGCGCGGAGCCAATGAAATAACAGTGGGTGATATCATTAACGCCGCTCAAGGACCTATTATACCGGTGCGATGTTTGGCGCCGTCGGAAGCAAAGAAACAAGACTGCGAGATTTTGGGCGGATGTATTACTCGCCATGTTTGGCAGGAAACTCAAAAGATACTTGTAGATTATTACAACTCCGTGTCTGTGGCGGATTTATGTGTTCTGGCCAGAAAACAAGGGGTTTCTCGGGACTTGGATCACAAATACATGTATTTTATTTGATTTGAACGGAACGTGTTTTGCTTCAGTCGGAATTGGACAATCCCCCATGATCGGTTAGCATATAACCTTGAGGATAAACAAAACTTTGCCCTAATTCGTCACGTTGGAGTTCCTTAATCAAAAGAGCCGCAAAAAAATCGATGATATATCGATTCTAGCGCAAAAATTTCTCCTCGTGTTGTTCTGCGATTTGAGCAGATGTTATCTAACCTACATGCCTGCTTAATTCTCACTCCACAATAATGTGCGCCGGTTTTCCGGAAGCAATTTTAGTGTCATTGTGTTAAATCTGAACTCGTATTCTATTATTTTGCATAGTTCCTGTACTTGGAGAGACCATTGGTAAATTACAGAATGATCTGCTGTTTGTCGGCAGTTTTACTCTTGTCGGTAGTGGTTGCATTGGAATGCTTTTCCCAGGAGTTATCCTCCAACGTCAAATACCTTGGTAGCGCTCTCGTTGCTTCTCGCGATCGTGAGAAAACAGAAGTTATTAGCGAAACGGAATGGAAGAGCCAGGAACTCACGATGCTTGGCGTGGGATTGGCCATGGGCGATTTGGACGGAGATGGAAAAAAAGAAGTCGTAATTATAGATCCGTCCACCGTTTACGTCTTTCGTTTCGGTAAGAATGAATTAATTCAGGTAGCCGAATATTCACACGGCTCGCTTGAATTAAAAAATGTGGATGTTGCCCCCATTAGAAAGCAGGGACCGGAACGTATTTACGTAACAGGCCAAAATAGAGGATCAGTCTCTTCTTTTGTATTGGAATTTCGTAATAACTCACTTATTCCCGTAATTGAGAACGTGCCCTTTTTTTTGCATGTCATTCACTACCCCACTGTTGGTCCCATCCTGCTCGGGCAGCGGAAAGGTCTCCGAAAGATGTACGACGGCCCGATTTATCGCATGGAAGACAAGGGCAACAGTTTGGAACCCGGAGAGCGATTTGGCGTTCCCCTTAAAGTCCCTATTTTTGGATTTGCAATCGGTGATCTGGCGGGCAGCAGGAGTCCATTAGTAGCAGCGTACGATAGGAATGATAATTTGCGTGTTTACGAACCCTCCGGGAAACGCAGGTTCGTATCCCAGGAATATTATGGCGGTTCCGACGTGCTTCTCAGGTGGGAGGGGCCGGAAGTTCGTAAATCTGATAATAGGGTGGATGATCAGGACGCTGAATTTTTCAGGCCGCGGATATTAACCTACGACTCCTATTCACCACCCATGCATCAGATAATAGTTTCTTACCACAGCTCAAAAACCAGGCGCATACTGAGTCGCACGAAAATGCTGGAAGAGGGTCAAATCATCGGCCTAAGGTGGAATGGAGAAGCTCTGGTGGAAGTGTGGTCCACACCTAAACTGCAAGGAATGATCTCGGATTTTACTTTTGGCACATTACCGGGGTCTAATGATCTGAAAATTTTTGTGCTGGAGCGAAAAAAGACTGACTGGCTTTCATTTCTTCGATCCCGCAGTCAAGTTAGAGCTTATGATTTCAATTCTTTGATAAATAAGTAATGCGTATGAACAATTTTTCTTTCGGTGACCTTATTATTGTCGGCTTTCACGGCACGGTGTTCAACAATGAGATACGTGAATTATTGGATGATTTGCGCCCTGCAGGTGTAATTCTTTTTACCCGGAACATTGTGGCGACCGCTCAAGTGCTTCGCCTTAACAGATCGCTTCAGAATTACAGCTTAGAGCGACTCAATCGTGGTTTGTTTATTGGCGTCGATCAAGAGGGGGGAAGGGTGGCGCGTTTATCCGATCCGTTCACGCCAATCCTACCGGCGCTCGCATTGGCTGAATCCCAAACGCCTCATGTCCTTGTTCGGAATTCGGTTGTGACGATGGCGGGAGAACTGCGAGCCGTCGGATTCAATCTGGACTTTGCGCCGGTCTTGGACGTGCTGTCACATGCTGATGATCTGTCCACCACCGTAATCGGCGATCGTTCGTATGGCGCTGATCCGCAGATAGTGTCAGAATTGGGGATTATAGCTATTCGCTCTCTTCGTGAAAATGGTGTCATACCATGCGGAAAACACTTTCCGGGCCATGGAGGGACCCTTGTTGATTCACACAAAGCGCTTCCCGTAGACAATCGCTCTATAGAAGAAATTGACAGGCATGATTTACCGCCGTTCGCAACTGCAATACAGCACAACATTGAGATGCTTATGACCGCGCATGTGCTGTATCCCAATTGGGATCCCGGTAATGTGGCGACCGTTTCCCATACGATACTTAAAGATCTTCTTCGCCATAGAATGCAATTCAAAGGCATAGTTATAACCGATGATCTCGACATGGCCGCAATTTCAGCCGGCAATTCGATTGAGGATATAAGTATTAAGGCGCTCAAAGCGGGCGCTGATCTTTTGCTTTTCTGCAACGACCCTCAGAAGGCTTTTCACGCGAGGGACGCGGTTGTTAATGCCGCGCAATCAGGAGAGTTAAGCGCAACTGAATTGAACAAATCTCTGGATCGCATAGCAACATTGAAAGCGCAGTATGCGTCCTCTTTCGGTCCGCCTATCGAGCCGCCGCCGTCGTTGCGACTCGCCCTGAAATTTGATGAGGATTAATCGAAAAAGTTTGAAGGTCGGGAAGGATCCCCAATGAACGCCGACTACGTTCATGGTCAAAGGTTTACCGCCAAAAACGTACTCATCACTGGGGCAGGGCAGGGCATTGGTCTGGCTACGGCAATGAGGTTTGCGGTCGAAGGCGCCGGTGTGGGGCTCTTGGATCGCAACTTTCAGACGCTCCGTAACGCCGAGGCTCTCATCAAAATGGCGGGTGCGGACTGCCTGACGTTGTCCGCGGATGTGGCGGAAACATCTCAGGCGCGACAAGCAGTTTTGGACTTTATCGAGTATTTCGGGCGAATTGACGTTTTGGTCAACAACGCCGGTTTTGATAAACCCGGGGCTTTTTTGAAGCTGAACCAGACGGATTTTATGGCGGTATGGTCAGTGCATGTGCTTGGAACTGTTAACTGTTCTCAAGCCGCCGCTGGTTGCATGATGGAAAAAGGGAGCGGCGCCATGGTAAACGTCTCTTCAATTTACGGGAGAATCGGTTCAAAAGGGGAGTCGGCATACTCTACGGCAAAAGCGGGATTGATAGGTCTAACAAGGTCTTTGGCAAAAGAATTCGGTCCCAAAGGTATTCGAGTTAACGCAGTGCTGCCGGGGCTGACACTCACGCCCACAATAGATCAATTCATGGCTGAAAAATTCAAGAATGCGATTATAGCTGAAACCCCACTTGGAAGGCCCGGCAGGGCTGATGAAGTGGCCGCGGCCATTGCGTTCTTAAGCTCCGAAGACGCAAGTTTTATCACAGGGGCGTGTCTGGATGTGTCAGGGGGATGGGGTATTGGATAACTAACCCGCCCTGGAGAATAAATCATCTTTCCTAAAATCAATAATACCTGGACGAGGTTCCTCGAACATGGCTCGCATTTCTTCAATACGAGCTAAACTAAACTCTTTGAATTTTTTGGCTTCTTCGCTCATAGCGTGCCGATTGCAAAACGGCTGAACGATATAGCGTGAAATCTGGCCCAAACCGCTCCTAATTGCGGCAAGTTGAGTTTCCTGAACTAGTCCTGGGATAACCGTAGTTCTGAACACCGTCTCGATTCCGCTATGTTTCAGAATCTCGATGCTATTTTTGATTAGATTAATATTGACCTTAACCCCAGCCACTTTCGAGTATTCGTCAGCGACTAAAGGGGCTTTAATGTCCATGTAAACGGCATCCAAAAGCCCCTCCATGAAAAGTTCATCGAGCGCTTTGGGGTTAGTCCCGTTTGTATCCAGCTTCGTCTTTAGTCCCAATCCTTTGATTGTCCGTAATATGTAAGGTAAACGAGGAGATAAGGTGGGCTCACCCCCGGTTATCGTTACTCCATCAAGCCAATGTCGTTTAGCTTTCAGTAAACTGACGATATCCGACGTAGGGTAGGTTGTTGAGGCCTCCGTATTAAGAACCAGCCCATGATTGTGACAAATGGGGCACCTGAAATTGCAATTGGGGAGGAAAATGACTGAGCAAATTCTGCCCGGCCAATCAACCAAAGAAGTCTCTATAAATCCTTTTATTTGCCAATCCTTTATCATCTCTGTTCACATGCAATTGTCTTCGAGATATTTCTTGATAAAATCCGGTCCTGTAACTACCCTACGAGATTCTTCACCGTCGTCCAGGAGAATCGGGAGATTCTTTTCAGATAAGGAAACCAGTTCATAATAGGCCAGCATTGCAAGGGCTTCCGAGCTTTCCCCATCCAGATTATAAATTTCGAGATTCTTGACGGATTGTAGGTCCACGTGGGATTTCACCCATTCACATGCTCCGCATCCCGCTTTTGTAAACAATAACGTCATGACCACCTCCGAATACAATCATTTATAGGATTTCTCGAAAGTTCTGTCGGATAGAGCCTCTAATCCGTCGTCCCAGCGAAAGCTGGGACCCAGATCTTCCTGGACTCCAGCTTCCGCTGGAATGACGATGATAAGCTCTGAATGCATGGTGAAGCTTTGTAGCTTTACGTAACTCGGATAGTCGACTTATCAAAGACAGTATCATTTTATCCGTGATTGCTTTCGAGAAGCACTATAAGTATAAAGCGTCGTTACTTAAATTTTTTAAAAACCTATTGAAAATCTTCTCACTATCCCTCAATCTTTATGAAGAGGGGGATGAGGAAGACCATGAAAATCCTTCCTTGTCGGCGTCAAAGGATTTCAAATGTTGGTTCGGAACCTGTCCTTTAATTCTCCGCGCTTACCTTTGTTCCAGCTCGCAACTTTAGTAAAGTACCCGGTGATCCTGGTGATTTGTTCAACCTGATCGGAATCACAATATAAACATAGGTCGTGTAAACCGCGAGCAGTTCTGCCACAGGTCATGCAG
>JBBSBY010000116.1:0-8231 GCA_038250835.1 Desulfomonilales bacterium | reverse complement strand
TAGATGATCCTTTGGGAAATGCTCCCTCATGCCCTCTTATAGGAGTGCTTCATTTTGCAGCGCATCGCCACCACAGAATCACCATTCATTCCACGGAACAATTTGTCGGCGTCGACTCCAAGCTGCATTTCAGAACGCCGGCAGGATTGTTCTTGACCCGAATTCACGTGTGTTGTACGCTTAGTATGCTAATATTACAATGGTATTCAGTGAAACGGCACAATTTGGTTTTGTCGTTCTAGGATCGCTCTTGTAGGGCAGCGTTACTCTCGACGAGGATCAAAGGAGGGCTTTGCTACACGGTCGCATGAGGCAATCCGTCGAATGACGAACCCACAGCGCCATTCGCGACCTAATGTTGATAAAGGAGTTCATTGTCATGAACACAACCGGTTCGGAAAAAATAAATGTGGCCGAAGAACTTATCGGAAACAGTCCGTCCATTCGTGGAGATAAAACGGCCCTTTATTGTGGAGATACTACGGTAACCTACAAACAATTAGCTCAAAACATCAATAAGTTTGCTAATGTACTGAAAGGAATGGGTGTCAAACCCACAGAGCGGGTGCTGATGGTAATGCCGGACTCCCCGATGTTTGTTTACGCTTTTCTGGGGAGCATCAAATACGGCGCATGGCCGGTCCCCGTGAACACGACTCTGGGTGAGCGCGACTACCACTACCTCCTTACCAACAGTGAGGCGCGGCTGCTTGTGACGCTTAAAGACGGCAAGGCCGCTCACGTGAAAACCGAGCACAAGTGCGAAACGGTTTTACCGTTTGAAGAAAACTTTCAAGAAATCTTCGACTCGGCGTCCACCGAAGCCGATCCTTATCTCTGCGCCCCGGATGACATAGCCTTTTGGCTTTACAGTTCCGGCAGCACCGGAAAGCCCAAGGGCGCCATGCACAAACACATGTCCATGCTCTATACCGCGGATACCTATGCCAAAGATATTTTGCAAATTTCAGAAGATGATCTGTGTTTCTCCGTCAGCAAGCTCTTTTTTGCATACGGCCTTGGGAACGGCATCACATTTCCATTGAGATTCGGCGCCGCCGCAGTCCTGTTGTCCGAGTCTCCCACCCCTGACGCAGTTTTAGAGACCTTAGATAAATTCAAGCCTACGGTATTCTTTGGAGTTCCTACTCAATACAATTCTGTTTTGAAAAAAATAGACGGTCTTCACCTCCCCGGGCTCAGGGCTTGTGTTTCCGCCGGCGAAGCTTTGCCTCCGGAGATACTTAAACGATGGCGATCAAACACGGGTCTGGAAATCCTTGACGGCATAGGATCAACTGAAGCGCTCCATATATTTATCTCCAATCGAGCGGGCGAGGTGAAAGAAGGAACCTCCGGGCGCCTGGTTCCGGGATATGAGGCAAAAATCGTGGATGACGACGGAAAAGACCTGCCGGACGGGGAAACCGGTCATCTCTGGATCAAGGGAGGGAGCGTCACTCCCGGATACTGGAATAGACCCGAAGACAATGCCGAAAGATTTCTTGAAGGCGGCTGGTTTAAAACCGGTGATATGTATAGCAGAGAAGACGGCTATTTCACGTATCACGGCAGGGGTGACGACATGCTTAAAGTGGGCGGTATATGGGTTTCCCCGATGGAGATTGAGTACACGCTCATGGAGCACGGGGCTGTTTCCGAATGCGCTGTAGTGGGTCAGGAAGTGGAGGGTCTTATCAAACCTTTCGCGTACGTGACGCTGAACGATAGGCCCGACATCGGCGATAAAGCTCAATTGTCCGCTGAACTCATCGAATTTGTCGCGGCAAAGCTGCCGAAGTTTAAGCGACCCTGGAAAATCTATTTTGTGGAAGATTTGCCTAAAACCGCAACCGGCAAGATCCAGAGGTACATGCTGAGAGGGAAGCGGTGACTTAAACCCCTATCACTCTACGGGCTGGACCTCAGAGAAGCCCTGCATGTTATGCTTTCGGTTGGCAAGCATAAGGTAGTAATTTCCTTTGAAAGCCTACGTCAGGAGGGAATACGATGAATGAGCAAAATTTCAACCGCTTGCTTTGAGGGCGTAAAACAAGGAGCTGAATACCTTAAAGGACTTCGTGAACCTTCTCGGGTTAGCAAGGTGCCCGTTCGAGTTCCTCACGTAAAAAGTATTCGCGAAAATTGAATTTGTCTCAGACTGAATTTGCCGAATTACTGGGTATAAGCGTGAGAACGATTCAGAATTGGGAACAGAAGCGTCGTGTGCCGGATAGACCTTCACGAATTTTACTGGAATTGGCGGCAGCATACCCAGAGGAAGTCCGGAAGGTTTCCCGCAGGGTCCTTGCACTGGAAACGAAGGCGACTATAGCAGTGCGGGGTTCGGCGTCCAGAATCGCATCGGATTCAAGTCGTATTTAAAAACCGGCTTTCTCTTTTTTCGTCTTTCCAGCGTACGCGAGAATCCAGGTTTTCTTTTTCTTATCACTCCTGGCCTAATCACATGTCCGGGACCGACTCCAGTGATCTAGTCAAAACCTCCCGCGGGCGGCTGGTGCCGTCTGAAGGTCCGATTATTCCCTCGGATTCCATTGCTTCGATTATTCGAGCCGCCCTATTGTAGCCGATACGCATATGTCTCTGAATCAGGCTGATGGACGCGTGCCCGATTCGGGTTACCAGCTCCACCGCTTCGTCATATTTCACATCGTCAATAAGGTCCGACCCGACGCTCTTGGTGTCGCAGTCGGTGACGTGTTTTGTGATCTCCTGCAAGTAAACCGGACTTCGTTGAGTCTTGATAAAATCAACAATCCTCCGTATTTCATTTTCGGAAACATAAGCCCCATGCAATCTTCTAAGCTTTGCCGAGCCCGGCGGCAGAAAAAGCATGTCACCCATTCCCAGCAGATGTTCCGCGCCGGTAGTGTCGAGGATCGTTCTGGAATCGGGTTTGGCGGAAACCTGGTATGAAAGCCTGGCCGGGAAATTCGCCTTGATAATGCCCGTTATTACGTCCACAGAAGGTCTCTGGGTAGCCAAGATTAAGTGGATGCCGGCGGCTCTTGCCATCTGAGCCAACCTGGCTATGGAAATTTCGATGTCCTTTGCGGCCACCATCATAAGCTCGGCCAATTCATCTATCATAATAATGATGTACGGGAGCTTTGTCGGGGGATTTTCCGGATCAATGTAAAGCTTGCCGGTCGCAAGCAGTTGATTGTAACCGTCAATGTTTTTTGCGCCCGCCTCACTGAGCAAATCGTAACGACGCTCCATCTCGCGAATCGCCCAGCTAAGGACTTTAGGCACCTTTTCAGCTTCAGTCACCACTGGGTGAAGCAAGTGTGGAATATCCTGGTAGTAGGACAACTCCAGCTTCTTTGGATCAACCATTAAGAATCTCACGTCATCCGGGCTGCAGGACATCAACCAGGAACAGATGAGGCAATTTAGGCCAACCGACTTGCCGGTGCCCGTCGCGCCGGCGATCAATAGATGCGGCATTCGTGTGAGACTTGTCGTAAAAGGCTCCCCGTCTATTCCTTTGCCGAGCGCCATCTTAAGCGGCGCTCCGGATTCTCGAAACGCCTTTGATTCCACAATGTCTCGGAAATAAACGATTTCCCGTTTGAGGTTCGGCACTTCGATTCCAACGGTGTCCTTGCCCGGAATGGGCGCCACGACTCGGGTGCTTCCCGACTTGAGAGCCATCGCCAGGTCATCCGACATGTTGATAACTCTGCGTAAGGGAATTCCCGGCGCCAAAGTTATTTCGTACATTGTGATGACCGGGCCGGGATGTATCTCTACCACTGATCCTTTGACGCCCAGATCCATTAGCTTTTGTTCAAGAATGGAGGCATTTTGTCGCAGAGTGTCTTCATCAATTTTATAATCGGACTCCGGCGGCACGTCCAAAAGTTCCGAAGGTGGAAGCGTATAGGGCTTCAGAGCGGATAACACGCTCACAGGATTGACTACTTCAGGTTCCGGATCATCGGCGCGGGGAACTACCTTAATGCCCTGAACATTGATGGTTGGATTGTTTTGCGGCTCAGATTCGGGACCACTTGGCGGTTGATCATCGGCAGTCTGAACTTGATCGTCACGACTTAAAGCTTGCCGGTCGGGCGCTTTACCGATTGCCGGTGACGCTTCGATAACCTGATCATCAACTTTTTCTTGCTCGTCCTGAACGGTAGCGGCAATATTGTCGGCTGATTTGCTCAAATAATCGTTTATGGCGGCTTCTAGATCAGTCTCGGAAACCGACTCTTTATGATTCTCCACGCCGACGTTGTCTTCCACATCTGAGGAATCGGCGTCAATTTGGGAATTGGGGCAATCTTCGTCATATTTTTTTGTAATCCGGGGGGCCCGGGCGGCTTCTTCGAGCGGCGCTTCATATCTGGGAATCTGCGGGTCAATTGGGTTGGCTTTAATGACAATAGCAGGGCGGTCAACTTCAATATTGTCGTCTGCCTGAGATTGCTTACGGACTTCGTCTTCAATCGGCAAATCTAAATCCACCGCTTTTTGGGAGGCGACTTTTGATCTATCGTATTCTTCTTCCTCAATGAAAAGATTGTCGCAATCGATGATTTTATACTCGCTTGATGTGAAGTCGAGTTTCTCCCATGCCGGCTTAACGATTTGTTTAGGCGGCTCTTCATCCGCCGGCATCGGGGCAAAAGTCGCGTTGACTTCATGGGTGGAGTCTTTGAGCGGGGCTCCTGCCGTTTCCATAAGGGGGGCATCGCCGGACGGCGCCTCCGAATTGGATCTCCGTCGCATTGCGGCTATTTTCTCCGAGATTCTCGCAGGTATACTCGCCATTCGAACGGCCGGTTTAGATTTAGCAATCTCCCTGAGCGGTGTCCGGGACAGATATAAAACCGCCACAATCAAGATTGTCACGCAGAACAACAGCTCTCCTACCGTTCCAAAATACCTGTAAAACGAAGCGTGAAGGAATCCGCCGACGGCCCCACCGGAGTCATTCAACGGATACCGCAACAGAGCCCAACCGGTAATCCTCTGGATCAGGCACGCAAGCGCCGAAATGATAGCCAGAGTCGCGCCCACCTCGCTCCAACGTAGACGTTGGGACTGGTTCCGGAACAGCCTGACGGAAAAGAAAATGAGCGAGCACGGCAGCAGTAGAGCCGCTTTACCAAACAATTGCACAATCGCGTCGGCAATGTGGGAGCCCAATAATCCGCAAAGATTGCTTATACCCGGCTTGTTGGTGGCCACATTAAAAGAGGGATCTCGAGGATCATACGAGATGAGGCACAGCAGGAGAAATACTGCCACAGCCATTAGTATAATGGGATAATATTCCGTGATAGCCGTGTTAGCCGGAGGATTGATCGGCCTCTTCAAAGTTTTGCGAGTAACCGTTTTCCCTACCATTTAAATTAAGTGGTCCTCTATAAAGTTCAGGCGCCTGTAGCTGGAAAGGCAAATATAACGTGGCGTATGCCAATAGCTTATATTTAAACTTTATCATACAACATCACCTTTTTGCAATAAAATTGCTCTAATACTGGGAATTGTTACTTAAACTCGTTCCGGAGGTTGTGCGGCGCATACTACCAACTAGTAGGCGTTTTTTCGTCCGAAATTGGCCAATTATCAGTTATAGCAATTTATCTAGCTCTTCTCTGTCTATTCCCATTTGCTTCAATATAGCAGCGAGGGTTCCATGCTTTATGCGGCCCCTGGGTAAGGTGGTTATCAGGCCGGATGAGTTGTAAACAAGCAGGTGTTTCTTTCCTTCCTTAACATTGTATCCGAGTTTCAGGGCCGCTTTCTTCAACTGCTTGGCGGTGAGATTCATCTTCTACAGGCGTGGCCGGAGCTCGGTTCACTCTCTGTACTCAAACACAGCTCTATGGCGTCGCAAATGTTGCCAAGCGCCTCTTGAACCGTCTCTCCTTGAGTAATCGCGGCGGGAATCTCTTTGCTTCTGACGGTGTAGCCTCCATCGTCCATATCGGGGATCAACATTACCGTGAATTCCATCCCTTGTACGATGACTGTATATTCTCTTGACATTTCAAGGCTTTTCAGCAAGCCTTTGAGGGTTTCGATCAAATCACCCAAAGCGAAGGAGAAAACGAGCTGCTCCTTCAAGGCGTCCAGTATGACCTTTGAATCGTGCGTTAAAACGAAAATTTCAGTTCCGTCGGTGACGAATCGAAGTTCAGCCAAAGGCGCTTTCAAATCTGGGAAATTCTTTCTTAAAAATTCCGTGGCTTTCTTAATCTTTTGAAGGCTGATCCCTTCATCTCTGAGCCGTTTAGCCATTTTTAATTGGACCAAATCTTTGAAAGAGTACTCTCTCCTGGATCCTTTGCCTGTTCCGGATTTGATTGAAGGCTGAACAATGCCGCTTTTGTCCCAGTGCTGCAACTGCATACGGGAAACTCCAGTTATGTGTTTCACAATCTTGGCTCCGAATCCCGAGACCATAGCGTTTCTCCCATGTAGCTTATATGTATGTTTATAAACATATTCGGTGATAAATCAAGACAATCAAGGCTGTATTAAGGTCAGGCAAAGATTAACGGACGCGGAACAAGAGCCCGATTAGTTTTACAAAGAGAGGCAATCGTTAGTAGAATATCTTAGATCAGCGACAACCACCCGGCACTGCGCAAGGAGCCGGAGCGCAGGGTTGCGGGGCGCACGGCGGAGGAGGACACGGCGGAGGAGCGCACACCTTATAGCTTGCAGGAGTAGGCGCCAGGTAATGACATACGATGACCTTGCCCGGTGGAGGGCCGACCATGACTCTGGGGTACTGTTTCATGGGAAGGCATGGGCCACAATATGGCGGAGGAGGCGGTGGGCCGCAGTAACGCCCTTCAGGAGGGCCGTAGGTTAAGGGAACAAGCTCACATTGGTCGGGCGGCGGCATATAGGCGACTGCCGATGAACAGAGGCCGAATACTATGAATGCTCCGAACAGCCAAATTAGCGACCGCACTGGACCACACCTCAATCTTACTTATTTAAAGTGAGAAAAATTCAAATAAATGATTTCTTACACTACAGTAAAGAAGAAAAATGGTCAAGTATTTTTGATTGGTAGTATAAACAAAGGAGGTTGGTAGTTTCTATCAATGTATTGCTTTAAGTATACGCTCAATTGCCTGTTCGACCTGATCTCTAATAATTGGGTGCTCTGAAAGTGAGTATGTAAAGGCAATGGAACGGCAAATACGATCCAAATGCAAATAATCGTCCTCTGAGGCGCAAACAGAACTTCTTCCATTACCATCAGTCAGAGTAGCGTAGGAACCGGAGGCGGCGCCATTTGCTTCCATCGCGCGAGCATGAGAAATGGATTTGCCGTCCAATCCGGACCCATGAAAATAGTATCTACTCAATCGAAGTTCTGAATTACTCAGGCATTCAGTACTTTTTAGTTCGAACAGCTCGAAAATACGGCCACGGGCTGAGGAATTCACTTTCAAGGCATCTAAATCGGTAGTGCCACAGTGTTTCTCTATCAAATAAAATAATGAGTTTACAAGATCCACATCCGTGACAATAAGACCGTATAGATACCAATCATCTATTATATCGACGAGTATACTATTAAAGCGATGTGGACTTTGTCGCCACGCCGGGCAGTAGAAAGCTTTACAGGCCATGGCGCCGTAATGGCACAATCCACGCAGATCTATTCCGCGGTTACCGGGCGCCTTCGGGTGCAACATGCAACCAACTATGCGATGGTCCGCATCCAAATAGCCTGCGAACTCACATACGTGAATTATGGGCTCATACGGTTTGGGATCTTCAAGCCGTTTAATATGCGCCTGGAAACCAAGTAGAGCTTCAATCTCACGGTTTATCTTCGTGAACAGGGCCGTCCGACGTTCAAGATTTGACGCAATAGTCTCCCGCCGACCCTCAGACGTATTGTAAATACCGCAACAGGCTGCGCAGGATTTTTTATGGTCGGGCATACACAGATTCAATTGTGGTCCTGTGACGTTTGGGCGAATTAATTATGCTCAGTTTTGAGGAGATGGAGGCGGTGACTTTGGCGGCTTGTCGCGGTCCGACGCCGCGCGTCCCAGCAATATCAACAGGATCGCTATAGCCAACAGACCGAGCCCAATTAGAGCCTCCTGCTTCTGTCCTGAAGAATAAAGCAAGTATAGTAAATAAGATGCTGCAACCACGATAATCCCGGCAAACCATCCGCTCAGCAGCAAACTCATTCTCCGACTCCGATTAAGTTTTTT
>JBBSBY010000115.1:0-8752 GCA_038250835.1 Desulfomonilales bacterium | reverse complement strand
TGGGATCCGTATTTGGCGCTGCTTAAGATAAAATCCAACTCTATTCTTGTCGACATCGGGAAAACCTCGCATCTCGACAAAATAGGGAACAATACCGCAACGATAGCAAAGCTTTTTTATCGTATTCACCTCCTCGAAAGAATGATACGCATCAGGCAACAAGCGGTGGCTCTGCAACAAAACAAGCTGGATTACGCCAAGAGCCGCAAAGATCAAGGAATGTTTGACGATATCGATGTCCGGACCATGAGTAACGAGGTGAGGGGCCAGAATGTTAAACTCAAGGGATTGGAACAAGAACTTGAGCAACGTAAACGCGAAATTAAAATCCTTATTGGCTATCATCCGGATTATATTTTGCCTTTAGATACGAGAGACGCGGCCAATCAGGTTTTAGCCGGGTTTAACGGTAAGTATGTTTCCTTTCCGGAAATTCAAGGTCAAAATCTGAAACTTAAAATCATGGCTAAACAGGAGCAGTTACAGTCAAATAGAGTTACAGGCTCATATGTCTCCCTGATTCCCAAACCTCTGTTGGTATTTGAAAATGTCGAAAATCAAGTGGATAGAACCTCCGGGTTTAACTTTGCTCTAGGACTTGATTATACTCTTTGGGATGGTTTTCGACGGGTACGTGACATAAAACGGCAAAAGCTTAGAGCCGAGCAGCTCAAAATAGATCGCAGCATGCAGTCGGAACGGATATACAACGAGTTTAAAAAATTAAAAAGCGAAGTTCTTAATTCCGGAGATAACGAAGGCTTCTATTGGGAGCAAGCTAAACTTGCTGAAATGGGGGAGGAAAAAGCCCTTTTAATGTACAAATCCGGTGACATAACGTACGATCAATATATCATGAAAAGATTGAATCGCGTTGAAGCCGAAGTTGGCTCACTGGGCAATCTCCAAACTCGAGTTTACGCTTTGATTGATTTGGCGACTTTGGCAGGAGGTATAAACAATTACAATGCCGCAATACGGTATTAAACCATCCAGAAGGTGGACGCGAGCGCTCGGAGTGTTTCTGGCCATAGGAGTCGCAATTGGCTCAATTGCGCTACTTCTCGTCACCCAGGAGCCGAAGAAGGCCATGTCGAGTCCAGTGCCGGCCAAAGCAGCCGTTGTGCCTCAAATAGCCGAAGCAAAATCCGAAGCTGAAATTCTGTTTCGCGGCAAGAGTTTTTCCATGCTTAAAAGGCACGTAAACATTCCTTACGCGGCAGAGATAACCAAAATCAACGTAGTTGCCGGCCAATTTGTTGAGAAGGATTACGAGCTGGCCGAATTTAAGTTGGACCGACAGTCGACCATGCATATTCAGAAAATGCTATATCCCGAAACAGTTTTGGGTCTCAAACGAAACCAAAGTGATCGAAAAATTGGCATCGAAAAACTGCGTGAGGGAACACTGCCCATTAAAAAGCTCCAATTAGAGCGACTCGAAAAGGAAATCTCAAACCTAAAGGAACTGAGCTCCAAAGGCATGGCATTTGATGAAGCTCTGAAAAATAAAGACCGACAAATTCAGGCCGCGAAAAAAGAAGTCTTTGAAATTACGGAAACGATCCGACAACAAGAACTGGACCTTGCCAAAACCAACGAGGATCTTAAGTTTTACGAAGAACGACGCCGCCGAGATTTGGAGCTATTGGAATGGCAGATGGGGCGAAGCTACTCGGATTCAACCATTCCAATAAATGTTGGTTACTTAAAAGCAACCATTCCCGGAACGATTATATGGCAAGCTCCGGAGCTGCACGTAAAAGCTGAGCTGCCCGCCGGTTTTCACGCAATGATGTTATCCCCCTTAAACCAAATGGGAATTCGCTGTAAGGTTCATGAATTGGATATTGTCAGACTGCGCCTTGGTGAACGCGGATCAGCAGTGTTTGACGCTATTCCTGATAAGACATTTTCCTGTACAATAAGCAGAATTCCCTGGGTAAGCAGAAATCCCGCATTAGAAGTGCCTGCCGATTACGACCTTGAATGTGAATTACAAGTTCCCGACGGTAGAATTAAAGACGGCCTGACCTGTAACGTGAAGGTGACGGTTACGCAATAACAAAACTATGAATGGAATAGCTGCGTCTTTTGGACGTGGATTTGCTATACTTATTATTCCAGCCGGCCCTCGGAATTCTTAACCGGGAAGCCGGTTTTTCTTTTCAATGTGTCGGCGCCGTAAACCTTGTTTCCGAAAACATTTGTTTTATAATGGTTCTCGAAAGTAATCGCGAAAAGAACGCGATATATAGTACGATGTTGAATGCACGGAACCGGAATAAGGCCTTCATAGACTCTTTACCGCATCTCTCTCTACGATGCTCGGAACGCTCTCCGAGATTCCGTTATACTTGGGTGGTATACTAATTGCCGGCGTCGTGTAATTGAACTGGATACATATTTAGTATGAACAACTTTTGGCCGTATGCGGCGTGGTTGGCCATGACCGTAGCCCCTTTGATCATTGCGCTACTTGTCGGTTACGTCCGGATGCGCAGCGCATTGCGTAATACATTCTCCCCTAATCTGCCGCATCCTCTTGTTGAAGTGCTCATCCCGATAAAAGGCGCATATCCGGGTCAAACTGAGATTCTAGAAAGCTTAGTCGTCCAGGATTATCCGAATTACTTTATAACTTTCATAGTTGAATCCTGGGAAGATCGGGCAAATGTCGTGCTGGAACCGTTGCTGGATCGATATGAGAATGTGCGCAAGGTCATTGCGGGAGAGTCCGATGCGTGCGCTCAAAAAAATAGGAATCTGATCGTGGGGTTGAGCCTGCTAAGACCCGATACCGAGATTATTATTTTTTGCGACAGCACTAACGTGGCGGAGCTAAACTGGATTTCTCGGATGACTAATTCCATTAGATCAGACCAAACCGAAGTAACCACCACATTCAGGATGTTCAACCCTGAATCGGCTTCCATTCCGGCAATGTGTCAGGTGATCTACAGTGGGATCATGTTATTTCTGGCTTCCACAATTCCCACGCCCTGGGGCGGCGGCACAGCGATTAAAAAATCAACTCTGGAACGGCTGCACATCGAAGAAGATTGGGCGCATACAATTGTCGATGATTTGATTTTGGGCAATACTCTAAAGGCGCACGGCATACAGATAACAATGGACCCATCGGCCTGTCTCACGACACCCTTAAAAGATCAGACGGTAGCAGGATATATTCATTATTTCGACCGCCAGGTAATGTTTCCGAAGTTCACCAATCCAGAAATTTGGTTGTGCATAGTGTTTTTCTACTCAAATATAGCTCTTGCGGTAATAAATTCAATTGTACTAATCGTATTGTCAATCATAGGTTATTCCCAGGCATCTTACGGACTTTTATCCGTTTTGCATATAATAACGATTATTGGGGTCATTTTGGCCATTCGCCGGATCAATCCTTATAAGAAGCCCGTGTGGAGCTGGGTGAGAGCGATTTTCCCGTGCCTCGCTCTGAATTTGTATGTTGTTTTAAGATCCGTTTACAGAGAATACATCGACTGGCACGGTAAGCGCTATTGGCCGGGGAGAAAAGGCGTCGTCCTTAAAATCACCGCAATTGATCAGCATCGCACGGGCATATAGATTGCCAAGTTTCCCGCCGATGATTATCTAAGTTCGAGTATCAGGCAGTTTGATATGGTGTCGGAAAGCGCCTGGGTTTTGATAAAGTTGAGATTGCATCTTCAATGAATTGAATCTCTTCAGCGTATACCGGTATTTACGGAGGATACTTGTGCCGCCGCCGAACATTAAAAAGAAAACATCCTTTTCCATAATTTATATCATAATGGCTCTTGCCGCTTTAAGTTTGCTACAGTTTTGGCTCGCTCCAAAGGTCGAAAATGTTTCTTATTCTCAGTTCAAAAAGTTGATTGCGGACGGCAAAATAAATTCGGTGGTCGTTTCCTCTCGGTATTTGAAGGGGTACGAGAAGAGTGAGAGCGGTCACAAGGAGCCGCTGTTTCCCAAATTGTTGTACATGACTCCGAGACTCGATGACAAGAATTTAGTAGATTTCCTGGAAGCCAACAACGCCGAAATAATAGCCGAGAATGAAAATACATTTTTGATGACGCTGCTGTCCTGGATTCTTCCTGCCGTGATATTCGTTGGGATTTGGTATTACGCCATGCGTAAAATGGGCCAGGGTACCGGCATCATGACTCTGGGAAAGAATAAAGCCCGCATAGTCGCCCAGACGGATGTCGGGGTCACTTTCGATGATGTTGCCGGACAGGATGAAGCAAAGGGCGAACTTCAGGAAATTCTTGAATTCCTTAAAAGTCCGGACAAATTTACCAAATTGGGCGCAAAAATACCCAAGGGTGTGCTGTTGGTGGGACCGCCGGGAACAGGCAAGACACTCCTCGCCAAAGCCGTTGCAGGTGAAGCCGGGGTTCCGTTTTTCTCCATCAGCGGGTCGGATTTTATTGAAATGTTTGTGGGATTGGGCGCGGCGCGAGTCCGAGATCTTTTTGAGCAGGCCAGTAAAATGGCGCCGTGCCTGGTTTTTATCGATGAGCTTGACGCTTTAGGAAAGGCTCGCGGCGCAGGAACCATGGGCGGACACGACGAACGTGAGCAGACTCTGAATCAGTTATTGGTGGAAATGGACGGTTTCGGACCCAACAAGGGAGTTATAATTTTAGCCGCTACAAATCGTCCCGAGATTCTTGATCCCGCCCTTCTTCGTCCCGGACGATTCGACAGGCACATACTTGTTGATCGGCCGGACCTTCAAGGTCGCATTGATATTTTGAAGGTCCATACTAGAGAGGTAAAAGTCGCTCCTGAAGTGGACCTCCAGACAATAGCGAAGCGAACCCCCGGTTTTACGGGCGCGGACCTTGCCAATCTGATCAACGAGGGCGCCCTTCTCGCCGCCAGGAGAGGGCAAACTCTGGTAACCAACAGAGATTTGGAAGACGCCATAGATCGGATTGTAGCGGGTCTCGAGAAAAAAAATCGAGTCCTCAATGAGAGGGAGAAGAAAACCGTAGCCTTCCATGAGACCGGACACGCTTTGGTCGCCGCATTAACAAAAACGGCTGAAAAGGTCCACAAAATATCAATAGTGCCCAGAGGCATCGGCGCCCTGGGATTTACTCTCCAGTTGCCTACCGAAGATAGATACTTGATGTCCAAAACGGAACTACTTGAAAAAATTGACGTCTTACTGGGTGGACGGGCAGCGGAAGTGCTCACCTTTGGCGACATAACCACCGGGGCGCAGAATGATTTGCAGCGTTCCACTGAAATAGCGCGCAGCATAGTCACCCTATATGGGATGACTGAAAAACTGGGCCCAATCACGTATCAAGCGCCTCCGAATCCATATCTACCCGGCCAGGGCCAATACCAAACAAGAGAAATTAGTGAGCAAACGGCAAAACTCATCGACGACGAAGTTCGGTCAATCGTGGAATCCAGAATGAGAGGCGTATTGCACACGTTGGGCGCCAACAGAGAGTTATTGGATAAGATAGCCTCTAAGCTGCTCGAAAAAGAAACCATCGAAGCTCCTGAATTTGAAGAACTTGTTAATGGAAAGCTATTAAAGGAGGCCGTGAACCCATAGCTTCAATTGTGGGAATCATTTTAGCCTCCGGTCTTTCCACTAGATTCGGGGCCAATAAGTTGCTCCAGGAGTTTGCAGGCGGTAGGCTTTTGGATAGGAGTGTTCAAGCGGCTCTTGGATCAACTCTCGACGATGTGGTGTTGGTTTCCGGCCCTGCGGTTCACGAAATATATAAAGATAATTCAACCGCCCGATTCAGTGTTGTCCCTAATGAAACTCCCGAACTGGGCATGTCGAACTCCATTCGTCTCGGGTTAAGCTCCGTGGAACTAAATTACGACGGCGCAATGATTTTGCTCGGAGATCAACCGTTTGTGACTTCCCATGTCCTCAATCATTTTATAGAAAGATGGAAGGAAGATCCCGATCGCATTTTAATCCCAACCATCAACGGTCGTCGGACCCAACCCGTCATATTTCCGAAATCGACATTCGGCGACCTCATGGGCCTAAAAGGAGATGTGGGCGGTCGATCGATCGTAAATTCAAATCCGCAACTGCTGACTACTCTTGACGTGACGGAGATTTATGACGATCATGATATAGATGACGAAGATGATCTCGCCCACGCTCGTCGAGTGTTGGAATCCTGAAGCGACTCCCATCGGCCTATCAATAGTAAATAGCGCGAGTGTTAATGAAGATTAGATTAGCCAAAACAGCCGGCTTTTGTATGGGCGTCCGCAGAGCCGTCGACATGGTGCTTGATCTGCAACGCACAAAACCTCCCCAGCCCATAGTCACTTACGGACCACTAATCCATAATCCGCAAACGCTCGCGCTGTTGAAGACTCGTGGAATAAAAGAGGTGAAATGTTTAGATGAAATCTCCCAGGGTACAGTCGTTATACGCGCCCACGGCATTTCTCCCCAGGAAAGAGACATTCTTAAAAGCAAAGGTGTAGGTATCATAGACGCTACATGCCCGCGGGTATCGAGGGTTCAAGCGGTAATTAAGAAATACGCGGCGAAAGGGCACTTTACGGTAATCGTCGGGGATAAGGATCACCCGGAAGTTAGAGGATTAATGGGCTTCGCCTTAGCCGGAGGAGTAATCATTCCCTCTGTGAATAATATTCCTGAGGATTTGCCTTCTGATCGTGAAATCTGTGTTGTCGCCCAAACAACACAAGAAGTTGCGGCATTTGACCAAATTGTTGAACAACTCCGCAAGATCAATCCCAATATCAACGTGTTCAACACCATCTGTGATTCCACAAGAAGAAGACAAATAGAGGTTAATAGGCTCGCCAACAGTGTGGAAATGGTCGTCGTGGTCGGCGGAAAAGGGTCCGGTAATACCCGACGTTTGGCTAAAGTAGCCGAATCTCAGGGCGTAAAGGCGCTGCACATTGAGACAGCGGATGAGCTGCCGGCAAATGAACTTGCGGATGTCAATGTTGTCGGGGTAACAGCCGGAGCAAGCACTCCAAATTGGCAGATCCGCAGAGTTATTGAGAATTTGCGTCAAGTCGGCATGCGACCCGGGCCTCTGAAAACCTTGAGGGACATATCCGACACCACTATCATGACCTACTGTTGGGCCGCGGCCGCAGGGGCGGGTCTAACCGCCGCGTGCCTCAGGATGCAGGGACTGCCCGCCGCAGTTCTGCCGATGATGGTGAGCGCCCTGTTCGTATTTTCGATGCATTTGTTGAATCGAATCCAGGAAAGGTCCGGCGCGGTGCGCTTCAATACTCCGGATATCGCCGCGTTTTACGTAGAACATAAAAAGCTCCTGACCGGCCTAGGTTTGTCGGCCTCGATTGCGGCATTGATCCTGAGCACGCAATTAGGCGTCATATCCACCCTGTTGCTTCTTGCCATGATGATAACCGGCAGGTTGTATACGGCCCCTTTACCAGAAAGATTCATGCCGAGTCTCAAATGGAGAAGCTTGAAAGATTTGCCGGGTTCAAAAACCCCTTTAGTGGCCCTAGGATGGGCGACATGCGCAGCCGCTCTCCCGGTTTTGGGCCGCCCGGAAATAGTGGGTCCGCATACGGCAATTGCGTTTCTGGTAGCCGCAGGAGTGGTTTTTTGGCGAACCGCTCTTTCTGATTTGCTCGATATTCAGGGGGATAGGATTGTCGGTCGCGAAACGATACCTATCATCATGGGGGTGAAAAACACACGCAAGTTGTTGGTGGCCATATTGATTTATCTTGGCTGCTTAATCGTTTTATCGGTAATATTTGGTCTGATTTCCGGAACGGGACTGATTTTACTAATTAATATTCTGGTTTTTGCGGGATTTTTCATTGTATACAAGAAACGCCATTTAGTAGACCGATTGATGTTTGAAGCAATCATGGACGGCAACATAATAATTGCGGGATTGCTAAGTGTGTTTGTCTGAGAACAAATTGCTTGACAAGAATCTGAAATGATGGTAAATAATAAGCTTTTATAGGAGCCTTTGCTGGCGTAGCTCAACCGGTAGAGCAGCTGATTTGTAATCAGCAGGTTGCGGGTTCGAGTCCCATCGCCAGCTCCAATTCAGTGGAGGGGTTCCCGAGTGGCCAAAGGGGGCAGACTGTAAATCTGTTGGCGAAGCCTTCGGAGGTTCAAATCCTCCCCCCTCCACCACGTAAACGAAGGGCTCTGCCGGGCGGGAATAGCTCAGTTGGTAGAGCGTCAGCCTTCCAAGCTGAACGTCGCGGGTTCGAGTCCCGTTTCCCGCTCCATATATTGCGATCACCTGCGACGAAAACGCCTTGATCAAGCAGATGACTTGAGCTGGGTTTCGTCGCTTTTTGGGCCCACGTAGCTCAGTCGGTAGAGCACTTCCTTGGTAAGGAAGAGGTTCACCGGTTCGATCCCGGTCGTGGGCTCCATATGAACTGTTAGCGCAAAATGCAACGGAAGGGCGCCGTCTCTCGTTTGTGGGAAGTAAATCCACCCACAGCGGCGGACATACATCGATGCGTTTGCTATAATGAAAAAAAACGTAGACAATGATCGCCGGGACTAGCATAACAACAGCCCCGGCGTTGAAACAATTGGCGGTGTCATCAAGGAGGAGCCCATGGGCAAGGCGAAATTTGAGCGTAATAAGCCACACGTGAACGTAGGAACCATAGGTCATATAGATCACGGCAAGACGACGCTCACTGCGGCAATAACGCGAGTATTGGCGAAGCAGGGATTTGCGGAATA
>JBBSBY010000114.1:0-8907 GCA_038250835.1 Desulfomonilales bacterium | reverse complement strand
TGGTAGTCCCAACCGGTTTCGAACCGGTGTCTCCGCCGTGAGAGGGCGGTGTCCTAGGCCTCTAGACGATGGGACCATTTTGTTTCGTTTACCAAGAAGCGCCGTCATTGTCAAGGTGGTTTGCGGCGTCCGATATCCCATCACCAGATTTCTAGATCTCGTCTCTGACACCAGTAAGACAAATGGACGGTTATTTACAGCAACCAATCCGATGCCGATAACGTCACCTTGAAGTTTCAGTAGATTCCCATCACAAACTTGGATCGTTGTTTCTCATTCGTCTTGGCCTCCCAATAGCGGGTCAAAAAATTTAAAGAATCTCGTGATCCTTGATTAAACAAGAGGATAGAATGTTTTGAACACCCCAGTCCTCATGCCGGCCATTTTCAATAATCAGATATAGGGTTTGGACCTTGTAATTTCTTGATAACACATTACGAATTATTTACCTTACTTTGCCGGTATATACAGAGGAATAAAAGATTAATGATGTTATCTTTTATTTTGACTGGTATTGATGTCGTTTATCCACCCAACGCTTTAAATACAAAGAAAACACCAGAAACAGCTCAAAACGGCTCAGCCCGGGGCCATAGTGGCAGCCACCAACCTAAAGGGAACCAGTAGGGGCGGGGAACATTCTAACCTTTAGTCGAGAAAATGACTCCAGCTAAGATCAGCGCTCCGCTAAAAACATGAACGGCGCCTATGGGTTCACCAAGCAGCACCAGTCCCTCAATACCGCTAAACAACGGTAAACAATAATAGACGAATGCGGCTCGACTCGGACCAATTATCGCGACTGATTGATTCCAAAAAAGATAAGCCAACAGTGAGGGGCCGATACCTAAATAAAATATGCAGCCGACCACGGTGGGAGTGAACGCTATGTTTGTTAAACCCGGAAGTTCATAGATGAACCAAGGAATTAAATAAGACACCCCTAAGACTACAAGCGAGAACAAGAAAACCAGGGGGCTAAATCCCGCGGGCCTAATTTTTATCAGTATACTGTAAAGAGCGAATGAAGCCGCTTGGCCCAACATCCATAGATCACCCCTGGAGAAGGTGAGACCTCCTAATCGTGATAGCCTGCCTTCGGTAATCAGAAACAGAACGCCCGTCACTGCGGTCATCAAGCCGATAATCTTCCAGAAATTTAATGTGTCTCGGAAAAAGACTCGGGCAAAAAAAATTGTAAAAATCGGCGAACAAATGGCGATTAGCGTCATGTTGAGGGCTTTTGTCGTCGGAGCGGCGATGTAAACAAGAGTATTACACATGGTCATGCCAAGAAACCCCGTTAACGCGAGATATCCAAGATGTTTACGAATCAATCCCGCTTCCTTGCCCAATGATGAAACGACAAATGGAAGCAAAACCATGATCGCTACTAAAGAGCGCAATACCACAAGTGTTACCGGCGGCACGGAATGAGACAACACTCTCGCAACGATGAAATTGCCGGACCAGATAGCGGTGGCGCCGAATACCAGAGCGTAGCCTTTGATTGTTTTGGTGTTATAGCGGGGCAATACCGTTCTCGGTTGGATACGATTGTGAGCTCGGTTGATAGTAGCACGCATTCACCGGACGCTCAATGAGTGGGTTGATATGTAATGGAATTGTACACGATTGAAATAAAAGCGGGTTGGCGAACTGTTAGCCGTTGCCTCTTGCATCTCCTAAGCCGGCGCGTTTCCGGATGCATTGCCGCAAGATTAAAATCTTAAATTGACATCTTAAATTAAAAGGTATATAGAAACCAAAATGCTTGTGGAATTAATAACATGAAAGTAAAACTCATAGTTATGGCTTTAATGATTTGCTTGATGGTTCCGGCGCAGTCACACGCTTTTGGGATTCTCAGGTACTTGTATGATGCGGTTTCCAATCAACTGGGCCTTGACAGAGGTCCCATCCCCAAGGTTGTGCCGAACACGCCGAATCCACATCTGTGGCCTAAAGGACTCCCCATAAATCAGCATCCCGATACCGGCAGAATTCATATTCAAGCTGAAGGGTTTTAGCTATTTCGTCAGGTTGTATTTTCTATAGAAGAATGGCTTCAGGATCTTCAGACCGAGATAAGATAGCGCCGGCTTAGTCCAGGACGCCATTTTTGAATGACTCCCCAGACATTCTTTGCAATGATCATGCGCCAGTCTTCCCCTTTGAAACTCGCCAACTATTCGGATTGATTCCTCGGATCTCAGTATGTCGACCAATTTCTCGGCGCCCACATTGCCCAGACTAGTTTTGCCTTCGTAATCTACGCAACAAAGCGTCACTTCTCCAGTCCTGAGGATAGCAAAATGATCTCTCATTCCAAAGCAATAGCCATGGTTTGCGGGAATGACTCGGTCATTGGAGAATGAATTACCCCAATCCGTCAGCACGTATGTTTCAATAAACACCTTTGGGGCTATTTCAATAACATTCCACGCGTAAATATTTATAGCGCTAAGTTTACGCTTCACTTTGGCATCGTCAATTTTTAAACCGAGTTCACGGGTAACTCTTTCAGTCCATGTATAAATGGTTTGGCGCAAAGAGTGGGAGTCAGCCAGGAATTTGGGTATCCCAAGCTTCTCCCGCAGCGAGGCGGCAAACTTCGTCGTCATTATCCGGATCTTGAATATAGGAGGACGCTCCCTTTGATTGCAGGCGAGGAGTAGCTTCATCAAGTTTTGTTGATATTTATCAAAATCCATTTTCGTGCCGCGGGTGGCTGAAAACGAACCGGCGTCAGGTGTTTGGAGTGAAATGTCAATCTGATGAAAATCTCGGGAAGCCAACCTGGTGATGGTTTTCTCGTTGAGCAAGCCGCCATTGGTAGTGAGTCCCACTTTCAAGTTCAACGAATGAGCGTAATCCGCTATTTCAAAAAAGTTGGGATGTAGAAGCGGCTCTCCCATGACGTGAAATGTAACTTTCTCGGCTATATTGAGTTCGGCGATTTGATCCAGAATCGACATGGCCATTTTTAATTCCATGAAACCCCGTGGGCGTCGCATAATGGAATCCGGACAAAATACGCAGGAGAAATTACAGTGATTAGTTAATTCGATATGAATTCGCGCAAATTTACTCGGCAAAACATCCGGTAATAACATTTCGGTCATGGAAAAAAGCCGCTCCTTATTGGTAAGACAGAATTCCGGAGACTGAAGCTGTTGTGAGTCCGGCCAAAAAACCTGCAAGCAGAGATTTCATGCCCAAATCTATAACTTCCTTTTTGCGATCCGGCGCAAGGGACGATACCCCTCCAATCAGAATGGCCATGCTTCCAAAGTTTGCGAAGGAGGCATTACCGTTCTTGGCTGAAGCGCTCCTGAGTCCACCATTTCTTTCATACGACCATAGGCTATCCATTCATTGAACACAACCTTCACCGCCGGCAGATTGCCCGCTTTATAGCAATCATCCCACGGTATTCCCATCAAAAAGGCCAATACTGCTTAATTGCTTGTCTGCGAATCTCCTCGGCTATATCCAGCGGTAGTCGAACGTAAATCGGATCAGTAAGTGTGCTTAAGTTTATGCTAGCCATTTTCAATACCTCCTCAGCAATTTACAGAAAGACGATATATGCCGTTGATATACGTTTAGAAGTCCCACCGTCCGAAGATCGTTTTTACCAAATCGCACTGCGGCAGGCATTACCGATGCCTTCGCTACAATCGCTTCACACGCTTGGGAAAAGCTTTTCGCTTTTTCTTATGTAGCCTGTAGCCCTCAATCAGAAAACTATGTCGAATTCTTCCACCGCAGGATCATCAGCGAATATCATTATGATTTCGATAATTTCTTCAGCTTCGCTCTTTGCGCGAATAATAAAGACACTCCAATCCTCAGATAAAGGTAAACTATTGTCTTCATAAGCCATTCTCTTTCCCCTCCGTTTTGCATTAGTAAATCGCGCAGGATAATTTTTCCCGCTTCATAAGAAAGACGATTTTGATTGTGAAGATGGGTTAAGATGTGTTTGAAATTTAATTTTATTGGGATGTGTTGTCTTATGAACGAGCCGTAGCGCCAACTTCTCGCGAGGAGTCAACTCAGGTTGACACGGAAAAGATAAATGAATTCCGATGTGTTCCTCTTATAAATTCACTTTGAGCCGCTAAGAATACTCTGCTAAACCGGATTCACTTACATCGGTTTTTCGGCAGTAATGGAAGCCGGGATAAATAATTTAACCTCCCATCAGGCGCCTTTGTCTTTATTGTCACAAGCGCGGAACCATTAATAGTAGACCAAAATATCGATTAAAGATATATTTAACCTTGACGCAGATCACAGTAACTGAATTGCTGTCATGGAGATCCTCAACCAATCCCCCTTCGAATTTGAAAAGGATCAGGGAGAGCTTCTCAATGCTGAGCGTGGCGCCGTTTCGCCTCCTCTTCCCAACCTTCTCCAAGTGTGAAGAGGTAATAGGAAGCATCGAAAACATTACGAATTTTGCAACAAGATCTAAAATCCCGACATTCTCTGTTTGATATTAGGAGGCCCGTATGAGTTTCTTCGGAAAATTAATCACCTTGATACGCGGTTTTTTTATTAGGAGCGGGGATGATCTAGTCACCGGCAGTCCTGAAGCCATAAAATCGACGTACGCCGTGGCCATCGCGGACAGTCAAAAAAGATACAAAGAACTTGAGGCCGCGGTGGCTTTGCTCGCCCGAGAGCGAGAACGCACAGAGGAGAGATTGAAGACGCTTGAATACGAAGAACAAGACCTGCAAAAGAAGCTCGAAGGCGCCTTGAGCGCCGCTGAGGCGGATCAAAACAATCCGACGCACCGAGAGGCCGGCATTCGATATCAGACCAGAATTCATGAGATCGACGCCCTTCAACTAAAGCTCACTCAGGATTTGGAGCTTCAAAAGAACAAAGTTGAAGAGTATAAAATGCGTCTTAGGAGTTTTAAAGACGAAATTGACCGGCTGAAACGTGAACAGGGTGAAATGATAGCCGAATATGTATCCAACC
Source organism: Desulfomonilales bacterium (assembly GCA_038250835.1). Taxonomy (GTDB): domain Bacteria; phylum Desulfobacterota; class Desulfomonilia; order Desulfomonilales; family Desulfomonilaceae; genus JBBSBY01. The sequence goes on along the minus strand of JBBSBY010000114.1, from coordinate 3,909 downwards.
AACAAGTATTGATGCTGGAAGATAGGCTCAGGGGACTTTCCGAAAACGTGGTTGACCAATCGGTAATCGCAATCCGGGAAAAAGTCGCCAATCTCAAATCTCAGGCTCGCATCGCCGCTGAAATGAATCAGTCTTCAACTTCGGCCCAGGATCAGAAGTACGAGCAAATCGGCGCGGACAAGGTGGCGGCCCGAAAGTTTGATGAATTGCTACAAAGTAGAATTGAAGCAAAAAAAGAGCAGAAGCCCAAAGTGAGGGATCTCGGCTGAATCCTGAAAGATCTATAATTAGCGCTATTTAACCACGATAGTTTGGAGTTTATATAATTTCGGAGGACACTTGCAATGGAGCGCCAATATACCGCCGATAACAAACACAAAATACGCCCCGGCCAATTGACGATGCCGCATAGATTGTTGATGGGACCCGGCCCATCCAATATGCACCCAAGGGTCAGGCTGGCCTTGGCCGTAAACGAAGTAGGGCATCTGGACCCTAAATTCGTCGAATTAATGAATGAAACTCAGGAGCTTCTGAAATATGTTTGGCAGACCGACAACCAACTGACCATACCAGTTAGCGGGACCGGAAGCGCTGCCATGGAAGCCGGCCTGGCCAACTGTGTGGAGCCCGGGGATGTAGTCCTGATAGGCGTCAACGGCTACTTCGGAGAAAGGCTGTGCGATATGGCTTCCCGCTACGGCGCAGACGTCAGAAGACTTGAAAAACCCTGGGGTGAGGTGTTTTCCACAGAAGAATTGGGCGAAGCTCTGGACCAACATAAGCCGAGCATCCTCTGTCTGGTGCATGGAGAAACATCCACCGGCGCCGTTCAGCCTATGCAGGGAATCGGAAAGCTATGTCGTGAATTCAATTGCCTGCTTCTGTTGGATACAGTAACCAGCTTGGGAGGAGTCCCGGTTTTCCTCGATAAATGGCACGTGGACATTGCATACAGCGGCTCCCAAAAATGCTTGAGCTGCGCTCCCGGAATCGCTCCCTTGACACTCGGCCCGCGAGCTTTGGAGAAGCTGAATTCCCGCAAGACCAAGGTTCCGAACTGGTATCTCGACATGACTATGGTAAGCAAATACTGGGATAAAGAACGTACTTATCACCACACGGCGCCGATCAATATGAACTACGCTTTCCGTGAGGCGCTGCTTCTAATTGCCGAAGAGGGCCTTGAAAACCGCTGGGAGCGCCACAAGCAAAACTCCGAAGCCCTTTGGGCAGGTTTTGAAAACCTCGGTTTGAAGCTCCTTGTTCCAAAAGAACACCGGCTAGCTAGTTTGACGACACCGTTAATTCCCGATGGAATAGACGGCAAAGCGGTAAGCTCATATCTGCTGGAGAACTACAATATTGAAATTTTCCCGGGCATGGGGCAACTGGCCGGAATAGTCTGGCGAGTCGGACTCATGGGGTACAATAGTCGCGCTGAAAACGTGCTGCTGCTTATCTCCGCCTTGGAAAAAGCGCTCGACGCTCTTGGATAGAAGCTTATCTTGCTCTGGAGCCTTCAAGGAGGCTCCGGCGCCATCCTCATCTCCCGTCATTCCACCCCCGCAGCTCAATCGCAAACGCCTCCAAGACGTTATTCAAGATTGTTAGAGTATCTATTTCCAATGTTCTATAGGTTATGATATAATATTAATCTGAATTATGAACTTCGCTTTGTTCTGGAGGCATAAGGTATGGTTTCGTCGGCGATTCGTATACTCATGGCGGCAATAATCATGCTTGCGCTAATTACAGCGGCGCTGGCCGTAGGCTATGAACAAGTTGACCCTGCCACAAGATACCCGGTGAAGTCATGGGACGGCAGGGAAATACCGCCGGACAGGTCCTTTTCGTCGGCAAAGGAAACCTGCGTGGAGTATCTGGACAGCGTAGCTTTTTTTACCAGGGATCTGCTGAGCCAATTCGGACTGTCTAAGTCCAGGGATAAATGATTTAGCGCCGTAGCGTGGGAATGGTTTGGATTATCTTCACGATGAGTTGCCGGGCTTATTTTCCGAAACTCACTATTCCCGAAAGTTTGACTGTCTTTATTTTGATTTAGTCCACCGCCGCTTCTAAAACGGATCGGCGTGAAAGTTTTCATATAACGGCGGCAATTGTTCAGCTATTTTCTATGAAGCATTTGCAGAGAATAGCCTCCGGAACCGGACGCCCGGCGCCGGCGATTGCCCAATAATTATAAATAAGGAATCAGCAATGTCGCGGCTGTCGTTAGCGGTTATTACGATTCTAATATTCTTTGGGGGGCATGACGCGTGTTTTGGCGCCGCAAAGTCCCATGACGCCTACAACGAGGCCCTAATTGCCCTGAAGAACGGAAACACGACCACCGCCGTTGACCTTTTGACAAAGGCGATTGCGGCCAATCCTTCAAACCATCTTTTGTATAATGATCGCGGAGTGGCTTACAAGCGCTTAGGCAATTTAGAGAAGGCGCTTCAGGATTATACAAGGGCTTTGGAGATCGAGCCCGGCTACATCAACGCTCTAAACAATAGAGGAGTCGCGTTTGTTCAGCAAGCTCGATATCCTGAGGCGATTAAGGATTTTAATAAAGCTCTGGATAGAGGCGATCTGAATGGAAAACTCTACTCGAATTTGGCCATTGCGCTCACGTTGAACGGAAACTACTCGGAGGCGATACCAAATTTCGAAAAAGCGGCTTCATTTCACAAGTTGGACCCTAAGACCCTCATGGCTCTCGGTGAAGCTTACGAAAATATCGGCCAAAAGGAGAAGGCGCTTAAAACATACAAGAAAGCCGGAGCGGCTTCCAACGATCCCGCGCTTACCTCTATACTAATGAGAAAAGCCGCCGCATTGGAACCAAAGGCTGAAGAAAAGCCGCTTCCAAAGCTACAAATTGTCAAATCCGATACCTCCGGTTTCAAGGAAAAAGCTACCACTCCAAAAGTAAAAGCTACCACTCCAAAAGTAAAAGCTACCACTCTAAAGGAAAAAGCTCCCATTCAAGCCAAAGCTACGCAGATTGCCAAAGCTTCCAACAATCCGGCCAAATCTGAGGAGAAGCCGCCGATTCAGCCTCAGCCCGAGCCGCCTTTGGATTCCATCGGAGCCCTGGAATCGCTGGTTCGTTCCAAGAGCCTGGAGAAAGTTACACCCGCGGCCTCGGAAATATATAAACAAGGTCGCTCTTTTGCTGAACAATCCGATTACGTTAAGGCTCTGGTCAGATTCGAAGATGTGGTGCAACTGGAGCGGCGTGCCAAAAACCTGGACGCTGTGGCCATGTCCCTGATCGAAATAGGGCGTGTTCACGCAAAAATGGGAGACACCGTCAAAGCCGAAGCAGCCTTGGGTGAGGCCGTTAAAGATTTCAATAAGACCAGGCACTTTTATGGAGCAGCTTTGGCTTTAGCTGAGGCTGCTCTAGTCAAAAAGAATTCCGGCCAAAAGGGTAAGGCAAAAGAACTGTACTCAAAGATATCCGAGATAGCCAGGACCAAAGGTTACGAAAGACTTTCAAGACTGCTGAGCGAAGTCGCAGAGGATAAACCGCCGGCGCGTAAAACTATAGCTCAAAAAAAAGAGCCCGTCCCTGCCGTTGCGGCGCCGCTAAAGTCGGAAGACAAAATCGCGGCCAATCCAAAAAGCTCGTTCAAGTGGGGGTTGAGCGGCGCAGCTCTGCTCAAGAAAGCTGATCAAAGAAAAAGCGCTGTTCCAGCTCCGCCCTCATCATCACAAGAGGCGATGGAGAAAGCCGACGCCGGTAATCAGCGAATAATAAAACCTGCGCCTGAGATATCCTATAAGGCGAAAATCGTAGCGGTCGCTCCAGTCGCCGGCATAACCCAAACGGCCTCTCGTAATCCCGCCAAAGGACCGGCGCAAAACATTCCTGCGCCGACTAAGCAAACGGAAGTT
>JBBSBY010000113.1:0-9025 GCA_038250835.1 Desulfomonilales bacterium | reverse complement strand
GTCTGCTGAATATGGTTGTTAGGGTCAAATTCTCTGTCCTTGATCTGTATGAGAATTACAGAGGAAGTTATTAATCCCAAGAACATCACCGCGCCGGTTCGAGGTTCAATATCTGGTCTGATCTGCCCCTCTTTTTGACCAACTCGGATAATCTCGTCGATTTTCGTGAAATATGAGTGAATGATCTCTATTACTTTGGACTTTCCGCGTGCCTTGTCATCGAAGATCACCTCCGAAAACACAAGTCGAGGGATCCCCGGGTTTTCCAAAACCAGTCGGAGATGAAGCTCAAAGAGTTTTTTGAGGCGCTCTACGGCATCTGAATTCTCCTGATACACGGATCGGACATTGGTCAACAGTGAATTATGAGCAAAATCCAAAACAACATCGATTACGTCGTCTTTGCTCTTGAAATGACGGTATATTCCAGATGGGACCAGCCCGACTTTGTCTGCCAGGTCGGCGATGCGTAAATCTCCCAGCCCCTGCCGACCAAGTATCTTCAAGGCTTCCTTGGCAATTAATTCTTGTCTGATTTCAGTTTTGAGCTTTTTCGTCATATCATTCGTCTACATTGTGAATACTCATTCACAATAGACCTGCTTAAGAATTATGTCAACCTGAAAGTAAACTAGAGCCGTATTATTCAGGGAGTTTTCATCAGTAGATTCTTTTCTGAAAAAAATGATCCCTAATTCACCACGTCCACCAATCACGGACTCTAAGAATGAATAAGTTATAAATAGGACCGAGTGCACCCGGTAACAAAATGGGATCACGCAATAGATATTTTTAAGGTTTTAAGATGAAAGATTTAGTTATCCGACCGACGCCGCCTTTTCGCCTGGACCTCACAGTCTGGGTGCTTAGGCGGTTGCCCATAAACTCGATTGATCGTTGGGATGGAAATATCTACAGGCGGATGCTGGTTTTTAATGATTCTCCAGTGGAAGTCTCAGTTACTCAGACAGGGCCGCCGACTTCTCCGGAGCTGCGAGTCTCGGTTGGTAATATGTCATCTGAAAGACATTTTCCAGAGTTGCTCTCGACCCTCGAGAAAATGCTGGGGCTTAGAGTCGATCTCACAAAGTTTTATAGTCTGGCTGCCAAGGATGAGAAACTTTTCCTACTTACGCAACGTTTTATCGGGCTTAAACCTCCTCGTCTTCCTACAGTTTTCGAAGCTTTGATTAATGGATTGGCTTGCCAACAGCTATCATTAAATGTGGGAATTCACCTACTGAACCGCCTAACCGCCGCGTATGGGACAAAATTCGGCGGGTCACACGCTTTCCCCCGGCCGGTGGATCTAAGTGACGCCTCCCAGGAAGACTTGAGAAAACTCGGTTTCAGCAATCGGAAAGCTCAAAATATTCTCGCGATTTCCCAGGCGGCGATCGCGGGACGACTGGACGATCTCGTGTTCGAGGGCTTGGATAATGCCTCAGTTACTGTTCGTCTTCAGGAACTTCCAGGAGTGGGCCGATGGACTGCCCAGTATGTGAGCCTCAGAGGCCTTGGACGGCTGAGCGTATTCCCGGCCGACGACGTCGGGGGACAAAACAAACTCCAAAGCTGGCTAAAGCTCACGAAACGACTCGATTACGACGCCATCAATCGCATTCTTGATCGTTGGAGTCCTTATCAGGGACTCATTTATTTTTACCTTCTTTTGGATCACCTTGGGCAAAAGAAGTACTTGCCGGCATGATTTTGCCGACACCGGATCCATGATTATCCCGATATCGGGAATAACATATTAAACCTACTCACGTTTTGTAATACGTCAGCTACTGCGCAAAAGGCGCCACATCCTGAATCAGCCTTTGTTTCTCTTGTTCGGACATAGGGATAAAAGTTTTCGCAAATTCCACATTTTTCGTAAGGTGACGCTGAGGACCGTAGCCAATTACTGCCGTACTAATTGGATATGAAGGGCATATCGGAAAAAGGGCTCCATTGACTTATACCACGGAAGTCGTTCAGCAAGTGCACGAAGGAACACTTTCATGCCGATAATGCCAACGTCCCTCTCCCCAGCATAGGATATCACATCCATGAAGCCGCAGTGATCGGGTTCAGCGGGATTTACCGGCAGCATGACCGTGTCGAACTCAAACATTTCCAGACATCTTTTCAAAATCGCCGGGTCAGTGTGCCCCGTGACGCCTAAGAACCTCACCACACCTTTTCTTTTGGCTTCTATGAACGCCTCGATAGCTCCGTTTGTGTCGAAGATCTTTTCAACGTCAAGTTCGGACATCAGACAGACTTATCCTTGATTAGTTTCGCCATCTAGCGGCAACGGCAAGTAAACTCGTCGTAGAATTGTTCGGAAATCTTCGAGACCCCTGGAGTTTTGGTAAGCCGGCGGCGGTAGGGACTATGCTGCCTGTGAGCCGTCAATTCCCGGCCAAATTACCCATTACCGTGATCAGACGCATGACTGAGCATGCAAAATGGCCAGTGATATATCGGAACTTTCTGTCCATGCTAATGTCTTACCGTCCTAATTGCTTATACTTCTACATAGCAAATTTGGGCATAGATCCATCGATGGATCTATGCTTGGACGGATCAAAAGGAATTGATTTAGCGAAAACCCTCCAAAGCGTTATTATGAAACAGGGTTGAAGAAACTTAGCTCGGCTTCCGGCCAATTGGTATGCGAAGAGGCTTATCAAATTGATACGAGAAGAGGGGCCTTTCATGAACAACAAATTTGATCTCATTGTCATCGGAACTGGAGAAGCGGGGGCCGCTACATTCGCGTAGGCAATCCATACCTTTGCTGTGGCGACCAGGCTAGGCCTTGGCGCTCCGGACTATCAGCGGCTTGTTTTTTCTCATCCATTGAAAACGCACGACCTAAACTGGTTTATATGAGGTGACTTACCGGTAGTTAGAGATGGGCTTCACGACGATAAAGGGGGTTAACGGATGGGGAAGAATGCACAATGACCCATTGGAGATAGTTATGGTTGACCGAAAATCCACCCGAAATTCCGTATATATATGAAACTTTCATAGCTGTTGAACATCTGTAAAACAATCTTAGGAAAACGGCGGATTGGATTTTTCCCACAGAGCGCCTTGGTTGAGGCTATTCCCTATGCGGAGCTACAATCAGGGATAGGGGTTTACAAATGTCGATTCGAATAAAGCGGGTTTATGAACCTCCGGCGAAAGCCGATGGTTTCAGGGTACTCGTTGACCATCTGTGGCCACGGGGAGTCAAAAAAGAAACTGCTGCCATTGATGAGTGGCTTAAGGATGTTTCCCCCAGTACGGACCTCAGAAAATGGTTCAGCCATGATCCTGAAAAATGGGAAGAATTCAAAGGTCGATATTTCCTGGAGTTGGATAAAAATCGAGAGGCTGTTGCAAAATTGGCGGAAAGAACAAAGGCAGGGACGGTGACTCTGGTATTTTCTTCAAAGGAAGAGCGTTTCAATAACGCAGTGGCGCTGAAGGAATACCTGGAGACCAGAACCTAACGATCGCCAAGACAACTTCTTAGCGTGGGCACTTATCAGTTCGAGGAATATCTATATGAATATGACATTCAAGATTTTTCGCTTCTGTCCTGAAAAAGACAAAGAGCCACACTATCAATACTACAACGTAGAAGCTGAGCCGGGAGAACGAATTTTGGATTGTCTGAATAGAATAAAATGGGAGCAGGACGGAACTCTGAGTTATCGCATGTCCTGCGCTCACGGAGTGTGCGGTTCCGATGCTATGAGAATAAACGGACGCTGCGCCCTTGCTTGTCAGAAGCTTGTGAAGGATTACCAGGGGCAAGAGGTGCTTCTTGAACCACTACCCACCTTCAAGATCCTGAAAGATTTGATTGTGGACTTAACCCCATTCTATGAGAAGGTGGACTGGTTACGACCGCACTTGATTGCTTCTACACCACCGGAAAAAGAAAGAATTCAGGCGCCTGAAGATCGAGCAAAAATGGGGGAGTCCGTCCGGTGTATATTGTGTGCTTGCTGCATGGGCGCCTGTCCCGTCTCGAACGAAAATGACAAGTATATAGGGCCTGCTCCCATCGTGCAGGCCTTTCGTCGAATCTTTGATTCCCGCGACGAGGAACAGGTCGACAGGCTTAGACAGATGGACTATCCGAATGGGGTGTGGGGATGTGTAAACCACTTTGAGTGCACACGCGTCTGTCCAAAAGAAATCCCTGTGACCAAAGAAATCAATACTGTGAAACAAGAGATCAGAAAAGTCCTTAATGGAACAGTTAGCCCCGAAAAAGGTTGGGGTGAATGACGGATCAAAGCAGGCGGCAATCAAAGAACAGATGTCACGTTCCGCGGTCTGCGTGGTGACGCCAAGCCGATCACCAATTCTTATCTAATGTCGGTCTCCACGGTGTATTACTTCCGAGGCCGGAAGAAATTTAAATTGTCACCAACCGATGAAGCGCACCATTCTTGGAAAAAATTAATGAATTACGTTCCATTCGGGATCGGAGTCCGGTTTTATGACATTTGTCATCATTGGTGGTGATGCCGCCGGCATGAGCGCAGCGTCAAAGTCAAAGAGAAACGACCCAACCATAGAGGTGATCGTCCTGGAGAAGACCACGGACGTTTCCTACCTGATCTCCGGTCTATCGTACAACATAGCAGACCCTCACCGCAAGGTGGATGACCTCGTGGTACGGCCGATCCAAGAGTTTAAAGATAAGCTAGGAATTGATGTCCGGCTGGACCATAAAGTTGAAAGGATAGATCGGATAAACAAAAAGGTAAAAGGACGATCCGCGGCCGGAAGGGAATTTGAATTAGCGTATGACAAATTATTAATAGCGAGCGGCGCACGAGCTCGGAGACTCTCGGTCCCAGGCATCGACCCACCCAGAGTCGTGACACTCAGATCTTTGGAAGATGGACGTCGTCTCAAACAGCTCATAAGTTCCAGAATCCCCAAGCGCTCCGTCATTGTGGGAGCGGGGTATATCGGCTTGGAGATGGCTGACGCATTTTATAGACGTGATGTGAGTGTTGAGATATTTGACATCGAATCCAGGTTGCTACCCTGGATGCCCTCCGAAATGGCGCGCATCGTGCAGATGGAAATGGAGAGTAAGGGAGTCAAGTTTCACTTGGAGAGCAGACTTCTCAAAGTGGAAAAGAAAGAAAACAAACTCTGCGCCACCTTCACCACAGGTACAGCACGTGCGGACATTCTTCTCATTGCGATTGGTATCTTGCCCAACTCCGAGATTGCCGCCCAAGCGGGCCTGGTTCTTGGCGCACGGGACGCAATTTCGGTAGATACGACAATGTGCGCCTCTGATCCGGACATTTTTGCCGCAGGTGATTGTGCGGACATGGTCCATGTGGTCACAGGACAAAAGGTCTTGATACCACTTGGGCTCATTGCAAACCGCGGGGGTTGGGCTGTCGGTGATAATGTTACCGGTAAGTACACTGCGGTTCCGGGTATCGTAGGGACTGCCGTTTTCGAAGTCTTTAATATGGAGGTGGCTCGCACAGGGTTGAGTTTCAGCGAAGCGCAAGAGGCTGGTTTCGATGCCGTCGAAACTCACATCCACAGCCACTCGAGAGCCCTCGCGTATCCCGGCATTCAGGATATTTACGTACACCTCGTGGCCGATAGGAGTAGCGATAGATTGTTGGGAGCAAACGTCGTTGGTAGAGAAGGAGCGGCTCACCGGATTAATTCGGTTGCAACGGCGTTACACGCGAAAATGGGAGTGCGAGAATTTTATCAGTGCGATATGGCATATGCTCCCCCGTTCGGTCCCGTGTGGGATCCGCTACTTATTGCCGCTAACCAACTTATAAAGAAAATGTGAAATCGAGTTTCACCCATGTAGAATGGACAGCAAAGCGCCGACCATTATGCAACGGGTCCAGAATGGCGCTTCCGCCTTATCCGAAAGTGGTAGGCGCCTGACTCGCTTGGTACGCCCATTGCCGCTTACAATATGATTGCTCATTGTAGGATTCTCGGTCATGAGGCGCTTTTTTTTGAAAAGAAGAGGCCGAAACAGTTCGTGGCGCTGCAATCTTAATTCTTATTCCTAAGGACCCGCGATCGGCCGGAACGCGATGAGAAACAGATATTCCGGCTGACTCGGCTTGACACGAATGTGGGAAAAAGAGGAGACCACCATGACACGAGTCGAACAATTAGCTTCGGTGGTGGCCCGGTCGTCCTTTGACGACCTTTCGGTAGCGGCTTGCCTCGAACTCAAGATCCGAATCCTGGATTCTATCGGTTGCGCAATTGGCGCCCTCCAGGGAGAACCTGTCCGCCTTGTGCGTCGGCAAGTGAGAGAATTCGGCGGTTCCGAGCTTTGCGCCATGATTGGTGGCGGACGGACGGCCCCAGATCGAGCCGCATTCTATAACGGCTTCCTGGTGCGGTACCTCGATTTTAACGACAGCTATTTGGCGGAACACGAGACTTGTCACCCCAGTGACAACCTCGCGCCGGTTCTCGCTGCAGCTGAGTACGCCGACCAGTCCGGCCGTGATTTCCTAACTGCGTTGGCGGTCGCGTATCAGGTACAATGCCGTCTAAGCGATGTTGCGCCTGTGAGGGCCAAAGGGTTTGATCACACCACCCAGGGAGCTTACGCGGTCGCTGCCGGCGTCTCCCGGGCCCTCGGGCTCGATCAGACGAGAACCGCCAATGCAATTGCTATAAGCGGAACGGCGTTCAATGCTCTTCGCGTGACTCGCACCGGCAGACTGTCAAATTGGAAAGGATTAGCTTATCCGAATACCGCCTTTGGCGTGACCCATGCCGCTTTTCTGGCAATGCGAGGAATCACCGGTCCCATGGAAGTCTTTGAAGGGAACAAGGGTTTCATGGACGCCATCGCCGGCCGTTTCGAGATTGACTGGACGCAGGAAGACCTTGAACGAGTAAGATACACTATCGTGAAAAAATACAATGCCGAGATCCATTCACAATCCGCTATCGAAGGCATTCTCGAACTGCGAAAGGAAAACGGGTTCTCCGCTGGCGACGTCGGGATGATTGAGATTGAGATCTTTGACGTGGCGTATAACATCATCGGCGGAGGCGAGGAGGGAGAAAAGACCCTTGTGCAAACCAAGGAGCAGGCTGACCATAGTCTGCAATTTATGATCGCAATCGCCTTGCTCGATGGACAAGTTATGCCGGAGCAATATCGCCCGGAACGCATTGGCAGTCCGGACGTGCAGAGCCTGCTCAGACGGGTATTCGTGAAACCTTTGTATGAATATAGTAAGAGGTTTCCAAATGAAATGCCGTGTCGGATCACGGTATCTCTCAATAATGGCACGGCTTTTGTCAAGGAAAAACTAGACTACGAGGGGTTTCATACCCGGCCGATGCATTGGGAGTCTGTGGTTCGTAAATTCGAACGATTGAGCGCAGCCCACATTGAGTCGGCGCTGCGCCGGGAAATTGTGGAATTGGTGTATGACATCGAGTCAATCCAGATTCGTGATCTTGTCGGGTTATTGTCGAAAGCCCAAGGGAGTGAGGCTCTATAACGGTGGTGAGTGGCTTACACTAACCCTATTGTGAAGGGGAAGGTCACATGATCAGCTATAACGATCCTTAATGCCTTCGATCCTTATGACGTTTTGCTATCCCATGATCAAGGAGTTCAAGAATGACTGTACCAAAAAGTTCCACGGATGAACGGGCATTCTCATTTCTGCGATTTAACGAGCGCCAAGGCAAGCCACGCAGCCGCGGCGTGACGGAAATCAGAGGTCCTTACTATACCTCCATGGGCAAACGCTATCTACAAGACGTTCTGGAAACAATGGGCGCCTACGTGGATGTCCTCAAGTTTGCTGGAGGCTCTTTCAGTCTGATGCCCCGGAAGGTAGTCAAGGAATTGCTGGAAATCTGCCACTCCCACGACGTTCTTGTATCCACAGGTGGTTTCATAGAGCATGTTTTGACCAGGGGACCTGAGGCGGTAAGCCTATACATCAACGAATGCAAGGATCTGGGATTCAACATCATTGAAATTTCGAGCGGTTTCATTACCATTCCGACGGACGATTGGCTGCGTCTGGTGGAGAAAGTCCAGAAAGCCGGCCTCAAAGCCAAACCTGAGGTGGGCATACAGTTTGGCGCCGGCGGCGACACAGCGGCAGCCGAACTGGAAGCTGAGGGGACGCGTGACCCTGAATGGATGATCATGCAGGCCAAGCGCTTCGTGGATGCCGGAGCGTATATGATCATGATCGAATCGGAAGGGATAACTGAAAATGTGAAAGTGTGGCGAACGGACGTTGTAGCCAAGATCATAAATGCACTAGGCTTGGAAAAGCCGATGTTTGAGGCTGCAGACCCGAAAGTATTCGAATGGTACATCAAAAATTATGGTCCTGAAGTAAACATCTTTGTCGATCACAGCCAAATCGTGCAGCTAGAATGCCTTCGATCCGGTCTCTGGGGAACCAAAAGTTCATGGGGACGCGTGGTGACATACAAAGGATAAGAACGACTCAGAGCCCTTGCTGTTTATGCATGACTGATCCGGACGTAAGCTGTGGCTGAGTCCGGCGAAGCGATGCTACTCCCAGTTGTTTCAGACTCTTTTGCCTCTCAATGGCAGATGTATTCCATGCGTGTCCGGCGAAGCGATATCAGGACAAACCTGTTTCACGGTCACAAAGATCCAGAGGACGAAAGGGATCTTTCATTGTGCCGGTGGGCGGCCGGCATCCTGATTCCGTTCATGGATTTCTTGCTCTCGAACACGACAGGCGAAACCTTTAACGCTTATGAACCAGAGCCGGCGCCTATGCCCTTGAGTACCCTAGTGGAGTGATTAAAGGATTGGCATTGCTTCATCCTGGTGGGGATAGGCGAACCAAATTTCTTGTACACATTTTGTACACGCGATTAGGGATGAAAGAGAACCCAGAAGGACCTTGAGGGGTTCATGAGGCTTGAAATGGTTGGGTTTTCAGGACAAGTAGTTGATGTTATTCAATAGAATGACGCCTTCGCAACGCGGGGG
>JBBSBY010000112.1:0-9203 GCA_038250835.1 Desulfomonilales bacterium | reverse complement strand
GTCGTTATTCTCTTGTTGCTGTTGTTTGGCGCAATTTAAATTGAGTTGGAGGGGGCGTACCGCTCCCTCTTTTTCTTTTGCTTGCGAATTAATCTCTGTTTGCCGATTGGTCGGCGCATCTTTAGCACTATAGCAGTTCTCGAAAGTAATCGCGAAAAAGAACGCGACATTTCAGTTAAAATATGCTTTACGGAGGTATGTCACGAGAACACAACATACCCAATAAGGAAAACTGTAGTCTAAAGGAGTTGGAAGTGGCAGCCAAAGCAGCTCCTATTCAAAGGACATACAGTCGTTTGATGGCAATGAAAGCATTGGTGATGGGCTTGACTCATCAACAAGTTGCTGAATTATTTGCCGTTAATGAGGATTCCGTCACCAGATGGGTAAGGCGCTTTAACGAACGGGGTATCGACGGACTTACGGAAGGTCCTCGCTCCGGGCGTCCTTCCAAAATTAGCGACGAACAGGTTGAGCAATATCGAGAGCTGATTTCAGATCCGCAAAAAGCTAATGAAACTCATTGGACGGGACGAAAAATCCATGGATATTTAACTAATAATTGTAAGTTGGAAGCAGGTTACAGCACCTTGATGAGGTGGATTCATGATGAAGGATTTCGATTAAAAGTTCCTCGTTCTTGGCCGGAAGGCCAAGATGAAGAAAAAAGAAAAGCTTATATTCAACGACTTAAAAATTGGTTGAAGGAACATAATATAGATATTTGGTTTCTTGATGAGAGCGGCATAGAAGGAGATCCCCGTCCTAGAAGACGTTTTGCCATGAAAGGAGAAAAGATACGTCAGCCCTACAGTGGGGCCCACATCAGAATGAATGTTACTGGAATGGTTTTGCCGAGGACCGGGGAATTTTATGCTCTCGAATTCAGCCATTCAGATACGCAGGTTTTTCAGACTTTTCTTAATCATGCCAACAAAGATCTTTTGTTAGAGCGTCCCCGGAACTTACTTATTTTGGACAATGCCTCTTGGCACAAAAGCAAATCAATAGATTGGGGAAACTTTGAACCGATATTCTTGCCCCCGTATTCCCCGGATCTAAACCCCATTGAACGACTGTGGCTTATAATGAAAGCCGAGTGGTTTTCAGACTTTTATGCAAAGACAAAAGATCAACTCATTGACAGATTAACTCAAGCTCTAAATTGGCTAATTGAACGACAATATGAAAATGCTAAACTTGCGCTATTCCGACAGAACTTTAGAGAACTGCTATAGAACATCTTTGCCGTAAGAATCTATATAGATTGAGCACATGCTTCAGGCAATACGTCTGTACATTACGCCTAAACATTATAGCGCATCACCTCACGAAAAATGTAAGTTTTCGTACTAGAGTATTGTCGATGTAAAGATTAACCCGCCACATACCCGGTTTGTGATCGGAGAGTTCCTTGGTAGGCATTGTGTGCACGCGCATTGCTCCTTTTTTGGGCCTATCCACGTCTTTTTTGCCTTCTTCCTGGAGATCGTAAGTGCGCCGTATAGCTTTGAATTCCTGGCCGGAGGGATCGTACCAAATCGACTCAGCCACGTACTTGTTCTTCTCGTTTGAAGGTGTAAATATTAGATTAACAGATTCATTGAGATTGTGATCAAAATTGTCTTTGGGGCCAAAAGCCGTACCCGGGGACAAAAACGCTTCTTTTACCAGATAAAAATGTTCATCCGGAGAGGTCCTTTCAATTCCTTTCCATTTCCCTAAATTGACGGCGCCGCAACCGCAAATTAGGAGTAATGAGAAGGCAAGAGCCAGACACTGTGCGGATTTTACATACATTCGAGGATCCGATCCAGGAAGAGAATTGAACATTTTTAAAGCTTAACCGCCATAGCGATTTCGTCACAATCCGGAAATTTTGCGCACTTTATACAATCGGCCCATATTTTGTGCGGCAATAGATTTTTGTCCATCACACCAAAGCCTTGTCTCTCGAATAGACTTTGTCGATAGGTAAGGACAAAAACTCGAGCTATTCCCATGGTCTCCGCTTCAGTTAGTAAAGCCGCAATGAGGCTTGAACCAATACCGTTTTTTTGTTTATCTGAGGATACCGCCAGAGAGCGAATTTCGGCCAAATCCTCCCAGACGGGTTGCAAGGCTCCACAGCCGAAGATTTCGCCTGTGTCTTGATCTTCAAAAACCGTGTAGTCACGTATCTGCGAGTACAACTCCGTAATAGCGCGAGCAAGAATATGACCAGATTGCGCCTGTTCCGATATTAAACGGTATATGGCTTTTACGTCCGCAAGGCGAGCTTTCCTTATCACCGAGCCTCCAGTGCGCTTTGAGAGGTTTCCATTAACTTGAGTACATGTTCCCGGGCTGATTTGGATTCCGGAGCCGCGCCCAACATACGAATCAATTCTTCGATTCTTTGGTCGCAATCCATGTTAATGACCTCAATGATCGTCCGACCTTTTTGCACCTTTTTTCTCACAGCTAAATGGTGATTTGCCAGAGCGGCCACTTGATGCAGATGCGTTATACAGAGCACCTGGCTGCCCCGGGCGACTCTCGCCAGGCGAGATCCCACGGCATACGCAGTATGACCTCCTATCCCGGAATCCACTTCATCAAAAATGACCGTTTCACCGGAATTATTATCAATTTGCAAAGCTTTAAGAGCAAGCATAATGCGCGACAGTTCGCCGCCTGAAGCTATCTTAGCCAGGGGTTTGGCTTCCTCGCCGGCATTTGAAGCCAGCAGAAATTCCACGGAATCCAAACCGTAGGCCGACGGCCTATAGAGCGACGATTTGAGATCCACAATAAACTTTGCATTCGGCATGGCAAGATCGTTCAACTCATTCTTCATCGCTGTTTCAAGTTTATCTGCAGTGCTTCTTCGCAACAGCGATAACTCCTCGGCGGCTTTTAAGTATGCCTCCCAAGCTTCTCGCGTCTTCAATTTCAGATTATTGAGTACGGCTTTAGCGTCTATTGCAGCGCCTTCGTCATCATTCAATTCTGATAAATATGTTAACAATCCCGGAACATCCAGCCCGTATTTCTTCTTCAATTTACGTATCAACGCCAAGCGTTCTTCTATAACGTCCAATCTTTGAGGATCCGCATGAAAGTTCTCACTTATGTCCCTGAGTTCACATACCACATCTTCCAATCTATACAGAGATTCCTCTAAGCTTTCTTTCATCGTTTTGCATTTCGGATTTACTGAAGCTATGTAATCAACAATTTTACGGACATCCGCCAGTCCTTCCATCAAACTGCCGGATTTGGAATATAGTCGACCATAAGCCGTAAAGGCTTTTTCCCGAATCTGAACGGCTTTGCGTAAAATGTCTCGTTCCGTCACCAAATCGTCTTCTTCGTTCTCAACGAGAGAAGCTTTGGTGAGTTCCTCGATTGTGGACTTGTTTTCCAGCCTCTGCTCCTGGAGTTCCAACAGTTTGTTTTCGCCGGCCAAAACGTCTTTTTCGACTCTCTTCCAGTCTCCATATGCTTCGACTACCCGATTCCTGAGACTTTTCAGTTCACCATAGCCGTCAAGTATCTCTATATGTTCTTCCGTATCCAACAGGATTCTTTGCTCATGCTGTCCAAATATGGTGACAAGACGCTTACCGAGCAGTTGCAGAGACCCCAGCGTGACGGCTTTGCCGTTTAGGAGGCATTTAGATCTTCCGTTTCTGTTGATTCGCCTGGTCAAGATAATTTCTTCATCATGCGGAGCGATATCATCGAGTTCTTCAACTGCGCCAAATGAAGCCGGCAATTCAAAACAGCCTTGCACAAAGGCCTCTTCTTCGCCGCTTCTTAGCAGATCAGCGGATGCTCGACCACCCATGAGGAGGTTCAAAGCTTCTATTAAAATGGATTTACCGGCCCCGGTCTCACCGGTAAGAACATTGAATCCCTCCTGGAAATCAACTTCCACTCTATCAATAATGGCAAGATTTGAGACAATGAGGGTAACCAGCATGACAAGAATGATCCAAACTTACGTACATGCGCTTCCAGGAGAGCGATTATACAAGTTTACACTAGAAATTTAAAGGTAAAATAATAAGCTTTTGATTTGGTTACTAAAGAAGCTTCAGCTTTTGCTTTAGAACCTCGAAATAATCACGACCATGGGACTGCGCCATTACAAATGGAAAAGGCGCCTTGCTAACACGTATGGACTGCCCCGGCGACATACCGATCCTGGTGTGGCCATCTAAAGTTAACGTAAGATCTTCGCCTTTCTTTAAGACGATTTCCGTCCTTAGCGATGTTGGAATGACCAGCGGCCTTTTCAACCCCGCATATGGACATATTGGTGTGAGCAGAACGCCCTCTATTTCCGGGTGCATTAGCGGCCCACTAGCCGCATACGAGTAAGCGCTTGAACCAATGGGAGTGGAAACGATTAAACCGTCGGCTCTCACTTCAATTGCTCTCGAATCTCCAATTTTTATATCGAGGTCTATTAGTCGCGCAATCCCACCCCAATGGATAACGGCTTCATTGAGCACTTTGGCCTTTTTGCCGTTGGGTAACGTGATTTGCAGCATCATTCTGCTGACATAATCGGCTTTTTTTTCGAGCGCCAGTTTAAGAGCCGGAATTGCTTCGTCGGGCGAGATTTCAGCCATGAAACCCACCCTACCCAAATTCACACCGAGCACCGGTATGGACTTATCGTTTAGTAGACTAGCCGCTCTCAGTATAGTGCCGTCACCGCCAACCACCACCAGCAGATCCGAATCATCCGCAATATGATCAGAAACTACGGCGCCCCACGGGATTGCAGTCTCGTGCAGCGATTCTTCCACAAGAATTTCTTTTTCCAACTCTTTTAAGAATGCAACGATTCCGTCACAAAGAGCCAGCGCGTGCGGATCACCTTGCTTCAAAACCAGTCCTATGCGTCGCATACATTCCTCGTTTATTATCCGAATCTGGGATAAGTACCATGGTACGCAATCAAAATCCAGACAAATAGCCTCCATAAAACACTGGCGCGGCTTGGTAGGCGGTTTTCATTTCTGAAAAATTACTCCGCAGCTTAGTTGAAAACGGATTTAGGTCTCACGTTTGACCACTGTCCTCCTCAATTCAGCGCATCGTCCTAAAATTTCCTCGTTCTATCGCACGTGGGAACTAAGACATGAGGATTCTGATGAAAACGATTAGTTCTATTGCTACCATATTACCATCGTTTGTAAAATGTGCTTAAATCGGGAATCTGAATTAAGTTCCACCATTCTCAGAGGCTTATTTTATAAATCAAGGGGTTTCATTGGGTCGCGAGCTACCCTTCAACTAAGAAGACCTTTACTCATGCCTCAATTATTTATGTCAGGATTCTTTAGCCAAGCAAGGCATCCTTCTTCTTGTGATGGGTTAGAGCATCAACCTTAAAGATTAAAATCACAGCGGCAAATACAAGAGGCGCACACCAATGGATCTTTTTGACACAACCACATCTAAACAAAAACCTTTAGCCGAAATCATGCGTCCCGCGACTCTGGACGAGTTTTTAGGTCAGGAAGCAATACTTGCGCCGGGTAAGGTGCTAAGACGAGCAATCGAGGAAGATAGGGTTTTCTCAATGTTGTTCTGGGGTCCGCCGGGTTCAGGCAAAACCACTCTTGCCGGAATCATCGCTCGCATATCCAGGTCACGTTTTGTGCCATATTCTACGGTAACAGTTGGGGTCAAAGAAATACGCGAACTGGCGGCCAGAGCTGCGGAAGATCTCAAATTCTCCGGCACGCGCACAATTTTGTTCTTGGATGAAATTCATAGGTTTAATCGATCGCAACAAGACTACTTACTGCCGCATGTGGAAAACGGAACAATCATTCTCATAGGCGCCACCACTGAGAATCCTAGTTTTGGAGTTAATTCGGCGCTACTGTCTCGCCTGCGGGTTTTTATACTCGAACCGTTATCGATTGAAGATATTCAGACTATCGTTTTACGCGCGGTAGCCAGGGAAAAAGGCCTTGGAGCCGAATCATTGTTAGCCGATGAACAGGCGATTAAATTGATATCAAATCTATCCGGAGGTGACGCAAGATCAGCTTTGAACATTTTGGAGCCGGCCATGGCTGAAGCTAGAAAAAATCGCGGAGGAGCCATCTCCGTTGAGTTAATCCAGGAAACCGTTCAAAAGCGCAACCTGCTCTACGACAAATCAGGAGAAGAACACTATAATCTCATCAGCGCTCTGCACAAATCTCTAAGAGACGGTGACCCTGACGCGGGGCTATATTGGATGGGCCGAATGCTAGAGGGAGGAGAAGACCCACTTTATGTGGCCCGGAGATTGGTGAGGTTTGCGAGTGAGGATGTGGGGCTAGCCTCCCCTAGAGCGCTGGAGCAAGCCGTTGCCGCTTATCAAGCCTGTCGTTTCATCGGGATGCCCGAATGCGCTTTGGCTTTAGCTCAGGTGGTGGTTTTTTTGGCGGCCGCGCCTAAATCGAATTCTCTTGAAGGGGCTTACATTGCCGTAAAACAAGAAATTGCAAAAAGCGGTCACCCCGGAGTCCCAATTCACTTGAGAAACGCTCCTACAAAATTTATGAAGAATGTAGGATACGGAAAAGACTACAAATACGCGCACGACTTCGAGGATGCTATTGTAGATCAGGAACATTTACCGGAAATGCTGAAAGGTAAAGTATTCTACACACCAACTGAACGCGGTTTTGAAAAGACCGTGAAAGAATGGATTATACAGCGTAGACGCGCTTTGGCCGAGAAACGATCATCGAAACAAAAACGTGATGACTAGAATCATTTGACTTCGGAATAGTATTCAGTCTTGAGCGCTTTCTTCTTGGGACCAAAAATCGGATAAGAAGCTATTCCCCATTTCTGCAATCTGAATCTCACGGCAGTCCACAGCACCCCAAACCCATAAACGACAGATCTTTGGAAATTAATTGAGGAAGCTTCCGGAAAATACCTTGTGGGACAGGAGATCTCCCCAACACGAAAGTTAAAATAGATCGCCTGCGCCAACATTTCATTATCAAACACGAAATCGTCGGAGTTCTCAACTAATGGTAACTCTTCAAGAACCTGTCTTGAAAAAGCCCGGTACCCGGAATGGAATTCCGATAATTTAGATCCGAGGAGCCAATTTTCCACCAAAGTGAGTATTCGATTTGAAATATATTTATAGATCGGCATTCCACCTTGCCTGGTTTGGCCCCCAATAATACGGGAACCAAGCACTACGTCGTACTCTTCGGATGCAATCATGGCAGCCATGGCGGGCACGAGTTTTGGGCTGTATTGATAATCGGGGTGTAGCATAACAATCACATCCGCCTGGGATTTTAACGCTTCCGAATAACAAGTTTTTTGGTTCCGCCCATAACCGTAGTTTTGATCGTGCGAGAACGACTTTATTCCCAGCTTCTTGGCTAGGCTAACTGTTGCGTCTTTACTAAAATCATCCACAAGCAGTATTTCATCCACTACCTTTCTGTCCACTTCAGAAACCGTGTTTTCAAGTGTAGGCTCCGCATTGTAAGCAGGTAAGACCACTATGATTTTCTTTCCGTTTAACATTATTTATCCTAATAACACGCAATGTTTCTCCTGACCTAAGCCGGGCACGCATGCGTCTGTTTCTCCTTTGAATTGCCGTCATGTCTAAGGGCAATCATCTCGGCGACAATTGCAATCGCTATCTCCTGAGGGGTCTCACCGCCTATGTCTAATCCTATGGGCGCATGAACTCGTTTGAAGTCTTCCTCAGTGTACCCCTCCATCTTTAATCCTTGGTAGATCAGGGCTATTTTCCTACGTGACCCAATCATTCCAATGTACACGGCAGGAGTTCGTAAAGCTTCCGCTAGGACGTCTTTATCATGCGCATGCCCACGAGTTACTATTACGATATAGCTCTCCGAGTCCACATTCAACTCTGAGAAAGCGTCTTTCAGAGATTTAATTACCATGACGCGGTCCGCTTCCGGCACTCGTTCCTGCGCGGCAAATTCAGATCGGTCATCCAAAATTACAACTCTAAAGTGCGTATAAGCGGCAAGATGCGCCACTGCAACTCCGACGTGACCGGCTCCAAAGATAAATACGGAACTGCCGGATTTTATCGGCTCAACCAAAACGGGCGGGACGTTTTTGAATTCCAACTGTTGGGATGTTTTAAGACGCTTTAAGTCCCCGAGACAACTAATAGCCTCCCGATCACCTGTAAATCCGCCGACCACATTCTCCATATCAAAGACCAGGGTATGTCGCAGGGGATTGGCCGTCGAATTATCGTGATCGAAATCGAGCTCGGTCAACAGAACCATGGGCACTTCTTTGCCGATCAATTCATGAACTTGGGTAAACAGTAACTTTAGGTCATTGTCTGCCGCCGCCACAAATTCAATCAGCACTTCAACCTGACCACCACAGATCATCTTATCCGCGTTACTGTCCGTACCGGTGAATTCAAATGAGGCGATTCTCGATTTACGCTCTGTTAAGGCGTTTACCGCAATGTTTATAACCTGAGCTTCAAAAAGCCCGCCGCCGATTGTACCCACCGATCTCCCGTCAGCCAAGACCAGGAATTTGGTTCCCATTTCCCTGGGAGCAGATCCTTTTGACGACAATATTGTAGCTATCACCAAATCATGGCCTGATTGTAGCTGCTCTTTGACGACTTTCCACATTTCAGACATTGATCCCGAACCTTTCTAATGTAGTTAAGAATTACCGATGCGATTCATAGTCCTTTAGGAGGAATGTTTTGATAAGCGTTGTGTACGTGTGTTTAGCACCATTGCGAGCGCCGTTGGAACAAAACAAAATACCACGCTGATCAAGAAAGGCCGGATTTGGGAATCCGCGCGGAGTAAAATACTTATACTTCCAGCCCATCCTCCCCAAAACTCCTGAAGTATATGAGGCTACGAATTGACTGACTCTTTGTCAAGTTTTACAGTGGAACCGCCTCTAAAACGTACGTCGTAAGCCCTCAGTTATTCGCGGGAGCGTGAGGTGACCGGCGAATGGGGTGGCATGAGTGTTTTGTTTTAGAGTTAGATTTCCGGGAGTGGACACGATTGTTCAGGCCCTGCTCTGGAAAATAGTAGGGGGAATGGATCTTGATGGGGGTCTGCAGCCAAAGCATCAAGAGTGATTTTGATCTGCACTGCGGGATCGAGTCCTCTTTTTCGTAGGGTTGTCACAATGGTGGTAAAAGT
>JBBSBY010000111.1:0-9241 GCA_038250835.1 Desulfomonilales bacterium | reverse complement strand
GCCATATCTGTATAAGAAATGTTTTGGTCCAGTTGAGCAAAGCCGGCAGCCGCAGACATTGCAGCGCGTAGACCGGGAATTACCAAGAAAGGTCGAGGAAAAAATACAAACAGAATAACTGTGAACCCAAAGATAAAAAGAGTGTATTTGGCCAGAATGCCGTACCAACTATTCCAAAATGCGGATTGAGTTTTGGCCAGGGTAAAATCTTCTAAAGGAGCTTCATTGCCGGCCAAGTGGAACAACAATAAAGTCCCCAAAAGCGCAAATAGGTATAAAGGAAGAACCAAGCCGAAAATCAAATGGTTTGTAAGTATGCAGTTGATAAGAATCAATCCAACGCTCAGAAAGATAATCTGCCAGATATTTCGATCGGTAAACGGCGATAGTGCCCGAACTATTAGTAATCCAAAGGTGAAATAAACCAGAAATACAGGCAAGGAGAAAGACAAAGCGAATAATTGACTGAATAGCACAAAGCCGGGCAGATAAATAAAAAAAATAACTGTTCCTACAGTTTCCGACCACAGGAATGGCTTTGAGTAATCAGATCTGAAGATCGCCATGTAGAGTAAAGGTAGAGACAATAAGGTAAATAAACTCAAACCATTTTCAATTGTGGCAGCGCCAATGGAAATGCCTAGCATGGAAAACAAAAAAAATTTGAACGCGCGACCCCGCCCCGGCAATATCGAAACTTTAGATATGGCAAGGGAACCTGCTTGAGTTGAATGAACAGTTTGCAATGTTAATCCTGTGTTTGAGGGAAACGGCCGGCAACTAATGTCGGGCAATATATTTCACGGCCCGAATTGTTTTTACCGGCTCCTGAATATGTAAATATGGTAATGAGTCAAAGCAATGTAGGAAAGACCATAGATACTCGCAATCAACAAAATACGGGACTCTTTTCTGAAAGTAATTACTCAATCCATTTTGTAAATCCGGATTCGTCAATTTGCACCATGGAGCCGTTGGTGTAACTTCTGTAGAGCTCTGATTGAGTGTGCCCGTCCCACAAGGCCAATCTCTCCAGTACGATTCGGCTAAAATCTTTACCTGATCCCGGTCCAAGCTCAATGCCCGGCGCCGCAAAAGTGATAGTAATTCTTAACTTCTCGAAATGGACGATCAGAGACGCCGCCATTGATATTGCCTGTTCTGACGCATTTGCCGGCAAGATGATCGTAATCTGCTTGGATTCTTCAATAGCCGGAACGCGTGAAATTAAAGCGCCAGTTTGAGCGCTCTTTTTCCAATCAATGTTCTTGTATGCGTCTCCAGGCACATATTCTTTAAAGGTAAAGGGGATAGTCCCCGCAGGGGACACTTTCTCCCTGCCGTCTCCCAATCCTCCGACCCAAGGTGGTATTTCCGCATCCACTGAGTGTATGTGGGGATACACCAAGAAATCGCTCTCCGCTCCGCACATTTTCGCATAAACCGCCATTCCAAATGGAAATGCCGATTCCAGCACACCTCCCTTGATGCGCTTCAGACCTCTCGTTGCGATAGTAACGGTTTGTAATGCCGTAATTGTTCTATCAACCGGCGCATGCCCGATGGAAGCGCTTTTCGCCACGGGCTCCACCGGATCATTTTCTATGAACTTCAGAGTCAATGATCCCCACACCGGTCTTGATGATTTAACATAGTACTTCAGGGTAAAAGGCATCCCGGCGAACATTTCTTCAGGAAAACTTCTGGTTATACTCACTGAAGCCATATTCTTTTTAGCTAGTGAATGTGAGACGATTACTATACCTAAAAGCATCATGAAAATGATCAATAAGAAATTATTAGCCGTAGCCAGAGCGGTAAACGGTATCCAAACCAACAAGAATATCAGTCCCCAACCATAGTGCGTCGGTTTAATCTTGATTTTGGATGGATTAAGGGCGGATGGTTTACCGTAGGTCATAAAACGCGTGTTTGCTCAGTGTCGGCATAGTTTGTATACATTAGATCTACATAGGTCCCCTGATGGAATTTAGCAGTCTGATTAAAATATCTTTCTTGCGCTCTCGGATTCCGGTTTCGACCGAGCTGGACCCAACGAGAATTCTATGATTCGCAACCGGCAGAAATACTCGTCTAAGATCTTCAGGTATAACATACATCCGGTTTTCCATCAGAGCATGGGCTTGCATTGCCCGTTTCAAGTGTAACCCGGCTCTGGAGGATAATCCGAGCTTGATTTCAGGATGCTCGCGGGTAGCTACAATCAAATCCAGTAAATACTCCATAACGGAGTTTTCAACTTTGACTAGTCTGACTTGCTCCTGTAGCCGTCTTATCGTGGCAACGTCGGCGACGGGGCTAAGCAGCTCTGCAAATTCGTGCTGCATATCTCGCTTTAAAATCTCTTTCTCGTGATTTCGTTCGGGGTAACCCAAACTGATTGACAGCATGAAGCGATCCAACTGACTTTCCGGCAATTCAAAAGATCCAAAACGTTCCACAGGATTCATTGTGGCAAGCACGAAGAACGGATCAATGAGAGGATAGGTAATTCCGTCAACCGACACTCTCCCTTCAGCCATCGCCTCAAGGAGAGCGGACTGCGTTCTCGGCGATGTTCGATTTATTTCGTCGGCAAGCAACACTTCTGAAAAGATTGGCCCAGGTTTGAACAAGAAATCCGAAGTTTTAGGATCAAATACGTTAACGCCCACAACATCTGTCGGCAGAGTGTCACTTGTGAATTGAATTCTGCGAAAACGCACACCTATGGATCTGGATGTCGCAATTGCCAACAACGTCTTGCCGACACCGGGAATATCCTCGATCAGGACATGACCTTTGGCTAAGAGGCCAATCACGACCTGTCTAATTTGCTCCTCTTTACCGATTAGAATATTTGAAATTGCAGTAACGATATTGTTGGCGATTAGACCGTCTTGGTGCATGTAGGACGCCTCGAACGCACTGTATTTTAAATAAGATAGTGCTAACATTAAAGTGAGTCAATGGGCGTAGATTTTCCTCTACTAAGTTATTACTTGCCGATCTCTGCGGTCCGTGTACTATAGAGTAAGCATCCATAAATTCATGAGGGGACTTCAAATGTAT
This sequence comes from Desulfomonilales bacterium, assembly GCA_038250835.1. Lineage (GTDB taxonomy): Bacteria > Desulfobacterota > Desulfomonilia > Desulfomonilales > Desulfomonilaceae > JBBSBY01. Next base: position 6,169 of record JBBSBY010000111.1, on the reverse strand, counting down.
TTACCTGATATTTTTAAACAGTTTCTCATCAATCATAGTGATATTGCCGACGCGTACAGAAAAGTAGGCGATTTATGCTCGGCCGCCGGACCGATTGATCAAAAAACACAGCATTTAATACAACTTGGAACTGCGGTAGGAATAGAATCCCGCGGCGGAATTAAGTCACATGCGAGACGAGCATTGGAAGCGGGCGCAACAAAAGAAGAGATAATACAAACCGTGTTGCTCACTGCTACGATTATTGGTTTCCCGGCAATGATAGGAGCTTATGGAGGGATTGAAGAAGTATTGGCGGCAAGAGACGAGGAATAGTCTCTTACTGCGCTTCGCTTCTGATGCGGTAAAAAGACCTTCAAGCCGCATTAGAAGCTCATGGTTTCAACATCAACCAAATACCATTAACCCAACAGCAAATGCGGCGGGTTTTAAGTTTGTCCGGTCCCGTCGACACTACCCGCGAAATCGAGCTTTGTCGAAATGCTCGGCGCCTGGACGATAGAGAGACTATTATGTGAACCGCAGCTTCTTGCGTTTCACGGTCATTTACCTTTCCATTCAGGTTTTCGCTTTTCTAGAAAGGCTGAAATTCCTTCCTGAGCGTCCTCTGCTAAAAGGTTCAATGTCATCGCATTTACGGCATATTCATAAGCTCTTGATTCATCCAATTCAATCTGATTGTAAAAAGCTTTCTTACCAATGGCCAATGTGAGCGGACTGGCTTCCGCTATTGTTTCGGCAAGTTTCATAGTGCGCTCGTCTAATTCCGCTTCAGGAACCACATGGTTAATCAAGCCGCACTGAAGCGCTTCATCAGCATCAATGAGACGACCTGAAAGCAACATTTCTAAAGCTTTCTTGCGCCCTATCGTTCTGGACAGCGCAACCATAGGAGTGGTGCAAAACAGGCCGATTCTAACTCCAGGCGTTCCAAATTTGGCGGTCTGATCGGCAACCACTAAATCGCAGGTCGCTACGAGCTGGCAGCCGGCAGCCGTTGCAACACCGTGGACCTGAGCGATCACAATTTGCGAAATAGAATGAATGAGAATCATCAACTCGGTGCATTGCGTAAAGATCCAGTTGTATTCTTGACTGGTTCCTCCCGTCATCTCCTGCAGGTTGTGTCCGGAACTAAAGTGTTTTCCGTTTGCTTTTATAATGATTACCTTTGCGCTACCGGCTGAGGATAGTTCATGTAAGGCGCTGATCATTTCTTTGATTATGTTTTTAGATAAGGCGTTTACCGTCTTCGGCGAGTTCAGTGTGAGAATCCCCACTTGATTGCGTGTTTCAATGAGAATATCAGAATAGTCCATTTGGCGCCTCTTCATTGAATTTTCGGACACTTACATTAAATAACAAAGTTATCCATAGCGCAAGAAGAACTTACATCGGCTCGGAAGTAATTGTCGCTGAAAATCATTTGCAAATATTCTCTTGAAGTCCGATCACAGCCACTGTGGATTAGAGAAATTAAACCTATGCTCCGAGCCGAGAAATCGAGGCGCCGCCCTGAAGCAAAGGAGTGATTGGACAATCTTCCCATCGCAACGCCAAATTGTGTAGAATCAGATTATCCAGTCGGTAGAGACTTAGAGCAACGAGAGGTAAAGTCAGACTAAAGCCTGACCTGTGTCATGGGTTTGGAAACGCCGGAGACAGAACTTGTATTGACGCCTCAGCCCACCAAAACCGGAGCCGGCCTAAGCTGCGAGTCTCTTATTTGCTTTCCTGGCAGCAAGCGCAATAAAGATATAAGACCAACCATTTACTATCAATTCTATCGCAATAAACAGCCCTATAAAGTACAGCCCCGAAAACGGCCATTGAGCGAGAATAATACCTCCAAGAACCATTGAGATTATGCCGCCAAGAAAAGGCATTAGCCAGCTACCCATTGGTCTCATCTGAAGAGCCATGATGACACGAATAATACCCACACTTAGGAATACCACCCCCAAGACCCAGGTTAGCATTAATTTTGCTGCTGTGGGATCCACAATAACAAAAATGCCGCCGGCTACATACAGAATCGCCATTACGACGTGGAAAACGGTACCCTTCCATCCCCCAAGCTTGAAAGCTTCGAGAAACTGGGCCAACCCTCCGATTATCATTAGTATTCCGAAAAATAGCGTGCCGGCGACGGTGAGGACAAAAACTCTTCCCAAACCTATTAGCCCCAGAATAACAAACAGTATTCCCATGATGAGGAGCCATCCCCAATTCCTCGTTAACACTCCCAATGCGGCTTCAGCCGAAGTACTTGATTGTGCTGCCATAATGATTGGACCCCTGGAGTAATTTATTTGTCCGCTGCTTATCCGCCGCCTTCATAAGGATTTAACCGTATTGATTCTCAGGATTGTAGTCAAGTTATTTCTATTGTCGTTATACTTTCCGAGCTTTGCCGAGATGGCCAGTATGCGTGCTCGACCATGGGAGTAAAATGTCTATCCGCGAGAAATAGCCACGCTTTTGACGAGGGCAAACACGTGGTCACCTGATTGGAGATTCAGATTGGCTCGCGCTGCCGGAGTAATTCTTGAATGCAAAGGCCGGCCGATGCCCAATCGTACATCCACCATAGAGTCCCCCACTTCGACAATCTCCTCCACGGTAGCTGGAAAAATATTTTGAAAACTCACATTGCATGGTTTATCCAGGGCAATGGCCACGTCTCGCGACCGAATACGGACTCGCACGCGATCTCCCAGCCTGGCGCCAAACAAAGGAACCTTCAATACTCCGGTTGAAAATCTGAGAATTGTGAGACCGCCCACGCTGTCATGTTTCTCAACCACAGTCCCAATTACTACTCCCGCGTCATCAGCTCGCGAGAATTGTTGTAGATCAAATCGGCTCATCACGTCTTCAACTGCTCCGTGAGCCGCTACTCTTCCGGAATCGAGCAGCGCTATCGAATCGGCGAGGTTCAGAATCTCATCAGGGGAATGGCTGACATACAGGATGGGAATTGAAAACTCCTGGGGCAATCGAGCGATAAACGGCAACAGCTCCAGTTTTCGAGCGCCGTCCAGAGACGCGAGGGGTTCATCCATCAGCAAGAAACTGGGGCTCGTTAATAACGCGCGCCCAATCGCCACCCTCTGCTTTTCCCCGCCGGAAAGCTTTGTGGGCCTACGATCAAGCAAATAACCAATCCCAAGCAGATCCACCACTTGATCAAAATTGACATAGCGACGAGATTGTGGGACTAAATCCATCCCATAGATCAGATTGGACTTTACTGTGAGATGGGGAAATAAGCGGCCGTCTTGAAATATATATCCGCACCGGCGCTTTTCAGGGGGCAGGTTTACGGCGTGGCTGGAATCAAAAAGCTTGTGGCCGTTGACCGCAATCAAGCCCGAATCTGGGGCAATGAGTCCTGCGACCATGTTTATAACCGAAGTCTTGCCGGCGCCGGAATTCCCAAACAAAGCCGTTACCCCAACCGACCCGGTGGAGAACGCCACATCCACAATAAAGCCGCCCAGCTTCTTTTTAACATCAATTATAAGCACTGGTCAGCCTTTCATTTTGGCGGTAGCCCTCTTGGCCAAGAAGTCGGAAGCCATCAACGCCACCATTGCCACGATGACCGAAATCACGCACAATCTGAATGCCCCGGCGTCACCACCGGGAACCTGGGTTAGAGTGTACAGGGCTAGGGGTAAGGTCCTGGTTTCCCCCGGTATGTTGGAGACAAAGGTGATGGTGGCGCCGAATTCACTTAGGCTTCGAGCAAAAGCCAATATTACTCCAGTCAGAATACCGGGAATCACCAGAGGAATTGTGATGGTAAAGAAAACCCTCAGCGGGCCTGCGCCCAGTGTACGGGCCGCGCCTTCCAATCCTTGGTCAACTGATTCTATGGACAAACGAATCGCCCGAACCAGCAGAGGAAAGGCCACGACGGCAGAGGCCACGGCCGCTCCCTTCCAGTTAAAGGCAAATGTAATACCAAAGGTGTTATACAGGAACTCCCCAAGAACGCCTTTACGGCCCAACAGGACCAAAAGAGTGTAGCCGATGACCACGGGCGGCAATACCAAAGGCAAGTGAATTAGACCATCCAGAAGAGTCTTGCCCGGGAAATTTTTTCGTGCCAGCACCCAGGCTACTAGGACTCCGGTTGGTAGGCTGCCTGCCACAGCCCATATGGATACCCATAGGCTTAGTTTAAGAGCCTCGGCTTCAAGAGGCGTTAGAGAAAGTAAATCCATTATTAGAGTGTTACGAACCCGTATTTCTCAAAAATGGCCTTGGCCTCGGGAGTTTTGAGAAAATCGAGGAATTTTTTTGCCGCGGGCGTGACTTTTCCCGTTACTAAGGCGGCAGGGTAGATTATTTTGGAATGTGAATTCGATGGAAACATTCCCACTACTTTAACTTTAGTCGTTATCGCCGCGTCCGTCGAATACACGATACCGAAAGGAGTTTCTCCATGCTCCACCAGCTTCAAAGCTCCGCGTACATCAGCGGCGCGGGCCAATTTGCTCTCAATTTCAGTCCAGACGTCCAGTTTCTGTAAAGCGCCTTTGGCGTACTTGCCGGCAGGCACGTGATCAGGATCCCCCACTGCGAGTCTGCCGTCTCCGAGCAAAGCAACGAGATCGAACTTAGGTTTAATATCCACTTTCTGTGTCCGACTATTGACCGGCGCTATTAAGACCAGGCTGTTGCCCAGCAGATCAACTCGGCTACTTGCTTGAATTAGGTTGAGCTTTTCTAAATAGTTCATCCAAGGCTCGTCCGCGGAGATGAACACATTGGCGGGCGCCCCCTTTTCAATTTGCTTTGCAAGCGTGGAAGATGACGCCAACACCAGCGTCACTTTTCCCAAGCCTTTGCTCTCGAATAGCTTCGCGATTTCATTTATGGCATTGGTTGTGGACGCGGCGGCGAACACCGCAACAGCGTTGGATTCAGCCGTTTGAGACACTGCAACAGTCATAAAACACAATAACGTCGCAACAACGCAAATCATCGCTAATAAGTTTCTGATCATCTTACCCATGTCGCCTCCTTAGGTTCGTAAATAGCAGTCTCAATACGGATGTGGATTTGGAGCTCCTGTCGACCGGCTTTCCAGCGCTCACGCGCCTTCTGATTGAGCCGGGTCCTGGGACTGCAATTTGATCAGCCAAGACTCGGTAGCTTGCAATATTGTTAAACGAAAATCCAATGAGGAGCGCTCAGTGTCGGTTTCACAGCGCTCAATTTTGGTATTCAGGCGTTCTAAACTTGTGCGGCAAACCTCCAATTGATTTTCAATGAGTTTGGCCACCGCTCCGGGCGAATAGAACCTGGTAAAATGAAGTTTGGCCAGAAACTCCAACCGGATATCTCGCTGGTGGGAAACCGGCGTCCGCAACCAATTGAGAAAAACACTTTGCCCTTCGTTCGTTGTACTGAAAACCTTCTTAGCCGGACGAGTTTCCTGGTCCACTCGGTCATGCCGAACTAAACCGTCCTTTTGCAAATTGGCCAGGAGAGCGTAAACATGGCTTGTTCGAAGTCTCCAAATTTCACCCATATATTTTTTTAGCTCGCGACAAATATCATAGCCATGGGCGGGCTCACGATATAAGACGCCGAGCACAAGGAAGTCTGAGGGGTTACGTGATCTTCCGGAAGTTATATTCTGATTTGAATTATTCACAGTGTGAGTAGTCAGTAACATGCCGGCGCCTTCAGAGTCAAGAGTAACCGACGATCCACACGCAGGCGTCGGAAGCATAAGATCTCACAATACTTGCCTTGGCCACCATATCGTTTGTAAAAGGTGGACCATACACTTCGGGTTGCTCCATCATCCACGCATAGCTGTATACCGCTCCGCGCATCATTTCGAGACGAGTTGCCATATCCGCCAAATTCCGGCGGCAAGACTCCATTGTCGGACGAGTTTTCCTCCACTCTGACGTAATCCCGTGTATTCCAGAGCTCTATCGAACGCAGCCTGCGCAACTCCTAGAGAAATAGTCGAGGAATGCCATTGAGTTCCCGCCATGGTGGCATAATCGAGGTAGGATGGCCAGTTACCCGACCGCCCCCTCACAGATCCCGGCGTGCAGTATTCCCGCACCGGGCTCCTCAGTGCTACTCGCCTCCGCACGGGCAAAGGGTCTTACAAGAGGCGGAGTTGAACCGGACGGTG
>JBBSBY010000110.1:0-9665 GCA_038250835.1 Desulfomonilales bacterium | reverse complement strand
GGAACAGGCGAAAGCAAACGAGATAGTATGCGATACCGGACGCCTTCATAACAGCATTGGAGTTCCACATTTAACGATACAAAGTTGCGTCTGAACTGGACTCAGTACGAAATAGCCCGGATCAAATTGTTAGAATTATCTAGAAAACAAAATCAGTATTTAGCTATAACGAACCTATTATTGTAGAACGTAGGATCCGTAACCAGTATAAACCCTATCCATCTTTCAAACAACACACACGATATACCTGGACTGATCAAGCTAATTGTTGGACGTTCGTTCCTGGGGACGACCTGTGACTGCGCTTGGACGAAGATCGGCAGTGCTTTGGGCGGGCGGATAGCCGGAAGCTTTGCTGACTTTGATGTCGAATTCGATCTGGTTAGTGACGGTTGGATGCTTACGAAGCGGACACCGAACCGCTCCAAAATGAAGAGGCTTAAACGCTTCTGAATCTCGGAGTGAATATGACAAACCATCGAAATTGAATTCTAAGTTTTTTATCCACCAAAGTGATCCGTTATGAAGCTCAACTTTCAAATAGGGTGAACCGTCATCTTCTCTAAATCTCAAGTAACTAGTGACAAATACGCGCTTTAGATCTGAATCCTTTAGCGTTTCGTAAGGCGGTGTTGATATGGATTTCTTGAGCAGCAAGCCAACGACAAACATTGCAGCCAAAAATACAATCCCTATAACGCACGCTACTACATAGGTTTCATTTCGTCTAAAAGCCGACATAAATCTTTTTCTCATCCAGAGCCATCCTGAACACGAGAAATGCTGGTCATTTTACCTGTTTCCGAATCATATCTATGAATGACCCTGCTTCCCGTGTAAAAAGAAGATCCAGTGAAACCCGGCTTATCTTTACCTTTCGTTTTCAGGCTTATTACAACCTTTGCCGGAATCCTCACTTGAGTCTTTACTCCGTCGGGAGTGACGAGGTACATCTCGCCGCCATTGCCCGTAAGTTCCGTGTCAAAATAATGATGCTCTTTTGCAAAAAAGTCTTCCTGAGCTTTGGCGGCCAGCATCAAGACCTTTGCCGCTTGTTCGCTCATGCGACGTTCACTATAGGAATCGATCAAGAATAGATATATTACAGAAAGTATGGCCACAATTGCAATAGCAGAAATCATCTCCAGAATTGTGAATCCTGAGTTTCTTTCAAGTAATTTCATAGTACACGCTCACAGGTTATCAGAGAAATACATCTATATCATACACCATGACAAGAGTGGGAGCGCTTCGCTTGTCAACACGTATTCATTTGGAAGTTGATGCTCAGGCAAATGCCAATGGTCATACAAATCCGAACTGTTGCGAGTATTATTTCAAACCGGGCCGTATGTCAAGAGCGGAAATTCCAGATGTTACAAGGTAATTGAACCTGAAAATACTGTAACGGCGGGACCGGTCATGTACACTGGAGTATCTAAACCGTTCCAATCAATAGTCAAAGAGCCACCCAGCAAATCAACTTCGACCGGCGATTCCACAGCCCCTTTCAATACCGCGGCGACAGCCGACGCGCAGGCCCCGGTCCCACATGAAAAGGTTTCGCCGCTGCCGCGTTCCCATACTCGCATGATGATGTTGTTTCGGGTCACGGCCTTAATGAACTCGACGTTAGTCTTTTCCGGGAAAAGATCGTGATTTTCTATAATTGGACCATACTTTGTGGGTAAATCTTCAACATCTTCATCCAATAAAATCACACAGTGGGGGTTGCCCATTGAAACAAGAGCAGCCACAAACTGTCTGTCAAGCGCTTTGATCGTTTGGTCCAACAAAGGCGCTTCATTAGATCCGACATTTGCCGGTATGCGTTTCAGCTCAAAAATGGGAATGCCCATATTTACCCGCGCCTTGATCATCCTGCCGTCTGAATCCGGACATATTTCCACAACCTTTACTCCGGCTCTCGTTTCAATGGCCACTGAGGTTTTGGTTGTCAGACCGTTATCAAAAACGTATTTTGCCAGGCATCTGATTCCATTGCCGCACATTTCGGCAAACGATCCGTCAGAATTCATGTAATCCATGAAAAAATCTGCCGCATCTGAAGATTTGATCCCTATAACGCCATCACCACCAATGCCCGCTCTTCTATTGCAGAGGAAAGATACCTGGTCAGGCGACAGATTCACAACTCCCCTTGTGTTATCGAATACGATAAAATCATTGAGAGTCCCATGCATTTTGGAGAATTGTAGTTCCATTTTCTATCCAGGGAGTTCAGATTTTTGTGATATAAGCTGTAGACATTTACCGTCACTTTGGAGCTGTCTGGTAGCTCAAAATCCAAGCGATTTATTACGTTCTAGATAGACTCCAACTTTACTTAGACAATGAAATAGAAATCCACCTGACGGCGCCGGCGGATATTATTCAATGAAATACATTGTACTCGCGACAATAGGAATCGCCATATATCTTTTGGCGCACACGCTCCTCATTTCCAAGCCTACCAAAATTACGTTGCAAGAGGTATTAATCAGAATTAAGAATTTCGGTGGGTACTTGCACTGGTTAGTCGGCGTAATTGCCGCTATTTTGGTGACGTTCGTTGCGCTTAGATTGGCTGTGCATCTGTGGAATATTTACAGGTGACGCGTGAGGCAATTTGCAAATGATGGCTCGGGCGCCTCAGCTCCCGATAATCAATCGAATGATCCGGTAAGTATTTTGGTTAATTCAATGGTATCGAGCCATTCCGTGACATCCTGTTTGCATCTGGGGCATTCCTTGGATTCTTGATTAGAGGCATATCCGCAATAAGGGCAAGTTTTAGGGGCTTCTTCTTTCCGGTCTCCAAGCTGTTTGAGCGACCTTTTATCGAAGTAAGCCTGTGTGGCCAAACCGGCCGCGATCAACTTTTGAAAGAGATCCTGAAGACCTTGAAAGGATATGCCGTATTTCTTTGTCAACTCAGAATCCGACATACCCTCTTTTAGATCCAGCATGATGCTTTTAGCGCTAATTTTTTTAACAGTTTTGCCGGGCACGGTTTATCTCTTGGCGTTTAGATTAATTCAATAGCGCAAGCCATCGAAACGCCCCCTCCACCACATAAGGTTGCCAATCCGAGAGTTTTGTTCCGCTTTTTGAGAACATGTATAAGCGAAACCATTAAACGGGCGCCGGTACAACCGACGGGGTGACCTAATCCAATTCCTGAACCATTGATATTCGTGATGTCTCGGTTCAAACCAAGCTCTTTCTCACAGCCCAGGTACTGTGCTGCAAAAGCCTCATTCAATTCAATTAGTTCAAAATCTTTAAGTGTCAAAGCGGATCTCTTAAATAGGTCATTGACCGCAGGGATGGGACTTAAACCCATGATCGTGGGATCACAGGCGCCCATTCCTTGAGCTTTAATTTTCGCTATTGGTTTCAGACCTAGTTCCCGAGCTTTTGTTTCCGACATCAATATAAGGGCTGCGGCTCCATCGTTGATTCCGCTTGCGTTACCGGCAGTAACGGTTCCAACTTTCGGAATAAAAGCAGGAGATAATCTTTCCAGGGCTTCCATTGTGAGACCGGGACGGAAATGTTCATCCTTTTCAAAGGATTTGGGGGCGCCTTTACGCTGTGGAACCATAATTGGGACGATTTCGTCCTTGAAAGACCCGTCGTTCGTGGCGCGTTCCACATTATTATGACTCCTAAGGGCAATTTCATCCTGTTCTTTGCGGCTGATTCCCAGTTTGTGCGCCACAAATTCCGCAGTATGTCCCATAATATAGGGCAGGCCGCGAAAAGCCTCGACCGGGCCATCCTGAGGGTAGGGGAGTATGTGAGAACCACAGTGAAGGCCCGTGATCAATGCGTCGGTCAACACGTCGTTGCCCATTCGCATTCCCCATCTTGCGCGTTCCGCCGTGTAGGGAACTCCTGACATGTGTTCCACGCCACCGGCAAGGATGACGTCCGCAATACCGGCCTTAATCATTGCAGCGCCGGATAAAGTCGCCTCCATGCCGGAAATGCAAACACGATTAATGGTAGCGGCAGGAACCGAATCCGGAATTCCCGCCATCAACGCTCCAATTCTTGTTACGTTCATAGCGTCGGTGGGGTTGAGACAACAGCCGAAACGCACATCGTCTATAATTTCCGGAGAAATTCCTGATCTTTCAATCGCCGCCTTCATGGGAACACTTGCAATTTTGGCGGCATGCACATCCCGCAAAGTTCCCCCGAAAGCCCCAATTGCGGTGCGGCAGGCCGATACTATTACTACGTCGGACATAAGTCTCTCCTAATGCTATTTCTTTGCGACAGTATCTGATACGTCTAAGATGTGGACCAAGTCAAACATGAACGTCCTGGTAATTCTCAGATCAGTTTTAGACTCACATGGATTTACGGATTAAGGCATTTAAAACATACTCGGATCACCGATTAACTCCTGAAACTTAGTCGCCATTGATCATCTTTTCGGAAACGGTGTAATTAGCGCCGTGACGTTAATTATATCGTCAATAAGAAGTCTAATAATTTAGCCTTTACGATATCCAGTTGATCGGAATTAACTTGCCCACCAATGCGTACTTAAAACCAGGGCATAACTTTGATGCCGCTTAAAGGTGTAAACTCGAAGCCAAACTGATCCCTCCGGTTTCCGAGAAACCATAGGACTCAATGTAGATCGAAATGGAGGTTCACCGGCAATCGGTCATTTAAGAATGGCGCCTTCATCAATTGAAAGCTTCTTTTCGAAGTCGCTCCAGAAGTCCTGTTGAGATTTTCGCCAATCCGAGCCAAACTTTTTATTAAACATCGTGCCGACATGGTCCAAAGCTTTTTTCCATGCCGACGTGTAGTTCAACTTGAGAACGTCTTCCAAAAAAGGAACCAAAGAGCCAAGTTTTTCCTTTGGCAGGTAAGCTCTCGCGCCTAATTCAATAGATTTTTTCAAAGCTTCCGGAGTAAACGCGTGAGCTGTTAGCATCACAACCGGAAACCCGGCGTTATTGGCGATTTGCAGAAGTTCAAATCCTCTAACGCCCATGATGTCCAAAATGACGAGATCATAGGTGTAGGATACTAAGTATTGCTGCGCCTTTTCAAAACTCGTGGCTGTATGCAAAGTTATGTTTGCGGATTCTGACAGTTCTTCTTCAATGATATCAAGAACATCTTCTTCATCATCCACAGCCAGGATCAGCTTGTCCTGCAAAATTTCAGAAGTAGGCATTGGATATCCTTTTCTCCAGGGGATTAGCTCCCAAACTTATGGATTAAATGGCTCTAGGCTAAGCCAAAATACCTCTTGGACCGGTTTCATAAGACTACATTTCATAAAGCCACACCAAATCCGAGCTACTAAGCACAATCAGATTAGACGACTCGGTATTGATAGTACTCGCATGTCAAACTTTTTGCGCGACATGACCATAATGATGAACTTCGGCTTCATACCTTTATGGTTACATGCTTACCCATAGACAAGCTGGAAGTCAACTTTTTCGCACAAAATGGTTGAACTTTTAATTTAACGCTTGCGTCGGTCGGCTACTCACGGCATCTTTTAGTTGGTTAGGATATCAAATATTCCGATTATTCGCAATATTCAAAACCCCATGATCACGGTCTAATTAAGTTGGACCGCATGGTCGTAGGTCACGCTTCCGTTAGCTGAGTTCAGAATTGATATATCCGCGTATCGGGTGACGATCTTTTCCGACCTGTAGACACAATGAAATTGAACCTCGGATGCGCGGAATTGGACAATACAGAGGAACATCTGGATGGAGGGGCCACTTGAGAAGCGAAAAGTCTTCGGCGCCTTGATCAGAGAACAGGCGCCACTTTCTGCGACATGTCGACGGACGTATAACCGTGATTCCTGTTCATGCAGGAGAAGATATTGGACCCGGACTCCTAAATAAAATCTTAAATGATTGTGATCTGACACTGGGGGAATTTGAGAATCCACTATAGGAGCCCGTAAACACGAAATAAACTTGTCATTGTCAATAGAGTAGTCGAATCAGTTCCCAAATTTCATGACCTGAGGCGCACTTGGAAAACGAATGTCCAACAATCGCAGTAACTACAGAATCATTCCGCAGCGAACCTCTTACCTCTTACCCCGCCAATTTACCCCACTAATTCGGTTCAAGTTTTTTCACCGCCAACTCTACAGTTGCAGTGACTGTGTTTGGACTAGTCTTAGGGCTGGGCACATCTGGAGGGGTGGTCTGGCCGAGTCCCTTCCAATAGAATGCAGTTACGGCGCCTGGTTCCCATCCGGGTTCCGGATCGGTGGAATATCCCATAAGCTGCGCACGAGCATAAAAATTACCCAATCGTTTGTCCAACGTGCGACCACAAAGATCTGAATTCGGATCAGAATCACACTTAGTCGAGTCACTACAGTGGCACTTGGCTGTGAATGGGGCCGGCGGATTAGCGGGATCTATAAATCCCTCTGCAAGTTCTTGTTCATTCACCTGCTGCTGCGCATAAACAAAAAATATATCCCCTGCGGCATCGGCAAAATTGAAATTGCGTTCATAACTTTTCACGGCGGAAGTAAATTTCAAGTCATATCGTGATACCAGTAAAGCGCCGACGCCGAACCCGTAGGTCGCAGGTTCGAGCCCTGTGCCGGGCGTGCCAAATGAACAAAATCACAACGGATTTATATGTTCGCTCTGTAGGATCAATCTACTTTGTGATGCTACAGAGCGGCTGGCAGCATTCAATATTGTTGCAGAGAATCCGGTGTATTGCTGCGGTTCACTGTTGGAAATTTGTATTCACCCTTTGATACGGCGCTAATTCCCGAATGTCTTTTTCTTTAGAGCTAATTCCACAGTTGCAGTGGCCGTGTTGTTGCTTGTAGTCGGAGCAGCCTTATCGGGTGGGGTCGCTTCGCCTAAGCCCTTCCAAAACTCATAACCTACGCCGGGCTCGTCTCCCGGCTGAAGTTGTGTAGTATAATCCAAAAGTTGCGCTCGCGAATAAAAATTTCCCAGTCGCTTATCCAATGTGCGAGGATCGCAATTATTTGCATTATTCTTACACTCACTTGAATCGCTGCAGTGACATTTGGCAATATACGGTTCCGGCGGATTCTTTGGATCTACAAAGTCGGTTTTTTGCTCAGATAATTGCCGTTCCGCATAAACGAACAAAATATCTCCGGCAGCGTCGGCAAGATTGAAATTACGCTCGTAACTTTTCGAGGCGGAAGTAAATTTTAAATCGTATCTCGATACAAGCAATGCGCCGGCACCTACAAGGCTGACCACCGACAGGATTAAGAGAACCAAGGCTATTACATTTCCTTTTTCGTTATGCATAGGTAAAAAGCTCCATGGCTGAATTTAAATTGTTCTCAAAAAGCGTCATGATCCAATGAACGCATCCGGGTCCTAGTAGGACTCTTGTTGCCGGCGGGGGGACTACTTGTTCCTTTCCGGAATGCGCGGTATAAAGCTGGTTAGGACTAAATTCCTTGGACTCACATGAAACAGTTTTGTGTAAGTGCGCCAATTATAACTCTTGCTACTATCTTGTCCTGAGCGCAAAGCTTTATATTTAATCTGAACTTCAACAGTTTTTAAATTACTAAACGGCTGATCTTGAAAATTCGTATGAGTGGAATTGGGGAGCCAAGTCTCGGTACCCAACGCATCTACGAACAGAAATCTCACTCCAAAATCAAGTATTTTAAACTGCTCCTTACTACCACCCGCTAAAGTTACTCCGGCGCGCCGGAACTCCAACTTATCAATATTTGCCGCCGAATAGGGAGGCACATCATTGTTGTTTGTGGGATCTACCAGAGAATAGGAGAAGGCCGGCGAAAAAGGAGAATTTACCGTTCCGTTCGTGAAAGTAAAAATCGTGCTTCCCGTGTTGGGGTCAAATACTCCAGGCGCCTTGTTAAACTGGGGTTGACCTGTCGAATCATAGGATATAGCCCCATTGATGTCTTGTGGGTGCACAGATGGTATAGTGAAGCTGCTTAAATCCTGGAAAACTGCGCTCTTATTAAAGACATTTAGATTTCCGGAGGGCTTAATATTATTCATGAACATTGCATAATTTACGTACAATCTGTGAAAGGCGCCCCCGTTCGCTGCATCGGCAAATATACCCAGCTTAGGATTGTCATACAAGGCATCCCCAGCGTGCATAACATCATGCCTAATCAACATTGTAATTGCGCTCAGAGACTCACGAATACCCGTATCTTTAACCAGTTCCCCTCCATATTGACTCTGCGAATGAAAAAAAGACATAGTGATGAGAATCACAATGAGGAGCACAACGGAGCCCACCATCATTTCAACTATCGTGAAACCTCTTTCATTTCTCATGGGGTGACGCTCCGATTTCGATTGTATACGGAATAATTAGTAATTCTGGATTTGTATCGACACGTGCTTGGATCATCTCCTTCGCAGTATGACCAACCTACGTTAATTTCAATCTTGAAAATACCTAGTGCGTCGTCTTGTTTAGCGACATTCCCAGCACTTGGGGCTAAGTCCTTAGCATAATGCTTGCTCAGATCCTCAACACGCCATTTATATTTATATCCTTGCCCCACGCCCAGCCGTTCCAAGTAGTCGTGAGAACCGCCTGACCCATCAGAAACCGTTCCAGACGTCGACGAATCGGCATCTTTGTACTCATATTTTGTGGTCGAACCGGGAACTAAACTGGCCAGTTTAATAGTTTCAAAGCCTGACCATTTGTCTATCAACGTAGCGCGCGCCTTTAAGTTATCGATAAGCTCTAGGGCAATGGTGTCTCCAGACCGTGTTTGGTTCGAGAATTTAGCAGTCCGCGAAGATGTACTAAGCATTGTCCCAACACCCAGCATTCCTATGGTCAAAAGTGAAATAGCGACCAATAATTCTATAAGACTGAAACCTTTTTCGCTGCGCGGCACGTATTCCATTGCTTCACCATTTTCATATGTAACTATTCGATTTTACCCAGGGGAGTTATGTTTATGGTAAATGACTTCTTTAACTTAGGAGATGTCATTGTCACGGTCAAAGGCTGGTAATCTTTGGGTAAACCTCTAGAGTTAAAAATAAATTCCGTTGTTGCGGGAGTAAACGAGTAAAACTTTGAATTGTACAAAAAGTAAGCCTGATGCTCGGTTCCTACAGTCCATGGTCCGGAAAAATGGTAATCACCGGATGTGAACTTGACCGAGGTATCCAGCGCATGGGTTGTGGCAATCACATCAGCGTCAGTAAAAATAAGGCGCAAATCGGATCGGGACTCCATAGCCTGCATTCGTGCGGTTTTAGCGGCCGTTCGGGCAGAATGTAGTAAGTTGCTGAACTTCCAATCCGATCGCCAGCGACCTCCATAGATGAGCGTCGTCACGGCAAGAATGCCGATCAAGGCCACAACAACCATCATCTCAATAATCGTAAATCCTTTGGAGACCTTCACAATAAGCTCCCAGGACAAATTAGAATATATATGCGCCCGAATCGATGGAATTCCCTCAGCATTAGTTGAAGAAATTCCATCTTACATTAACGATCCAATTACTGTTTTTCTCTCCAGCTTCTCAACTGGACAGGCGGCGGTAAATTAACTCTTACGCGGCTCAGTTCGGCCGTGCTTCTCTGAATTATAAGGTACTGACCGGTAGAATCCAAAACCGGCTGGCTGGG
>JBBSBY010000109.1:0-9900 GCA_038250835.1 Desulfomonilales bacterium | reverse complement strand
TGTCGATATCTTTTGATCTATTACGGTATTCTTCTTCACGATCTTTCTTGTATTTTTCAATATCCGCGCCTCTCCCAACACGCATGACATTGCCGATCATCACTCTTTGAAGGTCACTGGAATTGAGAATCGTGTCGATTACCTGCCCCAACGGCACCTGACGCAGACTTAAAGTCGTATGTCCCTGAACTTCATTACCCACAATTATGTTAATGCCGGCCTGTTCGGCAAGAAGCCTCAGAGCGTTCCTAATTGAAATGCCTTGAAAATCCATTGTCACGGGTTTTCTGAAGACTTCGGGATCCGGAGTCAGTTTGTATCTATTAATTAACTGAGCCCTTTGTTTTTGATAATCATCCAATTGTTTCTGCAAATTTTCCAAATTCTGAATTCGCTGAGCGTTGAGTTTCCGGAGTTCGGATTCTCTTTGAATACGGAAGGCCGCCCGTCGCGACTCCCTGGCTCTCTGAAACTCCTCTTTGTTCAAAGTGTCGGCGCTTAAACTTTTTGCAGCTTGATCCGTTGGGATTGTAAATCTCGGCGGCGGGAAGTCCACCATCAATACGCCCTTTTGCTTTTCGACCTGATACGGGACGGCGTCTTTAAGCTGCAGAAATATGCTCTGCGCGCCCGGAACAATCATCTCAACGGAGGTCGACCAGAGATCGGTTCTTAAAGGTTTCTGATGAACCTTTGGGATTTCGGCGTTTATCAGATCCAATCGTGCTTTTGTCGGAGAAATTTTGTTGAGTCTAAAATCGAGGTGGTCTCCACCGCGAATCATCAGCCGACTATTATGTCCCACCTGAATAAACCTGAGCTCCGTAATCTCCTGGACCAGGAGACGAGGATCCGGCGTAGGCGGCGTCACTGGAGCTTTAACCTCCCGCACCAGTTGCGGAGGCCCTGTGGGGAGTGCCGCTTTGCCGTGGGGCTCACTTCCGGATTTTGCGTGAGACGGCGCCGGAATTGTGGATATCGGGACCCCAGGTTTTGCCGGGGCCGGCGGCACGGGTCTTGCCGGTTCGATATTCTGAGCCGTTTGAATTTCCTTTGGAGATTGAGTCTCGTTTTGCCCCGCAGATGATTCGATACTTTTCGGCTGAACTTCCATTCTCGACGTCTTCTTTGAGGATGGAGTGTTCAGCTCGGGTTGACGCATCATCGGCTGATCAGGGATGTTAGCTTTGGCCCGTAAACCGGAGTCGGAACCGGACGCCTGCACATAATTGGGGGTCGGCGCTGAAACTTCCGCCTGCTCCTTTTCCTGGGATACATTATTACCGGGCAACTCTGATGCCGCAGACGCTCCGAAATTTAATCTCAACTGATTATCCGATTTTTCAATGTTATAGGCAGGCACTGGATTATTTTTGAAATTGACTACAATGCGTGCCCCGGCTTTATGCTTTCCCAATCGAATTTCTCGAATGGGGCCCGCCGCCGCTCCAATATTACGAGGGATCTTTCCCGGTTTCAGACCTTCTATGTCCATGATTAGGCGATTCGGATTGCCTATGACACGGGCGGTATGCTCTCCATAATCTCCCTTAGTGCTCATGATTAGGCATTTCTTTACCGGATCATATTTTGCGTCGGTCAATTCGCCCGTTTGCGCGGCCCAGGCGCCACTCAGGATTAGTGTGGTAATTAAGCCGGCAAGCAAGAGGGATTTATATCTAATTTCAAGTGACCTCATCTTTTTTCTCTCCCGAAGACCGTATAGGGAAGATCCATTGTGCGCTGAGCCGTGGAACTTTGACGATTTGCTGAGCTTCGACGGCGTTGAGATTGAACCTACTAAGCGCCAGGACTGACGTTGAGCACAAACGCCGCAAAGCAAAATTACCAGCTTTAGATGGTTAAACACTATTCCTAAAAACCCACAACCAGGGGCTGTTGTTTCTCAGCCTAAGAACGGCGTCAATTCGTCCAGTCCGTCCCTTACGCCACAGAGCTAACGAAGTGGCCGTGCGGAATTAGGCTGAGAGGGATCATAACAAAGACAAGGGTGTTTTGTCAAATGAAAAACTAGCTATTTCGGTAATATATAACAGTTTATTAAAGTTAAACATCAGATTCGGTCCTGGACCGGCCTCCTTTCATCCTATAGTGATTACTTTATAGGATCACTACAACCTATAGTAATTCTGAAAATAAATCAGGTGCCTAATGAGAAAGTCTTCAATTAACAGTTCGTAATTCCGATAAAGGTAACCCCCGCAATCCCCCTTGTCAGGAGGACTTTAAGGCCCTCCATTCCTGATCTTTCTTTTTGATTCAGCTAAAGGGGGCGCTAATGAGCTTCGCAGGGACGAGAGATCAGAGGCTTTATTTCCACAGAACTTTCGACAAAACCTTTAATTCCGGGATAAAGTTTTGCCTTTCCATAATGTACAAAGGGATGTAATATAGGGTCGGATCTGCGTTAAAGAAGTGAGGACGGAACTCCTAAGGCTTGTCGGATGGAAGTGACTTTTTTCACTATATTGGCTTTGATATCGGCAATTATTGCAATTGTTTTGCTGTGGTTCGTTTATCTACGTTAATTTATCGCAATCCTCTTCCTCATCAATTAATTCTCCGAACAAATCATATTCATGAGCCTCAGTGATTTTGACCCGCCGTATTTCTCCCGATATTGCGTCCCCGAGAGTCACAAACAGGCTGCCGTCAACTTCCGGGGCCTGATCCCACAATCGCCCCTGGAGCAGCAGAGGGGTTTCTTCGGCATAGGATTCGATGATACACTCTTCTATAGCGCCTATTTTAGAGGAATTTCTCTCTCGCTCGTGATCGGCTTGGATTTCCATAAGTTCCGCAGCTCGCTCATCTTTGATTTCCGGGGAAATTGGGTCGCCCAATCTGAATGCGTCAGTTCCCTCTTCCAGCGAATACGTGAAAATCCCAAGCCGCTCTAATAAGGCTTCTTCAACGAATTCCCGCATCTGTCGGTAATCATCGTCAGTCTCAGTGGGAAAACCAACCATCAATGTGGTTCGCAAAACGACGCCTGGAATTTGTTTTCTTAAGCTTTCCACAAATTTCAAGGCGCCTCCTTTAATGGGCGGACGGCCCATGCTTTTCAAGACATCGGGAGTGACGTGCTGAAGCGGAACATCGAGGTACGGCAATATTTTCTTGGAAGAATTTATCACTTCCGGCAGCCGTCGCGGCAGACCATGTGGATGAAGGTACATTAGTCTTATCCACCGTAGCTCGTCGATTTTCTCAAGCTCCGCTAATAAATCGAGTAAAGCGTTATTAGCCTTTCGATCCTTTCCATAGCTCGTTAAATCCTGACCAACGAGTATTAACTCACGGATTCCTTGTTTAACGAGAAACTCCGCTTCAGAGATGAGCTCCGCCTGATCGGCGCTTACAAGTTTACCGCGAATATGTGGTATGGAGCAGTATCGGCATTTTCGATTGCAGCCGTCGGATATTCGCAGATACGAATATCCCGGTGTGGTGATAACACGTCTTGTGCCGCCACTGGTATCAATATTACGGAAGTTTAGAGCGCCAAGTCCGTCGGCGAGAATTGCGGGAATTTGGGGAATTTGTTCAGGCGTCAAAAACATATTCACTTCAGTGAGTATATCCTTCAAGTCGATTCTGTATCTAAGAGGCAAGCAGCCGGCTACAATCAGATAAGCCTGCGGATTCTCCTGCGCATAGTCGAAAATTGTATCAAGTGATTCCTCTGTCGCAGATTGGATGAATGCGCATGTGTTGATAATGATTATACCAGCGTGAGTGTGATCGTGAATAAGATCATAGCCGGCGTCCTGCATAATGGCGATGATCCGCTCGGAATCCACTCTATTTTTGGGACACCCAAGACTCACGAGACTAAAGCTGTGTGGAATTAATTTATTTGCCGACATTTTGGGAGTCGCCGGTTTCCGGCACAATTTGAAATTGGGAATCCGGAATAGTGTTAAGAAATTTAATGGAAGTTAAATCGAATCGATTATAATTTCCCAGAGCGTCGTAAATTATAGCGCGACGAATTGTAAAGTTACCTGTATCAACCCCGATCATTATGTTAAAGGTTCCGCTTGAAGTTTTTTTATCGGCCAGCTCTAAAAAGTAGAGTTTTTCATTGACGTCAACCGCCTTAGCGGGAAAGCTGACAATGAAATTTTCATCAATATTTACAAGATTGGCGAAAAAGCCAAAAAAATGCTCCAAATTTAGCTCAGGCGGAATTTCTCCTCTAGCTGCGCCGCCTTCATCAGGGAAGTATACGGTATAAGCTCTCCCCTGCACCAATACCTTTTGCCTTTCAGGGCTTCTAACTTCCAGCATAATAAGCGCCGGTTTCTTGACGTACATAATACCCTGGAACCGGTCCGTTAAATCCATCGCTACGTTTACCGTAAGTTGATCAAAATCCGCCATAAAACAGCATTGCCGGCTGTAAGTCTTTTGAATATTTTTTACAATATCGGCAGGCGTCAAAGGAGGGGTTTGAGCGGACGCTTCAATACATAAGAGCAATAAGGCTCCAATTAATAAGCCGGACCGGATCAAAGGATGTCTCCTCGTTCCAAAGCCGTGTTAACGGCAGCGTAAACCGATTCGGGACGTGCCTCATTAAGCGGGAGGTTTAGGCCGCGGCTATTCAACTCATGAATCAACATAATCCATTCTGGAATCAAAGTTCGCAAATCAGGATTTTTGCAAGCCTGTTCACACACAATCTGCGGGGTCCCAAAAGCGATTCGGGCGCCATTATCCATTACCAGAAGCAGATCAATTAGATCCGCAAATAAATCCATATTGTGAGAGATTACCACAATCGACTTATTCTCTTGCTTAAAACGATCTATGAAACCAAGCAAGGCTTTTATTCCGGCAGGGTCAAGGTCTATTTCCGGTTCATCTAAAACCAATAGCTGCGGATCATTGATCAGGATGCCGGCTAGAGCTACTTTTCGTCTATCACCAATGTTCAACATCCTGCTGGGCTGCAGGTTTTCGATGTCGCCAATCGAGAAGTTCAGCATCGTGCACGCGGCCTCGGCGCGATCGCGCATTTCATCATCCGTAAACTTGCCGGCGCGTTTTAGGACAAAAGTGATATCGTTATAAACAGTTTCTTCGAATAGGCGTCGCTCGGGTCTTTGGCAAACCAGCCCCACCCTTCTTTGGAGATTTAGCCCTTCAGAATGGGCATCGGCGCCGTTCACCAAAACTTTACCCGTCGTGGGGGCCAGTAAACCGTTCATTATTTTGGCTAAGGTTGTTTTACCGGCGCCAGTTCGGCCAATAACCCCCAAAATTCTACCGGGAGGAAGGGAAAAGCCGATTCCTGAAAGCGCCTCAATGGGTTCTGCGCCTCCGTCATAATAACTATAGCTCACATTCTCCATTTCAAAGTACAAAAGATTAGCCTCAATATTTGATCTTCCATCCTGTACCGGAAGGACCGTCTTCAAGCACGATCCCGATTTCCAGAAGCTCGTCTCGAATGGTGTCGGCCCTGGTAAAATCCTTATTTTTCCGAGCTTGCGTTCTGGCATTAATTAATTCGATTATTTTCGCTTCATCGATGTCCAGCTTGGCAAGACCGGCTGCACGGAGTTGCTCAAGAAACTCTGAAGTCGGTTGATTGAGTATTCCCAATACGTTGCGAGTAAGTTGAAAGATCTCCTGTTTTACCGTCTTGAGCGCATCAGGATTCGGCACAACCTTTTTGGATACACCCGGACCAGTGAACCTGTTGACGGCCCGCGCTGCGTCAAATAGGATGGCCAAAGCCTTGGGAGTGTTGAAATCATCGTCCATGGCTTCTTTGAATCTTAGGCTGATCCCACGAAGTTCTTCAGGAAGCTCTTTGCTATTGCCGCCGAATGCGATTAGATCGTCCAAAGCTCCAAAAGCAGAATACAAGCGCTCCAACGCGATAGTGGATTCCTTTATCGAGTTTTCGTTGTAATCCAGCGGGTTTCTGTAATGACTTGAAAGAAGGAAAAGGCGTAATGCTTCCGGATGCACGTGTTGCAGAATGTCACGAATATTTAGCTGATTCCCTAAAGACTTTGACATCTTTTCAGAGCTGATGTTCACGAATCCGTTGTGAATCCAATAGCGCACGAAAGGTTGCCCTGTGGCGGCTTCGGATTGCGCTATCTCATTTTCGTGGTGGGGGAACATCAGATCAGCGCCGCCGCCGTGAATGTCGAAGGAGATTCCAAGTTTCGCCATGCTCATGGCCGAACATTCGATGTGCCAGCCCGGACGACCCGGTCCCCATGGGCTCTCCCAGGAGGGCTCGCCGGCTTTTGCGGCTTTCCATAACGCAAAATCAAGTGGATTGCGTTTCTTTTCATTAACGTTCACGCGTGACCCTGCAATCAAATCTTCAGTCTTTTTACCTGATAAGCGCCCATAGTCGTTAAAGCTTTCCACTGAAAACATTACGTCGCCCTCAATGGGGTAAGCATGCCCGCGATCAATGAGATTGGCGACCAAATCCTGGATTTCTTTTATATAGCTTGTAGCACGCGGTTCGTAGTCCGGTCTGAGAACCCCAAGAGCATCCATGTCAATATAGAATTCATCGATAAAGCGCTGCGCCAGGCTTGACCATTCTTCACCGACTTCATTGGCTCGCTTGATTATTTTATCATCAATATCCGTGAAGTTACGGACGTAAGTAACTTCGTAGCCATATTTTAGGTAACGGTAAATGACGTCAAACAAAACAGCGCTACGCGCATGCCCTATATGACAAAAATCGTAAACTGTGACGCCGCAAACATACATTCCCACTTTGCCCTGCGTAACAGTCTGAAAAGGTTCCTTATTTCGGGTTAAAGTATTGTATATCCGCAGTGACATGGGCGGATTCTCCTAATTTAGTGTATAGCGTTTTTCAAAGTTCTGTCGGAATGGCGCCTTTTCCGTCGTACAGAGAAACTCATATGCGCTAACTCTAGCTGTAACCAAGAGCAAAGCGGGCGAATAAGGAATTGAAAGCTCCCCTGAAGAGGCGGTTCAGGGGCTCGATATCTTTGCGTGGAATCTCAAACATTGCTTCAGAATTCTTAAACCCTTAGGCACAAGCTTTTTTAAATGCAATCTATAAGCTATTCATCAAAAAAAAAAGCGCATTGCGCACGTAAGTGTCGTCTAGCCCGGCGGACGTAAAACAAAATGATCCGCTAATCGGTGGACGCGCCGGGAACTGAATAATAGTTTATTACCATGGCAGCTACTTACACTCACGCATGAGCACTGCAACTCAGAATTTTGTATTCACTGTGGGGACCTGGAAACCAAATCATCATGAAGCGTCATTTTTGCGATAAGCTACACGTAACTACCTGGGATCTCCAGAGAACATACAATTGTGATGAGCCGTAACAACTTACCCCGACATACTCACTTGAATGGCTTAGTCTTTGCACTCTGAGATTCGTCCACCGTTTTGGTTTTGAGTCCCGCGGAATTTAGATCTTGCTCATTTTGTTTGAGATAAGCTTCCGCCTGCTGTATGAGATTTTTTAAATCCGGAGCGGACATGGAATGCATGTAATCTATTTCACCCTGAATTTCTCTCAATATATGGGCCAGCTTTGACTGACGTTCCTCTATGAGCATCAATGTGGCCGTGACTTCCGACGAAAGCCCCGAAAGGCCAATTAAACGGTTTCGGCTTAATAACAATAAAGTTAATGGAAAGCCTATGGCGATCAACAGCAGAATTATGGCGATGATACGCATGTATGAGAGGAGTTCGCCGCTTACCAATTTATTATAGTAGCTCCGTTCCTCAGCCTTTCCGGATGTGATTCGGATGGAGTCGAGAGTTCTTTCGAGCAATTCCAGCCGTTGCTCTGGGGAGAGGGTTGCGGTTTCCGCTTCTGTTTTATTCGTCAACTGGGCCAGGAGTTTGTTGCTCACGGCTGGAGGGGCGGCGTTTGAATACATGTCTCCGGCCGTGGTTTGAGAAACTCCTGCTATCGTTGTAATAGCGATCAACCCGACCGCTGCTAAAGTTAAAATTAAAAACAGGGCAATTTTTGATCTTCTATCGTTCATTTGTCTCTTACGCCTGATGACACGTGCTTCAGATTTTATTACGGATATGTCTCGTGTGCTCATAAGATATTCCAAATAACCTTCCGAATCTTCAAGATGTCGAAAGGAGTTTAATTAAATGATCCCGAATTCTTTGCCGACTCTCTCACAGATCTCCACAACTTTTTCAAGGTCGTCGAGGGAGTGAGTTGCCATAAGACACATTCGAATACGTTGTTGTCCTTCAGGCACACCCGGCGACAAAACGCAGTTGGTGAATAGCCCCTCCTGGAAAAGTCTTTTCCAGATGATCAGAGTTCTAACATCATCCCCTACTATCATGGGGACAATGGGTGTTTCCGTAGGGCCGGTTTCAAAACCGAGACTCTGTATGCTCTCCAGGAGGAATTTTGTGTTCCGCCACAAATTCTCGCGAATTTCAGGTTCCGTTTGTACGACTTCCAGGGCGGCCCGCACTGCGGCAATTGCCGAAGGGGGCATTGCCGCGGAGAAAATCAAGGCCCTGGAATGGTGCCGAATGTAATTGATTACTTTGGCGTCCCCGGCCACAAAACCGCCCAATGAAGCAAAGGATTTGCTGAAAGTGCCCATAACCAGGTCCACTTCGTCCGTCAATCCGAAGTGTTCCAAAGTGCCCCTGCCGTCCCGACCCAATACACCCAGCCCATGGGCGTCATCGACCATGAGCCGTGCGCCGAATTCCTTACATGCTTTGACAATTCCAGGCAGTGGGGCTATGTCGCCTTCCATGCTGTAAACGCCATCAATTATAACCAAAACGCCGGAAGAATCACGGCTCGCCTCAAGATTGCGTTTCAATGACTCGACGTCACTATGTTTGAAGCGGCGTTGCTTTCCAAAGGCCAATTTGACGCCGTCCACAACGCTTGCATGAACCAACCGATCCGTAATTACGGTGTCCGTTCTGGCCAAGAGCGGCGCTATCACTCCCTGATTTGTCTGAAATCCGGTAGAAAACACCTGGGCGGATTCTTTACCTACAAAGGCGGCAAGCTCATCTTCCAATTTTTCATGCAAGTCAAGAGTTCCGTTGAGAAATCTGGAGCCGGAACACGACGTTCCGTAATCTTCCAAAGCTTTTATAGCCGCGGCTTTAACCTTGGGATGCGTGGTCAAACCCAAATAGTTGTTTGACCCGATCATAATCATATCCTTACCGTCCACTGTTACATGAGGACCGGCCAACCGTGTAATTGCTTTAAAGTAAGGATATAGACCGGCTTCTTTAGCTTGTTTGTCACGGTTAAAAGAAAAACATTTCTCAAACACATCGGCCATATGAATTATTGCCGTCCGAGTCGCTTCAACAAATACTGATTTCAAGCAATGCCGGCATTGTCCAGGAACCAGGAGGCTCCAAGTAGATCATTTTGCTATAAGCAAATCGGCTGACTGTAATTTACAAAAGTTTTTAAAAAACCCAAGCATTGGTAGTAAGGCTTCGCATCTAAAACGGCACACCGCACTCTTTGCGCCAAGTTTTTTGCCTATTGTTTGCAAATTAACGCCGACAAAGCAGTCAAATTACCGGATCATCTTCACCCTAAAGGGAATAAGCAATTTTCAATCAGTATTGAAAAGAAACGATTCGATCTCCTATCCAATCTGTCTTAGACCCAAGCCATACAGGCTGGGTCAAGAGAAAGCGTCGGAACTAATCCTAAATAACTTTGATACGGCGCTCTCACTTGTTTTTTCAAGAAAAATACAGCGCCAGTATACTCCGGCAAGCCTCAATTCGTCAAGGCTCCAAAGACCATGCCTTCAATGTCCATGATACAATGGATGTTATCGTCTGTTTTTACTTATTTAAATATAATCGTA
>JBBSBY010000108.1:0-10376 GCA_038250835.1 Desulfomonilales bacterium | reverse complement strand
TCTGGGTCAAAGGGTAATAACGTGAACGTAGAAGAATCTCGAATGTCTTTCTTGGACCACCTTGGCGAACTTCGCAAGAGACTCATAAAGTCTGTCATAGCAATATCTGCCGTTTTCCTGGTCGCATTGTTCTTTAGTGAGAGAGTTTTTTCCATACTGGCCGCGCCGATTACGCGGCTGCTTCCCAAAGATAGTTCTCTTATATTTACAGGACTGCCGGATCCCTTTTTTACTTATCTCAAAGTGGATTTCTTGGTCGCTTTGCTTGTGGCGCTTCCCTTCATATTATATCAATTGTGGCAATTTATTCATCCCGGGCTGCACGTCCATGAGAAACGCATGGCCGCGCCGTTCATAATCTCCGCCACTCTCCTTTTTTATCTGGGAGCGGCCTTCGCATATTTCCTGGTCTTTCCTGCGGCTTTCAATTTTTTCTTGAGCTATCAAACAGCAGACTTAAAACCCATGATTGCGATCAAGGAGTATGTTTCTCTGGTGGTTCTGCTGATGTTGGCTTTCGGCCTAGTTTTTGAAACTCCCATTATCATAGTGTTTCTTGGCCTCCTCAGGGTGGTGAATAGTGATCTCTTGAGAAAAGGGCGGCGATACTTCGTAGTCATTGCTTTCATTATAGCCGGCATTTTGACGCCTACACCGGACGTGATAAATCAATGTCTTATGGCGTTCCCCATGCTGGCGTTTTACGAAATCGGCATCCTTGTGTTAAGAGTAATTGAAAGAAAGCGAGTGGAGCGAGAGAAAGAAGAAACTGAAGAATCGGAATAGATTTTTAAGAAACCGGAATGTCGGAATAAAGTTCGGTTTTCGAAGTACAGAGTTGGGATTACGAATGAGGGCCGATCAGGGCGCCCAATCGTCCAATTACTAATCGAAATAGCGGAGAAGTTGGACTTATTAAGCCCATCCTACAAATTGAACGAAAATGGAAAGCCACCGAATCCAAACCGCAGGCCGTCATCCCGAAGAAAACGACATAATCGTTTCTAACTCGATGGAGTTGATTTGATTAAAGCAGGTTCATTATCTGACGGCGTTTACATAAACGTCGCTTCTACAAGCCACAAAGTTTCACGTTTTATCACCTTGCTGCACGCATTGGTAATTCGAGACATCACCAGCAGGTACCGGCGATCATCTCTGGGGATCTGGTGGGCCTTTATTCAACCGCTCGTGCTAATGGTTTTGTTCAATATGCTGCGAGGGTTCGTCAGCATCCCAAGCGACGGTTTACCATACATATTATTTAGCTTCACGGGACTGGCGCCCTGGACATTTGTCACAAACGCCGTTTCGGCATGCGGTCCCAGCATCACTAACAACGCCGAAGTTATTAAAAAAATAGCCATGCCCAGAGAAGTTTTTCCACTTTCAGCCGTTTCCGCCACTCTCTTTGACTTCTTCATGTCCATGATTTTACTCACCGGCATGATGCTTTACTTCAAAGTTGCGGTTTCATGGCAGCTACTCTGGCTTCCCGTTTTGATCATCCTGATGATAATCACGGCCTTTTCCATTGGTATATTCATTGCCGGGTTAGGCACGTTCAGGCAAGATTTCATCTTCGCGACCCCGTTTCTCACCCAGGCATGGTTGTTTGTGACGCCGATCATTTATCCTTTAAGCGCAGTACCCGAGCAATATCGTTACCTGTACATGGTGAATCCAATGGTCGGCGTTGTCGAGGGATTCAGGAATGTTATGCTGAAGGCCTCGGCGCCTCCAATGGACGCTCTTTTAATAGCGACGTTCACTTCACTGCTGCTTCTTGCGATTGCCTGGCCCGTGTTTAGAAAATTATCCGGATACTTTGCGGACGTTCTATGAGGATTTCATGTCAGACGATGTGTCGATAAGAATTGAAGGACTTTGGAAAAGGTATGGACTGCCGGTTCCCCAATTTATCCGCAAAGGCTGGAATTTTATCAAAAGAAAGTCGGATTGGGACGAACGATGGGCCTTACAGGATATCAATCTTGAGGTGCGCAAAGGTGAGACCGTCGGCATAGTTGGGCGCAACGGCGCGGGGAAAAGCACACTACTTAAAGTTTTGGCGGGAGTGACTGACCCCACAAGAGGGCGTGTCGAAATCAAAGGTCGAATTTTCCCGATGATCGAATTGAACGCCGGTTTGCACAAAGAATTGACCGGAAGGGAAAATGTGCGTCTTTTAGGCGCGGTCATGGGACTATCCAAGATCGAGATTGACTCCAAACTTCCGGAGATAGAAGACTTTTGCGAACTTGGAGATTGGTTCGACAGACCCGTGCGAATGTATTCAAGCGGAATGCTGGGCCGCCTGGGATTCGGAGTAGCGGTCAACATAGAGAGCGACGTTATCCTCATTGATGAAACATTTGCCGTGGGAGATCTTAAATTCCAAAACAAGAGCCTTGCTCGCGTGAAAAGCATGAGAGAAAGCGGCGCCACTATCCTGCTGGTCAGCCACAGTCTTGAAACACTGCAATTTGTGGCTCGCCAGGGTATTTTGCTGGAGCAAGGTAAACTTTTGGCTTCCGGAACATCCCTTGACGCCATTAACGCATATGAGAAGCTCGTGTTCAGATCAGAACAGGAGAGACTGGCCCAGCGCGTCAGAAATAGAATTACCAGCAAAGAAGTGAATCTCTACAGCGCCAGATTGTTCGACGAAAATGGAGAAACTATAACTGAAGTTCAGACGGGCGCTCCATTCGGCATCGAAGTTGATCTTAGGATTAATAGAGAGGTGGCTAAACCCATGTTTTCAATGGGGCTGCTCAATTCCGCGGGCATCCTGTGCAAATGGAATATCTCCGAGGAAGACGGTTTAGAGATCCACGGCATGGGAGATCGGTTGCTTCTAAGTATTTGGTATCCTAAGAATCACATGATGACGGGTGCTTATGAAGCTCACTTCGCAGTTAGGGACGCAACGAGCTTTGAGACATTTGAGAGGATTGCCGGCATTGTGAGCTTCGCGGTCATCGGCGATCACAGATCCAGGGGGATTGTATCCGGCCCATGCGAATGGACTTTGCGCCCCAATTCTTTGGATAGCGAAGGCGTCGAAATAGCGGCTCAACGAGTGCAAACAACGGCATGAAAGCGGATAGAGAGTTTTCCTGGAATAGCTTAATGAAGTGGCGGTCCGAATGTTTTAAAACATTTGGCTCGGCGCTGAATTTGCCAGTTGAATCTCCTGATGAGGTTCTGAAGGCCCTGTTACAGCCGGGTTCGATTATCCTGGATATTGGAGCAGGGGCTCACAAGCCTCTGGAAAATCTGGTCAAAAATGCCGGCGCCGAATATCGCTCCCTTGATGTCGATCCCGCCGGCGCCTTTGATTACCATTCGTTCACTGAAATACCTTCTGATGTTAGTTTCGACGTGATAACGGCAAATCAAATCCTCGAACATGTGACGGTCGATGCGGCCATTGACATCATGCAAAACGCTGCGGCCAAATTGAAGGCGGGCGGCGCCTTTTTTGCCACCGTGCCGAACACGTCTCATCCCGTGAGGCAAAGGGATTGTACACATATAACTTGTTGGCCTGCGAATGATATTTACAGTTTATTTCGTTCAGTCGGATTAAGTGTGACCCGCATGGTGAGATACAATAAACATCCATTGACGACCAATCCTATAAAGAAGTGGATTGTAGCTACAATATGCAAAGAATTCAGAGTAGATTGGTGTGACGGCATAATTGTCGTAGGTACTAAAGCGGCTTAGTTTAAATAGACATCATTTTTGAAAATCGAGCTCAAAGCTTGGACACCGCACATTTTCCTGAAATTGACTCACGACACGCAAATGACATCTGGTTAACCATCAGACGCCATTTTGTGGATAGTTTTTTCGAAGCTCCGGCGCGATCACTTGCCCCGGGGTCCGACATACTTGATTTGGGCGGTGAAGTATCCAGGAAAAGGGGTTATTTCGATATACGGGATTATCCCGTAAACGTGGTTTCGGCAAATTATTCTAGAAAAAAGAAACCGCAGGTCCAGTGTGACGCCTGCGTCCTCCCTTTTCGCAAAGAAGCGTTCGACGTGGTGATTTGTTCGGAATTGCTTGAACATCTTTATGATCCAAGGCCCGCGATATTGGAAGCCTGCCGCGTCTTAAAAAAAACGGGTGTTCTGATGATTTGTGTCCCGTTTTCAGTCCGGAAGCACGGCGATCCGGACGATTATGGCCGCTACACGGATTCTTTTTGGAGGCGATTTCTTTCGGACGCGGGTTTCAAGTTAATCAAAATTGAAAAACAGGGCTCATTCTGGTGCGTGCTTACGGATATGCTTCGGGATCTCATAATAACGGAATTGGATCGACATCCCAGCCCTATCTGGACCCGCGCGGCTCAAAGATTCATGGGATTGGCGAGAAAAAAGGCGATACAGTGGGATAACGGCCCACTGGTCCGGAAGAGCCCCACTTTGTCGGGATTTACAACCGGTTTTGGAATAACGGCCAGGAAAAAATGAATAAACCTAAAGTTTTCTTAACCGGTGGAGACGGCCATGGATGGGCGGTGGATGAGGATTTGAAACTGACCCACGCGGCGCTTCAAACCGTTGTGGAATTAACGGACTTAAATAGAGCGGAAATTGTGCACGCAGTTTGGTGGTACGGTTTACTGGCTCATACCCCTGAAGAACTGGGAGGCAAACGTATCATCTGTCATGTCCCCGGTGAGCCGTTCAGGTATTTTGCGGAACCGGACCACAAGAAGGCCGTAGATCTTGTCGGTCGCTGGATAACAAGGACCAATCAGGCTGAACGTGAACTTCGGGATATTGGCATTTACAGCGATGTCGTCCCTTATTTAATTGATACCGACATCTTCCGCCCGATTGATCCTCATTCTCAAGAGCTTGCCGCATTTCGCTCAAAGTGGGAGATACCTGAGGACGTTTATCTCATCGGTAGTTTTCAAAGAGACACTGAAGGTTCGGATTTGTCGTCTCCCAAGCTGGTCAAAGGCCCGGACGTACTAATCGAAATATTGCTTGAACTCAAACGGAGAGGATTAAAATTTCTGGTAGTTCTGGCCGGTCCCAGACGGCATTGGATAATACGGCGTCTTGAAGAAAACCACATCAATTTTAGATACCTCGGGGTCCAAACTCATGAAGATGATCTCGGCGCGAACTCGCTAAACCGCGAAGATCTGAACCTTCTGTACAACCTGATTGATCTGTACATCGTCGCTAGCCGTTCGGAAGGCGGACCACACGCAATATTAGAAGCCGCCGCGTCGCAATGTAAAATTATCAGCACCCGTGTGGGTATTGCGCCGGAATTATTGGAAACGCGTGCAATGTTTCGGCTACCTTCGGAAGCCGCGGATATTATCCAAAGCGACATAACGAATCGAGATTTAGAAACGACAATCAGCCCCCTGTATGAAAAGGTTAAGACAAACCATATTCCTCAGGCTGTTATTCCTCAATTTGCGCAAATATATTCGGAACCTGACAAAATTTTGGTTTACGCAGGCAAACCTTGTGCTCCGAGAGTCCCGCCGAAAGTCAGAAGCAAGCCGGCAGACGCTCCCTTGAGGGTTTGTCTCTGGCATAGTTTTTTTAAACCTCCGTACGGAGGCGGAAACCAGTTCATGATGGCCCTCCGTAAGGGCATGATGAAAAAAGGCGTTGAAGTCGTTGAAAACGAGCTTGATGATAGTATAGACGCTTATGTTTTGAACTCAATCCATTTCGATGTAGACGCATTTCTCGATTTCAGCCGCTCTCGTAGAGTTAATGTTGTCCATAGGATAGACGGCCCAATTTCTCTAATCCGAGGATACGATCTCGAAAAAGACCGGCTTTGCTACAGTTTGAATGAACAGTTCGCTTCCGCCACGGTGCTTCAGTCTGGTTGGGTTTACAAGAAAATCATTGAATTGGGCTATAATCCCATCAGCCCTACCATTATTCATAATGGAGTGGACTTCGATATTTTCAATCAGATAGGTAGAACGCCTTTTGATCGAACCGGCAAAATTAAACTAATCTCGAGTAGCTGGTCCAATAATCCCAGAAAAGGCGGCCCAATTTACAAGTGGATCGAAGATAATCTTGATTGGGACCGTTTCGAATATACTTTTGTAGGCAACGCTTCAGAAAAATTCGAGAAAATAAATCATATTCCGGCAGTTCCCTCAGAGGATTTAGCCGACCTCCTCCGTTCCCATGATATTTACATCACGGCAAGCAGTAATGACCCGTGCTCTAATGCTCTCATCGAGGCTCTTGCCTGTGGATTGCCCGCTTTGTACTTAAATGACGGCGGACATCCCGAATTAGTTTCCTTGGGCGGTCTTCCATTTACAACACAAGCGGAGATCCCTGGGCAACTCGATCGTCTGGTCAGTAATTACGAAACCGTGCAAAGGCTGATCACCGTGAATCGGATGACTGACGTCACCACTAAGTATCTAAAGATAATCAGAGAAATTACAAAATGAGCCTTGGTTTAGTACTGTTCTTTACCAGAGGCGTTTCCCTTCGCACGTGGGACATGATGGGTATGCTCGACAGGGAGATTGCCCTGTACAAGCGCCTGCTTACGAGCGGCATTCGAGTCGCCTTTATAACTTACGGTGATGATGGGGATCTTAAGTATTCCGACCGACTTGGCGGAATAGAGATTTGTTGCAATCATAAAAAATTGGCTCTCGAAGATTATGAAAAAGCCGTAAACCATCAACACGCGGACGTTTTATCGCGAGCGGACATTTTCAAGACAAATCAAATTTACGGCGGCGAGCTTGTGCTTGAACTGGCGCGACAATTTGATAAGAAGCTCATTGCGCGCTGTGGATATATGTGGTCGTCCAACGCAGCCAAAGAACATGGATTTGATTCGGAGGCCGCTTCATTCGCCAGGAGAGTTGAAGCAAAGGTATTCTCAGGCGCTGACAGGATCATCGTTACCACCGATGCTATGCGTGAGGATCTTGCCGATAGATTGCCTCACATTTTGCGCAAAGTTGAAGTAGTCCCAAACTATGTGGACACGGATGTTTTCGCTCCAAATGGTTTGAAAAGAAAAGTCGCTTCCTTATTATTTGTTGGTAGAATCGCGCCGGAAAAGAATTTGGCATCCCTCCTTAGTGCAATCACCAACTTGCCCGTGGAACTCACATTGATTGGAGAGGGCAGGCTTAGGCCAAAGCTTCAGGAAGAGTACGTGAAAATTTCCGATAAGATTAATTGGGAAGGTAACGTGCCTAATTCTGTGCTGCCGTCTCATATGAACGCCGCCACGGCTTTTGTTTTGCCGTCCTTCTATGAAGGGCATCCCAAAGCGCTCATAGAAGCAATGTCCTGCGGCTGCCCGGTTATAGGCGCTGATTCGCCGGGTATCAACGGCATTATTAAAGACCGTGTTAACGGCCTACTTTGCCCCGCAAACGCAATGGGCTTTTCTCACGCTATTCAACTGCTTCTTGACAACCCCGGTTTGCGAAACAAGCTAGGCTCAGCGGCCAGGGACTACGTTGTCTCCAAATTTGCGCTAAACAGAATATCCAACCAGGAGTTCACCATTCTCAAAGGTGTCGCAAATTCATGACCTGGGTCGCTAAATGTTCAAAACATTCCACTCCCATTATTACGGCGCTCATGTCCGTGTACAACGGCTGCGAGTTTTTGGGGGCCGCGATTGAAAGCGTTCTTCAGCAATCGTTCAATAATTTTGAGTTGTTGATCATTAATGACGGCTCCACTGAACCGATCGAAGACATAATCCTTGATTACAAAGATGATCGTATTCGACTCTGGAAGCACCCCAATATTGGGCTCACAAGATCTCTGAATGTCGGTTTGGAACTTGCACGGGGAGAATACATAGCTCGTATGGATTCCGACGATTTAAGTTTACCCCGTAGATTCAAAACGCAGATTGAAACATTCCGAGATAATCATTCAATAGACCTTGTGGGAACCTCGTTCGATATCATTAATGAAAATGGGGAATTTCTGGAAAGGAAAAACGCCATAACCGACGATGTTTATCGATTATGGCGGCTCTTATGCCACAATAATTATGGTCACGGCGCTGTCATGTTCAGAAAAAACGCGGTAATGGGCATAGGTAATTACGATGCGAAACTTAAATACGCGCAGGATTATGACCTTTGGTCGCGATTATCCACTAAGACCAACACCAAAGCTCTACCCGACGTCTATTATCAGTACAGGCTAATCAGCCAAAGCAAACAAGCGTCTGTTAGGAACTATGATGATCAGCTTGCGGCCGCCATATGGATCAGTAATCGCAATCTGAGGCGATTAGCCCCTGATTTGTCGGAAACGGATTGCGCGCAGATCCGTTCGCTTTATTGGAATTTTCAAATTTCTGAATTCGGTGAAGCAGGATTGAAGCTGATCCCTGAAATTATTGTCAGGTTTTTGGATACATTCCGTATAGATAAGCTTGAGAAGCCGGCGCTCTTAAAGAAGATTTTGGATGATGTTCAAAACACGAGAGCGTCAAACAAAGCGCCCTCGGCCTCATTTGTAATAGCACAAATAAATAACGTGCTTTCTAGCGCTTAGCTACTCATTGGGTTTTTTTATTCGACTTTGGCGGCGGGAGATGGAGTTCCACTCAGCCGGTGAACTCGTTTTATGGTAGAATAACTCCAAATTATTTAAGAGATGAGCTTCATGGCGATGGTTAGGCTCTGTTGAAAATACCAGCTCAAGTTCTTAAAATTTTAAGATTGATTTAATTTGTACAAGTATTCGCCTAAATACCCAGTGTATTCTTTAAGTAAGTCGAAGTTTAGTTCAGCATCGGCGTCCCGGTAAGGGCTCCGCCGGGATCATGTGGAGGACTTCCGTGTCTCTCAAATCTGTGCGTCATAGAATCGGCCATACCTTACGGACATTATTTCCTAATGGCGATTCTAAGGAACTCAAGGCTCTGCAGCAGGAAATTCAAATCCTAAGAAGAGAGCTACAGAGTGTCGAGATAAATGAACGAAACGCTTTAAAGCAGGAGATGGAGCTGCTCCGCAATGAGTTACAAGGGAGTGGAGAACGCGAACTGACTTTGCTGAAACAGGAAATCGATATTTTACGAAATGAAATTCAGGAGAATATAGCTGCAATTCACAGATTGGAAATTCTTACTTTGCCTCAAAGAATTAGTCTTCTGAATCAGTTCGGTAAAGCGCTGCCGCCGACGGTTCCCGGCAAAACCAAGCAATCGTTTAAGCCGCAAGGTTTCAGTTTCGGCATAATTACCGATGGAAGGCGTAATGAAAAATTGGCCAGGCTGGTTTTATCAATCCGCTCGCAGAATATCGCGACGGATAACATCCAAGTTTTGATTGCCGGAAAAGTCAATTCCATAAGCGGCATCGACGATGTTACTCTGGTCCCCATGTCCCAGGCGGCCTCCGAGGGCAGACTTGGCGCAATGCGTAACGCTCTTACCAAAGAGTCTCGGTTTAATAAATTTGTGAGTCTGGATGACGATTTCCTGCTTCACCCTTTTTGGGGAACTGCAGTGCAGGAAGTCAGGGAAGATTTCGACATCGCCACCAGCATTATCTTGAATCCGGATCTTTCAAGGTACTGCGATTGGGTCAACCTTATCGAAAATTTCACGTTCCTGCGCGCTTATCATGAGATGTTCGACAAATGTCAGTACATGACGGGCGGCTACGGCATTTATAAAGATTACATTTTCGAGGACCACACATGGAATGACGATCTGGGCTTTTACCAGGGAGAGGACGTGTCCTTTTCCAGGCGTTTGTTCAACGCGGGCTATCAGCTCAAGTTCATACCTCAAGCCATTGTAATGCACGACGATGAACGATACCGACAGAAAGGTTACGGCGTCATCAGATCCATGCCTACCGAGCAGGCGCTGGATCTCAAACCACTGACCTTACGTATGGAAAAGCTCTGCCCCCGAACATTGTCCTAGGCAGCGGATTAGCGTCCAGTTTGTCCAATGTAGCCTGGGTAAGTGTGCTGATTTTGTTAGCCGGCTAACTCCGCAATTCAGCAACGTGGTCGAAACGTCGGAAAACTTTCAACTGGGACTGCATAAAGGAAAACGGTCCGATCTTCCCGGTTCTATTCCTCATAACCAGGGTCCTGCCTATTACGTTGTAACCGTCTGCTGGTCCTGCCAATCCCCATATCTCAGTTGTTTTCAAAAGAGCAATATAGATGGGGGACGGCCGCCCTGCATGTGTGGCCCACTCCAAATTAGGGCAGTCTTTGAACTCACCCCGGGGTCACTTAACATAAAATGACCGAATTCACAGCGGGAAGGTTCCGGTGAAATTCATTCGCGCCCTGGCGGCGCGTACGGCGGCCGTGTCATGAGAAGAAACGCGCCGG
>JBBSBY010000107.1:0-10483 GCA_038250835.1 Desulfomonilales bacterium | reverse complement strand
TCGGTCCCAGAGCGTGAATAGTTTCTACCTAAGGAAAGAATACTCTAACCATTGTGCAACTTCAAACAAAAGTCGCAGAAAACTATAAAAGCTTATCCTCTACATTAACTAAGTTTTGATCGTCTACGGCAGCGAGAAGGAATGACGGCACGGCCATGCTCCATGCCGCAATAGTGACGAAGATAGTGTGCAAACTGGTCGAACACAGCGTCAATGACTCTCTGGGGGAATTCAGTCTGATAGCGCCGAGTTTCTTGTATTTTTAAATACCGATGACCAGATAACTATAGTTTTCGCCGGCGCCTGGTACATTCATAATGTCAATCACGTTACTGTAATGTGCAGATTCACTTTACCCTAACGGCAAACTAATCGACACGGCCGTTGTTCGCCGTAGTACTGCGTTTCACATACCGACCTAGTATTACGTAGAATACCGGTGTGAAAAACAGACCAAACAGAGAAACCCCCAGCATACCACTCAATACTGCAGTGCCCAGCGCTTGTCGCATTTCATACCCTGCTCCCTGAGCGATTGCCAAAGGCAGTACACCAAAGATGAATGCTAACGCCGTCATCACGATTGGGCGTAATCTCAGTCCAGCCGCCTCAACCACTGCTTCATGCCTCTCCTTACCTCCGTCATACAGGGATTTAGCGAATTGAACTATGAGAATAGCGTTCTTGGACGCAAGACCCACCAATACTATGAACCCTATCTGAGTAAGTATATTGTTATCCATTCCTCGCATCCAGACTCCGGTAATTGCGAAGAGTAGACATAGCGGCACTATGAGAATTATCGTGATCGGCAAAATCCAGCTTTCGTATTGAGCTGAAAGAGTCAGAAATACAAAAAGGACGCTCAATGGAAAAATATAAAGCGCAACATTTCCTGCAAGAAGTTCCTGGTATGCGATTTCGGTCCATTCATACGCCATTCCTCGGGGCAGGACTTGCCGAGCAATCTTCTCCATTGTGCCTAGCGCCTGGCCGGAACTGTATCCGGGCGTCGTCGATCCGCTTACGTCTACGGCAGGATACAGATTGTAATGAATAACACGATCGGGTTGGGTTCTGGTTTCTATCTGAATAATAGAACCAAGGGGAACGACTGCCCCTGAACTACTTCGTGTTTTTAACTGTGGTATGTCACGCATTCTATTTCGATAGTCGGCCTGCGCCTGGGCGGTGACCCTGTAGGTTCTACCGAGAAAATTGAAATCATTCACGTAAATAGATCCCAAATAAACCTGCAAAGTTTCAAATACGTTTGCCAGGGGCACATGAAGCATGGAAGACTTAGTACGATCAATATCTATGTAGAGCTGAGGCGTGTTGGCTCGAAACATCGAGAAAACCTGCCTCACCTCGGGTTCTTTGTTTGCGGCGGATACTACGGCGCCTGCCGCTTCTTGTAGTCCCTGAAAGTTAACACCGGCGCGATCTTGTATCATCATCCGAAAACCTCCTCCGGTTCCTATTCCTCGAACCGGCGGTGGCTGAAGTACCACTATGTTCGCTTCCTGAATATTGGCGAACTGCTTACGAAGGCTGTTGATAATCACGTTTGCGGTTAAACCCTTTTGCGCTCGAAGAGAAGCCTCCTCAAGAGGCGTGAAAATGGCTGCCGCGTTTGGACTTTGAGTCCGCGTAGCTCCGGAAAAACCGACAACAGACATAGCGTGCGCAACTCCGGGAGTTTTCAAAGCTACTTCAGTCGCTCTTCGAGTAACAGCGTCGGTTCGGTACAACGAGGCGCCGCTGGGAAGTTCAATGCTGGTAATCAGATAACCTTGATCTTGGGCCGGTATAAAGCCCGATGGAACATGCTGAAAACTCCAATATGTAATCCCGATAAGTAACACATAAACTACAAGGGATGTAACGGGAAATAGAATAACTTTGGAGACGGTACGCACATAGACCTTACGACTCGAATCAAATCCCCAGTTGAAAGCTTTAAATATCCACCCGAATAGAATTCCGCCGGGTCTCGCATTTTTTTCGTGCTTCTTAGGCTTCAAGAGAAAAGCGCAGACCGCCGGACTGAGTGTTAAAGAAACAAATGCAGAAATTACAGTGGAGACCGCTATTGTCAACGCAAATTGTCGATAAAATTGGCCGCTTATTCCACCCAGAAATGCTGTGGGAATAAATACGGCGCTTAGCACCAGGGCTGTGGAAACCAGGGCGGAACCGACCTCATCCATAGCCCTATGCGTCGCTTCACGCGGAGTTAGACCTCCCTCCATGTTGCGTTCGACATTCTCCACAACGACAATAGCGTCATCCACAACGATACCAATGGCAAGAATTAGACCAAATAGAGAAAGATTATTCAGTGAAAATCCCAGAACATACATTACCGCAAAGGTTCCGATTAAAGATACCGGAATAGCCAATAATGGAATTATCGTCGCTCTCCAACTTTGCAAAAAAATAAAAATGATTACGGTAACGAGGATCGAAGCTATCATGAGCGTCCGATAAACCTCGCGAATTGATTCTTGCACGAATATAGTGGGATTATACGCAATCTTGTAATCCAGCCCTGGAGGGAAAGTGCGGCTTAACTCCTGCATTTTCGACTTAACCTCTTGAGCCGTGGCAACCGCATTCGATCCAGGAAGCTGAAAGATGCCCAATCCAGCAGCGTTTTGGTTGTCCAGATAGCTATTTTGGGTATAGTCAAGGGCAGCCAATTCAATGCGGGCAACATCTCTCACCCGAACAAGACGACCGTCTGTTCCGGATTTCACCACTATTGCTCCGAATTCTTCAGTAGTTTGCAGTCGTCCTTGTGTACTTACCGGAATTTGAAACACACTCGGTTTGTTTAAAGGCGGCTGCCCAATTGTGCCCGCCGCAACTTGAACATTTTGTTCACGTAAGGCGTTTATAACATCCCCTGCGGTAATGTTCGTTTGTGATAATTTTGCAGGGTCCAACCACACCCGCATACTGTATTGACGAGCGCCGAAGACTGTAACGTCCCCTACCCCGTCCAAACGCAATAAACTGTCTCTGACCTGAAGAAATGCGAAGTTAGACATATACAACTGTTTGTATCTATTCTCCGGCGAAATGAGATGAACGGCCAGGAGAAGGTCCGGTGATTTTTTTAGTGTAGTAACACCGATTTGCCGCACTTCTGTGGGAAGCTGTGGTTCAGCGATTGCCACGCGATTCTGAACCAGCACCTGCGCCTTATCCAGATCCGTGCCCAGTTGAAAAGTGATAGTCAACTGCATACTTCCTGTAGCAGTGGATTGCGACTCCATATAGAGCATATTCTCCACACCGTTTACCTGCTGTTCTATAGGAGTCGCTACGGTTTCCGCCAGAACCTGTGGAGTCGCCCCGGGATAAGTGGCGTTAACCACTATCGTGGGCAATGCTACGGGAGGATAAAGGGAAACAGGAAGTTGAACATAGGCGATTACACCTACCAGGATAATTATTATGGAAAGGACTGCCGCAAAAACCGGACGCTCTATGAAGAAATGCGCGAATTTCATGCCTTACTCTTGAACCGCAGGATTTGAATTATTATTTGGTTTAGCGCCATTGGAAGGGGCCGATTTAAGCTTATTAGCATTAGCTGAAAAAAGATCACGAACTTCTTTCGGAATGACTTCCTTACTTTGCTCAGGTATCCGCCCTTCGACCGCCTTGACGTGTTGTCCAGGTCGAGCTCGCTGAATTCCATTTATAATGACTAAGTCATCGGCGCTCAAGCCTTGTTTTATAATTCTTAGGTCTCCTTGTCGGGGGCCGGTTTCCAACTGTTTCTGCTCGACAATGCCTTCTTTATTGACGACGTATGCAATCTTTTGAGCCTGATCCGTCATGATTGAAGCCTCTGGGATAAGCAAAGCTTCTTCTATAGCGGTGGCAGGCGTTTTAACACGTGCAAATAAGCCGGGGCTAAGGACAAGGTTTGGATTCGGGAACACTGCGCGGACATTTATCGTAGCAGTGCCGGGGTCTAAGTGATTATCAACAAAATCAACGTACCCCAAGTGCGGATAATTCTTTTCATCCGCTATCTCCAACCATACCGGAAATTTCACATCCGTCGGCAGTTTGCCTTGCTGTACTAACCGAACATACTGTAAATGGGATCGTTCATCTACGGTGAAATAGCAGTAAATGGGATCCAAAGAGACTATCGTTGTTAGGAGCGTGGATTGAGAAGACCCACCATCGATGAGATTGCCTGGTGTAACATTAAGTTTACTGATCATGCCGTCAATAGGAGCTTGAATCTGAGTAAATTCCAAATTCAGGCGAGCGGCGGTAACAGCCGCCTTAGCAGCTTCCACGTTACCTTCCGCCTGACGCATTGCCGCAAGTCGCTGATCGTATGTCTCTTGAGAATAGGCTTGCTGTTTCAGGAGTTGTTCGGCCCTTCTTTGCTCTATTTTGGCCAAACGAAAATTGGCTTCAACGGTTTCCAGTTGACCTTGAGTTCTATCCAGTTCGGCCTGATAGGGTCTGGGGTCAATGACAAATAGTAAGTCGCCTTTCTTCACCTTTGCCCCTTCTTTAAAATGCACTGACTCGAGATATCCGCTCACTCGCGCTCGAATATCAACTTTGTTGACGGCGTCAAGTCTACCAGTGAAATAATTCCATTCGACCACATCCGTAGAGATCGGGCGCGCTACGGTTACCACGGGAGCGGAAGGCTTAGTTGCGGATGCCTGTTTAGAACTCAAATCCGAGGATCGACCGCATCCATACATAAAGAAAGCAAGCACGATTATCGTAATATAGATGAAAGCTTTCTGAAATTTCCGCTCAGTTGATTTGAATATCATTTGATCATTCCGAAGGAGATTAAAATAGCGCATTCGATTGATGCTAATTAAGCTTCATAACACATTTGATCTTTGACAACTCACATCCAATTTTAGATCTTTTTTCATTTCGAAGGTTTGATGTTCCTGGAGCTTCAAAAGGGCTATTTTTCTTGACAGAGGAGACTACGTTTCTTATCGTATAAACTTTGTCTATAAAAATCTGAACAAATATTGGGGACTTGGTCCATACGGAGGTCATTTCATGTCTCAGAAATTCTGGGATGAAAAATACGAGGTTATGCCCGAAACTGCTATGCGATCATTTCAACTTCAGCAGTTGAAGTCTCAGATTAGCAGGGCTTATGAGAGTGTTCCTTTTTACAAGCAATCTTTTGACAGGCATGGCAGCAAACCCGGAGATCTCAAAATCTTGCAGCATTTAGCCAACTTTCCCTTTACCTTAAAGACGGATATTGCGGCAAACTATCCTTTTGGGATGCTGGCGGTTCAGTTGAATGAACTCGTCCGTATACATGCTTCATCAGGCACCACAGGAAAACCTTCCCCTGGATTCTACACTCAAAACGATTTGGACCAATGGTCTGATTGCATGGCGCGTGGACTTTGGGCCCAGGAAGTTAGACCTGACACTATTTTCCAAAACGCAAACGGCATGGGCCTTTTCACTGGCGGTTTAGGGTTTCATCAAGGCGCTCTAAAGATCGGCGCCATTATCATACCCACTGGAACAGGTATGACTGAACGGCAAATTACTTTAATGAAAGATTTCGGCGCTACTGCTCTGACCTGCACGGCCTCATATTGCTTGACGATTTTGGAACGCGCTCAGCAGATCGGAGTGGATATGACCACACTCAAGCTTAAAACCGGGCATTTCGGGGCTGAACCATGGTCTGAGGAAATGCGGCGCGATATTCAGCAAAGAAGTGGGATGCGGGCTTATGAGCACTATGGTCTAACTGAAATGATGGGTCCCGGTGTGGCTTTCAATTGTGAAAACTACAAGCTGCACATAAATGAGGACCACATCTACCCTGAAATTATTGATCCGGTAACGCTGGAACCACTGGGTGAAGGGGAAAAAGGCGAATTGGTCTTAACCGCCCTAAGAAGGGAAGGCATGCCTCTAATTCGTTATCGCACCCGCGATATTTGCGCAATACATCGGGAACGATGCGCTTGCGGACGCACACTTGTAGTAATGGACAAGGTTCTCGGCAGAAGCGATGACATGATTATCATCAGCGGAGTCAACGTGTTTCCTTCTCAAGTTGAATCCGTGCTGATGCAATTTGACATGATTGAGCCTCTCTATTTGATTCGTCTACATAAAAAAGGACATCGCGACTCCATGTCGGTGGAGACTGAGGCCAAGCTTGACTTCTATCAGTCTTCTCCTGAAAAACTTGCCGAGACCGAACGGCAAATAGCCGGTAAACTGAAGCAGATAGTCGGCATTAATGTTCCCGTCAAGATTGTGCCCCGAGAGACAATCGCTCGAAGTCAAGGCAAGGCCAAACGAGTGTTGGATGAAAGGAATTAATAGAACAATGTCGCGTCTTCGGCGCTGTGGCGCCACATCGGCAAATTAGAAATGCGCTGGGATATTAATGCCGCCTTACAATCATGATGTGGGATCAGAAACCCCTACGGTCTATGGCGCCATCTTCGTGCTGCTGATAGTAACCGTGTGGCTTCTGATTCCACCTGTCTATTCAGTCTACATCAACGGCCTACCCGCCGAATGTTTGGCGGCTGTTGATCATTGTCGGCACGCAGAACCCTTGAAATAGGCAATATGGTGAAAAGTTGAACCTGAGCTTCATCTTGAGTAATGACGGCGAGCCTTAATGCTTCGAGTTCAAGCTCCGGAACCCACTGTCCCAGTAAAGACCTATCCATGTTCAATGAATCACAAAAGTAACTTATTCATAACGCAGCGCCTCAATCGGGTGCATGCGGGAAGCCTTGAAAGCAGGATAGAAACCGAAAAAAACACCGACGGCCGCCGAAAACGCCAAAGACACGATTACCGCGTATGGGCTGATTAACGCAGGCCAACCGCTAAATCTAGCAAAAAGGTAAGCCCCTCCGCCGCCTAGGAGCAGCCCCAGAAAACCTCCTAATAACGACAACACCACGGCTTCTATTAGAAATTGCGAAAGAATGTCCGCAGATTTGGCCCCCACAGCCATTCTTATTCCGATCTCTCGAGTCCTTTCAGTCACGGAAACCAGCATTATATTCATAATACCTATACCGCCCACAAGGAGTGAAATAGCGGCTATAGCGCCTAATAAACTAGTCATGATGTTTAGCGTTTTACGCGCGGTATCCAAAATTTCGGTTAAATTGCGAACCGTAAAGTCCTTCTCTTGATTTCGTCCTATCTTATGACGTTTGATGAGCAGCTCGTCTATCTGCTTTTCGGCATCGGGTATCAACTGGACTTCCTTGGCCTGTACCAAGATAGCGCTCACCTGATCCGGGAACGGAGTTCCAAACAACCTATACTGCGCAGTCTTCAAGGGCACAAAAACAGCGTCATCCTGATCCTCTCCACGAGGTGATTGACCTTTTTTTTCCAATACGCCGATTACCGTAAACGGGGTGTTCCTAATCCTGATTGTTTTGCCCAGCGGGAGACCCTCTCCCATCAAATTCTCGACAACGGTTTGCCCCACCACAGCCACTTTGGCCGCTCTGTTTTCTTCCTCAGGGGTAAAGAGTCGTCCCAATCCGATTTTCCATTCACGCACGGCAAAATAATCCTTTGTGGTGCCTGTAACGCGAGTTCGCCAATTTCTGTTGCCGAATATTATTTGACTGACTTCACCCCAAACGGGCGCTGCCACTCTCACAGCGGACGCCTCCTTAGCTATTGCTTCAGCGTCCGTTGACTTGAGAGTATGGACGGACCCTGAGCCGAGCCTGGCGCCCCCGGATGTGGATGCGCCGGGGATAACCAGAATCAGGTTACTGCCTATTGACTGAATCTGAGCGCCGATCATTTCCCGAGCGCCCGCCCCCGCAGCCACCATGACGATTACGGCTCCGACGCCTATAACAATGCCAAGCATGGTCAACAGAGATCTAAGGATATTGACGCGCAGAGCCCCAACGGCAATTTTGGCGCCATCAATTGGGTTAATCATTATTATCCTCAATAGAGCATCTTTTTATCGAATGATGAACACAAAAAAGTATTTTGCAATACTCTCAGGTCTATATCGCATTGATAAACCGTGACATAGAGCGATTAGGCGTCCAGTGACAGTTT
Organism: Desulfomonilales bacterium; assembly: GCA_038250835.1. Classification (GTDB taxonomy): domain Bacteria; phylum Desulfobacterota; class Desulfomonilia; order Desulfomonilales; family Desulfomonilaceae; genus JBBSBY01. The sequence continues at coordinate 2,374 of JBBSBY010000107.1, read as the reverse complement.
CACGATCAGTCGGTACAAGTTGATATAAGTCTTCCCAAGAAACCTGCGTTGCGGTATAGCCGAATTTGAGATATTATATATTCTTAAAAGACCTAAAATGACATAATGAGACTTTCTTCTATGCTCACGTTACTTTCGACCAAGCAAGTGGCTCAACTTCTCGATATCAACGAGAAAATGGTTTACAGCCTGATAGCGGAAAAACACTTACCGGCCACGAAAATTACAGGTAAATGGCTGTTTCCACTACATTTAGTTGAGCAGTGGATTGAAAACTCCACAATCAATAGACCCACTTCCGCCGGATCAGTTGCAGACTACAATGGTTTGCTGATAATTGCCGGCAGCAACGACATTCTTCTCGAAAGAACATTGCCTTTGTACAACCGAACATATCCTGAAAATATGGCTATACATGCCAATCTGGGCAGTCTTGGCGGTATTGAGGCTTTGGGGCGCTCCCTGTGTCATATGGCCGCAAGTCACCTCTTGCAGGAGGAAAAGGATGATTACAATTTTGAATTTGCCTCCGAAACTTTGGGAGAATTACCCGCGGTGGTTAATTTCTGTCTGCGGGAACAATGTATTCTGATCAAAAAAGGAAATCCAAAAGGAATTGACCGAGTGGCTGATCTTGCTCAGGACGCGGTTAAGATCGTAAATCGTCCTGAAGGAACCGGAACGCGGCTATTGTTTGATCTGGAATTGAGAAACGCCGGTATAGAGCCGTCTAGTCTCCCGGGCTATAATAACGAACTGCACCGGCACATGGATGTAGGTCTGGAGATTTTGTCGGGGCGAGCCGACGCCGGACCCGCAATATCAGCTATCGCCGGGCTGCTCGATTTAGACTTTATTCCATTAAGAAAAGAGCGGTTTGACCTTTTAATTACAAAAAACAAGTTTTTTGACCCCGGAGTGCAGTGTTTCTTGAGCCTATTACATGAGCCGACGTTTCGAGATCTTGCGGCTCAGCTATCCGGGTATGATTTGAATCTTAGCGGGAAAATGGTTTTTCCCGTGTGAATTGAAAGGAGAATTTATGAAACGACCTTTTGTAATCTTAGGAGTAACAATCATGTTTATTTTCGCGGCCGCCGTAGTTTCTGGGGCTGAAACACGCCTCAGAATGAGCACCACGACCAGCACTGAGGCATCCGGATTATTGTCGGTCCTGTTGCCGCCATTTGAGAAAGCAAACAATGTTGAAGTGGACGTTATTGCCGTGGGAACCGGCAAAGCATTGAAATTGGGTGAAAACGGCGACGTGGACGTGGTTTTTGTTCACGCTAGAAACGCTGAAGACAAATTTGTGAATGAAGGTTACGGAGTGGACAGAAAAGACGTTATGTACAATGACTTTGTCATTATAGGCCCAAAAGATGATCCGGCAAAGGTTAGCGAAGCCAAAACCGCCGTGGACGCTTTCAAACGCATCGCCGATGCCAAAACGGATTTCATATCAAGGGGAGATGATTCGGGGACGGATAAGAAGGAAAAGCAACTCTGGAAAAAAGCAGGTATTACCCCTGAAGGAAAGTGGTACATTGAAGCGGGTCAAGGCATGGGCCCCGTCTTACAAATGGCTTTCGATAAGAAAGGTTATGCGTTAGCCGACAGAGGCACTTACATAGCCTATCAAGACAAAATCGATTCAAGAATAGTCTTTGAGGGTGACAAGGCTTTGTTCAATCCGTACGGAGTAATAGCCGTTAATCCTAAGAAACATCCCAATGTGAATTATGATTTGGCAAAAAAATTCATCGCATTCGTAACCGGCCCTGAAGGTCAAAAAATAATTGGCGATTACAAAAAGAACGGAAAACAATTATTCTTTCCAGATGCCAAAAAATAATCATTACGGCCTTTTTTGCTCGAGAACTCCCAAATTGGAGTCAGGTTGGATTTTCTTGTCATCTCGATAGTAAACGCGTTTCAACTAGTGTTCAACTTTGATCCGTCCGTGTATTTCATTGTATGGACCTCGTTGAAGGTTTCGGCGTTTGCAACCATTTTGGCTTCAATTTTGGGGGTTCCTTTAGGGGCTCTCATAGCGCTGAATAATTTCAGAGGAAAATCAGTACTACAAGTAATCTTAAACACTTCCATGGCGTTGCCTACCGTCGTGGTGGGCTTACTGTTTTACGCTTTGTTGAGTCGAAGAGGGCCCCTCGGTACCCTTGGTCTCCTTTACACACCTACGGGAATTTCGTTAGGTCTCTTCGTGCTTGCACTCCCCACAGTCATAAATCTCTCTTTGACGGCAATTCAAAGCTTGGACAAGAGACTAATAGTTACCTGTAAACTGCTCGGAGCCACTACTGTTCAGCAGGTGATGAAAATACTCGTTGAGGCGAGATTCGCCGTAATGGCG
>JBBSBY010000106.1:0-10546 GCA_038250835.1 Desulfomonilales bacterium | reverse complement strand
CCGGTCGCGATGAGTTTGTTTATACCAAACCCATGGTCGGCCTGCCGCAAGGTGATTCACCGTTCCTTCTCAACAGTTCTTACACGATCACGGCAAACATTGAAGTTCCGGAAGGCGGCGCGGAGGGGATGATTCTAACATCGGGGGGTAGGTTTGCCGGTTACGGTTTTTACCTACTAAAGAATAAACCGGTGTTTCTCTGGAATCTCATAGATTTGAAGCGTTTCAGGTGGGAAGGACCGGAACTCACTCCCGGCAAACATACCCTGGAATTCGACTTCAAATATGACGGTCTCGGTGTGGGCACGCTGGCCTTCAATAACCTGAGCGGCCTCGGCCGTTCCGGTACCGGCTATCTTAAAGTCGACGGCAAGGAAGTTCAAAAAATTACCTTGCCGCACACATTGCCGATGATCCTGCAATGGGACGAGAGCTTCGACATCGGCTCCGACACATTGACCGGGGTGAATGATGCGGACTACAAGCCGCCGTTCCCGCTGACCGCCAAGCTCAATAAACTGACCATTAAGGTAGATAGACCGAAGTTGTCCCCCGAGGACATCAAGAATCTTGAGAATGCGCAAGCGGAAGCGCTCGACGGCAAGCCGCTGACTCATGTGCAGTCCGCGCCTCATTAATATGGCACGGTGGCATAAACCATAAAGTCATTTGAACTGTTAAATATGTAGGCCGTCCCACAGCTTGCGGGTCGGCCTGCAACTTCCTCCATTAAAGATCGAAACTAAAGGAGTCAAAACAATGACCCGCCGATTCTTTAAGGCGCCGGCGCTTTTTTGTGCCGGTATATTATTCATGGGCTTTGCGTTGTCCTCATCGTCAGCCGAACAGTTAGCTAATTAGGAGCCCTCACTGGCCGGCTTTCAACAATTCTGCTTTCGTGTTTCACCCGAAACATTCTCCGCTAATAGGTATCGTCCCATGTTTTCGCGCCCATACCGACTAAGGGTATTAATAACGGTAAGAGAAATAACAGATTCCACCAGCTAAGGCCGGAATTCTTAATACCGCCGAATGCCCAAATTGCCCAAAGGAGTGATCCAAACAATATTACGTAACTCGGAGTCATCAGCTTCCAAAAAGGTGTCGAACTGCGCCGCCAGGGAGCGAAAATTACAATGAATATTGCTGCAAGACCAAGCAGGAGCAACCCTAAAAAGCCTTCAGCCCATTTGTCCTGGACCAGAAAGATCACTGTTAGAATAATCACCCAGAAAAACGCCCCTAACCAGCCGCCAATCCATCCGATCTTTTCACCTGTTCTACTTGCCATCACGGTCCTCACATTTACCGATTGTCGCCTTGTTAGGAATGATCTGTGATTATAGCGGGAAACCAATCCTCGATGTTAATTAAATGTCGTAATTAAAGCCCAAAAACAGAGAGTTATGTCAAATGTATTCACAACTTCGAGACATACCCCTTTCAGATGGAACAAAATTCGTCAAACCAACGGTCAAGCTGCGGGTCGCATTTTCTTGTGAAGAGCCGCCGAGTCGATCCCGCAATTATGGAAACCGGCGACTCTTGGTTTATCAAAGTGTCTTGAAATTGGCTAAGGAGCTCAACTGATCAGCATTATTACTGACCTTTGCCGCTCGCTCCGGAATCCTTCTTTTCAGGTTGAGTCGGACTCTCATCCAATTTAACCTTTTTACCACAAAGGTCGCATTTACCGTCCTCGGTGATGGATGGAAGCCTGGGGGCTTCACCGCCGCATAAACCGCATTTTGGCATTACTGCTCACCTCCTCTGTCTTCAACTTTGTGATAGAGTGTTTAGAATTTATTTAATGACTCAACCGGACGCTCTCTACCGACGAAGAGAATCTGTCCCTAACTACGGCGCCTAGTCGCTTTCCCAGCTCATGGGCCTCATTCCACAGATCGGATTGGTTCTCTACACAGGTAAACTTCTCGGGCGTAATTTGTGGGTCGTCAGGAAACGCTCGCGGAATGCCGCTCATGGGGCATGTTTCTCCATAGCCACAGCTCAAACAAGGAAGGTTTCCGATTGCTTCCAATTTGCCTATTACTTCCATACCTTCAACCTGAAGAGCGTGAACTATATGTCTGCTTGTATCGTGAAGCTCTTGACTGTCTCTCCCGCCAGTGGTAATCACTACCGCCAATTTTCCCCGATTTAACCCAAGTCGGTGTCTTAGCGAGAACAACCTCTCCAGGAATGCTTTTGTGAAACTATCCATCGAGCCGTACGGAGTGTATGCTCCTATGACGACGGAGTGAACCGTCCGCATCTTTTTTCCCAATTCCGGGAAATCATCCGTTTGTTTGCAAATGTTGTCTCCTGCGCATTTCAAACAGGCCCTACACCCTCGCACATTTATATTACTCAGTTTAATAAACTCGGCATCCAGGCCGCTCGCATTCAGGACTGCTTTGACCAGCCGATCAGTATTACTATTCTCTATGGGGCTTCCGGAGATTCCCAGGACTTGCGGATTCATGTTAACCCCTCCCATTGATGAGTTCATTGTGGAGCAAGGATAGCGTATTCAAATATCGAATGTCTGTAGCGATTGCTACAGATATGAAGTTTTTTGGGAAAAACTTTCGTGGATAAGGCGCAAGTGAAAGAGGTATTGAGTCTTTTTACTTTTTTGGGGAATTCTTGCCGTAAGGGGCATATAGGCGTCTCATGCCTATGCGCCCCGACTTTTTATATCCCAAGAATTGATTTTTCTAATCTTAAAGTTATCCTCGGACTTTGTATTTCAATTCCGAGTTAGACGGCTCAACCAGCTTTGATCCGTCAGGAAAAATTATGGTTGGTAAAATTATCTCGCCGTTGTTTAAATTTCTCACAGTCTCAGCAGCTCCTTTTGAGCTTTCAATATCGATCCACTCATAGTCGACTTTTAGTTCGTCCAATACACTTCGGGCCCGCTGGGCATCCGGGCACCAGTCGGCGCCATAAACCTTAATTTTCTTATTGCTTGATTCCATCGCCAGGCCTCCATAGCAATTTAGTGTTAATACGAACATTATCAAAATAGCAACTTTAGCAATTATACTCATCATGCGGCGCCTCGCGTAAAAAATATGAAGCGTTTTGATGATCCAGTGAAAAATGAAGCTGCTACGGATGAATCAATGCGGCAGCCGAGTAGTCCCCGCTCACCTCACGAAATTTGCCGTGGCTGCTCACTTTATGCTGGTCCACACGAATCTACAAGGCTGCGCCGTAATGTTACGGCCGCAACCCTTTGTAAAATGAATATGTGTCCCTTGTAGTTCAGAGACTCTTGGATCTCTTCTCAAGCTGGTCGGATAAAAAGTAGACGTTCTCACGCAGGAGGTTGATCCATTGATTCTCTGATCCAAAAGCGATGCTGTTCTAGCGCCTTGAGGAAATCCTTGGCCAACTTGTCCGCTTTAGCGTCATCGCTTACAACAATACCAATGCTCATGAGATCCTTTTTAGAGCCCTGCTTTTGCAGAGTGTCCCCCACGGCGGAAGCACGCAATAACTCAACACCTTCAGCGGAAGCTCCGATAGGCTTACAGTGTTTGTAAGCCTGATTTATAAAGTGAATCGCCTCAGGATTTTCTTTCAAAGCGGCCGTGCTTTTTTGTCCACCCGGGACGTACACGGCGTCGAAGAGCACGGATGAAGATGTTAAAAAGCTGAAATCAGCCATTGCGCTGTTTTTAGCGCCTTTCAATTCGCCGAGTCGCGGCGCAATCAATTTCCCCATTGCGCCGGCTTCAGCCAGTTTTTCTTTCATCGCTGTTACAGCAGCGTCGTCAAAACCCTCTGCTATAAGTATGGCCACCATTCTAGTCTTTGGGCTTTTCGGGGTATCAGCCATGCTGAGAGCCTTTGAGCTTTTCACGGAAGGCTTTACATTCCTGTCTTGATACTTGCTGGTGTCGGCGTCCGCAGGCACGTTCATATTCAATGGTTCATCAAAGTTAGTTGGAACACTCAATCCTAAACCCATGGCTACCTTCTCTGCCAATGTTTTGTCAACTTTAACTATGAGAGCCAGCATGCGCTTCCGAACTTCAGGTTTATCCACTTTTCCCAGTTCAAAGCGAAAGGCGTTCACGATATGATTTTTTTCAGGTTCCGATTGACTGTTCCAAAAGAGCGTAGCCTGGCTGAAAAAATCCATAAAGCTTTCGCTTCTGGTTCTTATTTTCACCCCGTCAACTTTTTCAGCGTAACTGACGTAACCGCCTTGAGAGGCTTTTGCCTGAAAAGGTCTGCCGCCTCCAGTCGTATTGGGTTCATAACTGGATTGGCCTCTGTTGATGGTCATGCGCATATGGCCGTCCCTCTGATTGTTGTAAACGGGAGCGATCGGCCTATTTATGGGAATTTCGTGGAAATTGGGTCCTCCCAACCGAGTTAGCTGAGTATCGATGTAAGAAAACAGTCGACCTTGAAGCAGTGGATCATTCGTGAAGTCGATACCGGAAACAACATTGCCCGGATGGAATGCTACTTGCTCGGTCTCCGCGAAGAAGTTGTCCGGATTTCGATTAAGCACCATGAGACCGACTCTTTGGACGGGAACTAATTCTTCGGGTATGATTTTCGTCGGATCGAGAAGATCGAAATTGAATTTGAACTCATCCTTTTCTTCAACTACTTGGATTCCAAGCTCCCATTCGGGATAATTTCCATTTTCAATAGCTTCGAATAAATCTCTACGGTGAAAATCCGGATCCGCGCCGGAAATTTTCATGGCTTCATCCCAGACAACGGAGTGAACCCCCAGAATTGGTTTCCAATGAAACTTGACGAAACGACCTTCGCCCTTCTCGTTCACAAATCTAAACGTATGAATGCCGAAGCCCTCCATCATTCTGAGACTGCGAGGAATTGCCCGATCCGACATGAGCCACATGATTGTATGCATGGATTCGGGAGTTAAGGAAATAAAATCCCAGAAAGTGGTATGTGCGGAGGCCGCTTGCGGAATTTCATTATGGGGATTGGGTTTTACAGCGTGGATTAGATCCGGAAATTTGATGGCGTCCTGTATGAAGAATACGGGCATGTTGTTGCCGACAATATCGTAATTACCTTCTTGAGTGTAAAACTTAACGGCAAAACCCCGCACGTCGCGGGCTAGGTCCGTTGATCCTCTAAAACCGGCCACAGTCGAAAATCTTACAAAGACCGGAGTTTTGATGGATGGATCATTCAAAAATTGAGCCTTTGTAAGGTCCGGCAGGGGTTTATATACCTGAAAATATCCATGAGCTCCGGAACCACGGGCATGCACCACACGTTCCGGGATGCGTTCATGATCAAAATGCGTGATTTTTTCCCGCAAATGAAAATCTTCCATGAGGGTAGGACCACGTTGGCCTGCCTTGAGAGAATTCTGATCATCATTTACTCGTTGTCCTTGATCGGTAGTAAGAAACTCAGGATCAGTCTGCTCATGAAATTTTTCAAGTTGTTTTAACTTAGCGCTACTTGTGTCTTCGGCGCTTTTGTTCATTTCGTCGGAAGGGTTTTTGGGATCTTGGGGACGCATGGATTCCTCCGTGGTAGAATAATTTGTCGCATTTTGAGCGCCCTGAGCCTGAGCGATAGGCAGGCATACGGCAAAAAGTAGGGCAACTAAAATTAGGCGCGAGATTTTGTCACTTCTATTCATAACAATTACCTTCTCGCTTTGTCGTTTAACAATTCGATCGAATGTCGTATCCGATAATACAAATAGACGTTTGTGTATCCCCCTTTCAGTTAAGTTATTTGCAGCGTTAAATTCAGCGGCGTTTACTGAGTTAATGCTCAACACTTACGATTCGAGTAAATTTATGGGGTAGGCGCCGCTCTTAACCTCTGAATGCACACCGTAACTGAGTTCCAATTTATTACAAGTCGCTGTAATACGATGAAATTTTCGTAAATAAATTCGATCCCGTTCAGATAGCAGGAACCGCAAACTAACAATTTATCTTGCAAAGAGTACTATTACTTCGCCTACGACCCAACCAATAGGTTGTCTATCAGATATTTTATTTCATTTTTCAGCATAGCAACGAATGTAAGTATTTCCTTCATAAGCTGGAGCCTATCAATTCCCCGATCTTATAATCTCGGCTATGTCGTTTCTGTTGGTTTCAACAGCAAGGTTTAACGGAGTTTTACCTTCCCAATCCCGGGCATTCAAATCACAGCCGTGCGACACAAGTAGTCTGATCACATCTTTGTGACCATTTCTCACCGCCAAGGACAATGCCGAATTCTTTTGATTATTCTTGGCGTTAACATCGGCTCGCTTTATTAAAAGCTTCGCGGCTTCGAAATGGCCCTGGGTCGCAGCTTGAAGCAACGGCGTCGCCCCGGATTTATCTCGCGTTTCAATGTCGGCTCCGGCGGCCAACAAGATTTTCATTAACTCCAAGTTTCCGGAAAGGGTGGCCTTGGCCAGTGGAGATAGTCCATCCGTGTTAACGGCGTTTATTTCAGCGCCCTTGGCCAAAAGCAGCTTTGCAGTTTCAATTTTGCCTGCCGCTACACTCAAAAACAAGGGTCCGGCGCCGTTCCTGTCTTTTGCGTTAACCTCAGCGCCGCCATTCAATAGGATCGTCACGACATCTTTATGCCCATTTGCGGCTGCGTTCATCAAAGCCGTCCGATCTTGCCCCACTCGTCTGTTAACCGCGGGCTTTTTGGTGAGGAGGAACTCCACGAAGTTTGAATATCCGAGAGAAGACGCCAAGACAAGCGGAGTGTCGCCCCATTCGGTTACGCATTCTATATCCGCCGCTTCAGCGGTTTCTCGAACCTTTTTCATATCACCGCGAAGAATGGCGAATACCAGTTTCCTTTCAGGGACGCCTCCAGAAATTTTGATTTGCGGATTCTTGGCTATGAGCAATCTTGTAATCTCGTCATTGCCGTTACGGCAGGCGTTTACCAATGCTCCTTCAGCATTAATGTCATCTATTTGAAGATCTTCGGCCCATTTCAATAAGAGTTTGACCGTTGCGCTGGAGCGGCCGGCTGCGAGACTCAAAGCCGTATCCCCGATTTTGGATCTAGCTCGCAAGTCAGCGCCTTCTTGAAGAAGCAATTCCACAATCTTCGAACCGCCGCCTGCGGCAGCCATCATCAGGGCTGTTTTTCCTTCGTTATTTTTGGTCTTTACTCCGGCGCCTTCCGACAGCAAAAGTGTTACCAAACTTTGGTTAAGTTTCTCTGCCGCATAAACTAGGGAAGTGGATTTGAAACTATCTACGGCGTCCACATCGGCGCCCTTGGCAAGCAAGAGTTTCGCGGCCTCCAAATGTGAGTTCAACGAGCTCAATATTAATGGCGTGTTATTATTACCATCTCGGGTGTCGATCTCGGACATACGGGGCAATAGCTGATTCAGGGTCTCAGTGTCACCAACTTCAGCGGCTTTCAGCAGCTTCTTCTTGAGTTCGGCGGCGGGCATGCGTTCGCCGACAAGCGATAGTGGAAAAGCTCCGACAATCTTTCCTTCAAACTGCGGGTGTTGCTTGCCCCCTGTTTCATCCTTTGTGCGATTGTAGGCGTACTCGTAAGCTTCATTCAGAGTCACTATTCCGTCCTGGTCACGATCGGCTTTGCCTCTAAGACCTTCCAAGAAACTATTGGTAAATACACTATTTTTTAATTTTGGATTTTCCCATGAAAGCTGCTCAGGTTTAGCCGAAGTAATGACCACTCGGCCCGTTGAATTTTTGATTTCATTCAAGAATAGATCAAGAGATGGAGCAGCGCTCTTGGGTTTAAGATCACTAAAGCCCCCGGCGTAGCACGCATCGGCAATAATGAGGACGCGCTCAGCGCTGACGGTTTTTAGAAAATCCAAACCGCTCATTTTTACGGCTGTAGCACCTAAATAGTCGGTCTGAGCGTCATGCGGCAAAAACAGGAAATCATTGGGTCTCATTGGGTCAAAGGCGCCATGGCCACTGAAAAATAGAATAACCGTATCGTCTTTGCCGGCTTTAGGGAGGGTATAATAAAGATATTTTTCAACTTCCAATTTTGTTGCTTTCTCATCCAAAAGCAGGGTAACTTTAATATCTTTAAAGATTTCAGTTTGTGTATTAAGGAAGCTGCCGAAATCTTGAGCGTCTTTGTCCGCTAAGTCGAGTTTAGGTACTTTGTTATCCCGATATTTCGATACCCCAACCACCAAAGCATACAACGAGCCGGATTTTAGGCTGGGGAGAGATCCTTCGGCCAATTTGGCGTGAGCCGCTTGAGCGCTCCCGAATAGAGCTGCGCATATGAGCGCCGCGAACAAACGAATTGCTGCGACTTTAGTAATTTTCAATAATAATTTACGAACTGACATCTTACTCTCCCGTTTGAGTTGAGGCCGAGGGATTATAAACGAAATAGAATATATACTATAAAAGAATTATATCAGTTTTTAATGAGCAGCGTGATTATTACCTGATTTATATGTTTCATGAATGATTGAAAATATACTTGTATTTAGTTACCCGACAATCTGCAGATCATTTTGTTCGTATGTCTTAATCAGTTTTTTGGAATTGGCCGTTTTTCGATTGGACCCATCCCTTTTTGAGTAATATTTGCAGGTTCTTGGAGATCATGTTTTTCTCAAAGATGTTTTGAATAATTTTATTAGATAAACCGTTATTATAGAAAGGTGATTGAGCGGTTAAAGCCTCGAGACTTGTTGGCTTTTCACATAGTTTCAGTATCATTTCAGCATGCCGGTCAAAGGCTCCCACAAAAGCCCGAAACTCTTTGTCCGCAGCGCCGAAAATAGGCTCTCGATGCGAGGAACAAACATATTTGCGAGGCAAAGCCATAATTTTTTCAACACCGGCTCGGAAAAGTTCCGGGTCTGATTCCGGATTCCCGTACCACGGACCGAACGATGTCAGATCAATATCCGTGGACATGAGAACACCTGATGTTTTTTCAAAGAAGCAATAGTGATCATTTATGTGTCCGGGAACATGAATAGCCAATAATTCGGCGGAGCCGACACGGATAACATCTCCGTCGCCATACCGCGCATCGGGTTCTCGTAGCGCCCGCACACCAAATGAGCTGGTCACAAACTGCACCCAATGACGTCCTCCTATGGGATCACCTGCGAATCTCTCTCCCAACAGTTGGAGGTCCTTCACCGAATCGGGGGTTTCTCTTGGGAGCATTAATCGCCGATCCTCAAGCAAGTAATGATATCGTATATGATCGGGGTGAGAATGGCTGATCAGCAGAGTGTCAATATGGTACTTCTGGTCAATCGCTTCAATTCTGTCCTTTCCCACGCCCGCGTCAATCAACGTCGTTTCGTCTCCAAGTAACAAAAATCCGTGAGAAGACGGGAATTTCCCTTTTCGTTCGCCTTTTATAAAATAAAACCCATCACCTAATTTAACCAAGCGCCTATCCAACAATGTCCTTAATTCCTTTCAGTGAGTCCTTGTCTTATGGGATTTCTCGAAAGTTCCGTCGAATAAAGCGTCTGACGATGATAAGCTCTAAATGCATGACGAAGTTTGATAGCTTTACATATCTAGGTAGCCGATTAATTGAAGACATTATCATTTTAATCCGCGATTACTTTCTAGAATCACTATAGGAGTGATTAGCCCCGACCTACTTCCGACAGAGTAAAAGAACCTTAGGAAGATCTTAGCCGAGACTCATAGATTAATTCATTTGGATGTTAAATTCTCGCTTTTTTCCAAAATAATTCTGAAAAATTAGGGGAATAAATCTTGTTCACATTTTGACGAATTTGGATCTGTAAGATAATGTGGTAACCTGACAAATTCTGAAGGGTTATAAAGGCGCAATGCAACTGATCGTTCTCGGTAGCGGCACTGTTACGCCGTCTCTGTATAGAAACAGCTCCGGGTTATTGATAAAGACCTCTACCAATACTATTTTGGTTGATATCGGGCCAGGAACATTACGGCGTTTGACGGAAGCTCGGATAGATTTTCGCGCAGTGGACTTCATTCTTCTTACGCATTTCCATCCGGATCACGTGTCGGACCTCGTTCCTTTTTTGTTTGCGGAGAATTATGCTTATGGAGAAAAGAGAGCTAAACCATTTCATATCATCGGTCCACAAGGCGCAGAGGATTTTTACTGTAAATTGATTAATGTTTTCGGACATTGGATTATTCCGACCGACGATAGGCGCGTAGGTGTTGAAGTAAGCGCAGACAAAGAAGATTACCTGTCTTTCGAGAACCTGCGGATCGTATCTACGCCGGCCGCGCATCATTATCCCAGTGTTTCTTATAGACTTGAAGCTGACGAGAAATCCATTACCATTTCCGGAGATTCGGACTATTCGGAAAATCTAATCCGCTTGGCCGCTTCGACGGACGCTCTCGTATGTGACACGTCGTTTCCAGACGGTATGAAGCACGACGGACATATGACCCCCGCTGAATCAGCGCAAATCGCGGCGGCGGCTAAAGCTAAAAGGCTTGTCATGACGCATTTGTATCCGCCGTGCGATGAAGTTGATATAGTAGAGCAGGCTCGTGATAAATTCGACGGCGAT
>JBBSBY010000105.1:0-10563 GCA_038250835.1 Desulfomonilales bacterium | reverse complement strand
GTGATCAGTTTCCCGGGCGCCGTGGAAACGACCAACGCAGCTCTTATGAAGCGTTTGGGGGAGCTGAATGTGAAATGTTTCGACTACAGTGGCCTAGACAAATTTAATGGGCCCGAGTATCGTATACCTCATGATGAACACCCAACCGCAAAGTGGAATAGTGAATTGGCGGACATTTTGATCAACGATTTACAATTGACCAAAGAAAAGCGAGAAGGGCATCGGCGCGATCCCGCTCTTCACAGGCGCTGAGTAGGCGCACATTCACCCGAATCTGCTGAGCGGCCATTGCTTACGAGATTACTTGAAGTAAGTAAGCGATGCTGAGCGAACAGTAAATGCGAAACGATATCTTCTTAGAATTATAGTATTATTGAGCCTTAAAAATTAAGATCTATCTTTTTCGATAAAAATAAGTGGACTATATGCGCCGTGATTTGGTAAGATCGTTGTCACTTTTACAGAATGTGGTTCCTGCAACTTCTTTTCAGACATAATGTCCTAGTCGCGCTCGTTAGCTCCGTATAAAATCTCTCGAAATTGCGGCTGCGCCTCGACTAAAGCTTATTTAAATACGATCTTATGAGAACATCAGTTGGACAACCAGATAAATGACTAATATGCGACAGGTTTGCGCAAGGCGAGCTATTCGAAAGTAAAATAGAGTCCGACCCTAACCCCATTACCCTCTGCCGGACTCAAATGCAGCGCCAACGACAGTTGGCGAAAATTAAAAACCCTATTAAAACGTGCTCAGAATACACATTGGTCAATATGTTGTCAAACTAGAATGCGCTTTAACTATACTTTGCCAATAATATCTGTGTCATGAAACTAAGCTTTATACCATCCAATTAAGTAAAATGGATGATTGACTTCGTCTGTCAGTATTTGACTGCGAGTAAAATAGTTCTTACAAGTGAATTCGTACAGAAGTGGTTGCTAATGATGTATGTTTGAAAGTAAACTTCTAAACCGGATTACAGGCGAGTTACCGGCGCCTTGCCGTGACGCTTCCTGGTTCCACAATTCACTCCCATATGTATTGGGCCTATCAGACGGGAAAAGGAGACTTTAGATGCCGACAAAGATTTTTTTGAATGAAGATGAGATGCCGCGTCAATGGTACAATATCGCCGCTGATCTACCTACTCCCTTGCCGCCTCCGCTCCATCCGGGAACTCATCAGCCGATTGGACCGGAAGACTTGGCTCCGATTTTTCCAATGAACCTCATTGAACAGGAAGTAAGTCAAGAAAGGTGGATTGATATACCTGATGAAGTCCTAGACAAGTATTTACTTTGGCGTCCCTCTCCTCTCTATCGGGCTCACAATCTGGAAAAGCATTTAAACTGTCCGGTTAAGATATATTATAAGAATGAAGGAGTTAGCCCTGCCGGCAGCCATAAGCCGAACACGGCCATCCCCCAAGCTTATTACAACAAGGTATTTGGGGTAAAGAGAATCGCTACGGAAACAGGGGCAGGACAGTGGGGAAGCGCGCTTAGCTTCGCTTGCGCTCAATTTGGATTAGAGGCTAAAGTTTACATGGTGCGTATCAGCTACGAACAAAAGCCATATCGTAGACTAATGATGAATACCTGGGGAGCAACTTGTGTGCCGAGTCCCAGCACAGAGACTCAATCCGGTAGAAGTATTTTAGAACAGGATCCCAACTCACCGGGCAGCTTGGGTATAGCCATCAGCGAAGCGGTTGAAGACGCCGTCACCAGTGAGGCTATGGGGCGACCCATGACGAAATATGCTTTGGGCAGCGTTCTGAACCACGTGATGACGCATCAAAGCATAATAGGGCTTGAGGCCCAGAAGCAGCTTGCCAAAGTTGGCGATTATCCGGATGTTATCATCGGGTGCGCAGGCGGCGGCAGCAATTTCGCGGGTATTTCTTTTCCATACATGCGTGATAAAATAGCCGGTAAAAAGATAGATATTTTAGCTGTTGAGCCGACTTCATGTCCGACGCTAACGAAAGGATCATATCTATACGATTTCGGTGACACTGTTCGCATGACGCCTCTTATGCCTATGCATACCCTGGGTCACTCTTTTGTCCCGGCGCCCATTCATGCGGGAGGGTTACGATACCATGGTATGTCCCCATTAGTTAGTAGGCTTGTAATGGACGGCCTCATCGAAACCAGATCGATATATCAATTGGATACCTTCGCAGCCGGTGTGACCTGGGCGCGAACGGAGGGCACGATTAGCGCGCCGGAGACTAATCACGCTTTGGCTGCGGTAATCCAGGAAGCTAAAAAGGCGAAAGAGGAAGGCAAGGAAAAGACGATTCTAGTTAACTGGAGCGGTCACGGACTGGTTGACATGGCGGCTTATGACGCCTATTTCCAGGGCAAGCTTCGTGATTATGAAATGTCAAAAGACGAAATCGATGAGGCTTTGAAATGCCTTGATGGTTTTCCAAGACCTAATATGTAGCCGACATGATACATTAACAGGGTTTGTAGCGAAAAGCGCTTATCTGCTCGAACAGGGGGAGATTCATTGAATCTCCCCTTCTGGGGAAATGCTTTGATTCCACATGAAGACAAAGAGATTAGATGTCCGCGTTTAGGGCACAATGTCAGTTTTAACTATTGCGAGCTGGAGAGGATCGACAAACCTTGCGCAAAGTGCCTTGATTGTTGGGATTGTTTTTTCGACGTAAGAGCTTACTTTTCTGAGCTGTTGAGTGAAGAGGCGTTTGAGGAAGCTTTCCACTCGGAACCAAAACCCAAAATAGCTTCTCTCATAGAATTGATTGAAAAGGCGAAGAAAACCTTACCCGTGAAATGAGTTACGATTACGATGTGGCACTGACCTCTTGAATAATGCTAAATTAACCTCTGTTCGTAATTACTATTATCATGGGTCACAATAAATTGACAAAAATAGATTTTAGATCATTAGCGCCAAATTTACTAATGAGGACGCCGGAGACACTCCCTATGAGAAACCCGGATCATGTACGCCGTATTGAATCCAAAATGCGAGAACGTCGTTTGACGGCAGGGGAGATAGAGGCATTTTTGCGGATGGTGGCTAGAATAGATGGTAAGTCTCGAGGGTATATTGATCTTAACCGCACCGCAACTCCCACTCCTAATTACGTAATGGATTCCAAGAAGTTAGAGGATGAAATTCCGGCACTGGAAGAACGAGGCAAGAAGCTTCTAAATCAGACTGTGATTATCAAGCTTAATGGTGGAAGAAGCACCTCAATGGGCGGCTTTGTCCCTAAAGGCATTTTAGCTGCCAAGAATGGTAGGAGCTATCTGGATATCATAGCCGGTCAGATCCAAGCGTTTCGTAAACAATGGAATGTTGAAGTTCCGCTGGTCTTAATGAACAGCTTCTTTACCGACAATGCGACAGCGCAAATAACTGAAAAATTCCCGTTCAAACTAATCACTTTCATTCAACACCAAGCTCCACGATTGTATGAAGACTCCTTGACGCCTCTGGACAGGGGAACTGATGAGGATTGGGCCCCGCCCGGTCACGGAGATATTTATGAAAGTATTAGCAGGAGCGGACTCCTAGACAATTTATTAAACGAAGGCAAAAGATGGGCCTTTATATCTAACCTCGACAATCTTGCAGCGTGCCTCGATCCGTGGATTATCGGTTTACTGGACAGGGATGGTAGTGATTTCCTTCTGGAAGTGACGGACCGAACAAGGGCCGACCGCAAAGGCGGAACGCTTGTGCTGATTGATGGAGGATTGGAACTACTTGAAATAGCTCAGGTTAAGCCTGACGAACGGGAACTATTTCAAGATATAGAACGATTTAAAGTATTTAACACTAATAACGTGTGGATAAATCTTGAGGCGCTTAAAGATGCGCTCAAGAACGGATCTTTAGATCTCCCTCTGATTCAGAACCACAAAACCATTCACGGCAAGAAGATCATACAACTCGAAACGGCCATGGGGGCGGCCATCGGTCATTTTCCACGCGCTCGCGGTCTCCGCGTTAGTCGTGATCGCTTTTTCCCGACAAAGCGTGTTGGAGATTTGTTCTTGCTGCAATCCGACGTCTGCATTCTGGACAGCATGGATCGACTGCAACGAAATCCTGTTAGACCCAAATCTTTGCCGTTAAGACCCCGAGTATTCTTCGGAAGCGACTTTTTGGATTTTCCACATGAATTACCCGATCATTTCGAAGATCCTTCTACGGTCTCGCTGTTGTTCGCCCACACCTTAGAAGTCTCAGGTCCGGTGTTCTTTGAACGAAATGTAAGAATAGAAGGGGAAGTGTCCATAAATGCAGCGGGACTCGAATCTTACCGTATTCGTCGCAACGCCGTTCTAAAAGACGGCACATATCCCTGATCATAACAATTAGGACATTCATATGATTGGATAGGAGCTCTTACAGGAAATGGGTTCATTTCTTTATGGCGTAATTTTAGCCGGCGGAAGCGGTACGCGGTTTTGGCCGCAAAGTAGAAAAAGCAGACCAAAGCAACTCTTAACCATAGTCGGCAACAAGACTATGATTAGAGCCACAATCGAAAGAATTATGCCCGAAATACCGCCGGCTCGCATACTCGTCATGGCCGGTATATCATGTGCGGACGCGGTGAAGGCCGAGTTGCCGGAATTGAATCCGGATAAAGTTATAGCTGAACCTTACGGTAGAAATACCGCGCCCTGTATTGCCGTAGCCGCATACAAATTGGCCAAAGTGGACCCCGACGCCGTTATGGTGGTTTTACCTGCGGATCACATAATAAGCAAAGAGATGGTATTTAAAGATGCTCTCAAACTTGCAGCGGAAGTAGCCATCAAGGGAGACCATTTGTTGACTTTAGGTATCGTTCCGGATCGCGCGGAGACCGGTTACGGATACATTGAAAGAGGCGAAGCGGCTTTTATTTCCGGCCACTCAACAGTTTTCAATGTCAAGAAATTTGTGGAAAAACCTGATCGAGCAAAAGCTCAAGAGTATTTAGCCGCCGGAAATTATTTTTGGAACAGCGGTATCTTTATTTGGAAGGTCAGTTCCATTATAAAGGCGTTTCAGAAGCATTTACCTGAGGTAAGCAGAATCATCGAATCTAATTTGGATCGACTGAATACGATAGAAGAATGCGGCGCCCTCGATAATATCTACCAGGAATTCGAAAGTATATCGATTGATTACGGCATAATGGAAAAGGCGGAGCAAGTGCTTGTCATTCCGCTTGACTGTGGTTGGAATGATGTGGGCGCCTGGTCCTCGCTGCACGGAGTGTGGGGGGACGACTCGTCAGGCAACGCGGTGGATGGGCACGCGCTCTGTTTAGACAGCAATGGGTGCATAATATCCTCGCCCCATAAACTTGCGACACTGATAGGCGTGGAGGACCTCATAATAGTGGACACACCCGACGCTCTGCTCGTATGCAGAAAAACAAGCGCTCAAGATGTAAGAAAACTACAAGAATTGCTCGCCGAAAGAGGATACCAGAATTTACTCTAAATTAATTGCCGCTTGAAAGCCTGCGCTTTAAATGGAACAATAAAGTCCGGGCTCCATCAATTTGGAAAGGAATCAATTATGGCCGATTCTCAAAACATACGACGCAGTTTCAAAGCCTATGATATCCGGGGGCGGATTCCAGACGAATTCAATGAAGATGTCGCATACAAGATTGGTCGAGCGTACGCCACAATCCTGGCGCCTAAAAAGGTTTGTGTCGGCAGAGATGTGCGCCTCTCCAGTGAAGCAATTGCTAAGGCTGTGACAAATGGTTTGGTGGATCAGGGTGTTGACGTGCTTGATATCGGACTTTGTCCGACCGAGGAAGTTTACTTTGCCACGGCTCATTTAAATTTAGCCGGAGGCATAATGGTCACCGCAAGTCACAACCCGATGGATTATAACGGCATGAAGTTGGTTAAGGAGCAGGCAAAGCCCATAAGTGGGGACACGGGGCTCAAAGATATTGAAGAGATGGTAATAAATGAAAACTTTGCGGACAAGCTCGACCGAAAAGGCTCTGTTGAGCAAGTTAGCACACGAGGGGACTACATTAAACACCTTCTATCTTATGTGGACACGTCTAAAATCAAGCCGCTGAAAGCGGTAATGAATTGCGGTAACGGATGTGCGGGACCAATACTTGATGAACTGAGGGACAAGCTTCCTATTGAATTCATCGAGATGTTTTCCGAACCGGATGGGACTTTCCCAAACGGAATCCCCAATCCCATTCTACCGGAGAATCGAGGCGTGACGGCCAAAGCGGTTTTGGATCACAAAGCCGACCTCGGCATTGCGTGGGATGGGGACTGCGATAGGTGCTTTTTCTTTGATGAAAAAGCTCAATTTATTGAGGGCTATTACATTGTCGGCTTTTTAGCCGAGGCGTTCCTTAAAAAGAAGCCGGGCGCAAAAATAGTCCACGATCCGAGGCTCATTTGGAATACGGTGGAAATGGTTGAATCTGCCGGTGGAACGCCGGTAATGACAAAAGCCGGACATGCGTTCATCAAGGAAAGAATGAGAAAAGAGGATGCCGTTTACGGCGGCGAAATGTCGGCTCACCATTATTTCAAGGATTTTTCTTACGCAGATAGCGGAATGATCCCGTGGCTTTTGCTGATTCAAACAATGAGTGAGGAAAACAAATCTTTATCAGAACTTATTGAATCCAGAGTGGATAAGTATCCGGTCAGCGGGGAAATCAACAGGACGGTCCGAGATCCACAGAAAGTTTTGAAAGAAATTGAGAGCCATTATCACGGCAAGGAAAAGAGTTCAGACCACATAGACGGGCTTTCAATGGAATTCGAGAAATGGAGATTCAATGTTCGGCCTTCCAATACTGAACCCGTGATCCGGTTGAATATAGAAACAAGGCAAGATAAAGACTTATTGAAGGCCAAGACTGAGGAAATCCTGGAATTAATTAAACAATTTTCGAAATAAGGGCATTCTCTGAAATATGCCTTAGTGTAGGTAAACTCCCAATTTTGTTATGCAGATACATTAACAAATGATCATTAAATCTATTCTACTCGGAATGTAAACGCCTAAATTCCCTTGCAAAAAGGGAGACTTCAATCCGTCGTCGCTGAGTCTTGTCTTTTTAAGTATTCCAGGCGCCAGACCTGGACGTGATCCCCATAAAATGGCATTTCAATTTATAATCTAAAAACTGTCTTATCTACTCCGGTATACCTTGCTACTACCTTTCTGATTCGGTGAAATCTGCGCAACGACGTTTTTATAGCTTTTTTTGGTCATCCAGTGATCTCCAGCAATTTAATTGATAAACTTTTGAAAACATGCAAAAATTTGCGACGCCAATGGAAGGTTAATTCAAGCAATTGTTTTTGAAATGGAATGGTGGAGCATGTCCAAAGAGGTTGAAGCAAAAGTCCTTTCAGCCCTTCTCAATGATCGGTTTTTATTGAGTAAAGTTCTCTCTGATGGATTTAATCCTGACGTATTTTCTGACTCCAATTTGAAATTGTTGTTTCAAACCGCTGTGGAAATGAGTCAGCATGCCAATCAAGTAATTGATTGGATTACGATAGAGAATTTCCTAAAGCTGCGAGCCGGCTTAACTCCCGAAATGGCTCAGGCCATAAGATTGCTGGTAAACGAACCCCCTACCGAGCCCGATCGGGTGATGGCCTACATCGAAATACTTAAAGACCAAAGCCTTAGGGATAAGATGTACAAATTGTCCCAGCACATGTCTCAATACTGCCAAAGGAAAGGGCCATACAAAGACCAAGACTTTGTTGATTTCAGCAGTCGCATTATGCAAACACTGATCGAATTTCAAAAACAAAAAGTTAGGAAGAAAATCACACCCCTAAGAGACGTTATCAATGAGATTCGCAATCTCACCAATACAGATAAAACAGAGGAAGAAAAGATACTGGGTTTTTCTATAAAGCCTTTCCATAGATTGGAAACTCTTCTGTCCGGGATCCGCAAAGGCTTTTATTACGGAATCGCAGGTCCTCCAAGGAGGGGAAAAACCACCTTTGCCTTGGATTTGGCGGCAAAATTATCCGAACAGAATAAGTTTCCGATACTTTTTTACACATGGGAACAGACACGGCGGACCTTGGCGGCCAGGCTCCTTGGTAGAGAATGCTACATAAATCCCGTGAAGCTTTTGACTGATGTTAACCCCGAGGAAAAGCGGCGACACTCATTGGTGCAAAAGGTGATAGACAGATCAACGGCCTACAGTAATCATATGTTTATAATTGAAGCCGGGCGTCAAGACACGATCGAGCGGATCAAGGCTCAAGCGTATAATATAATGCACGAATTTAGATCAAACGATATTGCGATATTTTTCGACTATCTTCAAAAAATCCCGCTGGGTAAACAGTACGAAGACATTCGGGGCCAAGTTAATGAAGCGAGCGCTCAGTTGGCGGACTTGAGCCTCGAGTTGGAATGCCCTGTCCTGGCAATTTCAGCAATGGACAAAGAAGGTTGTAAGCTGGACGAAAAACCGCCCTCCTATGACGAATATTCCAGCACGTACTACGCGCGACCTACAATGCACAATTGTGTTGGAGGAGGCGATCTTGAATATGATCTCGATGTCGCCATGGTGCTTTCAAAGGATTGGGTAGCGACCAAAAATCTTCAGGACAGATTGAGCATTAAAGACAAGGAAGGTAAAATACCCGACTTGCCGCAAATAGACATAATCAATCTGCATATCGATAAGAACAGAGACTCGGCGGGAGAGACTGCTCCTACAATTCAGTACGCGTTTTTCATCAACATTAATAAATTTGTGGAAGTGGGCTTTAAGCTTGAAGAAGAATACAGCAAGGAATTTAAAGGATTCGCAAAAGCGGAAGATATGTTTAGCGCTTTATTGGATACGGGAATATTCAAAATACGGTAACAGTCAATGTACATAGATTCTATAAGAATTAAGTCCGGTTTTCCGAAACAGAACGTTTATCCGTTCAATATTCCTGTTTTGCAGGCCGGTAGCCAGGTTCATTTTCAGTCGTCCGTGTGTTTCTTTGTTGGTGAAAACGGCTCCGGTAAATCAGCGTTATTGGACGCAATCTCAAGAAAGGCCGGCTTACTGCCGTGGGGCGGGAGCAAGACCCATAGGGCGCATCATAATACCTATGAGACACAACTTTCCACATATCTGGAGATAACGTGGAAGAAGCGCAAGCAATATGGGTTCTATTTTCGCGCTGAGGCATTCTTCAACTTCGCGGCTTCATTGGACGACATATTGCTTGACGACCCGGAAAGAGGCCAGTATTACGGTGGCGGCTCACTAAATACGCAATCACATGGAGAATCATTTCTAAGCTTTTTCCGGGGATACAGCTTTCAATTGGACGGCTTGTATTTACTTGATGAACCGGAATCGGCCTTGTCACCAAAGAACCAGGTAGAATTCGTAAAAATTCTTACACAATCCGGAGAAAACAAGCAATATATAATTGCGACTCACTCGCCTGTTTTGTTGGCATGTCCCAACAGCCAAATCATGACTTTCGATACTCCGCAAATCAGCCAAGTAAGCTATAAGGAAACTGAGGCATACAAATTTTACCGAGAGTATTTAGAAACTCCGGAAAGATTTTTGCGAACCGATGAATAGATGTGGTTAAGTGGAGTCGATTCTTACGACCATATCACGACTTATCAGAGTTTCTTGATACTTCTTGCACTGAGTCGGAAGCTCTCGTCATGCGGCATGATTGGTTGACTCTGTGAAGTGTGGATTGTAAAGAGCACGTTTGAGTGGTCGCAGTAATTTTGGGCGACAACGACAACCGACTAGACACAGCAGTTGTTAATCGCCTATTGCGACGCTCTGATTTTGCCTTTTTTCACTCGTATGTCCATTACTTTAGCCTCACCCGGACCTATTCTCACGTTGTTCAAATGTCTATTGGCTAGAGTAATACCGGCGACTTGCGGCAGTACCAAATCATATGATCCTGGGGCAAGCGTGATTTCCTCCTCAGGTAATGCGGAGTAAACGGTCCTATCACCCCGAATTTCGATTTTCTCCATGGTTTTTGCTTTTAGAGCTTTGGCGTATTTTGCAACTGCGGATTCCAGATCACCGGGATTATCAATATGAATTATGATACCGCCGGTTCGTTTAGCCAACGCGCTGTAGCCGTTATGTTTCTTTTTCTGAGCCCCCATTAGAATTAAATCGATGGCGATTTTATTTTTGTCTTTGTGGTCTTCCACTGCTTCGAGCGCCTCAGTATACGCGCATTTCGACAAACCCTCCGTGATTACAACCAGCCTTGGAGCATGGTCGCCGGAGGCCGGAAAATCTTTTTTCAACGAATATGCAAGCGCGGCGCAAGGATTATTTCTTCCTCCCGGCTTTACTTCGTGAACTTTATCTTTCAGGTCAGAATAAGGGGCGTCAGCCCAGTCATACACCATTCTGCTTAAACAAGCTTTTTTTGTTTTGGCTTCGTTCTTGCCGCAATGAAAATCTCTTACGGCGAGCTTAGATCCTGGTGTCAATGATCCTGGTAATTTGGTGATAAAGGTTTCCGCCAGGTTGTGTTTGC
>JBBSBY010000104.1:0-11482 GCA_038250835.1 Desulfomonilales bacterium | reverse complement strand
CAATAAGCGCCGCAAGCCTCCTCAATGTTCACGACCATCATGTCAAACATTTCTTCAAACGTGCGGCTCGGTTTCGCAGGGAAGGTCTTTTGTATGAAATCCAGGTATTTAGCCACGCTGACCAGAAACTTTTCGTGGTGACCATTGGCGGTCAACGGCGTTCCCTTTATGTATTCATACATTATGAATCCGTTTCGGTAATCCAGCGCCTGAGGCGCAAATCCCTCGGCAGCTAAAATTCTTGCTCGATCAAATGTTTGCTTTCCGAACCTGCCCAGACCGGCAAATTTTAATATACCGGTGTCGGAATTAACTTTGGGAGAATCGCTAGCGTGATAAAGCCCCGGCATCCGTGAACATAAATATTTCCTCCTCTCGTGATGGGGATGCGCAGCCGGCTGCGCTAAGTCTTTGGGGTAGATTTCGGATCTCCATTTTCCTGCCGAAAAATCAATGAATTTATGATTGGGAAACAATGCGGCCATACGTCCACTGTGAAACCAAACTTCTTCAAAATCGGCTAAGTATTTTTTGTGTTCGGGCCATATGAGACGTGCCTTTTCTGAAATTAGGCTTTCAGATCTAGGAATCCAGCTAGGAAAAAAAACGATCCGATAATCCGGAATTCCCAACTCTTTGAGTTTCGTAGCCGTTGAAATAAACGAAGAGCCGCTCAACCCCGGGCCTTCGTCAATAATTAGAAAGTTGCGGTCGGATAAATCTCGTAATTCGTCTTCCATATCGGTGGAGAGTTTAATTACTCGATCAAAGTAATCACCCCTCGGCCTTACGGTGTATGACCGGACCTGAACACCGGCGTTTTCCAAACGAGCAGCCACAATGGAGGATAAACTCGTGCCGATGCTGCGAATTCCAATGCACACTGCTCCGTGGGGATGAGTCTCCGCGAAATATTTGTCCGCGGCCACAATATACATTTCAGGGTATAAGCTGTAATAAGCATAGCCTTCGGGCGGTTTGATTTGGATTTCCACATCGGGAATGAACTTTTCTAAGCTTAAAAGAGCGGCTTGGAACTGATGACAAAGAACCTTGACTGACTGAATGTCTGCGCTCCATGATTTTTCAACCATTGCGCCGGACAGCATTCCAGTTGCTCTCATTCTGGTCATTAAATTGTGGGTATGATCTTCGGCTGGACAGAGATAGTCGGCTAAAGCGGATTCAAACATTCCGTATTCAATTAAAACTTCAACGGCAAGGTCGTGGTCCTCGTAATTTTCAATCTGCTGGTGTCGGAGCAAAGTTTGAATACAACTTAGGTAACTAATTGCGTTCTTTGACTCAATTTGATCTCCGTAAACAAGCATACTAAAGCGGGGGCGCCTCCGTGTAATTTATGCACATAAACTCCGCCCAGCAGTCGTCAATTAATAATACTGTAAGCGAAGCCGTATCGACTCTAATCTTGAGCATATTATCAATGGATATGCCTGCAAAGTGGCAGATGATGGACCGAATCGGATCACCATGACTAACTACGACAACATTCCCATTCGAAAATTGTTGTCGTAACCTTTCGATTTGGTTCACCATTCTTGCCTGAACCTCTATAACCATTTCGCCGCCGGGAATCCGGGCGCCTGAGCGAAACTGATGCCATTGTTTCCACTTAGGATCGCCTTTCAATTCCGTGAATTGCTTGCCCGTCCATGCTCCGAACTCTATTTCAATCAAATCTTCCACAAACTCAATGGGTTTGTTCAATCGATGAGCTATAATGTCCGCGGATTGCCGAGTCCTTTCCAGCGGACTTGCGCAGATATGATCTACTGAGCCAACGGCCAATTTTTCAGCTAATACTTTAATCTGCCTGCGTCCATCATCGCTGAGGGAAACACCGGGCAAGCGCCCGGGAATGGACTCACCGGCCATGCTGTTCCCGTGTCTAATGAGATAAAACTTTGTCATCAAGGCATCCGTACTAAACTAGTATTGCACAGCGAAAAAATGATGTCGGCTGTTACGTCGGTCCTCGAAACCAATCACGGATTTACTGATCGAGATTTTGTTAATGTGATACGTAGTTACTTCAAAAGCTAAGAAAGTTCATCATAATTTCAGGGCCAATCAACGGCATTCCAGCGTACGCCGGAATCCAGGAAGATCTGGGTCCCAACTTTCGTTGACGACGGGAAAAAGGCGACATTCCGACAGAATTTGTGAGAAGCGTTATAGCGCGTCAATAGGTTGTATTATTTACCGCAGAACAAATCTCTAATACTCCTATCCAGAGACAATCTCACGCGTATCGTCGCACCATTTGCGCGGCAAAATCAGCGAATTCGTGCGGATCAATCGGTGGACTCGTATGGTCCGGCCGCTTACCTCGAGATGGTGGAGTGAAACACAGAGTGATAGTTGTATCAAATTCTTCTATGGCTTTCATTTTGTGATCAAACCACTTCAAAGCGTCAGGTCGACATGAGTCAGCCCAGCTCAAACCCGTGCGCAGCTTACGGACTCCGAGCTTACGCAACCATTCAATCATTGAATCCAATCGATAATCTTCAAAGTGAATCCATTGGCAAATGCCCATTCTCGAATCGAAGTGATCGAATGCGGGTTTAGGAGTGTTATCGGCCCTTACTAGGCCCATGTAAAAATGCCGATAATAGGAGCTTCCTTCGCTTTCTTTATGTCTTGTAGTCGCGTCCCATGTAGGCGGTAAATCCAATAAGCTGTACCAATAAACACGATCGCAAATATCCAACAACAGTTCGCCTGTGCGTTGCAATCCGAATACCTGGACTTCATCCGCTCCAAAAGTAGAAACTCCCACTTCTGTGATCCAAATCGGAAGATCTGTGACTTCCTGGATTTCGGCGATCTTTTTCGGCCAATCGTTAATTGGCCAATGATTCCAATCCAGAGGAAAGCCATGAATTGCAACGGCGTCTAATTTCTGAAGGAGTCCATGAGAATCAAGCAGCTTCATAAAGTTGGGATCAATAGGAGAAATCCCGCCCAATACCAAAGTTAAATCGGGCTTTACAGCTCGAACCGCTTCAACCCCCAATTCCGTCATTCGGGCAAACTCTTTCCATTCGGGATCCATTTCGAAATCCCAATGAGACAGGTTGTTCGGCTCATTCCAAAATTTTACTGCTTCGATCATTCCGTCCTCAAAGATGATGTACGTGATTAGTATATAGTTGTTAATGAAAGCTAAACCACAACAAATAATTTTGTCCGCACAATCTAATTAATCCGTCAGATGAATAGCTTTACAAGCGGCTTCAATTCCGCTTTCATACTCATGCATATGGTCAAGGATCGGTTGAGTTTTCCTGCACAAATATATTTCGTGGGCTGGTTTCGCAAAGACTTCAAGGCCCGATGACCTGAGCATTGCCAAAACACCTGAATGATTAGGCGCCCACCAATTGGTGGGATCACCTTCAAGTTTGTTTTCAATAAAGGCCATTTTGGGCCAGCCCGATTCGATCATCAAATTTCTATCATCTATGGTTATTTCGTCCGGAGTCTCCAAAATTTCGTCTCCCGGCATAGTCAATGTCTGGAATACCATAGTGTCGGTGAACAAATTGGCGACGATATCCAGGGCCAGCAATGGATATCTGAGATGATAGAACAATCCCATGAACAGCACTATATTGAACTTTTTATGTAAAGATCCGAGTTCATACACATGCGCCGGCTTAAACGAAATTGAATCGCCGAATCCAAGTTGATTCTTTCCCCACTCAGCCTGACGTAAATAATGCGGATCAACATCCACGCCGAGCACCTGAGCTCCCCTTGCGGCAAATTCGAAGGAGTAGAATCCGGCGTTACACCCAATATCCAGAACCGTATGGTCCGTGAGGTCCTGAGGAAACAGATGCGCGATCTTGAGCCATTTGAATCTGGGAAAGTCGCCTAATGGATGATTGCGGGCAGTCTGGGCGCCGTCCGGCAAATGCAAGTTATGGAACCACGGACTGAGCCTGGCAATTTCCTCCTCTATGGGACTGGAAGGATCGTTCAAATATGTTTCTAAATTCGCAGGCATACTCTTCCTGACTATACAAATTTAATGCGATAGACCAAAACGAATACAGAATAAGGATCCGATATAACGGACGCTACTCTAGTCTAAGCTATCATAGTATTAACATAGGCCGGGTCTTTTTCATCCAGGTGGGTGACTAGTTCTTCGCCCATCAGCTCTCGCAATGTGTTCTTGAGCTTCATTAATTGAATAAACAGATCGTGTTCCGGGACAACATTTTCTGAGTGCATCGGACTTTTAAAATAAAAAGAAAGCCATTCCTGGACACCTGATAATCCGGCTCGGGCGGCAAAATCGCTGAATAAGACCAAATCGAGCACAATCGGCGCAGCGAGTATTGAATCGCGGCACAAAAAGTTTACCTTTATCTGCATGGGATATTCGAGCCATCCAAAGATATCGATGTTGTCCCAACCTTCTTTATTATCACCGCTTGGCGGGTAAAAATTGATGCAGACTTTGTGGTAAAAATTGCCGTAAAGTTCAGGATATAAATCCGGCTGAAGAATACCGTCCAGCACCGACAACTTGCTTTCTTCTTTGGTTTTGAAGGACGCGGGATCATCCAGGACCTCACCATCTCGATTTCCCAAGATATTACTGGAAAACCAGCCGTTCAGGCCGAGCATTCGAGCTTTCAGCATTGGGGCTATGACGGTTTTAACCATTGTCTGACCGGTTTTAAAATCCTTGCCTGAAATTGGGACGGATTTCAATGCGGCGTATTCCATTAACGCAGGAGTATCGACGGTCAAATTCGGAGCGCCGTTGATGTAGGGAACTCCTTCCGCAATAGCGGCATAAGCGTAAATCATGCTTGGAGATATCTTAGGATTGTTGTCTTTTAACGCCTTATGGAAATCGCTGAAACTCAGATGAACATCATCAGGGACGAGGTAGGTTTCCGTGCTGCCGCACCACACTACTACAAAACGGTCGAGCCCATTAGCCGTCTTGAATTCACGCATATCTTGTCTGACTTGTTCCGCCAAATGGTATGCCGAGGCGTCCTCCTTCACCCATGAGCCGTGAAGATTCTTGACGTAATTCTGATTAAATACGCCTTTCATAGGTCGAATTGCGGACAATTCGTCTTTGAGGCCCTCCAAGGTCTTCTCATTTAAAACTTGAGCTATTTTAGCCGCATCAAAACAATTTTCATCACGAATATCCCAGCCGCCGAATACAAGATCATCCAGGGAGGCCAAAGGCACGAAGTCCTGGATCTTTGGAAATCGATCTTCATTGCGATTGCCCAAACGAATCGTTCCCAACTGAGTCAATGATCCAACGGGTTTGGCTAAACCCTTGCGAATAGCCATTACTCCGGCAAGAAATGTTGTCGATACGGCGCCGTTTAATCCTACGATTAATACTCCAAGTTTTCCTCGCGCTGGTTGTATTGCCGGTTTCATTTTAAATTTATCCTTTCCTGGAAGACAAAGCTCAGTTCATCTACGGTTTTGGCGTCCGTATCGGCACAAGGCAAGATGTCATAGTCTTTTGTTTAACGCACGATCGGCGCGGAAAGTGGTCCAAAGTTTCTCCATACTACGACTATTTAGCAAACGTAAACGCCTAAACTTTAGGTCTTCCCCACTAAAGGGACTGTAGCCGCAGCTACACGCATTTTAAAGATGTTTCGATGGTAGCGGATTCAGTTTGCGCCGGTGAGGCCGGCCTCATCGAATATTTTACCTAATATATCTGATGCATCGACAATTGAATGTGTCCGGTCCGTATAACATTTTTATTGCGGTTGTTAGCTGATCATACGGAAAATATTTACCGCGTGCTAATGATCAACTTAAACCTTATTCAGAATAACAATTTAAGCTTTGTTGAAATCTGAAGCGACTGTATTTAATTTTCCCAGGCTCCTTAAATTGTAAACGGCGGGATCTTTACTGTCAAGAACTTACGTGTAGCGCTTAATCTACACCCAAATGGAGGCTGAAGTTAAATGGGAACATGAAAGGCGCTGGAACGAACTCCTTTATTATTACGAATCGGATCACTAACACCGGCGCTGAACAAAACATTCTGACGCTTCGTAACATGTTGCACGGTCAGTTCAGCACAAGCATAATCTTTGCACAACTGCAAATATTCAAAGGATCCCTGCTCGGATCAACGTGTACTCTGTTAAACGTAAAGACTTTGAATATACCCGGCATTCGTAAACCGAATCTCAAAGACGTTCGAAAGATTCACATTTTTCAGCGCATAATTCATCTCGAATATCACTCCATCAGCAGTTATCGTGTAAGATAATCATCTCGGTGTAACTTTTCTTTTCCCTTCAGGGCACAACCTACTGCATTCATTAAGAAGTCTGGATAATTTATAATTTCGGTGATAAAGTATTGCGAGATTAACAGATGATGTTGATTTGCGCTGAAACGAGTAAATATTTCTATTTTTTATGGCCCTCTCTTCAGATCTGTTAATGGCCTGAAGAGAATATCTTCCATAGATTCCACAAAAGTCAAAACGCTCCATGAGATAGGTTTTTGATTTTGATGACATCGGCGGCGCCGTTTACCAATCGGCAAATCGCCTTTAGGAAGCAATGAAAATACATAGACGAAAAATTTTCCTATTATTAATCCTACAGGCATTTCTTATCATAGCGCTTCTTTCCGGATGCGGGCAATCCGACCAAGCCACATTACTGCATGTTAAACGCCTCATGGATAGTGGAAATTGTTTTCGTATAGTCGAGGTGCTGGATCAATTTCTTGATAGCAAACCAAATAACACGGAAGCTTTATTACTTAGAGGGCGCGCGCATGAGAAAGAAGACGACTTGGAGCTTGCTCAGGAAGATTATTCCAGAGTTATAGAGCTATCACCTGATTCCAGCGAACCTTGGGAGTTGCGCGGCAAGCTCAATATCAAACTACAGGAGTACGAACCGGCGCTTTTTGATCTTCGGCACGCCGCTAAGTTGAGGAACAACCCTGCCAACGTCATTGCTATTATCGGTCTGGCGCACTTCTACAATGGAGATTATGAAGCCGCCACAAAGTATTTCAACTTGAGCACCGAGCGAAATCCTTTTGAAGAAGGCGGTTACTTCGGTCGAGCCGCTCTTTTGGTTGAGAAGGGAGATCCTGCCGGGGCAATAGCGGAAATGGACCGACTATTGGTTAAGAAGCCTAAGAGCGCTCAGGCTTATTTACGTCGGGGTTTCGCATATATGAAAAAAGGCCGACCCGCCATGGCTCTTTCCGATTTTAACAAGGCCCTGGCATTTGACCCTGATTTAAAGGAAACATATTGGTATCGTGCCGATGCGCATCGGGCAATGAATGACTTGGAAAAGGCTCTCGAGGACTACAAACTCGCTGAGGCGGCAAGTCCCGAAGACTCCATTTTGTATCTCAATCAAGGCACCTTGCTCATGATGTTGGGCAAGAACCAGGAAGCGCTGCATAAACTCCGAAGATCAATCCTACTGGACCCGGAAAATCCATTGCCGTACATCAATCGCGCTATTCTGCAATTGAATTCCGGCAACTACATCGCTGCCCTGGGTGATTTGAATAAAGCTCTGAAAATACGTCCGGACGACGCTTGGCTTCTCGTAAAGCGGGCTTACATATTTAAGCTCATGGCGAGAGGAGATCGCGCTCTAGCTGACTTAGATCTAGCGTTGGAAACCAATCCTAAAAATGAGGAAGCCCGAGTGTTACGAGGCAGCATCTATTATAATGAGAAGCAACTTGAACGGGCAATAATAGACTTGCAAATTGCCATAGATCTAAGACCGGATGATCCAACTGCTTATCAATTGCTGGCAGAGGCTCTATTTAGAAAAGGACATACATCCGACGCCTTGGATTATGTGAGTCTGTGTTTACGAAAAGAATCTTCTTATGCCCCCGCTTACGTGACAATGGGTGATATACACATTTCCGATTCTCATATAGATCGAGCCCTTGAAGCATACTCCCATGCTTTAAATATTGATCCCAATAACTTTGAAGCCCGAATAAAAAGAGCAAAACTTTACATGGAGCTCAATGATCATGCGGGAGCGATTTCCGATTTGGAAAATGCCGCAAAAGTGAACCCTTACAATGGCCAATTGTATGAATTGCGGGCAAATTGTTACGAAATCATGGGAGCAACGGAAAAGGCAAGGCAAGATACTTGGCGAGCCCGAGTATTTGCGCATCGAAATTGATGGTGGTTTAACATCAGTTCGCAGTTGAATGAGCAGTTTTTTTGTAATCCTTCAATCCCTTCTGCAATGGTTGAAGGGGGTAGGGAGGATTATACATGACGGCTCGAAGTTGCAAAGCGGAAGTATAAAAATTGTATGTCAACAGACACATTATCTCAAATGCTTCGTCAATTAACAGCAAGGAACTCAGTTGAATTTGTGATTCGGTCGGAACTTAATGAAGGCTTCCGGCCCAGTTACTACTTGCCTATATTCACCACCCAACCAAATGGATCGGGTTTATGTCCGGTCTGCATACCGGTTATGTCTTCAAACAATTTTGCTGAGACTACTCCTGTTTTGCCGTCGCCGACTTGATACAATTCGTTTTTATATTGAAAATGACTCACAGGAGAAATTACGGCGGCAGTCCCGGAGCCGAACATTTCATTCAAACTCCCGTTTTTTTCGGCTGCGACTATTTCCTCTATGGAAACTTGACGTTCAGAAACCTTCAGACCCAGTTGTTTCGAACAATACGTTATCACCGAATTGCGGGTCACTCCCGGCAGAATAGTGCCTTCAAGGGCCGGAGTGACTATTTCATCATTGATTTTAAAGAAGATATTCATAGTTCCAACTTCTTCAATCGAAACCTTGTCCACAGCGTTTAGCCACAGAACCTGTGTAAAGCCCTCGTGGTGTGCGTGCTCGGCGGCGAGTAAAGAAGTAGCGTAATTAGCGGCCGTTTTGGCTTCGCCGACTCCACCTTTGCAAGCCCTAACATATTCGTGGGTCACAAGAATCTTTACGGGCTCAAATCCTTCCGGATAATAGGCCCCGACCGGAGACAAAATTATAAAGAAGATGTATTCGTGGGAAGGGCGAACCCCCAGGTGAATGTCCGTAGCAATGATTGTCGGCCTCACATAAAGGCTGGTGCCCGGCGCTCGGGGAATCCAATCACGCTCTTGCCGAATGAGTTTAGACATCTCATCCATAAACAATTTGGGATCAATGGTTGGTATGCAAAGGCGTTCACAAGATTTATTAAACCTGGAAATGTTTACGTCAGGTCGAAACAGGTAAATGTCCTCTTCATCATCGCCTGCAAAAGCTTTCAGGCCTTCAAATACCTGCTGGCCGTAATGCAGCATCATAGTGGCGGGATGCAGAGAAAGATTTTCAAGCGGTTTTAACTCAGGTTTCCGCCAGCCTCCCTTTGACGCAGAGTAAATGATTTGAAGCATGTTATC
This sequence comes from Desulfomonilales bacterium, assembly GCA_038250835.1. Classification (GTDB taxonomy): domain Bacteria; phylum Desulfobacterota; class Desulfomonilia; order Desulfomonilales; family Desulfomonilaceae; genus JBBSBY01. Next base: position 2,019 of record JBBSBY010000104.1, on the reverse strand, counting down.
GGTAAATATATTTCCGAATCCAAGCTTATCTTCTTCATACTGCTTTGAACCTGTTTGATTGCGCGGAACAGTTCCCATAAGAGCCTCCTGTATACATCAGACGGTGTCTTAGAAAGAAGGGCCGGAACACAGGGCTCTTTCAGTCTCATGGCAATCCGTCAGTTTTAGCTTAATCGAATAAGATTAGCATCGTGACTGGGCGAGGTCAAGAAATGTCACAAAATTTGTGTTATCGACACGATCTGCGTTATACAGGCGGGCTACTTTTGGCTTTGTAGAAGTCCGGATATAATTCCATCGCGCATTCAGGGCAAATGCTGTGAGTAAAATCAGCATCGGAGTGTTTGCTGACGTAAACTTCAACTTGAGTCCAATACCCCTGGTCGTCTCTAATTTTCTTGCATGAAGCGCAGATGGGTAACAAACCGGAAAGAGTCTTAACCTGTTTTATGACTTCCTTCAGTTCAATTACTGAATCAGCCAGTAGCTTTTCCGCTTTTTGTCGCTCCTCTATTTCAGCGGTTAGTTTCTCATTGATCGTGATTAATTCGTCAGTTCTTTCTCTAACCTTTTCTTCGAGCTTATCCCTGGCATTTCTCAGGTCTCGTTCGATTTGTTTTCGCTCTGTTATATTCTGCCGCATCAGCCAGAACCCAAAGAAGTGGTCTCGTTTGAAATTGGCTACAAGGGTATTTTCAAAGAATTGCCTTCCGGATTCAAGCTCCTCGCGTGTTTCAATGCTCCTAATAGGGAACTTCTTTATGATCCAATCCTCGTAAATCTCTTTGTTCTTGGGACCGATGGGCAGCAGTTTGCCAAGGCGCATCCCTTTGATCTGATCAACTGAGGGCCATCCCAAAATCTTTGCGAATTGCAGATTAGCGCCTACTAATCTGGAAGAGAATACGGCATCGAGCATATCCATTAGAACCGCATCGCCGGAAACGGGTTTTGAAACGACAAACTCAGCAATTCCAATAGGGAAAACCTGCACAAGTTGATGGTACTTCTCAGTCATTATCAACTGGCGTTTTGACGCCGAGAGATCTTCAACAAGGCATAACACACATCGTTGTTTGGCTACGCGCACTGATCGGAAGTTCATGCGGCAATATGAATTCTTTCCGTTAATTGATATTAGGCTCTCAAAAGCTAAGGTTTTTCTGTCTTTCAAAATTTGATCCAGGATCTGCACGGCTCGCTGTGTTTCAGAAAGACCTGAAAAGATACCTGCAAAGGATTTGCCGACGAGTTCAATCATTTCGCCGCCAATTTTATGTACGGATTCGTTGGCGTAAATAATTAATTGATTTGAATCAATGAGCAAAATTGGGATAGGAATACTCTCAAGAATTTTGCCGAAGGTAAGATTCCGGAGGCTGCGCAGATCAAAACTGCCCGACGATGTCACGTCTTTAGTAAAAATGCTGTCGAGATCAATTGTAATGGACAACGGATCGGAGCGCAGCAATTCAGGTTTAACATGCGCTTCGTCCAAACTAATTGCCAGCTCTTTTGTATCCATGTCGCCGCACCTGTCAACATCTGAAAGGTCGTAATTATAGCCGCACTTGGTTCCCATTTAAAAAAGTTAATGAGCATCCATATCAATAATTTTAAAAAATAAAGCTGGGTGAGTAAGAAAAGATAAGGCTTGATAAGCGTAGGATGCAGAATCCAGCCCCCCCAATCCCTATTACATGTACTTTATAACACTACAAGAACTGAAATTCCATTAAATAAATTAATTTTTATGGACTTTTTCATCTATAGTGATGCGCGTTGAAAATAGGCCTTAAGCGAAAGAGGCTAAGACGCTTTTCAGTGACGCTGGGTTTCCCTGAAAACGATTAAATCTCCTGAATAATCTCTCTTTTAATTCGTCCAAGGTTTTAAAGAATCGGTTGTGCGTGGTTTTCCTCCTGGTTTCTTTCCAGACGTATTCGGCCGCATTGAACTTCGGCGAGTACGGGGGTAGATAGTGGAGTTCAATACGGTTTTCTTTACCTTCGAGCCACT
>JBBSBY010000103.1:0-11554 GCA_038250835.1 Desulfomonilales bacterium | reverse complement strand
TGTTATTACTTGCAGGTTAGTAGCCTTTCGTCGACGTCCGTGTTCAACGCAAATTTCACTTGAAGAACTCTTCTCAATATATGATAATCAATAGTTGCGGTATGCTACCGGAATCTATTCCCCAAGAGTTACAATGGATCCAAAACCTATCAAAATAGTAGTCTATATCTGCAACAATTTGCGCATGTTTAAGAATGGCGATCAAAAAAAATTCGCCAGATCCAAATCAGGTTTAAAACTCGTATCCATCCCTTGCTCCGGCAAAATGGAAGCGCATCATTTACTTAAAAGTCTCGCGGGCGGCGCCGCCGGGGTGCTGGTCCTAGGATGCGCGGAAAGCGCATGTCATTACCTCGAAGGATCGAAACGATCGCATAGACGTGCTGGTTACGCAAAAGAATGGTTAAGAAAAATCGATATCGAACCTGGGAGGGTTCAGTTCAGAAATTTGGCCCCCATGGACATAAGCGCGTTTGAAAAGACTTTAGAGGAATTCACCTCGAGGATAAATTCCTTCGGAAATATACCCCCCGTCGCGAATAATCAAACAGTTTGATCCACATTTGAAATATTTGCTCGGCGCCGTGCCTCGCCGGCTTGCGCTCGCGCGAGTTGAAAGGCGGTTCGAGAAGGAGGAATCCGTGATAGTTGCGGAATTAAAACCAATAAGTGAAATCAGGAAATTGATCGACCGCTACGGCTCGATTTTGGTGGTCGGCTGCGACTCATGTGTGGCCGAATGCGCGGCTGGAGGCTTTAGAGAAACCATGCTCCTGGTGGCCGCTCTTAAGCTGTCATACCAAAAGGACGGCAAGGACCCCGTCATCACTGAAGCATGCTTGGATCGTCAGTGTGTCGATGATTTCATAGAAGGAATCGCAAAGCAGGTCCCCGACCACGAGGCGGTGTTGTCATTAGGATGCGGCGCAGGAGTTCAGGCCCTTGCCAGAGTCTATACGGACAAACCCATAATACCGGCTTTGGATACTCTCTTTATTGGAGAAACTCAATCCCGGGGCGTATGGCAGGAAAATTGCCTTGGTTGCGGTCAATGCAAGCTTGGGTACTTCGGCGCAGTTTGTCCGGTTACCCGTTGTTCCAAAAAACTGATGAACGGACCGTGCGGCGGCTCAAAGAATGGGCTATGCGAAGTAAATCCAGAAATCCCATGCGGATGGGACATGATCATTCGCCGCCTTGAAGCAATCGGAGAACTTGATCGATTAACTGAGTACGTCCCGCCGGTCGATTGGTCCACGTCCCATTCCGGCGGCACTCGTCGCGTTATCAGGGAGGATCAAAGGCCATGAAGAGTGAAAGCCGCCTTGAAAAAGTATTGGCCGCCGGGCATTTTGCCGTCACGGCTGAATGCGGGCCGCCAAAAGGGTCGGATGTAGCCGCTCTTGAGGAAAAAGGTAAATATCTCCTTAATGTTGTCGACGCAGTAAATGTAACCGACAATCAGACGGCAATCGTCAGGATGTCGTCAATAGCCGCGTGCGCTATTCTGAAGAAGCAAGGCCACGAGCCTATCCTTCAAATGGTGACTCGAGACCGAAATCGCATTGCCCTGCAAAGTGATATTTTCGGCGCATACGCTCTCGGCATTCACAATATTCTTTGCTTGACCGGCGATCACCAGTGCTTTGGTAATCAAAAACAAGCCGTGGGCGTTTTTGACATTGATTCAATTCAGTTAGTTCGCACAGTCAGAGACATGCGAGACCAAGGAACGATTATAGGCGGTGAAAAGATCCAGGTCGCCCCCAAAATGTTCATCGGCGCGGCAGAAAATCCCTTTGCGGACCCGCTAAACTGGCGTGTTGTTCGTCTGGGCAAAAAAATCGAAGCGGGCGTGGACTTCATTCAGACTCAATGCATCTTCAATATCGCTCGTTTTAGAGAGTTCATGAAGCAGGCCGCCGACATGGGGTTGACCGAAAAAGTTAGCGTCCTCGCGGGAATAACCCCTATGAAGAGTGTCGGAATGGCCAAATACATGGCCAATAAAGTAGCGGGGATGGACGTGCCGGAAGAAATGATAAATCGCATGGCCGGCGTTCCTAAAGAAAAACAGGCCGAGGAAGGGATCGGAATAACGGTGGAAACCATTCAGGAGTGCCGAGAAATACCAGGTGTAAAGGGTATTCATCTCATGGCTATCGAGTGGGAACACAGGGTTCCGGAGATACTCAAAGCAGCCGGACTCGATCGGAGACCCGCTATTTAGTTATCACGAATCATGGCGCCTTAAACGGCGCCGGAGACCGACTATGCCCAAAAAGTATCATATACATGTTCAGGAAACTCCCAATCGTTACCCAAAAATTGGACGGTCCGGCATCGTGGATTGGGGTGAAGGTTGTTTGAAATGCGCTCGTTGCGTAAAGTACGATTGCGTTTACGGCGTCTATAAGGATCGAAGATTTTCCTCGGACATCTTCGGGGACACAATAGATGAATTGTGCAAGAGCTGCTTCAGATGTGTTCAGGGATGTCCCAAACATTTAATCCACAAGACGATGAACCCGGAATACGAAGCGCTTGGCGATGCGCTCTACACCCCCGAAATAATCTCGATTACCTGGCAGCAGGCGGAAAGCGGCAAAATACCCGTCTCCGGCGCAGGCTACGGCGGCGCTTTTTCAGGTCCTGGTTTTGATTCAATGTGGACCGACATGAGCGAAATCGTTAGACCTACAAGGGACGGTATTCACGGAAGAGAGTATATTTCCACTGTAGTTGATCTGGGTAATAGACCGGATCGCCTTGAATTCAATGAAGCCGGTAATCTAATTACCCAAACTCGTCCTTCTGTTCGATTGCCCATTCCAATTATTTTTAACTTACCGCCATTCGGAGATTTCTCGGCAGAAGTATGGGAGGCTTTCGCCAGGGCCGCCGGATCTCTACAGACCCTGATGTTCACATCAAGAACGGAAGCCCTGAAATTATCCAAAAAATACGCCAATTCCGTGGTCCCCATTCTGAATGCCGGCGAATCGGATCTCTCCGGTTTAGATGAGTTCAGAATAGTTGAGATCGTCGATTCGGCGAACTCTATTGAAGCTATGCAAAAATTGAAGGCTCTCAATCCGGAGCGACTGGTATCCATTAGAATACCGGCTATCTCGAGTCCTGAAAACATAAGACGAGCTGTGGAGATGACTCGGGCCGGCGCCGATGTGATCCACTATGTAGCAGATGAGCTTGGATATGAACCCGGAATAGCGAATGGATTACATATCAAAGATATTATTCGCGAAGTAAACCGAGAGCTTCTAAGTGAAGGTCTAAGGGATCAAATCACCTTCATGGCTTCCGGTGGGATCGCAATGGCGGAGCACGTTATCAAAGGAGTGCTCTGCGGCGCAAATCTGGTAGGAGTCGATATTCCGCTGCTGATAGCCCTGGAATGCCGCGTATGCAAAAACTGCCGAGAAGGCGGAGAATGCCCGGTCACAATTGCCTCGATCGATCCGGAATGGGGCGCCCGCAGGATCATTAATCTCATCGGGGCATGGCACAATCAGCTTCTTGAAATGATGGGCGCCATGGGAATTCGGGAAGCCCGCAGACTCAGGGGAGAACAGGGCCGTGTCATGTTTATGGAGGATCTCGAAAACGACACTTTCGCGCAGATCTTTGGCTCCCGTTGAAATTAATAAGGAAATAGATCGCCATGCAGTATAAAAATATATGGAGTGAGGTTCCTCCGGCGACGGTTAAAGAAACTCCTTCCAGGTTCGGCAACGCCCTGGGGAAGTATTCAATAATAGTGAGTGACGCTTGCAATGATTGTTTAAAATGTGTTGCCGTGTGTCCTGAGAAGGTATTCGACGCGCAAGGAACAAAACTTGCCACACCCAGGGATTACTTATGTCTGGGAGTTTCCTGCTCAAAGAGATCCGACAGGTGTGTCAAAAACTGTTCCCAAAACGCCATTCGTGTCGGTTTAAACCCAAGCGCCAAAGCCTTGGGGGACAAGAGATGGACGCCGGACCTGCTGATCAGTAACTGGCACATGGCTGAAACCGGGAAGCTGCCTAATAGCGATATCGAATATCGTATAGGCGATTCCAAGGGCGGTTTTGATAAATTACGCTTTGTCTTTCCAAAGCAACCTCCGAAGCCCGGCTTGGAAAAAAGTTCAATAGACACGTCCATTTTATTGAACAACAGAGCGGATGATAGGCACAAAATAACCATTCCTATTCCGGTGTACGGCGGCGGCATGTCATTTGGATCAATCAGCCAGGTGACGATGCTCAGCAGGATAAGGGCCTTCGCCGCGTTCGGATCTTTTTGCTGCACTGGAGAAGGGGGGTACCCTGAAGCTCTGTATCCGTTTGATGACCACATAATAACTCAAGTCGCCACGGGGTTATTTGGAGTGCGAGAGGAAACCGTTCAGCGCGTTAAAATAGTCGAATTCAAATACGCTCAAGGCGCCAAACCAGGTTTGGGCGGCCACTTACTGGGTCCAAAGGTTACCGAAGCCGTTGCGAGAATTCGTGAAACCGTGCCGGGTTCATCCTTGTTTAGTCCTTTTCCGTTTCACTCGGTGTATTCCGTTGAGGACCATAAGAAACACATTGACTGGATAAAGGCCATCAACGCAAAGGCGCTGGTTTCGGTAAAGGTATCTACCCCTTCCGATGTGGACATGGTCGCCGTTGGCTCGTATTACGCCGGAGCGCACATTGTGCATTTAGATGGATCTTACGGCGGAACCGGAGCTGCGCCGGATGTGGCAAAGAAGAACATTGCAATGCCGATCGAGTATGGAATCCCCAAAGTTCACAATTTTCTGGTAAACGAAGGTGTAAGAGACCAAATCACATTAATTGCTTCAGGCGGCATCAGGACTGCCTTTGATATTGCCAAAGCAATTGCGTTGGGCGCCGACGGGGTAGTTACCGGGACATCGGAGCTTGTTGCCCTGGAATGTGTGAGGTGCCACAACTGTGAGAGTGGTCGTGGATGCGCCAGAGGCATTGCGACAACTGATCGTGAACTATCGGGTCTGATGGAATTGGCCTGGGGAACTCAGCGCATTATAAATATGCTGAGTTGCTGGCGTGATCAATTGCAAGAAATTCTGTATAGACTCGGCATGAGCAGTATTCGTGAATTGGTGGGTAAAACCGAAGTTTTAACCCATTTGGACTATACTTCTGAGATACCGGATGATGATATACGGCAGCGGAAGAGTTGAGGAACGTAATGAATAACAAACACATAGCCGAACAAATACTCGCCTCCAGAATAAAAGAATTCGGAATGCCGGATTTCTTGCGCAATTCCAAACCCTCAGATGAAGGGGGTTGTGGAGTTACGGGTTTCGCTTGTTCTATTCCGGTGGCCGGGAAGCACATTTTTGAGCCTTCGTGCAGAATGCACAATAGAGGCAACGGCAAAGGCGGCGGAATAGCAGCCGTGGGTCTTACTGCCGATCAACTCGGCATCAGTGATGAAGTTTTAAATTCCCACTATATGTTGAATATAGCATTGCTTGAACCAAGTTGTCTCTCAACTTTGAAACAACAATGCGTAACCCCTTTTTTTGATATTGCCAAAGAAGAAGTGTTGGACCACATCCCTGATTTTCGCGAATTGGACGGAGTAGAGGTAAAACCACCTGATGTTTGGCGGGCGTTCGTTCGTGTAAAGCCCGAAATCTTGGATAAATTTATATCTGAGAACGGTTTCGAGAATATGACTCGGCGGTTTGCCGAAGACGAGTTTGTCAGCAGAAACTCCATTCGCCTTAATAAAAGCTTTTATAGCTCATTAGGCGAAAAGCAAGCGTTCGTGCTTTCCCATGGCCGTAACGTCATGATACTCAAAATAGTCGGATATGCAGAAAATGTTGTCCGCTATTATAAGTTGGACGACTTCAAAGCTCATGTGTGGATTGCGCATCAGCGCTATCCCACAAGGGGTCGGGTATGGCATCCCGGTGGGGCCCACCCTTTCATCGGCCTGAATGAGGCATTGGTGCATAACGGCGATTTTGCAAATTACCACGCCACATGTGATTACCTCAAACAGCGCGGGCTTGAACCTCAGTTCATGACGGACACGGAAGTGTCGGTCATGCTGTTCGATCTATGGAACAGAATCTATGGCTACCCATTGGAAGTTATTATTGAAGCCCTTGCGCCCACAGGTGAGTTGGATTTCGATTTATTGCCTCTCGACAAGCAAGTCCTTTATGATCGAGTGCAGACCACTCACATTCAAGCTTCTCCGGATGGCCCGTGGTTTTTCATCATAGCCAGAAACATGCCTGAGACTGATACTTTCCAGCTCATTGGAATAACCGATACTGCCATGCTGAGACCACAAGTGTTTTCACTCTACGATGGAGAAGTCCAAATAGGCCTGGTTTGTTCCGAGAAGCAGGCGATAGACGCCACTCTCCGATCGCTTGCCGCTGAAGACCCCAGGTTCAGTCCTGTCGCGGATAAGTTTTGGAATGCTCGCGGCGGGTCCTCATCCGACGGCGGCGCCTTTATGTTCAATCTTGAACGAGATGGTTCAGGGCGGAAACTGAAATGCTACGACAAATTCGGACGAGAAATAAAGGTAGAATCCCGCGAGCCCATGGACTTTACCATGGAGGTGAAAAAGCCCGAATTTAATGAAGCCGAGTTGGACGCAACCGTAAAAAGATTGCTGAAAAGCGGCGACGCTCAAAGATTATTCGAGCTTTTTCAAATGAACGCGGCAGAATGGGATTATAATACCCTTCGATGGGTTGTCTCTCGCATAAGACGTGAAGTCATTGCCGATGATGAACTTAAAGGCACGGCCATCGAAGCTCTCACCCTCGTGCTTGACAGACGCTTTCCATTAGGAAATAAAAAGCGTTCAGCTTTGACTCATATAATCACGGAAGAATTGTATACAATATTCAGATCATTTCCTCTGATAAATGACACATCGGATCTCGGCGTCTACAGTAGAATCGATTTTGCGGTAAAAAGGGAGCTGCGGCCGCCGATTGCCGTGGAACGCATACTTGCAATCGACGCCGGTGATTTTGAACCCGAAGGGGATGATTGTGACGCTGTGCTCATAGCCGACGCATATAGACTGGGGTGGCGTAAGTTTATTATTTTCAACCTCAAAGGGCAACGTTTCGAAGGCTGTGGTTTGAGCTCAAAATCCGAGGGCGTTCGAATGGATTTGTACGGTTCATCCGGCGACTACACCGCGAGCGGCATAGATGGTCTTGAGATGGTTATCCACGGCAATGCTCAGGATCAAATAGGTCAGATCATGAAATCCGGTAAGCTGGTAGTTTACGGGGATGTTGGACAATGCTTCATGTACGGGGCAAAAGGCGGAACCACTTACATTCAGGGGAATGCGGCAGGTCGGCCTCTAATAAACGCGGCAGGTAAGCCGCGGGTTGTGATCAACGGCACGGCTTTGGATTTTCTTGCTGAAAGCTTCATGGCCGGTGACCCGCTGAACGGCGGCGGCTTTGTAATAGTGAATGGATTGACGATGGATGAAGACGGAGAAATACTGTTCAATGAGCGCCCCTACCCTGGTTCAAATCTATTTTCATTGGCTTCCGGAGGGGCACTATATATACGAGACCCAAACCGAGAATTGATGGAAGAACAGCTAAACGGCGGAGCTTTCGCGAATTTGACCGATGACGATTGGAACTTGATTCATCCGTATTTGAAGGAGAATGAAACGTACTTCGGCATCAAAGTTAAGGATTTATTGACCATCCACGGCGAATTAAAGGCGCCGTACGCCGTCTACAGAAAGGTCGAACCCATGAAGTCTTCGGTGCTATCCCAATTACCGGAAACCGATGATTCCGCATGGGCGCACTCTCAAGTTGGTTGCGGAGTCCATTAAAACTTTCTAATGAATCAACCATCACGAGATAGCCTCCAAACAGCGGAAGAAAATCGAGCTATGTTTAAGTACATAGCTCGATACTATGATTCCACTAATAGGCTACTATCACTGGGATTGGATCGGTATTGGAGAACACGGGCCGTAGCTGCCTTAGCCCCAAAGCGAGGGATGTCGATACTGGATGTTGGCTGCGGAACCGGTGATATTTCCATTGAGATTATTAGGACATGTCCGGAATGTCGAGTCGTCGGGATCGATCCTTCATTTCACATGCTCAAAGTAGGCCAAGAGAAAATCCGAACCGGCCGTCTGAGTAATATTGAATTAGGCGCCGGGAGCGTTTTGGATCTCTCCTACATGACTAGATCTTTTGACGCGGCAATTACCTCTTTTTGCATACGCAATGTGACTGACAGGCGGAGAGGATTACTGGAAATGCGACGAGTTCTAAAGCCGGGCGGCTCAATCGTCATTTTAGAGCTTACCGAGCCTTTAGGCGGCCTGATGAAACCACTCTTTAGGCTATATTCAAGAGTAATGATGCCGGCATTGACCTCCGTCATGTCGTCAGTGTCGGCTTATAGATATTTAGCCGAATCCATGGCGGACTTTCCTCCGCCGCCCGTCTTCACACGTATTCTCGAAGACTGCGGCTACAAATCTGTAACGCACGAATTCCTGACGGGGGGAATAGTAACTTTATATACTGCTCGCGTGGGATAAACCGTCGTGAAGTAAAAATGTTTTCCGATCGCGGCACATCACCGAATCATCCCATCCGGCCTGAGATTATCGAAAGGCTCAAGTCTTATGTCAGGAGCGCCGTAAAGGCCGCGCACGCGGAAGGTGGTGGTCAATGTTTTGCCGTCCTTGGCTATAAGATTACCGAATAACCCTGTGATCAGAGTATCTAAGCCTACTAGAGGCGAGATATCGACGCGAAAATCCACCCGCTCTTGACCGCTGAAATACATTCCTGTTGAATCTATCCTGGCAGCGTCTGAAATCATTTTAAGATCTTTGATCTTCCACTTTTGATCAAAAACCTCCATATTCCAGGTGAGTTTTTGAAAAGGAAGTCCGCCCGCCACTACATCCGGCAGGCGACCCCTCACAAAACTGCCCAGGTTAATCAGAGAAAAAAGTTTTGAGAGGATCTCGAACTTGTAGATGGTTCCATCTTGGACTCGAACAGATGAAGTTCCTGTTTTGTACATACCATGATTATGCTTGCTGGGACCTAATTTCCATTCAAGGGCGCCGTCAGCGTAAAGTTCCCCTTCCACTCTGACTTGATTCGGATTGGAGTTCAGGAGTCGCTCCATCTTCAACCTATCGGCTTGGAATGTTACCATAATCGGCTTGACAGTCGTATAACGCACATCGAAATCAGCGGAGCCGCGGACTATGCCGGCCGCCATATTTACCTGCCAAGCAGGGGCATGTATAAGCCCCTGGGCGCCCTCCATATTAATCTTATAATCGCTAAAAGAGTACCGCTTGGTCTTTCCTTTTGCCGCTTTTACTGAAAATGAGCATTGGGATTTTGCTATAAATTTAATTACCGGATTATTTCTGATCCAATCCCGCCAGGTGACGTGAGAAACGTAATCATCTGGCGCCGTGAAATCCGTTGTGTCTAAAAATGTAAAATCCAGATTTACATTCAGCTTTGGGCGATCTTCTCCCTGAATCATTATGGTACCGGAGAATAGGCTGGATCCGATCTTTGCCCTCTCAACCAGTACAGCGGTTTGGCTGCCGCGTTTCTTAATTCCGGCGGTAAGTCCCTCGGTTTTCTTGTAAAACATCGGCAATTTGAGTGATAAGTAATACGTGGAAAGATTTGCTTCCAGCAACCAATCATTTGATCTATCCGAAATCGTGCGAAAGGAGAGATCTCCTTCGACACGGCCTCCGGATTGAAGTTCCAAGCTGCGGTTTACGTATGGAATTAAGGCGCTTGAGGGCACTCCTCTCGGCGGCAGGTTAACGATCACGGAACGACGACCATCGTCGGGTAGATCAACCTTGGCGGAAATTCTTGTTTCGTTAAGCAGTAGATAGGCCTCATCGATTGATAAACCATCCTTGGTCTTGGCCCCTGAAAATTCCAGCGACATGGGAACCCCGGATCGTTTACGAAACCAATCGCCGTAGTCCAAGGCACTGCCTTTGAGATCCGTTTTTACGGAAAAGCCAATTTTTGATGTTTGCCCTTTGATGAGAGCGAATATGGGCACGGTCCCACTAACGGAACTCTGTACGGGCAGAAAACCCGATTTTTTTATGTCCGCGTGGCCAAGTTTCAGTTCACAGTTCAAATTGATGTTATCAGGGAACAACTCGCCGGTGATTTCGAAAGGACTATCCCCGACCAATCCTTTGATGGATGTTGCTGAGATTCCCAAACTTCTAAACCTCAGTGATCCAGTCGTCTTGCGAAGCGGCAAAGGAACGCCGGGCAATTTACAACTAAAATCATCCAGAACGATTCGACCTTTCAGAGTTGGTTTACTGAGCGCGCCCTTAACGTCAAGATTCACCGTCAAGCCACCCTGTGGATCGGATATATAATTCAACCATGCCTGAACCGCAGTGGGAACAACTGCTCCGGCCAGTATAGGTTTCAAATCTTGTGCTTGGGCCGTCATTGACAGAAACAGGTCACTTTTGGGCGCGCCTTTCAAATTCGTTATCCATCCATTTAGAACAATAGGTGAGTTTCCTATTGTGAAACTTATACCTTTAAACAACGCTTCGTCGGCGCCGAGCCGAATTCGTCCGGTTGCTTCGGTCAGCGGTATCCCAAATCCTGGAATAAATCCGGCCACTCTGTCTAGCTGCGCGTCGATATATACTAATCCCTGCGCCAACTTTGACCCGGTAATTCCATCCATGGAACCGGACCAAGCTCCGCCGGTGATAAGGAGCCTACCCTTTAAACCGGCGGCAGTTATCTTATCCCTGTCCTGAGATTCGAAAAGATTCAGTGGAACGATCGGAAAAAGCTTTCTCAAATCCAGATCGGCGCGGTTTATATTTACAGTCAGGACATTACCCGACTCCTCCCGATTGATCTCCGCCTTCATTGACATTGACATTCCGGGAATCTTTATTTCAGAGCAATCGAGAGTCACTTTCTTATGCGTTCCGTCAACTTTGAACGTAAGTCTGCTCTTATCTAGGGGTACACTGTCCGAGAATATTCTCGCGTCGTTGAGGACGACATTCTTCAATTCGGTTGATCCAGCGGCATTGAAATCCGTGGACTTACCCTTGAAAGCTAGCTGAAAATCGGCGGAGCCTTTATGCAGAGGCGCCGAATAACCCATTTTGCCGGCAATGATATTCAATGTACTCACGGGAGCATTAACCGCCGCGCATTCAATATCGAAATGAGCTTCACTGCGGATGGAATTGTAAATCTTCCCTTTTGCGGCAAATTTTGAATCATGTTGTTCGGCAGGCGCCCCTTGGAGCACAAAAGAGTCTACTCCGAACGAGGAGAGGTTCTGGGAGGCAAATTTTATATTCTCAAGAAGTACTTTGGATTGGCCATTCCGTGCAATCAACAGTTTACCGTTGTCTACCCGCAATTCTTTGACAAAAATGCCGAATGCTCCGTAAAACCTGGGAGTAGCGGCTTGTTGATGTTCCCGGA
>JBBSBY010000102.1:0-11556 GCA_038250835.1 Desulfomonilales bacterium | reverse complement strand
TACTGGATTCCGGCTTCGCTGGAATGCCGCTGATAAACTTTAAATGCGGGAAGAAGCTTTATGGCGCCAGGTAACCCCGATAGCAGACTTGTTAAAGACACTATCATTGTATTCGTGACTACTTTCAAGAATCAGTGAAGTTCCACTACAAGCGTGTCATTGATCCTCGGAAATGCGCATACTGTGTCATATTCCGGAATGTAATTGGAAAAGGACCACGTTCTTTTCTGCCGATGTTGTTCCATTGATCCACCGGTTGACACGCTTGATGACAGATCTTACAATTACCGGCGGGAGCGCCGCCGACCAAGTTAGTTTAAAAAGCGAATTGCGAGTTGCAATAGCGAAAAGGTTATAAATGTCCGCCACAGCTCTTTTAGGAATAACCGGAGGAATAGCGGCATACAAAACGCCGGCATTAGCAAGATTACTTATTAAAAAGGGGCTGAACGTCCAGGTAATTGCAACAAGAGCCGCATTGAATTTTGTTAGCCCACTGTCTCTGGCAACCGTTACCGGCAATCGGGTCCACTGTGACATGTGGGGCGACCCATTGAACCCATCGGTTGAGCACATCGAGCTCGCTGATTCTGCCGCTGTTGCAGTTGTGGCGCCCGCTACCGCCAACATTATTGCCAAACTTTCTCACGGCATCGCCGACGACATGCTCACGACCACTCTGCTTGCCGCAACATGCCCTGTAGTAATATGCCCGTCCATGAATGTTAATATGTTTAATAATCCGATTGTTCAGGAGAATTTAAGCAAGCTAAGCGCACTTGGGCATCACGTCCTTGCTCCTGACAGCGGATTTCTGGCTTGTGGATGGGAAGGGCAGGGCCGCATGCCCGAGCCTGAAATTATTGCGGAACATGTATCATCTTTATTGGGTCCGAAAGATCTAGTGGGGCTAAACCTAATAGTCACCGCCGGACCAACCGAGGAACCGTTAGATGCTGTTCGTTTCATTACAAATAGATCTTCCGGTAAAATGGGGGTTGCAGTGTGCGCCCGCGCAAAAGCTAGAGGCGCTGAAGTTACATTGGTTGCAGGTCCTTTAAAAGTAATCCCGCCTTCCGGCATAAGACACATACCGGTAAAAACTGCCCTGGAGATGCGAGAAAGAGTGCTGGAATTCTTCCCCGAAGTTGACGCGGTCATCAAAGCTGCAGCCGTCGCGGATTTCAGGCCTGAAGTCGTGTACCAGGGTAAACTAAAAAAAGACCGCATTGGATCGGATGTTCGTCTGACAATGAACCCCGACATATTGCGGGAATTAGGTGAACTGAAACGGAATGATCAGGTACTTGTCGGTTTTGCCGCAGAAACTCAAGATCTGGTGGACAATGCTCGCAAGAAGCTGGAAACTAAGAACATTGACATCCTGGTTTTAAACGATGTAAGCCGTACCGACGCCGGTTTCGATTCAGATACCAACGTGGTTAGATTTCTGTATCGAGACCTGGAAGATGAGCAGATGGACATTATGTCCAAAGAGGGTGTCGCTGATTTAATTTTGAATCGTATACTTATGTTCTTGAAGAAAAAAAGAAATCCAACAGGTTAGCAGGTTGATCATCATGAGTGATATTATAGATGATTTAGAGAACTACCTGGAATTCCAAATAAGAATAGGTTTCAAGCAAATAGCGCTTCCTCAAAATAATTGGTCTCCTCCTATCCCTGAGCCTGAATCCGTCCAAACGACAGATGTAGTTTTTTCTCAAAAAGATGATGATTTAACAGCGCTGGGGGAGGATGATCCGATTACGTCGAGTAAAGCGGCGAATATTCCGTATTGTGGCTCGGCGCATAACATAATTCGGCCTAACGGCATTAACTCAGAGCGCAAGCCCATTGATGGGACCAGTGAGTTGAGCTCAAGAGCTTTTGATTATAAGGACAAAGAGGCGCTTCTCGAAAACATTCGTTTGGAAATTGGCGACTGTGTTAGATGTCCTTTGCACGAAGGCAGAAGAAATATTGTTTTCGGGGAAGGAAACCCCTACACTGAACTAATGTTCATCGGAGAAGGTCCCGGCGCGGATGAAGACAGAGAAGGTCGACCATTTGTGGGTAGAGCCGGTCAATTGCTTGATAAAATGATAGCAGCTATGACATTGCGGCGTTCGGATGTCTATATTGCAAACATAGTAAAGTGCCGACCACCGCAGAATCGTAATCCACTGCCGGTAGAGATCAAGACGTGCGGCGCCTTTTTAGAAGCCCAGATACGGGTAATCGAACCAAAGGTGATAATAGCTCTGGGCCGTGTGGCGGCTCATACGATGCTTGAGACGAAGGAACCCATAACCTCTCTCAGGGGTAAATTCCGCCAAAGAAGCGGCATCGATGTGATGCCGACTTACCACCCGGCCTACCTTTTGCGAGGCGGCAAAGATCGTCGCCCTAAAGTGGAAGCGTGGTCCGATCTGCAACAGGTTATGAGCTATCTGAATCTCCACGTTTGAGACGGAGAAACGCATGAGAACAACAATAGTTGTCGCATTATCGATTTTGCTCCTACTGCCGATCCTTGTAACGTCGGCGTCTGCAGCGGACAATGAAAAAAAACCCTTCGTTTATCTGATAGACTTCGACGGCACGGTGAATGCCGCTTTGGCGGATTTCATAACTAAAGGAATTGCAAAGGCCGAGCAAAGCAAAGCGCAAGCGCTCATCATTAGGATGGATACTCCAGGGGGCATGGTAAGCGTTACAAAAAAAATTGTGAAGAGTATGGAGAACGCTAAAGTTCCTGTAATCGTGTATGTCGCTCCCAGTGGCTCTTCCGCCGCTTCCGCAGGAGCATTGATTACAATGGCCGCCGATATAGCGGCAATGGCTCCTGGAACAAACATCGGGGCCGCTCACCCTGTGGCCGCAGGTGGAGAAAAGATTGATTCAACTATGGCCGAGAAGGTCATGAATGATCTCACGGCTTATATGAGAGGAATTGTAGCCAAAAAAGGTAGAAACACCGAGTGGGTAGACAAGGCCATCAGAGAAAGCGTTTCAGTAACGGCGAAAGAAGCGCTTGACCTGAAAGTCATCGATTTGACGGCAAGTTCTTTGCCGGATCTCCTCACGGCAATAGATGGTCGAGACATAACAAAAAATGGTGTGACATTTACCTTGCACACTAAGGACGCTAAAATTGACAAAATCAAACCGGGATGGCGGTTTAAAATCTTGGACACAATAGCTCATCCTAATGTCGCCTATGTGCTCATGATTGTGGGGATGATCGGCATTATAGTGGAAATTAGCACGCCCGGCGCAATCTTCCCCGGGGTCGCCGGCGGTATTTGCCTTTTACTGGCTTTTTTTGCCTCACAAGCTTTGCCGATCAACTATGTGGGCGTTATGCTATTGATTCTTTCCATCATACTCTTCATTGTGGAACTTAAGGTTCCATCCTACGGCGCATTGGGTCTCGGCGCCGTAATAAGTTTCATTTTGGGATCAATCATGCTTTTTGATTCCGATGAATCAGCGGTTCGCGTATCTTGGAGCGTCATTATTCCGGTCGCTGTTGCAGTGTCGCTTTTTTTCTTTGTGGCCATGAGCCTAGTGTTTAAAGCTTGGATGAGTAAACCCAGGACAGGAAATCAGGGTTTAATAGGTGAGATCGGAACAGCCATAACCGAAATTGAAAACTCAGGCAAAATTGAAATTCGCGGCGAATATTGGAACGCCAAGGCGGACAGATTCATTCCCAGAGGGGAACGAGTCAGAGTCACACAAATAGACGGATTGCAGGTGATGGTTACACGCGTTTAGAAGAGGAAGGACAAATGCCCGAGCAGTTTTATTACAGACGTCAAGTAATTGAAATTTTCGACTGCGACGAAGAGTTCCTTAATGAATTGGAACAGGAACAGCTTATTGAGTCCACACCGGAACAAACCGGGAATGAAATCGGGTACACTCCGGACCAAATGGAAAGATTGCGGGTCATCCGGAGTTTAGTAAAGGAGCTTGATGTGAATCTTGCAGGGGTTGAAGTTATTCTCGGTATGCGGGAAAACATGATCCGAATGCAAAAACAATTTGATCAAATATTGGAATCTTTAGTGAATGAATTGAAAGTCCGCATATCACATTAACGAGAGCTAAACGACGTAATGTCTCGAGTTTCCATAACACTAATGCTGTGCTTTTTCACGGTCTGCTTGGTTTCAGGTACCGGAGTTCAGGTCGGCGCCGAAATTTCCGCGCAGCAACTCTTGAAACAAGCGCAGTCGCAAAGTGATTCAGATAAAAAAATCCAATTACTGGATCTAGCCTTGTCCCAGCAAAATGTGCGGAACGAGCTTCTTTCACATATATTCTACGAGCGCGGGTCAGCCCATAAAAACTTAGGTGAATGCTTTCGGGCAATTGAAGACTTTGATTCATCAATGGCCCATTCAAGAAGACCCAGTAACGCCTTGCTCGAAAAAGCCCATTGCCTGATTATGCTTGACCAGTTGGATGAGGCCAAGAGAATGGTCGATATGTTTTTGAACACAAGATCCGGGTCCGGCCAAGTTTATGTCTTAAAAGGAATAATTTTCGAGAAGCAAGGGTTTTTGAGCAAAGCCGAGGACGAATATACTAGAGCGCTTGCCTTTGAACCAAATAATTTGTCTGCGCTCGATCTCAGAGCAAAGGTTTTCCTGCGTTCGGGTAAGCCGCGGAAGGCCTTGGAGGACCTTGATAAATTAGCGCTGCATTATAAGAATAATTTTGATGTAATTGTTAATCGAGCGCGCACTCAAGCAAAACTCAATCATTTTGCCGAAGCTTTATTGGACTATAACCGCGCCGAGACCATTGACCCAAATTCTAAAGTAATCCCGAAAGAAAAAGTTGATCTTTTTTTTAAGGCTAATCAGCCAATGAAAGCTTTGGAAGCAGTGACGGCGTTCTTGATCAAAAATCCTGAAGATTTTGAGGCTCTCGTTTTACAGGCAAAGGCTCGAGTTTTACTGCATCAGAGGGAAATTGCGGAAAAGATTCTCCGCGCGGCGATGTTGAAGAATCCGGCCTATGCTCCAATCCATTTACATCAAGCGGTAATCTATGGCCGAGATGGTGATTACGACCGTGCCCTTGAGAGTCTTAATAAGGCGATTGAACTGGACCCTTCACTTGTCGAGGCTTACCAACAGCGTGCGGCGATTTTCGATGAGCTTCAGGATAACATAAGGGCCCTATCGGATTTTACTACCGCATTGGAATTGGATCCATCGGATGGCGAGACATACGTTCAGCGTGCCGCGGTTTACATGAAAAGGAGACTCTATGACGCCGCCGCCGCTGATTACGGCAAAGCTCTAGAACTGATGCCGGGCGATCCGAAAATTCTGCTCAATCGCGCAGTGGCTTTTCTGAATAAAAATGAACCTCATTCAGCTTTAGTTGATCTCAATGTTCTGGTTCAATCGGGAACTACATCATCTAAGACTTATAGCTTGCGCGGAGTTGCTCAATTTGCCCTCGGGGCGTTTAAACAAGCGCGGGAGGATTTCGACGACGCTGTGGCGATGAATCCGAGAGATCCGGCGGCTCTCAATAACCGAGGTTTTTTTTTCTTAAAGCAACATAATTTCCAAAACGCCTTGGCTGATTTCAGAAGAGCGCTTGAGCTTGCCCCCAGTTATCACCGAGCGGTTCAAAATATTGGTTTCACGTTGGATAAGATAGAAATGGATAAAGAACTGGGACTAACTGCTCGATAAGAATAACCATGAGGCGCCGTCTACAATTACAAAGAGTCTTCGAGGAGTTGGAAATCAACCTTGCGAATTAATCCAAGGCTCACCAGCGCCGCGCCAAGCGGGAGAGCCCCGTACAGCTTGTAAATCAGTCCCAATGATAGGATGTTTGTAATTAATCTATGCAAAAAAGACACTTTAAAGCAATATTGGCGGATTTGGACGGTACGGTTCACCGTGGCGCCGTTCTGATTGACGGAGCTCTGGAGACGTATAAAACCTTATCCAATAAAGGAGTGCAGTGGGTCTTCTTGTCAAACAATGCGGCTCGCTTAGATATTGAACTTACAGAGAGATTAATTCGATTGGGTTTTGACATTAAACCCGAACAGATGATTACGTCGGCTACGGCTCTATTGGAGACAATTAAAACCGATTACGTCGGCGCAAGTTTTGCCGTTGTGGCCGAGGAAAATCTCGTGGCGGGAATGGTGAAAGCCGGCGCAGTTATTTCCGACAACCCGGAAAATGCGGAGATAGTGGTTACTGCCCTCGACACCAAGTTAACTTACGATAAGTTAAAGGCTGCTCATATAGCGCTTCAGCGAGGCGCTTTATTCTGGGCCACGAATCTTGATCCTGCTTATCCGGGTGAAAAGCTATTCTATCCTGGCGCAGGTAGTATTGCCGCTGCGGTTGCCACCGCCGCCGGTCGGCAGCCGGACAGAGTCTTTGGTAAACCGTACCCTGACATGGGGCTGACTGCATTGAAACGACTGGGATTGCAACCCGAAGATTGTGTTGTCCTGGGCGATAGAATGGAAACCGACATATTGTTGGCCAAAAATGTGGGTATGTATTCAGTGTTGGCGCTTACCGGGGCTACAAGTCGCGCTCAATTGACGAACTACAATTTTGCTCCAGATTACATTATAGACAGTATCGCAGATTTAGGCGTTATAATGCTCTAGGGTCCGAGACCCCGTACTAGACCTGAGTAATGGAGCTAAAGAATTCCACTTTTGAGCTCCAGCGCATATTGTACAGGGTTATAATTAATGCTGCGAGGAACTTTCGGTATACTGAATACAATATTGGTTCAGTAAGTCACTTAAGGAGGCCGACGAACATGACTGAAGCTGAAAAGCTGTACGAATTGTTAAGGAAAGTTCAGGAACCTAAAGGCTATTTTTTCAATGAAGATAAGCCGAAGGTTCTGGAGTTGCTTGAAGGACTCATTGTTAACAAGGAGCGATATGGATATATGTGCTGTCCCTGTCGCCTTTCGGCGAACGATAGGGAAAAAGACAAAGATATAATATGCCCTTGTGTCTACAGAGCCCCTGATGTTGCCGAATACGGAAGTTGCTATTGTGCCCTTTATGTTTCAAAGGAGTGGAATAACGGGGAAGTGGAGCATGTCTATGTGCCGGAGAGACGACCTTTAGAGAAACTGGCGTTTTAATTTGCATAATCTGAATCTACCTAATTAGCTGAAATTTGGGCCTTAATAATGATTCCTGACCAATTTCTATAAAAGGTGTTGAATTCCTAAGACTTACTAACGACCCTATCCGAAGGTTCATTCAAATTCGCTGCTGATTTCTCGGAAGTTTGAGAAATAGCTTGATTTTTTCTTCATCGATTGATACAAGAAAAAATATTCGGTTTGTTTTGTTCAATTGGGAGGGCATAAATGACATTAACCAAGGCGGATATTGCGAAGAAAATTGCTGACGATTGTGGGTTCATGAAGGGTGAGGCCACTGAAATCGTCGAAAAACTGTTGGACATCATTAAAGTACGCTTGATTGCGGGAGAAGATGTCATGATTTCAGGTTTCGGGAAATGGACCGTGAAATCAAAACACTCGAGAAGAGGACGCAATCCTCAGACTGGCGAGGAGCTGATACTGGACGCTCGTCGGGTGGTCACCTGGAAGTACTCCCCTGTTCTTAAAAAAGCTGTAAATTCATCGGCTGACTAATTGCGCCAAATTCCCCGAATTTCTGTTGTCTGCTCAGTTAGAGTGTGCCGACGCATCATTGCGTCTAATGCTTTTGTGAGTATGAGCCTTACATGACCGACGGAACTCAACCAGGGCGCGGGAATGTCCCTCTGAAAAGCTTTATCAAGGACTTCCGATCCGGCCTCAATGATCACGATCTCCGAGAAAAGTACGGCTTAACCGCGCGCGGGTTTGTGGCATTAATCAAGGCGCTTCTGGCAAAAAAAGTTATTAATGAGGAAGATCTTAAGAAAAGGCGCGAAATCGGAGTCCAAAGGGATTTGGCAAAAGAATCCCAGTTCCTTTCGGGCCTTTTTTTATGTCCTTATTGTAGTCATCCGCATCCCAAGCCTTTTCTAGTTTGTCCCGCCTGCGGCGCCGATCTTGCTCAAGGAAACGAAACATCACCGTCGTCGAACTCATCCATAAGTTCCGGAGCCCAATTATACTTCAATGAGAATCATGCAACTGTGGAATCATGTGAGAGGGACGCGAAAGGTTTAGAAACTGCGCCCTCCAATGATTATCCCTCAACCGAGCTGATAGCCGTTCAGCAGGGTGAATTCCCCACCACTGAAGTCGAAATTCTTGAAGAAAGAGAAGGTGAAGCTCCAAAGAAAGGAAGGTTGGCTCGTATAAAATCTGCGCTGTCCAAACTGAAACGCAAATAGCTTCATTAAACTTTAGTTTGAACCGTCAGTAGGAGCTATGGGTATTGGGGTAAACGTAACGATAAATAACAGCACTGCGATTATTCCGATGATTATTCCTACTTGATCAAGTCGAGTTTGACTGTTCATCGGCGCCGGATGATTCATTCCTAAAAACAGGATCAACACCCCGAATACAAACCATCCATTCCAGAAAGCAAATCCCATAAACACCAACGCCGCCAATGTGACGGCGGAAACGACCTTTGCTATTCTTGGACCAAATAAGGCATAGATGATGTGTCCGCCGTCAAGTTGACCCATAGGAAGCAAATTCATGGATGTTACAAAAAGTCCGAACCAAGCAGCCATTGCAGTGGGATGCAGGATAATCGTCGCATCGGTAGTAAAATGGCCTAAAACCGCGTAGCTGACCGATTCCATCAAAATAGAAGACCCGAAGTTCAATCCTTGAAATTCAGTCATCTTTGGTAATATCTGCGAATGGGCAATCCCAAATATCAACAAAGGAATTGCCGTAATGGCCCCGAAAAGCGGACCAAATGCCCCAATTCTCATAAGAGCCGGGCGATGCGGGATGGCCGAGCGAATCTTGATAAATGCTCCAAATGTTCCAAGAGGGGGAATAGCTGGAATAAAATAAGGTAAAGTTACTTCCAAGTGGTATTTGCGTCCGGCAAGAAAATGACCCATTTCATGGATGAATAGAATCGTCATAAGAGGGCCTGAAAATTGGAGACCATTTATGAGGAACCAAGACCACGAAGTGAATCGCTGGTCTACATAAAAAAGAGCTCCCACAATTGTAGTGGTTATTATCGTTAGCAGGAAAAGGACGATATTGGTCCAGTAACTGTTTTTTATAGCTGATTTCCAATTTCCCATAAGACCTTGTTATCTGCTGAACGAAGACGTTCACAGTGACGTTAATCAATTTGTGTAATGCCGTCCGAGGGCCTTTTCAAGTGAATAGGTTCATTGAATTGCGGATCCGGCTGCGCCACCCTCAGCACCTCTTCCGGAGTAGTCACCAAGTTTAGCATCTTTCGTATGCAGTTTTCCCACAGTGTGCTGAATTTCTTCTTACGCGCCATTTCTTTAAGAGCGGAAATATCCGGGTTCTCCACAATGAGTTTGCTCATGTCTTCGTCTATTGCAACCACTTCGTAGACACTTTCTCGCTTATAATAACCCGTGTCGCGGCACTGGAAACAACCCAGTCCTCGTCTTAAAGTAATTGTCTCCGGACCCTCAAAATTGAAGCCGCGTTTATTGAGTTCCTTGATACTGATCTCATAATCATCAAAGCAATAAGGACAAATTCTTCTAATCAGCCGCTGAGCCAGCAACCCCACCACCGTGCTTGCCAACAAAAAAGCCGGCGTCTGTAAATCCAACAAGCGACCAATCGAACTCAAGGCATCATTTGTATGGACCGTTGAGAAAACCAAGTGGCCGGTGAGCGCCGCCTGGATGGACAACTGAGCTGTTTCCGGATCCCGTATTTCTCCGATCATTATGATGTCCGGGTCCTGTCGCATCACGTGCCGCAACATGGGCCCGAACGTCATTCTTTCGTCAGGATTGTGGAGCATACTAACCGCCGGGTTTACCCCTATTTGATTGAAACGTTCCGATACCATTTCAATGGGGTCTTCGATAGTGGTGACGTTTCGTTCTGATGTGGCGAGAACCCGCAGCGCAGAATACAGGGTAGTCGTTTTCCCCGACCCGGTAGGCCCGGTGACAAGAATTATGCCGAAGGGATGTTCAATGAAATCCATGAAAGCTGCTAAATCTTTTGAGGTAAATCCGAGTTCCTTCAGTTCCATGAACAATAAATCGGGGTCCTGCATTCTTGCAACGATCTTTTCCCCAAAAGCGGTGGGCACAGTAGATATGCGGACTTCTATTTCTTTCACGCGAGTGTTTAATTTGATCCTTCCATCCTGAGGTCGCCGTTTTTCGGCAATATCCATGTTTGCCATGCCTTTAATCCGGTTCACAAAAGCCTGGTGTAAAGGGCCCGGCAGCCAATCTATATCATGTAGTATTCCGTCGATTCGCATCCTGATGACGCTCTTCAAGCGCTTGGGTTCAATGTGTATATCACTTGCCCTCTGGTTGATGGATCGCCTAAAAATGGCGTCGACAGCGGTTCTTATGTTTCTGTCGGTGTGAGATATTTCTTCTAAGCTTTGGACCTCGGCGAGACGCTCAAGACTCGACAGTTCCGCAAAATGCTTGACGTGTTTTTCAGCAGCAGCCTTTATAGACCCTTTGAACCCGTGGAATTCTAGCAAAACTTGAAGTATGTCCGACTTAGGAGCGATTACTATATCGAGTTCCCTATTTGTCACCCGTGAAACATCATCGAGCACTTCGCGTTGATACGGATAAAAAACGGCAAGACGTAGCTTTTTGTCGGTCTCATCCAATGGAATAATCAAAAAACGATCAGAATATTTTTGAGGCAAAGTCTTGGTGATAAAATCCGGGTCAAGTTCCAAAGAATCCAGTCGGATGAATGGGAATTCCATCCACCCCGCCAGACACTCCATAATGGTAGGCTCATCAAGTGCGCCCTTAGGCCCGGATAGTTTCATGTCGACGATAATTTCAATTGCGGTAGTCTGGTGTGCTACAGATAATTTCCTGCGAGCTTGTTGAGCATGATCCTGGGAAAGCTTGTCGTTGATGTACAGCTTAGCTTCTTGAAGGCAGAGCAATCCTTCATCATCGAGATAGCCCCTTGTGTGAAGGGCTTCGGCAATTTCATCAACATCATTGTACAATCGCAAGGATATACTGCTCCTGGGATTGATTCAGCGGGCGAATTGCTTACCAATATATACCAATCCGGATGTTTGAGGTAGGGGCGCCAAAATCTAATCGCACATTTTTGAGATGATGAGTGGACATTTCCGGCAGAGTTTCAAAAAGCCTGACTGGTTTATTGCGGAGATTGGCCCAGTGGAGAATTAATGTTTGCCTAAGATCGCACAAATGACATTTTAATAATTCTATATCAGTCTCGAAGTAGCAGTGAATCTCTTCATATTGGTAGTCCTTTTGGTTGTCCCGTGATTTTTCTTAACTCTTAAATATGTGAAATAGCCGATCCCAAATTTACCTAATTTTAGGAAACTTCCTGAAAAAAACACAAAAAAGGGCT
>JBBSBY010000101.1:0-11607 GCA_038250835.1 Desulfomonilales bacterium | reverse complement strand
TTTGTCGTCAAAATAATCTATTTGGCCGGTGAAAAAGGAAAATTCTCTGTAAGCGACCTTAACATTGCCTTCGGCTGAGACTTTCTTGCTGTTTTTGTCCAATTTCCCGTTTTCAGCCGTAAGGGAAATCACTCCTCCTTTACCTCCCTTATATAAAACTTTTGGGTCGGTAAGATCCACATTATTGAAAGCATCTGAAACTATTGCCGAAGCTGCTTTAAGCTCCCAATTGTGAATTCCGGGCGATGA
The DNA here is from genome assembly GCA_038250835.1 of Desulfomonilales bacterium. Lineage (GTDB taxonomy): Bacteria > Desulfobacterota > Desulfomonilia > Desulfomonilales > Desulfomonilaceae > JBBSBY01. The sequence continues at coordinate 11,358 of JBBSBY010000101.1, read as the reverse complement.
ATAGGCAAAATTTTCTATCAGCATGCCTGATCCGGGGGTAGTGGAGGAGAAGGTTTCGGCCGGTTCTCGCGTAAATTTAGACACGGCGTAGCCGATGATGATCAATACCACGGCTAAAACTACCATCACTTGGGCCGCGGTTTGGATCTTTTTTAGCCTATACCATCGTTCCATCTCTTTATGATTCATTACTTAATCACCAATGATATTAGCTTCTATTCTTCGTGATTAGCACGTTCTTAAACAACATTTTAAGGAACTCGCTAGTTATTCTACACGTAATAGCGTTCCATGACTTTCGACCATTTACCTTGCGCCTTTAAAATCATTTCAATGATTTCTCGGGCTACCCCTTCGCCTCCGTGCGCACGAGTTACATAAGCAGTTTCCGCAATGACGTCATCCGGAGCTTCCTGAACCGTTATTCCCAATCCGACCATTCTCATCATGGGGATATCCACGACGTCATCGCCGACTACCGCAATCTGCTCCGGCGAAAGTTTGTTGGCGCTCATAATTTCGTTTACTGCCGGGCGTTTGTCCTTCATGCCCTGATAAACGATATCGACTCCAAGTTCTTGAGCTCTCCGATCAACAATATCGGAACTCCTGCCCGTTACAAACGCAATTTCAAGTCCGCTCCGTTTAGCAATCTTTATACCATGTCCGTCGCGAACATGAAAGTATTTTATCTCCAAATTTCCTGAACCGAAAATAATTCCTCCGGGAGTTAGCACCCCATCTACGTCAAATATAATCAGTTTTATTTTCTTGAGCTTCTCAAACAGTTTGGACCCTGGTGTGGGAGCAGGCGCTGCGCTTTGCCGAGAGTCTTCAGGCGCCACAGATTTGGGGATAAGAGAATAAATTGATTTCAGATTTTTTATGAGGGAACGCGCATCCTCCAACCTCAGAGAATTAGGCCCATCACATAGGGCTCGGTTGGGATCAGGATGGACCTCCATGAATATACCGTCCGCTCCCGCAGCCACAGCGGCGCGCGCCAACACGGGGGCAAGACTTCTGTCGCCACCGGATTTATCGGAATCTTTGCCCGGAAATTGTGCTGAGTGTGTTGCGTCAAATACAACCGGCGCGCCGAGTTTTTGCATGCGGACAATTGATCTCATGTCGGCAACTAAATCATTGTAGCCGAAAGATGCGCCCCTCTCAGTCAACCATATCTTGTCATTACCCGATGCGACTATTTTATTCACGGCATACTTCATCTCGTCGGGCGATTGAGTTTGTCCTTTTTTGAGATTTATAATTTTTTGGGTCCTGGCTGCGCTCACAAGTAAATCCGTTTGTCTGCTGAGGAAAGCCGGTATTTGAATAATATCGAGCACCCGTGCCGCAGCTTCGGCTTGATCCGGAGTATGAATATCAGACAGCAGGGGCATTCCGGTTTTTTGCTTTATTTTCGATAATATGCGTAATCCCTCAGCCTGCCCGGGACCTCGGTAGGAATCAATCGACGTCCGATTAGCTTTATCGTACGAAGCTTTAAAAATAATTGGAACACCTTCCTCGCTGCTTATTCGTGCAAGCTCACGCGCAATTTCCAAAGTAATTTCTTCCGATTCGATTACGCAAGGTCCGGCAATGAAAAAAAGAGCCCTACCGGGCTCAATGACGCTGTTACCTATAACAAACCGAATATTTTTTGGGCTATTCCGCATATTCTTCTGATTTCCTATTCTTATTTTCCAGACAAGCTTCGATGTAGGATGTAAATAAAGGGTGTGGTTCCATGGGTTTAGATCTGAATTCCGGATGGAATTGGCATCCAACAAACCATGGATGGTCGGCTAATTCGATCAGCTCGACCAACTTACCGTCAGGAGACATCCCACCGGCCTTGAGGCCGCAGGCATCGAGAGTCTCACGATATTTTGAGTTGAATTCGTATCTGTGTCTGTGGCGCTCTTTAATTACCGGCTGCTGATATATTTTCAGGCAGAGGCTGCCCGGAGTTATGACACAGTCATAAGCGCCAAGCCGCATCGTGCCGCCCTTTTCATGAATTGCGCGCTGCTCGTCCATCAAATCAATTACCGCATGTGGCGTCGCTGGATTGAATTCCGTGGAATTAGCCGCGTCTAAACCGCAGACATTCCGAGCAAATTCTACAACGGCCATTTGCATGCCGAGGCAAATGCCGAAATAAGGAACCTTTTTCTCTCGCGCAAATTTGACGGCCTGAATTTTGCCTTCTATACCTCGCGACCCGAAGCCGCCGGGAACAAGAATACCGTCAACATCTTCAAACTCGTCGGTGATACCTTGTTTCTCGATGCGCTCGGAATCAATAAACTTAAGCTTTAGCTTGGCCTTATTCCAAACCGCCCCTGCGAAAAGAGCTTCGTTGAGACTCTTGTATGATTCATGCAAATCCACATATTTACCGACAACCCCAATGGTTACGACCTCCTCAGAAGTTTCTACTTGATTGATGAAGTCTTCCCAACCATCCAACCTGGGAGCCCTGGTCCAAATATTTAGAAGCTCGACTATCTTTTGGTCCAATCCTTCTTCATGGAACATTAACGGGACCTGATAAATGCATTCAACATCTTCGGCCGCAATAACCTCTTCCGGTCTAACATTGCAAAATAGAGCTATTTTTTCTTTTATATCCCTGGTGATTTTTTTCTCTGTCCTACAAATCAGAATATCGGCCTGGATGCCAACCTCTCGTAGCGCTTTTACACTGTGCTGCGTAGGTTTTGTCTTCACCTCGCCCGAAGCTTTGACATAGGGCAGCAACGTCAGATGGATATAGAGCACGTTTTGAGGACCAAGATCGGCTCTAAGTTGGCGAATCGCCTCCAAAAACGGCAAGCTTTCAATATCGCCGACAGTTCCGCCGACTTCAACAATGGCCACATCCACACCATTGCCTAAAGCCCGTATCTTATTTTTGATTTCATCCGTTATATGCGGAATAACTTGTACCGTGGCGCCTAAGTATTCTCCGCGTCTCTCTTTTTGGATTACGGAATCATAGATTTGACCCGTCGTAAAATTGTTCTTTTGGCGAAGAGTGGCTTTCGTGAAGCGCTCATAATGACCTAAATCCAAATCCGTTTCAGCGCCGTCTTCAGTTACGAATACTTCGCCGTGTTGGAAAGGGTTCATTGTGCCGGGATCAACATTGATGTACGGGTCCATCTTCAACAAAGTTACCGTCAACCCTCTACATTCCATTAGCGCGCCTATGCTCGCCGCTGATAGTCCTTTTCCAAGGGAAGACAAAACCCCGCCGGTAACAAATATGAACTTCGTGCTCTTGTACATGACAGGCTCCAAAGAGCTGATTATGAGTGGCCTAAGCAGGCGAACTCTTGACTTACAATACTGGTCGCTCTGATGTAGGCTTATTAAAACGAATTTATTACGATGGGGCCGTTCAATACTCAACATCAAAGCTTGGCGCCCGCAAGGATCTCATAAATGCGCCTGTAGTTGTCACTGGTTTTTTGTACAATCTCCTGCGGCAATTCGGGAGCGGGCGGAGTTTTGTCCCAGTCAAGCTCTTCAAGGTAATCCCTGACGAACTGTTTATCCAGAGAAGGAGGCGATACGCCGATACGATAATCAAGCGTCGGCCAAAAACGTGAAGAATCAGGAGTCAACACTTCATCAATTAAGGTGCGTCGGCCGGCAATAAGTCCAAATTCAAACTTAGTATCAGCGATTATTATCCCGCGCTCTTCAGCCCACTTTGAACCAAACAGATAGAGTTCCAAAGTCGTATCCCGCAGCCAGTTGGCCGTTTCGGCGCCGACGATATTAATCGCCTGCTGAAACGAGATATTTTCATCGTGGCTGCCGATTTCAGCCTTTGTAGATGGAGTAAAAATCGGCTCAGGAAGTTTCTGGGCTTGTTGAAGGCCGGTCGGCAACCTGATGCCGCAAACAGCGCTGGTTCTTTGGTAATCTTTCCATCCACTTCCTATAATGTAACCACGCGCCACACACTCCACCGGAAAAACTTCGGCCTTCTTCACAAATACGCTGCGCCCTTCGAGAACAGAAGCGAATTGCCGGCATTCATCCGGATAGGCGTTCACATCCGCTGTAATAATGTGGTTTGGACAGATCTGTTCCATTTTTTTCATCCAGAATAGGCTAAGTTTATTTAAAACTTTGCCCTTATCTGGAATCGGATTGGGCAAAATGACATCAAATGCAGATAAGCGGTCTGTTGAAATTATGAGAAACCCGGAACCCAAGTCATAAATGTCGCGAACCTTACCGCGATTGATGAGGTTTAGGGAATCCAAATTGGTTTCTTTTACAACCAAACTGCTCATGATTTGTGTTCCATTCGCATATTTTATGAGTGTTCTTATTATTAAAAGTGAAAGACTTAACACACTAGGTGGATCGATGCAATCTCAGAAAGATTCCGCATTACGAAAGCATCCCTGCAAGGATTGTAAAATGTGCCAGAATTGCGCTGAAAGTAGATGCAGGGCCTGTAAACCCTGCGCTTCTAAAAAGCTGTCCATAAAAGAACAGATAGAGTTGTTCAATAGATTGAATCCTGATCTACAAAGGAAATTATGACGAGGCGCCTTATACATTCACAATGTTGTTTAATAATTTGTTTTAAGTCTCTATTTATTATGCTATTATATCGGCAGGAAAATTGAATAATTAAGGATGCGACAATGAAAACTGCCGGCGCCCGATGGACGCTCCTAACACTGGTAATAATCTTAATACCTATTCTGGCTTATGCACGGGGAACCCGCTATTTTATTACCTGGCCGGAAGGACACATTGGACCTGTATACGTTCAAGTGTTTGATATCAGAGTCCATGAACCTTACGAGCTGCTTGAAGATTTCAAAGTTTGGGTGACCTGGGACAACCAGACCAAATGCTATGATATAGGGAACAACGGGGTTTATACGATTAAAATGTATAAATATGATTATTGTAAGGGACCAATGATTGTATCAGGAAACGCGGCGTCCTTCAAAATACGTTATATGCTCAGTCCGCCATGGATTTAGTGGGAGTTATTTGTAAGTTCATTGAGCAAGGACATTAACCCCTGAATCCCCCTTATGAGGGGGACTTTAATCTCCGGGTCGTTGACTCTACTTCCAGTTAGCGCCTATGGACTTCTGCGGGTATGACAAGGCCCAGGTCATGTTTAAGCCGACGCTTATGGGCGCACGCCGAGAAGACAACAGTAAAGCTATTGCGACGGAATATTCAAAAAACCGTATAAAACATCATGCCCACCGGACAGACATCACTAATCACAATTTTGGGGATAACTAAAGCAGAGCGGATTGTAAGCGTCATCGGCGCAGGCGGGAAATCGACTCTGATACGATTGTTGGCTTCGGAATTGGCTTTGCTCAATAGACGAGTCCTCGTGACGACCACCACCAAGATTTTCCCCAATCAAATGGGTCCGAAAGCAAATCTTCAACTTCTGGGGAATCCTTACACCGGCGAAATGGAGATCGTAGTTGAACCCTCACAAATCCTGACTGTAGGACGCGAGATCAAAGACGGTAAATTGCTCGGGGTTGATCCTCGCGTGGTTCACGAACTCTCAAAATGTGTGGATCATGTGCTTGTGGAAGCCGATGGAGCTAAAGGAAAATCTATTAAAGCGCCGGAAAGCTGGGAACCGGTCATACCTGACGATACGAACCTCACCATTGTTGTCATCGGATTGGATTGCTTAGGTCAACCTGCTGATGAAAAAACCGTTTTCAGATTGGAACGCTATCTCGAAGTGACGAAGCAAAAAAAGAACGAATTAGTCACAGTGGATGCGTTTAAAGCTCTGTTTAACAACCCAAAGGGGATTCTCCATGGAATTCCGATCCACTCACGAGTTTTGATTTTGTTCAACAAAATGGACGCTGTGATTGGGAAAATCAGCAAACGGGAAGCGCTCGGCATTGCGAGCGTATCTACGAAGCATGAGGTTTTTTTTGGATCTATGCAACCCGTCGTCAAGGTATGGCGATGTACCGATTTGGTCTAATCGTCTCCCGCAGATGAAGGCATTTTGTGTTGAAGATCGTCTCCAACATCGTCCACCTTGTTTCTTAATTTTGGTTCTGCATGACCTGCGTCTTTTGAAACAGCGGCATCAGTCTTTGAGATGATGATTTCGGTATGGATCTCTTTCTTCTGAACGGTTTCAAAATTTTCGGAAACGGCCAAAGGTTGGCCATCACTTCCAAAAATTTCTACACAACATTTGGAATTTACCGGCACCCCCTGTATTTTAAACTCACCCGCCTCTCCTGTTCGACCATTTCTTGTAAACCCGACCGTTCCGCAGACGCATTTGATATCCAGGTTTGGAATTCCCGCTCCGGTTTCTTCGGAAATGACTTTGCCGTGGAGCACGCATCCTTCGGGAATCATTTTGATGCTAAAACCCTCGATTTTACCTGATTCGATTGGAATGGCCAGTTGATCGGAGCTTTCCATTATGTACCCGCGCTTGTACGCGTTTATGGCATATTTACCGAGCTCATTGATCAATACCTTAAATTCTCCAGTTTCTTGCATACTGCGGCAAGATTGGCCGAGTCTAACGCCTTTCTCGTCAGTCAAGTAAACAATTACGGAGCCTATGCCCTTATCATCCGGCCCTTTGACCGATCCGTGCACCACAATTTGTTCTTTGTTGCGGCGGTCCAGCTCCTCGGACGAAGGCACATCAACTGCAGCGGAAAATTTGAATTCAGACAAACTGTTTTTCTTGGGGCTATTCTCAAGTATCCTGGGCGCGCCCATCTGACCGGTATTTGTTCCAAAGCTGGGGAGCGGATGATCCACGCCGTCGAGCGGGGTCAATATTCGGGGTTTGGAAACTCTCCCATCCGTATTCAAACTTCGCTTCACACCAATAATGACATCACCGGGTTCTTCGGCGGCAGTTCGCTGAACACTGCGAGATCCCTTAAAACCACCTTCTTGAAACGCCTCGATAAATCCCAGCGCCCTTGCCGCTTTAGATAATGGTCCGGTTTCAAATGAAAGCCATCCCTGGGCAAATAGATTCAGAACCGACAGAGCGAAAACAATAAAAAAAATAACGTAAGCCGCTGGATGCAAATGCGTAATGGTGTAAAAAAAACTTCTCGGGGGTGCTGTTATGGGAATGTTGGCCGCCATTAGCGCAGGCGTCCATGCGGTAAGCAAAGCGTAGACCACGGCGCTGGAACAAATTACGGATACATTTGGACGGGCAAAAGCGCCCCTGGACCTTGCCCAATATTTTAAGAATTGAGAAAGGCCGATCGGCACAATTCGAAAAATAATGTGGGCTGACAAAAAGCGCCTCCAAATCGATTACAACTTCCTTAGGCACGAAGTGCGATGAACGTACAAGAAGGGCCTAAGCTTGTCAATAACTTATGTTTGTCACTAAAATTTTCAGCTTTTCACTCAAACTGATCCGTCGGATTTGGCGCTGTTCGGAATAACTCAATCAGCCTCCACAACCAAACTTCTAATCAATTACTCACCTAATCTTTAATACCTAATCTGTTATCCGGCTATTCTTAATGTTATGTATCATTAAATAGCTTAATATCCTCAAATTTACTATTATTTTTTACTTGCATTTCTAATCACGTGTGGTATGAATCTCCGAAAGAACGGCGCCAACACGACGCCAATTTATTCCAGAGGAGTGGAAATATGAGAAAAGTCGCGGTGATAACTTTACTTCTGATTACTGTCGTGGGCCTGAATTGTTATGGCGATGATTTCTCCGCTCAACTTTCAGTCCTGGAACAGAGAGCGGATAGAGTCCAAAGTCAGGTAAATCAGGCGAAACAACAGAGTGACGCGGCCTTGGATCAGCAGTTAAAGGCGCTAACCGGTTCAGTGGAAAGCTTGATTAATCAAAGAGTGCAACTCGACGCCCACATAGCGCGATTGGAAAATCAGGTTGACGAATTGAAGAAAACATCGGCGCAAAATCTTTCCCGTCAGATTAAAGGTTACGATCAAGAGCTTTCGAGCATAAAACAACAGATGTCCAGTCTAGTTACAGCCAAGAAAGATACTGAAAGCAAAGCCGTCGATACTTCAGTTCCGGTTAAGCCCGCCCCCGGCAAATGAAAAGCAAAAAAAGGATAAGATCTATTCTTAAAGTGATTACCGGCAATTGCGGGCGCCACAGCCCGCGCTCATCATTTTAAGTTTAAGTGTACTTCGAGGAAGCTCCCACTGCTTCCTCCACCCTTCTTTAAATATAAACCGATGCTTCATATAACTATAATATTTTAATACATAGTTTAAATATAACTTTTGACTTTACTTGTATTTTTTGATAGCATAACCTCCAGTGCTATATACGTTTTCTGGAGAAGGTATGGATAGAAAATTCTTGTACATAATGATTCTGCTCCTGCCTCTCTTTGCCTCATGTTCGGCAAAACTAGGAATAGTTAAGAACGATCTCGACTCTACCGATAATCATAAGCCAAAGATTAAGTTCGCTTCGTTTAATAAACCCTCTCCCGAGCAAAATCAGATTGAGCAAGACGGCGCGTTTCATATTGTTGGAGAAGGCGACACGTTGAAGCATATTTGCGAAGTCTATGGTCTGGATTTTGGGAAAGTAGCAAAAATTAACAGAATTAACTTTCCTTATGCCGTTAAGGAAGGCGATAGCATATTCCTGTCGGCTGATGCGCTTCTACCTGACGATTCCTGCGCGAAAATAGTAACGGCGGTTAAATCGAAATCAAATTCCATAAAAAAAGCAACGCGAGAAACGGTTGCTAACGCTCTTTTAGGTAAAAAGGATCCGTCCGTTCCAGTGCTTAAGTTCCCAGTCGCCGGCGGTGTTCTTACATCTCCATTCGGATCCAGATGGGGGCGCTTTCACAAAGGATTGGATATAGCCGCCCCAATAGGCAACTCAGTGGTTGCTTGCGCTGACGGTAAGGTGATTTTTACGGGCAGCAGAAAGAAATTCCGACGTTATGGAAATACGGTTTTGATTGATCACGGCAAAGGTGTTTACACGTATTATGCTCACTTGAATAATATTACGACTAAACGTAATCAATCGGTCAAAAAGGGCCAGAAGATTGCTACAGTAGGCAACACCGGTCGATCTACGGGCCCCCATCTCCACCTTGAAGTTCGCGTCGCCAATACAATGCACAACCCCCTGGCGTATTTCTCGCCTAAAGAGATCTCCGGAACGATCATGGCCGCGAGGTTTAGGGAGACTCCGATGGGTCCTATCCGAGCCAAATGGAGAATCCCCGATTTGTTGACTGCGGCAAAATGAGTTCAAATTGATCAAGGACTCCTTGCAACCCTCGCAAAAATTTACATCTTGTAAAAAATCCTGACACTATTTCGATTCCTATTGCTGAGACTCGCCAATACGCTCAAACAATTCAATCCCTTATGACTGGATTCATTCCTCATTTTTGGCATGAAAATTGCCATAATCAACTGTAGATTTCTCGGCGGCGAAATAGAATCAGAGTTCGGGGCCTTATCAGGCGACGATAATCGATTTATATACTCAGTGAAGGGATTCGCCGTCGGTTTGTTACCCTATGGGCGGGAGGCGCCAACGTCTCTCGAAAGGACCAATGTCCCGGGAGTAAATCCCGGGACCTCACCAGGAGGTTTAAGACCTCTTTTTTTGTTGGGCGTTTTAGTCGCCGATTCGGAAATCCCTCAAGAAAATCACGCTTCAAGATACTTTATGTCCTTGACATTTAAATATGATCGAGCTTAAAATAGCCTTTCTTTCCAATTCTACCGCCGGGCGGTTTGGGCGCTTTCCGGTGGTGAATCACAAGAACAAATCGTGTTCCATTTTCTACGGTGGTATTCATCATCGCGGGAACAATTTTTTTCAACAGCACATTCAAGGAGGAACGACACATGGCGAAAGGCAACCTGGTTAAACCCCACGGCGGAGGCGAACTGAAGCCTTTGCTTCTCGAAGGAGCCGCTCTTGCCGAAGAGAAAAAGAGAGCTGAATCCATGAAAAAACTTGAGATCAGCTCGAGAGAATGCGGCGATCTCATTATGATGGCTTGTGGCGCTTTTACTCCGCTCGAAGGTTTTATGACCAAAGCCGATTGGAAGGGCGTTTGCGATAGTTTTCAGATGGCAAATGGCCTATTCTGGCCCATTCCCATCACTCTTTCAACTGATGATGAGTCCATTAAAGAAGGCGACGAAATCGCTCTTGTGGATTCTGATTCCGGTGAGTTGATGGGTTCGATGAAAGTCACCGAAAAATATACAATTGATAAAAATTACGAATGCAAAGCCATTTTTACCACCGATGACATGGAACACCCTGGTGTTCAAAAAGTTATGGCTCAGGGCAAATACAACCTGGCAGGCCCGGTGAAGTGTTTCTCCGAAGGCATGTTCCCTTCGACTTATGGCGAATTGTATGCGCGTCCTGCTGAGACACGCAAGATTTTCGAAGATAAGGGCTGGCGTAGAATTGCCGCGTTGCAGCTTCGAAATCCCATGCACCGCTCCCATGAATTTTTGGCAAAGATCGCGGTTGAAGTCATGGACGGCGTCCTAATTCATCAGCTTCTCGGTAAACTAAAATCCGGCGATATTCCCGCGGATGTTCGCGTAAAGTGTATTGATACATTAGTTGACAATTACTTTGCGAAAGACACCGTGGTCCAAAAGGGTTATCCCATGGAAATGCGTTACGCAGGACCTCGCGAAGCTCTCCTTCACGGACTTTTCCGCCAAAATTATGGTTGCAGCCATTTGATCGTCGGTCGTGACCATGCCGGCGTGGGCGACTACTATGGTCCTTTCGACGCTCAGACAATCTTTGATAAGATTCCTGAGGGCTCACTGGAACTTAAACCCCTCAAAATCGACTGGACCTTCCATTGCTTCAAATGCGGCGGCATGGCTTCAATGAGAACATGCCCCCACGGCAAAGACGACCGTCTGCTTCTCTCCGGAACCTTGGTTCGTAAGACCCTATCTGAAGGCGGCGAGCTTCCGCCTGAATTCTCACGTCCGGAAGTTGTAGCTATTCTGACGGACTACTATCAAGGACTTGAAGACAAAGTGGAAATTAAACTCCACGGCCACGCTACCGGCGACGCCGGCAAGTAACCCGATTTACTTTGAGGGAAAAACCCGGCCATAGGTCGGGTTTTTTATTGTTAAAGTGAATTCATAGCTTATGGCGCCGCTTACGATTATATTTAAATAAGTAAAAACAGACGATAACATCCATTGTATCATGGACATTGAAGGCATGGTCTTTGGAGCCTTGACGAATTGAGGCTTGCCGGAGTATACTGGCGCTGTATTTTTCTTGAAAAAACAAGTGAG
>JBBSBY010000100.1:0-11649 GCA_038250835.1 Desulfomonilales bacterium | reverse complement strand
TACGTTATTCGGGCGGTAGCTCCGTTTAAGCTGCCGCCCGACCAATCAAGTCCATTTATTCCGACAATTCAACCACCAAAGTCTATATATTCTGAAAAAAGCATCCCCCTTTCGGATCATTTAATGTGAGTTTCTACACCTGCCGACTTGCAGTAATGTCCGTGATATCTCTCAAAACGGCAATTATCCCGACTGGAGAAGGCTTATCGTCCTGCAGTAAAGATATGTGCATCAATCCTGGAAAAACAGTTCCATCTTTGCGGGTATGCCAATTTTCTCCACTATAATGGTTTCCGTTATTCAATCGGCCGAAAGCCGCCCTAACTTTGGGCATCTGCTCTCGTTTATGAAAATGGCTAACGTGCTTTCCGACGGCTTCTTCTCTACTGTAGCCGTGCATTACTGAGAAAGCTTCATTGGCAAAAATGGTTTTATGATCCATATCGAATACGGCAATGCCTTCGGATGATTGTTGTATCACCTCCGACAGCAGCCGAAGTTTTTCCTCGACCTCTTTCTTTTGTGTAATATTCCTGATTACCAAAACAACGCCCAGGTAACCTCGGCCTGAGTCAAGGATCTGCGATCCTTCGCATTCAACTATGATTCTTGGTCCTTGTTGCGGGGATAGATAGAATTGAATGTCTGATGTAGAATTCGACAAATCCTTTGCGGTTTGCGCGGCATCCATAACTTTGTTGGGCTGTTTCAGATCAGTGAGAATAAGTATTTCGCTCAACGGCTTTCCATTTGCGTGCTCCTCCGTCCATCCGGTAAGCTTCTGAGCGACTTTGTTCATGAGTTTTACGTTATCGAACTCATCCGTGGCTATTAATCCATCCGCAATGCTGTTCAGCATTACACTAAACCATTCATGATTCTCACGGAGCAGCGCATGTAATCTACTTTTGGCCAATGCCATTTCTATTGTTGCCGCCAGTTCGCGCGTTCGAAAAGGTTTGACCAAGTAGCCGAACGGTTCAGAAACTTTAGCTCTCTTGAGTATTCCATTGTCAGCGTACGAAGTGAGATAAACAATCGGTATATGAAAACGCTCGGTTATTGTATTAGCAGCTTCAATGCCGTCCATTTCCCCCTTTAGCATTACATCCATCAGCACGAGGTTTGGCCGAGTTTGTTCAGCCTTAAGAATAGCTTCCTCTCCGGAGGAGGCGACGGCCGCCACCTCATACCCCAAATCGGACAAACTTGTCCGTGTGTCCTCAGCAATAACTCCTTCATCTTCAACCACAAGAATTCTAGCCTTGGACATGTATCACCCCCCAAGTAGAGGATTATGGTGTAAAGGTTAATGCCGTAATAGGGAACCTGAACGTATAAAATGCGGGCCTCGAATTGAGGCTGTGTTCATCATCCGTATTTTGAGTTTTTCGCGTGGCGCAGAATATCGTTGAGATTTTAATACCCGGACGGGCCGTGCGCCTATTGAAACGATGCAAGCTGCTGTACAAAAGGTTTTAATATATTTAAAGTAATGTATAGTGATCGTAAGTTCAAGGATTAATGTCGTCTACAAACGCATTTTTTAGGTAGTTGTGGGTAATTTGTGAAATTGGCTTTTGTTCTAAAGGAGACCCGACCGGTTGGTCTGATACTTTTAATTACTCCAGCAAAGAAATTAACCCCCAAATCCTTCTTATGAGGGGGACTTTAATTCCTAGGTCGTTCAGTTAATTGTAGATTTCAGCTAAAGTTAGCGCTCCTGAGCGTACGCTCGAATGATGTTGATGAACCCAGACTAGAGAGAACCTTCGTAGCCTTCCAAGTGACCGTACCATTGAATTATTTCGGTCATCATAAGTTTTAGGCTTTTTGCAGCGGTCGTAAATGCTCCGGCGCCGTCGAACAAAAACTGCCGGCATTTTAAGTGGCGCCCTCAAGTTTCAAATACCGATAATCTACCCACCCGGCTTTCCCGCTGGGAGTAACTATCCGGAACCATACTCCATCGCTAATCAGTCTTTTTTCAGTTACCTTAACCTCTTGCCCGGTCATCAGCTTGTCTATAATTTGGGCCTCCAGGCTGGGCGATTTACGAACACGCAAATTATCGATTACTGAGCGGCCGTTTCGACTCAAACGCATGGAGTAAACTTTTTCCAAATCATCATCCTTCTCCGCTGTAGCTGATTTGGCTTCTTTTGCGAATGATTGCCCGTCCGCGCGAGGACCGGCCGCAATCAGGGGATTTTTGTCTTTTGAGACGGATTGTAACTCGTTATCTTGATTTATCTGATTATCAGAGGCCACGTCCATCTTGTTAGCCGGAGAATTGTTGACGCGCAATGCCTTAAAGTTCGATTCAACTTCAGCCCTTAGCTTCTCAACTCCATTTTTCAATTCTTCAATTGATTTCGTATTTTGATCCTGTTTTTTGAAAGATCCAGCCAAAACCGCCATCCTTTCATGAACCGAGGCCGATACTCTCACAAAATGTATCTGCGTGATGCTCGTAGCCAGAACCACTCCTATTAGTAACCAGGAAAAATATTTAAAGGGAAATAGGACGTTATCCTCATCCTCGATGCAAAATGAGGCCTCGAGTTTCTTCTTTACCCAAAAATACCAGAGCACCAAGAAAGCGGCCACAGCGGCAATTTGCAGGGAAATGATAAGGATTTGGAACGTCATAGCGGCCTCCTGAAATACTTCTTGAGGCTGAAATATCATCAAAATTAAGTAAATGCAATATAAATATAAAGTGAAAGATTATATAAGTGGTAAGTCCAAAAGCTAAATAGCAGCCGATATTTAGCTATCAGATAAATAGGTGTATTGCCCCTGGTGATCGAATGAGCGCAGGGGCGGCAAGCAGACAAGCATTGGGGACGGCTGTGTTCAGCGGCATGATCGGCGCGACGATACTTGGCGTACTGTTTACCCCTGCTCTTTATGTGCTGATGCGTAAGCTCGAGCGGGACGATGATTCCGAGCCGGCGGCAAAAAGACAAACTACTTGACTTTGATCTCACGATTTGTTCAAATACTCGTTTTAGAGGTAATACTAAGAAGTCGGGGAATTATTGTGAAAAGAACATTTCAACCGAGCAACCTTTCACGTAAGAGAACTCACGGGTTTCGCGTGCGTATGAGGACCAAGAGTGGAAGAATTGTCCTCCAACGTAGAAGAGCAAAAGGACGTCATCGCCTGTCCGTCTAAAATCAAGAAATTCGGATTATCTAAGGATGATAAAGTCCGCAAATCCTCTGACTATCAGAGGATAATGCAAAAAGGCTCAAAATATAGAGCCTCTCAGTTCAACGTCCGAACTCTGAGAAACCAGTCGGGTAGAACAAGGCTCGGGATTGCGGTCAGTAAAAAAGCTGGAAACGCTTGCGTACGAAATTTGATAAAGAGGAGACTCAGGGAATACTTCAGACTCAATCGGGACAAATTACCCCCCGATATGGATATCGTGTTTATTGCCCAAAAAGCAGCCTCCACTTTGAATACAAAACAGCTCCAGGAGGAGTTGGACCGATTTTTCGGAAAATATTTCCAAGTCTCGGTAAAGTAGCGTTAATAGGCGTAATTAAGGGTTATCAAATCCTTATTTCACCTCTCGTTCCTTCAGCTTGCCGCTTTTATCCCACCTGTTCAGAATACGCTCTCCAAGCCGTGATCCGTCATGGCGCCTTTCGGGGCGCCTGGCTGGCTTTCAAACGCATTCTCCGATGCCGTCCTTTCGGCCCCGGAGGATTTGATCCGGTTCCATGAAAACCTATTTTGAAGCTACTTTGCTAACATGCTGTATGGAATAAAGGTTAGTCGTTTAATAGCGGCCCACGTCGAAAATTGTGTAGATTCTCAACGCTGATCGGCCGCCGGAGTTAAATGGACCGGAATAACGGACATGAATATCACAACGCTATAATCAATATAGCGAATAAAAAACCCAGGGCCCCTTCCGGGGGAGAGCGTAATGGATCGTAATCTCGTTGTAGCTATTGTCCTATCCGTATTGATAATCGTAGGTTTTCAATATTATTTTCAGTCCGCGACTCCGCCCCCAACAAAGCCGCCAATAGCGAAGGAGCAAACGAAAACTCCTCAGTCTGAACCTCCTAAGGTCCAAGAGCCCACTACCAAAGAGATTCCACAAACGGGCCCGAGTTTGGCTTCCCAGCCGCCTTCCATAAAGCCCCTGGAATCGGATGACAAGTCTAAAAAAGAGAGTCTTATTAACGTCAATAGCCCCAAATTTGAAGCAGTGCTGTCTTCTAGGGGCGGGCGAATAGTTTCGTTCAGACTAAAAGATTACAAGTTGCACGTTAACGGCGATGAACTCATTGACATGTTCAATCAATCAGGACCGGATACAGCCGGGCCTACCCTGATGTTGACGACGAGAGACGAAACGGTCGTGGACTCGAATCTGAATTATCAAAGTGATTCGACTCCCACAGTTAAACTGGATGAACAATCACAAAAGACTACCGTTGTCTTTACAGCTACAACTAAATCTAACTTAACTATCGAAAAGAAATATACATTTCGACCTGACTCTTATGAAATCGGATTCGATTTTTCTCTTATCAACAAATCATCCGATTCAAAAAGTTATTTGCTTACATTGCCATGGCGCAAAACCTATGATTTGAAAACAGACGCAAAATTTCCATGGGATAGCGCAGAAATCCTGTTAAATGGAGAACTCAAAGATTATCAATTTAAGGATATAAAAGGAGAAGAAGAACCGTCAGGGAAAATTGAATGGGCGGGATTAGGCAACACGTATTTCTTCAAAGCTCTTGTTTTTGGAGAAAAACCCGCGTCAAAAGTCAGTCTGCTGAAACCGCAAGATGGTCTTGCGGAAATAAGGGTTCGCTATGGAGCAATAGATCTAAGTCCCGGAGGCGCATCCCAAAATCGCTTTTCTCTTTATCTTGGGCCCAAAGAGAAGACGGACCTTGTGGCGGCGGGAGATAATTTGAGCCACGCCCTGGTGTACAGTTATTACAAGGTGCTCAATGTTATGTCTGAAGGTCTGATGATGTTTCTGAGATTTGTATATTCCGGGTTCACGGTAGCCGGGGTGAAGATACCGGGCACATACAATTATGGCTGGGCCATCATTATTCTGACTATTTTAATCAAGATATTATTCATCCCACTTTCTCATAAGAGCATGAAATCAATGAAGCGGATGCAGGACATTCAGCCTCAGATTACCAAGATAAAAGAGAAATATAAGGATGACAAGGCGGCTTTGAACAAGGCGACGATGGAGCTTTTTAAGGAATATAAGGTCAATCCGGTGGGAAGCTGCTGGCCTATGTTCCTACAACTACCGGTGTTTGTGGCCCTTTATCAAGCGCTTTCTTACTCAATTGAGCTAAGGCATGCTCCCTTCGTTTGTCTACCGTCAATCTATCTATGCATTAATGATTTATCCGCTCCGGACCCATATTACGTGACACCTATTCTCATGGGCGCCACCATGTTTTTACAGCAGTGGCTTACTCCAAGCGCCGGTGATCCCACTCAGAAAAAAATGATGCTCTTGATGCCGGTGGTGTTCACCTGGTTGTTCCTTAGTTTCCCTGCCGGTCTTGTTCTCTATTGGTTGGTCAACAACATTCTTTCAATTGCTCAGCAGCTTGTCACGAACAAGATGGCCGATTAAGGGGAATCCAAATGTCAGTTTATGAATTTACCGGCAAGACCGTTAAAGACGCCATAGTTAAAGCCTGTGAAGAACTCAAAGTAGATGAATCTCACCTGGACATTGATGTTCTGGAACAGAGCGCTCGCGGATTTCTTGGAATCGTGGGTCAGCGAGACGCTAAAATCAGAGTTCGAAGACGAGATACGGACGACCGTGTTAGAGAAGACAAGGCGCCTGATAAAGAACCGGAAACTACCGTAGTTGTTGCCGATTTGCAGACAGGGAATGACGAACTGAGCGCAGAAACGAGTGATTCGGAGGAACCATTCTGGGAATCGGCAGAGGAGAAAGCCACAGCTAAAGCGCCGGCTCCAACCAGTATACCTCCCGAGATTTTAAACGCTCGCCTGGGCGAAGCCACGAAAGTTTTAACTAATCTCTTGAGCCGCATTCCGGTTGAGACGGAGATTGAGTCTTCGATTCAAAATGAATCGGTTTATCTGAACATCAAAGGTGACGGATCCGGTCTGTTAATCGGAAAGAAGGGGCAAACTCTGGACGCTCTCCAATTTATGGTAAGCAAGATAATCAACAAAGAGAACGCACAGGGAGAAAAAATTGAAATTGTCGTAGATACCGAAAACTACAGACTTAGAAAACAGGAAAATTTGCGGGAAATGGCCGTTAAGATGAGTCTCAAGGCGAAAAAAACCTTGAAACCCGTCTCGTTTAACCCCATGCCGCCGCACGAGAGACGTTTAATACATTTGATTTTGTCGGAAGACCGTGAAGTTTACACCAAAAGCTATGGTGAAGGTCCCATGCGAAGAATTATAGTCTATCCCAAAAGGGGTTCTTCGAATAAGCGGCGCAGAAGATAAATCATAGCTTTTGCTACCACAATGTTAACCAAAGAACCTAATGATACCATTACAGCACAATCCACCCCGTCAGGTTACTCCGGAGTAGGAATAATTCGCATTAGCGGTCCTGACGCCCTAAGCATCGCTTCAAAACTGTTTATTACAAAGAACGGCGCATTTCCGGAGCGTCAAGCGGTATACGGCAGATTTAAGAATCCCGAGTCCGGCGCCATTCTGGATGATGGATTATGCTTGGTAATGCGTGGGCCGGATTCTTATACGGGCGAGGACATTGTGGAACTCAATCTGCACGGGTCTCCCGTTATCCTGAACGCCGCCATAAAATTGATCATTTCCGAGGGCGCAAGATCGGCCAAAAAAGGCGAATTCACCCGGCGAGCCTTCCTTGCCGGAAAGATGGATTTGCTGCAGGCTGAAGCGGTCGTTGATATCATTGAAGCCACAAGCCTCACTGCTGTCGGCGCCGCCAGGGCAGCGCTGGACAGTGAGCTGTCCGCGGAGATACTAAACATTTCCGGACACATAAAAGATATTTTGGCTACGCTGGAGGCGCACATTGATTTCGACGACGATGATCTCGAGGAACCGCCCGACCTGGCTCCGTCCATCGCTGCGGTAATCAGTTCGGTTGATGACCTGCTTTCACGGACTGAATCATCACGCATTAGAAGGAGTGGGGTGAGGGTTGTCGCAGCCGGCAAGCCGAATGTGGGTAAATCCACTTTGTTCAATGCGCTGTTGAAAATGGATCGAATGATTGTGACTCCTTATCCGGGGACCACCAGGGATACGGTGGATGAGTCGGTTATCATAGATGATCGAGTCTTTATACTTTCGGATACCGCCGGCATCAGGAATGATCCCGATCCGATCGAAATGGAGGGAATCATTCGTAGCCGGAAAAAAATTGAACAAGCCGATTTGGTCCTTGTGACGCTGGATGGGAACTCAGATTTGCAGGAGGAAGATTATAAAGCGCTTAATATAAGTTCAATAAAGCCCAGAATTATAGTAATAAATAAGTCAGACTTGGGGCTACTAATTGATACGGATGAAATACGGAAGCATGCGCCCGAGGTAGAAGTACTAACGATTAGCGCTAAGACCGGCGCCGGTATGGGTATGCTTGAGAAATCTTTGATAGACGCCGCCGATAAATTAGAGGGGCCGGAATTAAGAGCCGGATTAAATGAAAGGTGCGCCTTACTTATGTCCTCCGTATCCGATTATTTGCATCGCGCCCAAACCGGCGTCGCGGAAGCCCCCCCAGGTTGGCCGGAAATCGTATTTTTGGAATTAAGAAGCTCTTTAGATAAAATTGGAGAGGTGACCGGGGAGTTTTCCGACGAAGGAATACTCGAACGGATATTTGATAAATTTTGTGTGGGAAAATAAGTATTTCCGAAAATTAATGATAATAATTTACTTTAAAGAATCGACTTAATTATTACAAAAAACTTGACTTTTACCCCGATTTGTAATACCAGTCAGAATCATGTGGAGGCTCGCTACAGAGTCTTCGCGACGCGGTTAAACCCGTCGTCTTCGGAGTCGACGTTTTAGGTATCTCATAGTAGATGCCGGGGCGTTATGGTCTTCGGTGAGAGACGCTTGGAGGTAAAAGTATGGCAACAAGGGGCCGCTTAGTTATTATGTGCGCAATAGCCGCCATAGCCCTGTTATTGGTATCAACAAGTCAAGTGAACGCATGGGAACAAGAGTATCGGTATCCTATCAAAGTGAGAGTTTCTGAGTCTGAACCGGCGGGCATGGGAATGGGCCCGTCGGGAATCGGCTCAACGACGCGTCATTCGAGCCCTGATTGGGATGTGGCCGCGGGCCAGGCACGCGGACCGATTCTATGCCCCAAGAGGGGCTTCAGCCTGGCTTTGGGAATGCGACCGTTTTTCACAAATCTCTCCGGAGCGACGAAGGTGGTCAGTAAAGGTGGGGAAGGGACATTTCTCAACCTGAATGGTCACTTGAGGATGCCCGGGGAAAAAACCATTTGGGAATTCTACTCCCATTTGCGCATGTGGGATAAAGTCACGCTTCGACTTGAATATTTGCCCTGGAATTGGACGGGCGCAGGTCATGCGGGTATCGACGGCAACTTTGCGGGTCTCCTTTTCAAAAAAGACGATTTGCTGCACACCGACCTGAGTCTCAGCACCATAGACATCGGCGGTGACTATGATGTCGCCTTTGGAAGGGATTTGACCTTTGGCCCTAACGGCGATCTCTACATTATGAGATGGTCGCAAAGAGTAGCTAAAGAATTGGGTGAAGCCGGCGACTTGAGTATGAACATTGTGCAACCGGCAATAGGCGCTCACCTCCGGTATGAACCGACGAACACCGGCTATTTCTCATGGTTCAAACCATACATGGAGGGTAGGTTCAATTGGATGAGCTTTGGGAGCCTAGCTACATCCAGTTGGGATATGGGCGCAGGTATTGCCCCCCCTGTTAGCCGCAATGTGGACGCCGGATTCAAAATTGGATATAAACAATTCAAGCTGGAAGGTAATAGAGGCAGGCTCTTTGCTGATGTAGGTGTAGAAGGCGTTTACCTTGACTTCTCTCTCCAATTCTAATTGCTAAGCCCCTTGTTCATGCCGATTCCGCGGGTCGCGTAGCCCGCGGAATTTCTTGTTTGCCTTGACTGTTAATTTTTGCCATCATACAATAACACTACGAATCGAAATCAAATTTACCAGTGCTTTTGGATAGTTCTCAATATTCACAAAGTAACCTCATTGGTTATCCTCACTCATGAAAACTTTCGGTAAATACGCCAAAGAAAGAATTAGCGTGCTCGGCAAAAGCCAAAAAGCTTTAGCTGTGGAACTTAAGGTGTCGCCGGCGTACATTAGCCAAGTTATCAGCGGCAAAAAGAGTCCTCCTGATTTGTGCAAATCCAGAAATCGATCCCAATTGAAAATTTGGTGCAAATTTTTGGATATTCCGGAAGAAGACGCCCTATCGCTGGTACGGCACGAACTTCATAGAGCGCCTTTAAAACCCATGCCCAGATTCCATGCCATGCGAGAGTTTCTCATTCAACGGTGCAAAATCAAAGACCGCAACTTTTTAGATGAAATCCGCTCAATGGAGTTGCATCCTTGCGAAAGTAAAATCCTACTTGTTATGACACAGATTTATTGCGTCAATCGTGAAGACCCTTCAAATGGAAGCGCATTTGGTCTTACGAGATTTCAAGATTTCTGCAATCGAGCTAAGGCCGACAAGAATTTTGTGGAGAACGAGCTCATGCTTTTTTTTTCTGAGCTGTCGTTTAATTGGTCCTGGGACTCTGAAACACATGAAGTCAGCTTTTCTTCGGAGGCCCCGGCAGTTCGGGAGGCGGCGCTTAAGCTTGAACATATCTCCTCAGACTGCACTTTGATTTTCAGCAGGACGATTCCCGTCGTGGGGCACGTCAGCGCAGGAGTAGGTTTCGAATACACGGATGGGGGATTTGAGGCCGGTGAAGGTTTCGACCAGGTGGATTTACCTCCGGGAGTTGATCCGAACCTGGCGCAAAAGCTTTACTGTGTGCGAGTCCGCGGCGACTCGTTGCGGGAGTTTTTTAGCGACGGCGCCTTACTTTTCATAAAGCCTGAGTCCTGGGAAGAGATTAAGGACGGCGACCTTGTAATATTTAAAGATCGCGCCGATAATAAAGCCTATGTGAAAAAGGTTGAATTTGCAGGTGAAAGCCTGATTCTCAAGTCCATGAATCCTTTATACAAAAATATGGTCTTGAACAAGAACGAATTGAGCATGCTTGAGCGAGTCTTGTCCATAGTGCTGTAAAGTCGGCTCTCATCAATCACTGAACCTTACCAACTCCAATAATCCGGAATACCGAATGATGAATCGATCCAAGAAGGTTTTCGTCTATACATTTTGTTTCTATATCATATTGACTCTACCGGCATACGCTGAACATTCGGCGGCGGAAGAGGCGTCTTCAATTCCCCCCGGATGCTCTGCGCCGCATTTTAGTTCTTTGGATGGGGCTAGATATGGTTTTCCGCCCTCGATCGAAAAGGGAGGTCTAACTTTCGCCGGCGTCAAAATACCCATAGAAAGACCGGATGTGCGTAAGAGAATTTTAAAACAAGTTAATTACTTGCTTCAGGACCGCAGATCCAAGCTTCTGCATTGGCTCCTTAAGGCGGATACGCACAGCCGTGTAATTTTACCGATCTTAAAAGAGTATGATCTTCCAGAAGAATACATATACCTTGCCGCCATTGAAAGCAGTTTCAACAGCCGAGCTTTGTCTTCCGCCGGCGCCTACGGATTTTGGCAATTCATCAAATCAACCGCTGTTTGCGGACCCCATGGATGTGACCAATACGACTGGAAAATGAACATAAACAAATGGAAGGACGAACGGGCCAACTTGAGTATATCGACTCACGCTGCGGCCCGATATTTATGTTGGCTAAATCGAGTAAAAAAGGTCGATCTCGAAAACTCGCCTCCTCGAAATGGTTTTCAGGATTGGCTTTTGACATCGGCAGCCTACAACGCCGGTCCGCAACGAGTTACTAAACAGATGATCGCGTTTAAGACGACATCATATTGGGACACTCCACTCCCAATAGAGACCGAAAAATACGTTCCCAGATGGATGGCGGTATGGTTGATTCATAAATATCGAGACTTTTACGGGATTCGCATACCCAAGCAGCAACACATCAAGTTCGATACAGTGCTAAATGTGAAGCTCCAAAAAGATCTATCGTTTACAACAATGGCAAAGCTACTGTCGTCCACTCCCCGCGAAGTTTGGGCCATCAATACTGAGGTCGCTCCTGAAAAGGGCGTTTTCCCAGGCAAAAAAGGTCGTTCCGGAATTCATCACACCATTAATGTGCCTCATGGAATGAAATCCAAGTTTTTGGCACAACTCGCTAAACATGGATACATTAAGAACAAGTGAGGGAAAGCGGCTAAATCTTTCAGCATTCTATTATCCCATTTCTATCTTAGCCGCGCTTACAATCAGCAGGTGAGCCGCTCCAGGTTCCTTATTTCTGATTTCGCAATCGGGGCCGGGAAGCACATACAGGCAATAGCGTTCCTGCAGTTGAAAAACTTCCCCATCGATCTCGATTTCC
>JBBSBY010000099.1:0-12252 GCA_038250835.1 Desulfomonilales bacterium | reverse complement strand
TCCGATGACTCGGAGCGCTGAAGCAGTCCCTAAAACTAATCTCGTCAATAGCAAACCGCTGTGGTATATCTCTTTTCATCTCGGCGTTCCCCCTTCCCAGTTCGTTATAATTTGCAAAACCGGGTATGCGCGGAACGCCTTCTTTTCTCAAGGATTATCTGAACGATTGGCCTCCAAAAAATACCAAAAGGGCGAAACTATAGTAATGTCCCCTTCGGGAAATGGGAGAAAATCCCTCGCCTTTAGGCGAAGCCTTCAGTAGGCTTGCGGTATTATGAACCAATACCGCAAAACTTCACATGCCGTTTATGATATTAAGTACCACATAGTGTGGATAACCAAATACCGTATTCCTGCTGAAAGTATAGCTCACGGCGCAGTTGCCAAGTAAAGCCTCAGGATTAACAATTCTAAATCATTGTCGATCACTTGTTATACACTTCTAGAAATGCCATGTTCGTGATGGAGATAAGATGTTCTACAGTCGTAGATCAATTGAAAAGTTTTCAAGGTTGAATTAGCGGTATGATGTTAGGGGGAATGGGATGCACTATCAAACTATCATTTTAAAAGGAGAAAAAGCCGTCGCGTTAATAACTCTGAATCGTCCGCAGGCCATGAATTCAGTGAATAATGAGATGCGTTTGGAACTGGAGAAGGCCATTACAGAAGTCGAAATGGACGCCTCCACAAGAGTGCTCGTCATAACGGGAGCGGGAAATGCCTTTTCTGCCGGAGCGGATTTGAACGAGTTCAATGAACTTCGAATGCGAGGGCAACATGAGAAAACAGATTTCGGTGGACCCGAACTAGCTCTCCAGTTTGCGCGATTTCCAAAACCCATTATTGCGGCTATCAATGGAGCAGCGGTCGGTTGGGGTGTCACAATGCCCGTTGCCTGCGACATAAGGCTAGCATCCACGAAAGCTAAATTTGGTGTGCCTTTTGTTCGGGTAGGACTCACTCCCGAATTCGGTAGTTGTTATTTGTTACAGAGTCTTATAGGTTACGGAGCGGCTGCTGAGTTATTCCTAACCGGCCGAATGATTGACGCAAACGAGTCCCTCTCCATAGGTCTTGTTAACCGAGTCATCTCACATGAAAACTTAATGTCGGAAGCTTTATCAATAGCTAATATCATTTCGGCGCACCCCACTGAGGCCGTAGTGCTTACTAAGAAGCTTCTTCGTCAAGGAATGTTTGCGCTCTCTTTAGAAAAATTAATTGAATATGAGGCGTCGGTGTTTCAGGGCGGTATGAGAACGAAAGAACATGAGGACGCAGTACAAGCTTTGTTGGCCGAACTGTCAAAAAAAGCGCCACAATGAATCCAGCACAATCCAAATGCTTCAGGATTAGTAAACCGGCACAAAGGACAATCTGGGAATCCTCCTCCGGCCGGTTCACTCTCTCTTCCTTTTAATGGCTTATTTTAAGACTTTTGGTGTTCGCCAATCAGTAATCGGTACCATCACTCCCTTTTCCGGGTTCGCACGATAAAAACGCGCTGAGGTGGTAGGGGCGTGACTTGTTGATGTAAAAGTTACCGGAGGTAGAATCCCCCCCGTATCGAAATCTTTCAGTGTCTCAAGGGCATTTTTAAAGCTTTCAGCCGTCAGATTTTCACCCGCTCGTTTCAAACCTTCACCGTAGACGATTCCCGTCCCGACTCCCATTGTATAAAGAGAAGTGAGCATCTTTGATGGATCTCGATCATTTTTTTTGGCCAACTCCCTGACTTTTTTCATTCCAGGAGTGTCATCTTCCCATCCGCCAACGAAACCAACACCGATATAATTCTTTGCAGCGGACCCGCATGCCCTCACAACAGTGTCATCGCAAGACCAATTTATTCCGAAAGTAGTCGGCCAGTAATCGTACTTCTCGGCTGTTTTGAGATAAGTTATGGTGGGAGGCGCAAGGTTACAGATGATCACATAATCTACATCCTCCTTCTTCAGAACAAGGACTTGTGAACTTGCATCCACGGATCCGATGTTGAGAACCAGTTCGGACGCCAGTTTAACGCCATACTGAGAGGCTCGATTACGAGCTGCTTCCAAGCCCTTTTTCCCAAATTCAGTCTCAGAGTAAACTACGGCAATTTTAGGATCTTGCGCTTTGAGATCGTTCATTATGTAATCGAACATTAAATCTATCTGGGTCTCATAGGTTGCTCCGAGTGTAAACACGTAGGGCTTGTGAGGCTGAAAGAATTCATCCGCCATCGCATTGGGAATATTGACTACTTTGTTTTTGTCGATGAGATCGAATAGAGCTATGGTCTGAGGGGTTCCTCCCATAGTCACTATTGAAAATACCTTGTCACGGAACAAAAGCTTATTGAACGCGGCAATGGCATTAGGTGTCTTGAACTGATCATCTTCCCAAATAAGATTGATTTTGCGTCCATTAATCCCGCCTGATCCATTTAACTCACTGAAACTATCCTGAACACCCCAGCCCTGAGGAAGTCCAAGTGCGGCAACCGGACCGGTTTTGACGAGAATCATGCCTAGTTGAATAGCGTCCTTGGTGACGCCACGAGAGTCGGGAAAAGCGCTTGTCCCAAAAAGGAGTCCGCTACAGATTCCTAAGATTAAGACAAATGTCCAGCGAGCT
The DNA here is from genome assembly GCA_038250835.1 of Desulfomonilales bacterium. GTDB lineage: Bacteria > Desulfobacterota > Desulfomonilia > Desulfomonilales > Desulfomonilaceae > JBBSBY01. Next base: position 9,630 of record JBBSBY010000099.1, on the reverse strand, counting down.
TTAGTACTCATGATTGTGTCCCCTCCTTCGGATGTTAATGAATGACACGTTTTAGAAATCCGTTCATGATCTACATACTAGTACGTGAACGGCCAATTCTTGAAGCTGGTTTTGATTCTGGTCCAGATCCCGTTTAATCCTGCCGGTTCAAAAATGAGAAAGAGCATTATAAGCAACCCAAATGCAGCAATATTCCACTCTTCGTCGTACCTGGCTTGAAAATACGGTATTTGGCGTCCCAGGAATTCAAATAATCCTTTTATTAAATCAGGCATGGCGGTAAGAAAAACTGCGCCAAGCACGGAGCCCAGAATTGAGCCTAATCCTCCCACTATAATCATGGCTATGTACTCTATTGATAATAATAAAGTGAAGTTTTCCGGATGGAGGTAAGAAGTCGAATATGCATATAGAGCGCCTGCTACGCCACCGTAAAAGGAACTAATTGCGAATGCCATGACCTTATACTTTGTGAGATTTACTCCAATGACTTCCGCTGCGACGTCCCGATCTCGAATGGCGACAAAAGCTCTTCCAACTCTAGTACGAGCCAGATTCTTGGCAGCCGAAATATGCAAACCAACTATTACGATTATTAGAAAAAAAAGTTGGGACGGATCTGATAAGGTAAAACCGAGAAACACCGGCGCCGGAACGGAAATACCTCTTACTCCCATGGTCAACGATTCCCAATGAGTGATGGCGTACTCCACAACTACTCCGAAGGACATTGTCGCCATGGCAAGATATAACCCTTTGAGCCGCAGGCATGGAAATCCCAAACCGATTCCAAATAGAGCCGCGACCAAACCGCCGGCAGGTATCGTCAACCAAAATGGCAGGTCCAGCCTTCCGGCCATAATTGCCGAGGTATATGCTCCCAAAGCTACAAAAGCTGAATGACCCAATGAAATCTGACCGGTGAGACCTGTAAGTATGTTCAAACCTAAGGCTGCAATTATGGCAATTCCGCAGATATTGGTCATGTATACAATATATGGATCAGCCCAGAAGGGAAGAGTCAAGAGGGCAATAATGAACAGTAGAAGCCAACATTTCACCCAGAACGTTTGGAAGACTTTCATGTCTTCACGATATGTTTCTCTAAATGTCTTGCTTCTCATTATTGTTTCCAATTTTCCGGCGCGGACCGGCATCCGAGGCTAGACGCGCTCAATTTCTTTTTTCCCGAAAAGCCCGTAAGGTCTTATCATAAGGACCAAGAAGAGCACAACGAATGCTGTAAGGTCTTTGGCCCCTGGTAAAGTTTGATCTAAATAGCCGCCGACCAAAGTTTCTAATACCCCGATGACCAAGCCCCCTATGATAGCCCCCGGGACGCTTTCCAATCCACCTAGGACAACGGCGGGAAAAGCCTTGAGAGCCACAAGGGATAGCCCAATATTTAGTACCATGACATTCGCCAGAAAAATTCCCGCAACGGCTGCAATTGCAAAGGAAAGACCCCAGCTCAAAGCAAAAATCTTTTTGACGCTAATTCCCATGAGCATGGAGGTGTCTTGATCATTAGCTACACCCCTCATTGCAAGTCCCGAACGTGAGTACTTGAAGAACAAGAAGAAGAGAATCATCATAAAAGCTGAAACAAGCATCGCCCACAAATGCGTGTAGGAAAGAACTAATCCTTCATAAGTGATGGTCGCTTGAGCAAACGGAGAAGGGAAAATCTTGTTATCATGTCCAAAAACTATGCCTGAAATACTTCTGAGAAAAATCGACAGTCCTATAGTGACCATAACCACGGCAAATTGTGGTTCTCCGAGCATCGGCCTGAGAACAAGTCTTTCGGTCATCACGCCTAAACCCATCGTCAAAGCCGCAGCAATTATGACGGCCCAACCAAAAGGAACGCCCAAACCAATCAACGTGTAGCATATAAAGCCGCCTATCATCATGGCCTCTCCATGAGCAAAGTTCATGATGTCGGTAGCTTTATAGATCAACACAAAGCCGAGCGCCGCCAGGGCATACAAGCTCCCTACCGCAAGTCCTGAAACAATGAGTTGCGTTAGATATAATAGATCTTCACTCAAGCTAATACGCTCCTCTCTTTCATGAATTGCAGTAAGGCAACTAATTCCGGCCTTTTTGCCGATGCCGGAATCCTACTAGTTTGAACCATATATGGAATCTATGATTTGGCGATATTTCTTCTCAATATTAGTCCGTTTAACCTTCATCGTGGCAGTAAGCTCTTCGTCATCTTGGTCCAGTTCCTTGTCCAAAATGACAAATTTCTTGATTCTCTCCACTCGAGCAAAGTTGTTGTTGGTCTTTTCAACCTCAGCCTCAATAAGCTCTTTCACTGCCGAGTGAGTAGCCAGACTTTTGTAGTTTGTGTATGGTATTCTTTTATTTTGAGCCCAGTGTGACACATTCTCGAACTCAATTTGTATAAGACAGGACAAGAACTTTCGCCGATCACCTATCACTATTGCTTCTTTGATATAAGGACTGAATTTGAGGCTGTTTTCTATCTCAGACGGAGCAATATTCTTACCACCGGCAGTAATAATTATGTCTTTTTTTCGGTCCGTAATGCGAAGATCGCCATCATTGTCAACTTCTCCCACATCCCCAGTGCACAACCATCCATTGACGAACACTTCCCGAGTAGCTTGTGGGTTTCCATAATAGCCCTGGAAAACCGATTCTCCACGTTGAAAAATTTCACCGTCATCAGCAATTTTAAACTCGACTCCCGGTATAGCCTTTCCCACTCCTCCAATTTTGATTTCACCATCGCGAGGCATGAATGAAATTCCGCTCATTTCAGTCATTCCGTAACATTCTCGAACAGGTATTCCTATGGCGTGATAAAATCTCATTAGCTCCGGGGACAATGGAGCCGCCCCGCTTACAAAAATTCGGGCATCCAGCAATCCGAGATGATTTTTTAGTGATCTGAACAAGAGCAAATACGCCAAGGCATATAAAAGTTTCCAGTATACAGGGACGCCTTTCTTGGAAGTTCGTAAATCCGCAACGTGAAAGCCTATTGGAAGCATTGCGCTAAAAATCCATCGTTTGAAAAATACCGAGTCTTGAATTTTTATCATTATATTGGAGTGCATCTTTTCCCAAATACGTGGGACGTTCAAAAACGCAGTGGGGGAAATTTCGTTTAAATCCTCCTGAAGGGTAGACACGCTCTCTGCGAAATTTACGGCGCATCCCGCCCACATCGGAAAAATCAACGAAAACATGCGTTCCGCTATATGACATAGAGGAAGAGCTGATACAAAAGAATCATTGTGAGTGAAGTGCAGCACCTGGGATAACCCACGAACCATAGCAATCATGTTTTTGTTGCTGATGACGGCGCCTTTAGGTCGACCTGTTGTTCCAGATGTGTAAACAATGATCGCCGGATCTTCCGGTTTTGTGTTGTTGACCATCTCCTTGAAGAGATCAGGTTCGGCATCGTTCAGTTCTTTCCCAAGAACCTCAACATCCTGAAAACTCATGATCATGGGATCTTTGTACCGGCGAAGTCCCCTCATATCCACAACGATGATCCGCCTCAATGTGGAAAGCCGATCCTTGACTTCCAAGATTTTATCAACTTGCTCCTGATCTCTTGCCACAATAAAGGTGGATTCGGAATTCTCGAGGATATATTCTACTTGGCCGGCTACATCCGTAGGATATATTCCTACGCTTACCGCAGAGGAACACTGAGCCGCCAAATCCGCGTATAACCACTCTCTACAGTTGTCTCCGAGGATGGAGATTTTGTCTCCTCTTTCTAAACCCATTTGTCTTAGGCCTAACGCAAAATAACAAACGTGGTCCCAGTATTCCCTCCATGTAGTCCTTTGCCAAATCCCGAGATCTTTTTCCCTGAGAGCCACTTTTTCGGCAAACTGCTTGCGATTTCCTGCAAAGAGCTTTGGTATTGTATCCGGGTCCATTACCGTACCTCACAATATCGATTCTATTGCCCCAAATAGGCGGCGATGACTTTCGGGTCAGCCTGGACATCTGCCGGCGTTCCTTCACCTATTTTGCATCCGAAATCCAAAACCGTTATGGAATCGGCAATATCCATAACAACACCCATGTCGTGTTCTACCATGATAATGGTAACATCCATTTCTTCCTTGAGATCCAGAATAAATCGAGCTATGTCTTCAGTCTCTTCCACATTCATACCGGCAACGGGTTCGTCCAAAAGCAGCAGTTTCGGATTCATAGCGAGGGCCCTGCCGATTTCCACCCTCTTTTGGATACCATACGGCAATGTTCCTACCGGCTTCTTACGCACCTTTTCAATTTCAAGAAAATCAATGATCTTCTCCACATACAATCTACTAGCTACCTCTTGTCTCAGAGCTTTTCCGAAAAAAAAGGAGCACGCCAGGGGACCGGAAGTCATGTTGCTATGACAACCCAAAAGCAAATTGTCTATTACGCTGATATTTTTGAAAAGTTCTATGTTTTGGAAGGTTCGGGCAATTCCTAAAGTTGCTCTTTCGTGTGGCTTAAGATGGGTGATATCACGGCCATTTAAGAAAATGTATCCGGCGCCGGGATGATAAACACCGCTAATACAGTTGAACAATGACGTTTTTCCGGCTCCATTAGGTCCTATTACAGCATGTATTTCACCCTTATGAACAATCATGGACAGATCGGATAGTGCCACTATCCCACCAAAACGCAGTGACAAGTTGGTGATCTTTAATAATTCCATGATCTCTCCGGTTATCACGACAACCAACGTTTACGGCGTTTGTAATGTTTAACATCAGCATAGCTTTTTTTATGCCGATCATCGGTTACGCCCAAATAAAATTCTTTCACATCTTGGTTCTCCAGAAGAAGTTCGCTGGGTCCGTCTAAAACTATCTTTCCGTTTTCCATGATGTAACCGTACTGGGCGAAGTTCAACGCCACCTGAGCATTCTGTTCAACCACAAGAATGGAAGTTTTTCTCTCATCTCTAATGCGGCTGAGAATCCCGAAGATCTCGTTTACCAACATCGGAGCAAGGCCTAATGAGGGCTCGTCCAACATGAGTAGTGTCGGGCGGGACATGAGTGCTCGACCAATTGCCAGCATCTGCTGCTCACCGCCGCTGAGCAAAAGAGCCTGTTGATTCGACCGGCGCCTAAGGTGCGGGAAGTAATTCATCACCATCTCGAAATCTTCTTGGACAAGCTTTCTGTCCTTACGGGTATGTGCTCCAATTTTCAAATTCTCGACCACGGAAAGATCATCAAAAATTCGGCGACCCTCCGGAACCAAGGATATACCCATCTTGACTATCGAATCGGGGTCCATTTTTACTATCGATCGGTCCTTAAATCTAACATCTCCTTCTTCGACCTCTCCATTCTGGAATCTAAGTATTCCACTTATAGCCTTTAATGTTGTGGTTTTGCCCGCGGCATTAGCTCCCAATAAAGCAACGGCTTTTCCCTCTGGAACTTCAAGAGAAATCCCCTTCAGAACCATGATCACTTCGTTGTAAACCACTTGAATATTATTTACTTTGAGCATGGCCTCTTTCCACGTGGATTGAAAAAAGCTTATGGAGAATATTACTGTAGGTCTTCGATCGACGTGACTGATAAATTTGAATCAGGAGAATTAACTTCAGAGCTGTTCCAGCACCATAGCGAAACCCATGCCTCCTCCTGCGCAAAGAGAGGCTACCCCTAAAGTAGAATTCTCGGACGACATAATATGTGAAAGGGTGACAATAAGACGGCAACCCGTTGCCCCAACCGGATGTCCCAATGAAATACCGCTTCCTCGAACATTGACCTTACTTCTATCTAGTCCCAATTCTCGTTCGCAAGCCAAATATTGGGCGGCAAAGGCTTCATTGATTTCGAACCTGTCGATATCCTTGAATGCGACGCCCGCTTGGGTTAGAGCCCCACGAATTGCAGGTACGGGACCTATGCCCATGATGTTGGGATCTACCCCCACAACTTTGTATCCTCGTATCAGAATCAAAGGCTGTAACCCTATTTCTCGAGCCTTATCAAGTGTCGTTACTATCACGGCTGAGGCCGCGTCATTCATACCGCAAGCATTTCCCGCAGTTACCGTCCCGCCGCTCTTGAAAGCCGGAGTAAGCTTCGATAGTTTTTCCATAGTTATATCGGGTCTTACGTGCTCATCAGTGTCAAACACGGTCTGATCGTTTTTTGGTCGGGGAAGCTGAATCGGGATTATCTCATCTTTAAATTTCCCTCCGGCAATAGCTTGTGTGGCTCTTCTGTGGCTTTGCAATGCAAAGTCATCTTGATCCTCACGTGAAATATCGTATTTTTCCGCAAGATTTTCAGCGGTCAACCCCATGCCCACGCCGATAGGGTATTCCTGCATACCTTTCCAAAGGAGATCGGAACCTTGAAAATGTTTTATTCGCTGACCCCATCGAGCGGATTCAATTATATATGGGGCGTTGCTCATACTTTCGACGCCGCCCGCCAATACGCATTGGGCTTCACCACTCTGGACGGCTTGCACGCCGCTAATTATGGCTTGCATGGAGGAACCGCACGTACCGTTGATCGTAAACCCTGGAACATCTTCTGAAATACCGGCTTGGTAAGATGCGATTCTTGCGATATTCTGGTCAAGAGGAGAAAAACAGTTGCCGAAAATAACTTTTTCAATCATGGACGGGTTTTCAACGGCGTCAAGCACCCTTTGAATAACCAACCGCGCCAACTGGGTTGCGGAAAGTGATCTAAGCGCTCCCCCGAAATCGCCTACTGCGGTTCTGTAAGGAGTTGTCAGCACCACTTGCTCCATAGCCTTAGACCTCCTTGTTTCAATAAGTGTAGGAATATTTACGCGTTGTTTGTCCGGCGCACGTATGTGGCAGACTATCGAGCGACTACTTGCTCCGGCCAGGATTTCCTTTTCACCAAGGTTGACTATACCTATATATTGAATATCGCAGTTTAGTTGATCTTAGCCTCCTTAAGGATGTGAGGCGGTTGAGCTTATCGAGGCTTGCCCAAGTCCGTCTTTTCTTCCAGGAGGCCACGTAAAAAGATTTCACGAAAGGTTCTAACGTAAACAGCGCCATCAATTTGGTGACGATTCAGAACCCACTGGTGGAGCACGCCATCATGCATTGCCATAAATGTTAGGGCTACGATCTCCGGGTCCAAGGTCTTTTTAAATAGACCTTGGCGCACTCCTTGATGGATGATTTCACTAACGGCTTTACGATATTGCCTATACGTCTCCTTGAGCGCAGGTTCAAAGTCTACATCAGCGTGTAATTCTGTAGTTAGAAAGGTAAGAAAAACACAGAGATCCTGATTCTCGACGGCAAATTGAGAATTGAAAGTTATAAGACAGTGAATCTTATCCAGAGCGCTTCCTGTACATTGCTCCACAGCTTCTATCATTCCGCCGATGAAGCGAGTCCTGAATTCATCAATAATTCGAAGTAATAATTCGCCTTTACCTCGAAAATGCGAATAAAGAGCCCCTTTAGTTAGCCCGACCTTCTGTGTGATCTCCTCTACAGAGGCGCCGTGATAGCTTTTCCTGACAAAAATCTCCAAGGCTGCTTGAATAATTTTTTTTTCCGTATCGTCGGATCGTTTCATGATAATTGATCTCTGCAATTAAATACTAACCGGTCGGTATTAATTAGCATAGAGTGTCTTTTTTTGGATGTCAATCAATTTAACTGCTTTTCTATAAATTTGGTAGTGATGGTCTTTTCCTTGACATTGAGCTCTCGATGAACAAATACTGACCGATTAGTATTTATTCGCGACCCATTTTCGATGATCAGAGGAGGAAGGTATGCTCTCAAAATTGCGTCTAATACATTTGCAAATTATGCGTTTTTTCCGTTGAAGCCGGCGGTAAAATAGAGTTCTTTCCAGAATGTTTCTCCCAGAAGAGTTTGGCTGCTACGATTCACTACCCATAGGAGGCCTTTTTATGGACTACAACTTGAATGATGAACAGAAACAAATTGTGGAAGCGGCGCGCAAATTTGCTCGCAATGAATTTCCCAAAGTAGCTTTACAATGTGATCGAGAAGAAAGGTTTCCTATGGAGGTCTGGGAAAAAGCCGGTGAACTCGGATTCATGGGCATCTTTATTGATCCGGAATACGGAGGTCTGGGGATGGGCTGTCTTGAACAAGCCATGGTGATGGAAGAGTTTTGGCGAGTTGATCCCGGAGTGGGAAATATTCTGCTGGCGGTTTTCGGCGCTGAAATATTAGGAGTGTTTGGCACGGAAGATCAGAAGAAAAAATATTTAAATCCCATAGCTGAAGGCAAAGCCATCATGGGTTGTGCCGTGACCGAACCTAATGCGGGCAGTGATATTTTTGGAATCAAAACTCGCGCTTTGAGAACTCAGGAGGGTTTTCTCATAAACGGATCTAAGCAGTTCATTACTAACGGGAGTATTGCCGATTACATTCTTGTTTTCTGTCTCACCAATTCTGAAGCGGAGAAGCCAACTCAACGTTTCAGTTTTCTTATGGTCGAACGGGATCGGAAAGGTTTCTCCGCCAACAAATTGACCGGGAAAATGGGCATACGAGCGTCGGATACCGCTGAGCTTTTTTTTGACGATGTGCTCGTGCCTTACCAGAACCTCATAGGTGGGAATGAAGGCGCAGGATTCCAACAAGTGATGCACCTGTTCAACGTCAACAGGATTATTGCAGCGTCACAAGGAGTAGGTGTCGCACAAGGAGCTTTGGACAAAGCGGTAGCATATATACGTCAACGCGAACAGTTCGGGGCTCCGCTCGCTTCATTCCAAGGTCTTCAGTTCAAAATAGCCGATATGGCTGCACGAGTGGAAAGTGCTCGTTGCCTTTACCATAAGGCGGCATGGCTGATAGATCAGGGGCAGGTTGATCGAAGACTGGTATCCATAGCCAAGCTTGTGGCTGGAGAAACCGCCGTGCGTGTTGCCGATGAAGCCCTCCAGTTACATGGAGGATACGGGTACATGGATGAATATGATGTTCAGAGGTTTTACAGAGATGCCAAGATTGTGGAAATCTATGAAGGAGCCAAAGAGATTGAAAAGCTGACCATAGCTAGGGAAATGCTAATAAAAGGTTAGCAAATGGTGTTGTTTTTCACATTAGATTGACTGATTTTTTTCTGATTATTTAGCCGGAGCCGGATCGAAAGTCGTCTGGACCGATGTGTTGTTTTAGGAAAATTCCGTTGACGCAGGTCCTATTTGGACTCAAGGCAACAAACCATCCTTAATTCGCAGGCTTTGTACAATTCCAACCCAAGGCGGGACTTCTAGGATTGTTTACCGCCGTTATGACACCTAAGTCCAAACTCCGTGAAAAAATGGTCCAAAAGCGACACCTTTTTCTATAACAAATTTTCCACGTTATGCTTTTTCACATTATCACATTATATGAACTTTTTCCAAAGCAATAAAAGTAAGTTCTCACGGAATTTCGATTGACTTGATTTAAAGGTGTAAACGGCAAGCAAAAAAGGGACCGGGTCGGCCAAGCAAAAGAGGCCCACCGGGTTGAAAAAAAAGAGGTCATTGTTTCTTCTTTCTGGACATACTCTGTTTGAACCGGTAGCTCTCCCCGTTCATGGTCAGGATGTGAGCGTGATGGGTGAG
>JBBSBY010000098.1:0-12278 GCA_038250835.1 Desulfomonilales bacterium | reverse complement strand
TCCAAATTAGGGCAGTCTTTGAACTCACCCCGGGGTCACTTAACATAAAATGACCGAATTCACAGCGGGAAGGTTCCGGTGAAATTCATTCGCGCCCTGGCGGCGCGTACGGCGGCCGTGTCATGAGAAGAAACGCGCCGGAAAAATATTAATTGAAGGTGTCCGATAACATACAATTGCATAAATTGCACGATGATGAGACGGTTATGGATCGCATAATACGATATTAAGCACTGGAGGGGTCCTGAATGATGGCTGTAGCCCCGAGTATTAAGCTAAAAACAACAGAATAAAGCTATCCAAATAGTAACGGATTGGTGGATAAGTTCTTGCTCTGCAATTTGAAACGTCATTTTCCAAATGCACTCTAAGATTGGCCTAAAGAATTACGACAATACCACTTGTGCTTGCGAATAAGTACAAACCGGCATTGCCGCCGCAGAGACGCCCGAACCATCAGTTTTCCGGAATGGCCTAGTATTGACCCTGATACCGAGGCCGGACATGGGGTGAACACAAAGAATTCATAGTGCGAATAGTCTATTAATTTGATAAAGAACCCACTTAAAAAGGGTGTCGACTTTTCTAACAGTTCCGCAATGGGCATAGTGAATTCCTATAACTGATAGTTGCTTTGATCCAATTTTTTTCCGAGGATGGCAGAAAAGATGATTGTGTTTCTGAAAACGGGTTGTTACATTAAGCGTAGATTAGGACGATTGGCAAAAAGCCTATAGGAAAACTGAGGTCGCTCGTCGTCCCTGGAGCCCTCAATCCGAAATTATTAATGAGGCGAATCTAGTTGTAGTATTGACTTTGGGTTTTGCCGCTGGTATAAAATAGTAATTGATAAAAAGACTAAAGAATAGCGTCGATTATTTGGACGCATACCAACAAAATAGTCGAGATCGAGCCTTTAGGATGTAAATGTAAACCTCTGCCTCTTGAGAGCCGCACCGTTCACAAAATATAATGCGCTAAGCTTGCGCAGAATTCCATACATTGGTTTAAAGCCGCTTTTTCTAAAGGGCGATTTAACCGATTAAGAAAATAAATGTATTAAGGATGTAGGCAATAGCTTTGTCAAAATTGTAGGTGATTTTCGGCTTCGGAAATCCTCCGGGCTACTGATCCGACAAAATAACAGACCTGCCGGGGTCTACTTATCTCATTTATAAGGAGTTAAGCTCTAATGGACGCCAATATCAGCAAAGCGCTATTGTTTCTGGAAGAGGAAGTCCAATACATAGCTCTGGCCGTCATGGCCACACTTTACGCCATCAAGATTTACACGCTCGTCAAGAAGCCCTTTCCCCCTGAGAAAGCTGAGTTGAAGGGAGACAGAGTGGCCGGCGCCATACATTCTCTGGGAAATGTCCTCAGGCCCTGGGAAATGGAAAGCACCAGCAACAATCTGTATTTTTACACGGAATTCATGATTTTCCATATAGCGGTCGCTTTGACCATCGGCGCCACTTTCTTGATTCCCCTGGTCCCCAGTCTGATGACCCCGACCTTCACGACCATTATCATGGTGTTCATGATTCTGGCCACGTTGATCGGGTTACGCAGAATCTATCGCCGACTTGCCGTGCCTGAAATGAAAATCATCACAACTCCGGACGACATGTTTGCCGTAATTTTGATGACCACCTTTTTTGCGGTGGGCGCCGTGACGATGTGGTTTTACATGCAAGGCGGACACGAGACGGTCTGGATGTGGGTATTTTTCATTATGACCACTTTTTTTCTGCTGTACGTGCCGTTCAGTAAAATTTCTCACTACGTGCTGTATCCTTTCGGAAGAATAAATTACGGAAAAATTTTTGGCGGCCGAGGCGTTTTGAATCAGCAAAACAAGAATGCCACCTGGCTGCCCCGATAATTGAATAGAGATTTAACCATATAAGTTCGGAGGAAGTAATGTCGGAATCTCAAGAGAAATTAGTGGAAGAAGAGGATGCCGCTCCTGAGAAATTAGGCGCTCCTGAACATAGAAAATGGCCCATACAGTCCGAATTCACTCCACAAATGCTTGAGGAGATGGAAAAGCTTTTACCGGGCAAGCTCAACCGAGTAGTAGCTACTTCCCTGGCGGGCTGTATACATTGCGGCATGTGTAATGACGCGTGTCACTATAGTGTATCGATTCCTGAGGACAAAACTCTTGTCCCGGCGTACAAAGCGGATAGATTTCGTAAATGGTACAAGTGGAGATATGATTGGATCTCCAAAATTTTTCCGTCATTCGTCGGAGCTGAGCCCCTGACTCCTAAACTGGGCGAAGAAATGTTCGACAAGCTCTTTGGTGGATGCACAATGTGTCGTCGCTGCACATTCAACTGCCCCATGGGAGTTGATTACGGAATGGTAGTTAGGGCCGCACGAGGCATAATGCAGCAGGTGGGTCGAGTGCCCGCAAACCTTCAGGAGACCGTTGATACGCACTACAATCACGGGAATAACATGGCCGTTCCCCAGGATGAATTTGTCGAGACTATCGAATGGATTGAAGAAGAACTACAGGATGAAGAAGGCTGTGAGAACTTCACCATCCCTGTAGATAAAAAGGGAGCGCGATACTTTTTGACGCTCAATCCCAGGGAACCCAAGTACTATCCGCTGACAATTCAAGCCACCGCAAAAGTGCTGAACGCCGCAGGCGTAGACTTCACAATCTCATCCCGATATTGGGATCTTACCAATTATGCTTTGTTCAATGGCAATGACGCCGACGCTCGCTTATTTTCAATGTGGCAGGCTGAAGACGTAAAAAGACTTGGTTGTGAATACTTGCTGGCCGGTGAATGCGGACATGGATATCGCGCTTTGAGATGGGAACTTCCTAATTGGATTGGTGGAGTTGATTTTAAAATCACCAGCGTAATGGAATTGATGGCCAAATTGATTCTGGAAGGCAGAATTAAATGCGATAAGTCTTATTGGGACGGAACTCGCTTCACCTACCACGATTCCTGCAATATCGCGCGATCGGGTGGTATCACCGAAGAGCCCCGAATAATAATCAATGCCGCCTGTGACGACTTTGTTGAGATGGAGCATACGAAAGAAAGAAGCTACTGTTGCGGTGGCGGCGGCGGGGCTCTTGCAATGCCCGAATTCTCGAAAAGGCGTATTGCCGCCGGCAAAATAAAAGGGGATGAAATCCGGGCAACCGGCGCCAATGTCGTGCTTCAATCTTGCCACAACTGCACAGACCAACTGAAGGAAATCGTCGAGCATTATCATATTGACGCAAAAGTCATGAACCTAGCGGAACTGGTGGCGCCAACTTTAATTTTAGACCGACACTAAACTCGCTTCGAATGGAAAAGGGATCGGCTTCAGCCGGTCCCTTTTGTCTCCCACAGTAAAGGCTTATACAAATTCGCGGCAAAATATACAACATCGTAAAGCCTTTTGGCGCTCTCTCGATTTTTAGAGGGGGTTAGGATGAGGATATGAGACAGATGTTTGCGAACGACTATTAAGACGTTATGCGCCGGTGTTTCCATCAGTATTGCATTGGAATCCAGATTGTAAATACTGCGCCTTTTTGATCGGATTTCACTGATATGGAACCATCGTGATCTTCAACGATCTTTTTAGCCAAAGTCAAGCCTAATCCGGTTCCGTAATCTTTGGTGGTATAGAAGGGATCAAAAATTCTTTCCATATCATGTGGCGATATTGCGTCACAGTCATTGCCGACCTTTAGTTCAAAATAGGCCAATGAGGTCAGTTTGCCGGTAGCAAGCGCTTTGTCGCTGGGAATGGAGATAGAAGTTTCAATTCGAATATCGCCTCCGGGGGGACAAGCTTCTATGGCGTTTGCCACGAGGTTGCGCAGAACCTGCTGGAATCTATCCGGATCTAAAGTGACTTCCGCGGCATTATCATCCAAGGCCAATCTGACATTTATTTTCTTTTCACAAATTTTGTATGTGTTTATTTTAATTACATATTTTATCATTTCGTTAGGAAAAGATTTCTTTAGTTCCAGGGTTTCTCTGCGGCTGAAATCAATTAATCCACCTAAAATTTTTTCCAAACGAGCTATTTCTCTAATAATAATTTCAAACTCTTCTCCGCCCCTGGAATCACCTGTTTGCTTCGAGTTTTCTTTCGCGATTCGTCTAGCAAATCCACCTATGATTGCTAGGGGTTGTCTCAACTCGTGCGCAACTTTAGCAGTATGTTCCGCTATTGCTTTCGCCTTTCCCGACTCCATTATATGTTCATAGAGTTCGTCAATAGTTCTTATTTTTTGCGCCAACTCTTCTTGAACTCTTATATAATCAGTAACGTCTTGCTTCATCAACCAGAAATGCTCCAGAATGCCGTCTGTTATATTACCCACTAGCGTAGTTTCATAATATTTGATGTTATCTGAGTGATCGGCTTCAGTGGAATCGAAAGGTCTGATCGGAAAGCCCTCTTCAATCCATTTGATGTAATGGCGCAAATCACTCTTAACATTTGGCGACAAAGCTCCCAATTGACAGGAAAACACCGAGTCGTAGCAAGAATATCCGTGCATAACGGCAAAGCGGGTGTTTCCCCCAATCAGTTTAGCCGCAAGAATGCCGGCAAGAATTTCGCTCGTCGATCCATCGCACGATACAGGAGAACTGGGGACAAATTCTGCTATACCTATGGGGAACATATCCACCAATTTCTTGTACTTGGCGTTTAGCGTAAGTTCCCGTTTCTCGGTGGTCAGATTTTCGAGTAAAACCAATAACGACCGATCTACCCCAAAACGCACCGGGCGTATATGGATTCGTGTCCAAATTTCTTTGTAAGGGAGGACTATAGACCCTTCGCGGAGTTGAGGTTTTCTCAGAGCCAAAGCCTCATCCATCAATTTTTTAATCTCGTTGACTCCGCCGGCATGAAAAAGATTAAAAAAGCTTGCGTTTGTCAGCCTCGTATTATCGCACAACACCTCGAAAGCTTTATTGGTAAAATGAATTTCTCCTGCGGGGTCTACTAAGAGGACCGGCATGGGAATTACTTCCAACAGTTTTCCAAAGGAAGCCATCGGAATCCAGCGCATATCAAAACTGCCTGTTTCCGTGATGTCCTTATCCAATTTATCCGCGGCGGTTGAAAATTTATTCTTTAATAATTTCGGTCCACACCGATATTCGGGAGCTTCGTCCATCAGCGGCAAGTCGGGGCAATCGGCGTCCCAAATGATCTCCCCTGGATTTTCACTTGATGATCCATTGATGAGAGTGGCCGAATCGATCGTCTCCCGTTCATGTGAGGCCTCGGATTCAGCTTTGTCCCCTGCTTCGCTTTTACCTGCATTAGTCACGGTATGTCTCCTGAGAGAGAGGCGCGTGGATTAAATAAGGGGCGTCCCCATTGAGAATTTCGGACATCAGAATCATTCCACATTAGACAGAAAATTTGCTCGACCCGAATAGTATCAGTATATACGGGTTTTTAAGCAATCGCAAAGGACTTGATCAGTTTGCTCTGAGAGCTTTTGTCTTTACAGGAAGAGAAACACTGTGGATGTTTCCGACAAACTAATGTATAATTAAAAACACTTTGTTATATGATTAACCTGGAATTGGTGGAATTTATAGTAATTCTCTTAATAATGAGTTTAACTTAGAAATCATGTAGGTCGTGAGTTCGAGTTGCGTCAAGTGGTTATCGACATCTGTATGACTGGGAAATCTAAACGCCGAATATTAAGACGTGGAGATGCAAGGTCGCTAAATGTTCAGTGGCGCACTGCGGATTTTCAATCCGGGAGCCCGGGTCCGGCAAATTATAACGAATGAGCTAAACCACAAGAAGGGTAGGTTATATGCGATTATTATACGCAACCATACTGGTCATGATATTGGCTGCTCCAGTGTGCGCTGAAGAACAGGTAAGAGATTCCACAGGCCGGGTAGTTGAAATAAGACAGCAGTACGGTAGTACATCATACGCTTACGACGCCAACCGGCATTTTATTTATTCGGCCACAGTCGCCGGAAATGGGGGAGTTTTAGAGTACAGGGACAAATGGGGTGTGCAAATAGGATTACGCGGACCGGGGCTTCACTGGCATGGCAATACCATTCCTTTACCCGGCGAAGAAAAATGAATTCACTTCCGGCAGGGCGCTTAACGTCTCATGGCGTCTTTTTCTTATCTCTGGCTCGCCACGCTCGTTTTTCTTCCACTTTGTGTTGGTATAGTAGGGCTGGTTCCTCTACAAGTAACAAAGTGAGCAACAAGACGAAGCCGGCAAGGATTAGCCATAACTCGTGTTATCGTACACAATCTTCCCCTCCCCGAATACCACCTCAGGCTATTGATTTATAGAATAAAATTCAACGATGAAAGATTAGTGGCGCACAATGGCTGCTGATTGCTCTGAGTCAGTTCCCAATTTTTCATGAGCTCTTCTTGATGCTTAGCAGCCCATTCTATTAGCAAACCTAATGCTCGTAGTGGGAAATCTCCTTCGAGAACTTTGAAGTCTTTGATCCGAACCGCCACTTTGTGCCTTCCATAACGAGCATGGAAGTGGGGCGGGCTGTGATCGGCATAGAACATGCAACTATGATGCCATAAAAGCGAGAGATTTCAGGCAATGACACACCCCTTAAGCAACATATTTCTGATGCGCTCAAATGATTTCTGTTATCGTGCCGATATCCCTTCGATTTGATCCAGTGCGCCTCAAAGCATCTCGTGAACATGTAACTGCTTTGGCGACATGTCTAACAGTAAAACTCGCGGGTATCACCTTCATGATCAACATAGTAAAGCAACTTGCCGATCTTTCTCAGTTCATCAATTAATCGCGGTATGCTGTTCGGCTCAATATCGAACGCCCGCAGGTATACGCGCCTGTAACCCTCTGGGCAGTCATTGTAGGTGCTGGATATGCTGACTAAACGACCCTGATGGTTACGGATCAGATCCGAAACTTCCTTAATACTGCCCGGCCGATCCTCGAGTTCAAAACCAAACTGCATGCCGCGATGAGTCAATCCCGAGGCGCCCACAAGAGCCGCAAAGATATCGTGTTGAGTAATTACTCCATTTAAAGCGCCGGTTTCGTCAACTACAGGAAGTCCTGAAATGTTATTTTGCAAAAGGATTTCGGCGGTCTCTTCGATGGTAAGATCTTCCGTCACCGTTATCGGTCGGGGAGACATTATGTCGCCAATTTGAACTCTGGACACACGATACATGATGTTCTGAAAATCCAATAAACAGGCGTCCGACGGTGAAGCGTGTTTCACGTCACGATCAGTGACGATCCCGACCAGCTTACCGTTATCGATGACTGGAGCCATGTGGATGTGGTTGTCCATAAACAAATTTATCGCGTCCTGAATGGTCGCGTCTACATCGATTGTTTTAGGATTTTGGGTCATCCAATCTCTAACCAGCATTCGCTACCTCCTAAGCAGCGGTTCCGAGTCGGTATAACTAAATTAAGCGCCATAAAAATCGACAATCTTGTCAATCACATACTGCTGTTGCGCATCCGTGAGTTCCGGGTAGATGGGCAACGCCAAAACATTCTTGCATGCCTCTTCGGCGATCGGCAAGGATCCCGGCCCAAAATTATGGCTTTTAAAACATTCTTGGAAGTGCATCGGCAAAGGATAGTAAATCTCAGTGGTTATTGCATGTTCGGCCAGATAATTCTTTAGCGCGTCTCGGTCTTCACATCTAATTACAAATTGATTGAACACGTGGCGTTCTCTAATGATAAGCGGCGCCTGAACTTTGCCACCTAGATCGGCAGCTTCCAGAGCTCGTGTGTAGTATGCGGCGTTTGCGCGGCGGTCTTCAGTCCATTGTTCAAGTCTCTTGAATTTGACACGAAGTACCGCTGCTTGAATGGCGTCCAATCGAAAATTGCCGCCAAGTTGCTTGTGGCAATATTTGGGATGGGCGCCCTGGTTGCGTAGAATGCGCAGTTTTTCTGCAAGAGCCGAGTCATTTACCGTAATTAGACCGCCTTCGCCATATGCGCCTAAGTTCTTTGAAGGAAAAAACGAGAAGCAGCCGGCTGTTCCGATGCCTCCTGCCGGTTTATCTTTGGCGCCGGCGCCTATCGCCTGAGCTGCGTCTTCAATGACAAATAGTCCGTATTGTTCGGCAATATTAAGGATAGGTTCCATCTCGGCTATTTGTCCAAATAGGTGCACAGGCTCGATTGCTTTAGTCTTTTTGGTAATTGCCGCTTTTATTTTAGTCTCATCGATATTGAATGTATCAGGCCTGATATCCACCAGGACCGGTGTTGCTCCGACTCGAAGTATTGCCCCCGCTGTGGCGAAAAAAGTGAATGGAGTAGTAATGACCTCGTCGCCCGGACCTATATCCAGGCCGTTCAGGGCCAGCAGCAGAGCGTCGGTTCCGGATGAAACTCCTACGGCATGTTTGCTGCCGCAGTATTTGGCTAGATCCAGCTCGAGGGCTTCAACTTCAGGACCCAAAATAAAGTATTGGCTTTCCAATACTCTATTGATAGCTTCCTGAATTTCTTCTTTGATGGTTTTGTATTGGGCTTTCAGATCCAACAGCGGCGTCGTGACAACTTTTTCCATTACTGCTCGCTTATAGGATTCGGGTTCGCACCACTCATGTTCCACAGATTTATCTCATGGAGTTGAGCGCAACAACATGACGGTGAAAGATGATAAATGTAAATGGAGTCTATTGCAAGCAGTGTTATGCTTAGTTCTAACGGTCTATCGGTAGAGAAGATTTATGAAATTCCCGGAATGAGATGCCGCATTGATCTCAGGAATATATGTTTATTGGATAAAGTTAAAGCCATCTAGGCAATCAAATACGTCTGGGAACCGCATTTTAGCGTATGCGTCTGCGTTAACAGGCAGTAAAAAAGGGCTACAGACAAAAGTCTATAGCCCTTCGAGAATTCTTGGTAGCGGGGGGAGGATTTGAACCTCCGACCTTTGGGTTATGAGCCCAACGAGCTACCTGGCTGCTCCACCCCGCGTCAGATTTGTCAAGATAACAGGAACGATAGGCCGTGTCAAGCCGGTGAGACTGTGATTAAATGTGCTGATTTCAATGTAATGGAACTAACGATATAATATATCTCCATTATATTTACTCATTGTTCGATAATAAATCAATAAGCTCCTGATGGATAAGCCCATTGGTTGCGACTATGCTGTCGGTCTCAATTGCGGTCTCATCACCATTTCTATTCGTTATCCTGCCGCAGGCCTCGACTACCAATAACATACCGGCAGCCATATCCCACGGTTTGAGCTTCAATTCCCAAAAACCATCAAGCCGACCGCAAGCCACATAGGCAAGATCCATGGCCGCGGAGCCGCCTCGGCGAATCCCCTGAATTTTTGTTATAACTCTTGAAAACTCTGCAACGTTGTTTTCAGGAGAAAACGCTCGATCATAAGGAAATCCGGTGGCTATTATGCTTGAGCTGAGATTGTCCGCCTGAGATACTTTTATGAGATTGCCGTTAAAGAATGTTCCGTGACATCTGATTGCTGAAAATGTTTCGGCGTGAATTGGATCATACACAATACCGGCAATGGGTATTCCATTGTCAGTGAGCGCCAGCGAGACGCTGAAAAAGGGATAACCGTGGGCAAAATTTACTGTTCCATCGAGCGGATCAATGACCCACATGTATTGAGAGCCTTTCAAATCTATTGAACGCTCTTCGGTTAATATGTCGTGGTCAGGAAATTCCTTTGTTAAAGCTTCGACAATCAAGTCTTCGGACGCTCTGTCCGCGTCGGTTACTATATCTATTGCGCCTGCCCTAGTATCTTTTCGGTCGATTGTAAATTCTCCGCGATAATAGGACATTACCTTTTTGCCCGCAGCTTCGGAAATCTTATTCATAAAGGGAAGAACGTCTTTGGGATTGACTCCACATTTCATAAAAAATTCAACTCCATTGATTCAATGATTCTTTACGATGATAACCACAAATCGTAAAAAAGGGAAATGAGTCGGTTTCAAATATCCTTACAGTCTGAGATTGATAAGCTACTGTTGCCGTTCACTGGATTTTTAGGCGGTTTAGTTGATTTCAACATCCAGGGCGGATTACTCTTCGCAAACTGTTACATCCAATTGTGGAACCATTACAGTCCTGAATGTGAGCCCCGACAGGAAGGACATTCATTAAACTATAAATTGCCGCAATGCTATCATCTTAAACATTTATGGTTCCATCATTATATTGGATTGTGAAGAGTCACAAGCTTTTTCAAGCGCCATTTTCGCCTCGTTGAGAATTGTCGAAAATCCAAAGTGCGAGCGAGAAAACTCACTTAACCCAAAATTAACATCCAGATGACCTGGAAATTCTTTCTCAATCAGCTTCGATAATCTTTGGGCCAC
Source organism: Desulfomonilales bacterium (assembly GCA_038250835.1). GTDB lineage: Bacteria > Desulfobacterota > Desulfomonilia > Desulfomonilales > Desulfomonilaceae > JBBSBY01. The sequence continues at coordinate 1,895 of JBBSBY010000098.1, read as the reverse complement.
CACGTTTGCCCCGTGGCCGTCGGTATCCGGCAAAAGAAGCCACACAGGAATAATTTCTCCCCTGGCGCACAAATCACTTGATCTCACATTACCGACAATAAACCTGGAAACTTCGTCGTTAAGCTGAGTTTCTGCAGGGCTCCATGAAACGGCGATCACTGAGAAAATGGATTGTTTTCGCCAGGCCGCATTAAAATGTTTCCTCATGAATTCCATAAAGAAGCCTTCCGTGTATACATTTTCTACTGTTGACATCAACGCCGCTCGCGCCTGATTTTCGTGAGCCCAGGCGTTTAACAATCCTGTGATTATTTTTTTGGCCAATTTATATATGAGAGGAATATCCGATTTGAAGTGCGGGTTTTTCTTTGCGCTTGAACCCAGGCACAATAAACCCACGATCTTTTGATCATAGTGCAAAGGCGTAACAATTGCCGAAGCAGCCTTCGGCGCGTTTGCCGCAAACGCTTCAACATCAAATCCGCTGAGGTCATTTAAAAACTGTATGTCGAATCCAAGAGATTCCACAATGGAATGAGGAACAAAACCCATTCCTGTGGGAATCATCTCTTGATAATGAACTGCAATTGGGTGATCATCCCTGATCAAGATCGCTGCGGAATCCAAACTCAACGCGTCAATCAGGTGCTCAGTCAAATTTTCCACAAGAACACCGACGGATCTGGATGTGAACAGTATTTCGTCAATGAGATCGAGTTGATTACGAGCATCCTCGTGTTCTTGATGTTTTGCGACTACGCGATCAAACAAGGCGAAAAGGGATTGTACTTGACTATCGGAAGCTTCCCGGCCGTCTCGGTTCTTAATTATAATTGCGGCGCTTGAGCTTCTGTCGGATTCAGACTTTATCGGTGTCGTGCGCGGTCGCTGCTTTTCGGGTTCGGTAATCACTTGCGGTCTGGACACAGATGGGCTTATGTCAATTGCCGAAAATCGTTCCATGTGAGCTCCAATACAATTCCTTGTTCAATAAATCACATTATGTTTATTATACAAAGGACTGAAATAACATTGCAAGACAAACATTAATCATTTTTGTGCAGCCAATCAGCTCCGAAAGATGATATAATGAAAAACTTTAACTAAATCTGAGGCATAGGAATGGCCATTCTAAAGTTAATTGGCAATACCCCCCTTGTTCACATAAAAAATCCCGACGGTTCAAACAATGTGAGAATACTCGGAAAGATGGAGGGGAATAATCCGGGTGGTTCCATCAAGGATAGAATCGCCTATTACATGATTGAAAAAGCTGAGTTGGAAGGCAAACTCACCCGCGACAAAATTATCCTCGAACCGACTTCGGGCAATACGGGTATAGGTTTATCAATGGTGGCCGCGTGCAAGGGTTATCGATGTCTTTTGACTCTACCCGAGTGTGTCAGTCTTGAACGTCGCAACACATTGAGAGCTTATGGAGCGGAATTGGATATCACTCCGCCGGACCAGGCGACCGACGGCGCCATTCGGCGAGCTCATCAAATATATGAGTCCGCCCCGGACTTATATTTCATGCCGAACCAATTTGAAAACCCTTACAATATCGAAACCCACTATATGACTACGGGTCCGGAAATTTGGGAGCAAACCAACGGCGAAATTACTGCGTTTGTAGCCGGAATGGGGACAACCGGAACTCTGATGGGAGTAGCCAAGCGACTCAAGGAGCATGATCCCAACATTAAAATCATTGGGGTCGAACCGGTTGAAGGCCATGCAATCCAGGGTCTAAAGAATATGTCTGAGGCCATCATCCCTAAAATATACGATCCAGGCAAAATTGATCGAATTTTGAAGGTAAATGACAAGCAGGCGTATGACACGGCACGATGGCTCGCCCTGACGCAGGGAATTTTCGTTGGGATGAGTTCCGG
>JBBSBY010000097.1:0-12292 GCA_038250835.1 Desulfomonilales bacterium | reverse complement strand
TCACCACGAAAAGTTTCTGGTCAGCGTGGCTAAATACCTGGATTTCATACAAAAGACCTTCCCTGCGAAACCGAGCCGCACGTTTGAAGAAATGTTTGACATGATGGTCGTGAACATTGAGGAGGCTTGCGGCGCTTATTGGTTAAACAAGCTGCTATCGATCAAACCTCAACTTGAAAGACAATATTCTGAGACGGCTTCGGCTGTGGACGGCAGAATGTTACCATTTGAATGGTTAAGAACCGCCACGGGGTTTACCAAAACCGACGCGACTGATCATCACGCCGACCATTTTTTCCCGGGGAATCAACATATAGCTTGGGATATTGCGGGATTTGCCGTTGAATTCAACTTGGATTGTCGACAAACTGCGGTACTAATTGACGAATTCGATAAGCTAAATGGAAAACAACCTTTGGCGGATAGGCTTCCGTTTTATCGATTGGCGTATTCGGCCTTTAGGCTCGGTTATTGCTCATTGGCTGCGGATGTATTGCACAGTAGTGAGGATGGTAAGCGATTCAGAAGGTTAGAGGAGCACTATGGACAATTTATCAGGAACGAACTTTGCGGCCAAACCTGCTGAGCTCGAAACCCAATGGCTGAGCCAAATCAGATAATTCGCATACACAAAAATTGTCGCCGGCGCAACCTAAATTATGGCTCTAAACCTCCAGCGGCTTGATTATGAGCACCACGGCCATAACCACAAAAACCATTGTTTCCGCAGCCGCTCCCCAAAAACGACCGGTCAGGGCCATTACCATTCCCAGAGCAAAAGCCGCCGCGAAAGTCCCCCGCAAACTCCCCAAACCGCCAACTAAAACTACCGCAAAAGCCAGCAAAAGGACTGAAAAGCCCATGTAAGGTTGGACAGTTGTAATTGGGGAATAGAGCACGCCGCCCAAGGCCGCGAGACAACTTCCCATGATGAAGACCAACGAAAAATATTTGTCGACGTTTATTCCTAAACTTCTGACCGCTTCTTCGTCTTCGAGCCCCGCTATAACCACCTTGCCGACCATGGTTCGGTGAAAGAAAAACTCCAAACCTACAAACACCAAGAGCGCAATGCAGATGATGACTAATCTGAAGACTGGAAGATCAACAACCCCGAAGGAAACCGAAGCGTTTATTGGATCGGATAACGAAATGGGAGTGGCGCCCCAGATCCACTTAACTGCGTCCACGCCGATTAACAGCACCGCATAAGTCGCGATGATGGCGTAGTCAATAGAAGCGCCGTAAAGTCTTCGTATAATGAAACGCTCAATAACATATGCCAGGGGAATGACGCTAAGCACAGCCAAGACGGCGGCAGGAAGGAAGCTGCCGTGAAATACCGGCATCAGCGAAATAAGAATATAAGCTCCAACTGTGTAAACCAACGCGTGGGCAAAATTTACAATGCGCATAGTCCCGAAAGTCAAAGACAGCCCGATTGAAATTATGTAGAGGATGCCGCCAATTGTAAGACCGTAAGCTATTGTGCTAATCATTTGCAATCTCACGTTTCGTGGGGACTAAAAGACCGGTCACATAGCCCCAAATTCCCATTCTAAATCTAAATACCAGTATCAGCAGAGCTATACCCAGGAACATCTCCCATCGCTGTATATATCTAGGTAGATAATTGCTTATGAGCATGTAACTCACGCCTCCGACAACCGCTCCGTAGACGTTGCCGGCCCCACCGATAAGGCTCGCGAAAATAACTTCGACGTTTCTGCCGGGGTCCATGAAACTTGGAGTGACATAAGTATAATTAAGTATATTCAGAAAGCCTGCCAGAGCTGAAATACCGGCTGAAATAATGAATGCGGCCCATTTGTATCTAAAGGTGTTGTAGCCAAGAAATTTGGCCCGAGTTTCGTTTTCTTTAATCGTCCGCAGAAGTATACCGAATGGCGAAGATGTCAGTCGTCGAACAAGAAATACGGTCGCCAAAAGGCATAGTAAACTAAATACATAGACGGTGATCTTGGATCCGAAATTGATTGGACCAATTTTACTGAAGTAAGCTGACAGACCGTCTTCACCGCCGGTGTAATGGGAAAAGCCCGTCACCACAAGGAAGAAACCCACCTGGTTAAACGCTAGATTAATCAGGGCGAAACACGCCCCCGTAGTTCGCACGATGATCGGCCCGAGTATCACTCCCACCAGCATACCGGCTGCTATTGCTATAATTAGTATTAAAAAAGGATTGTGAGTAAGGTATTCGGAAGCAAGCGCAGTCGCATACGCTCCCACTCCAAGATAAAGCATATGACCAAAGGAAAGACGTCCCATGTACCCATATAAAAGGTCGTAACCCAAAACGAAAACACAGAAGATAATAAAGTCGGTTGTACGCTGAATGGACAAGACAGGGATTGAAGCCAGGAATATAGCGGCTATAATTATTAGGTCGTATTTTCTTAAAGTATCGCTCCAATGTGATGGGGGTAACATGCTGCTCCCAATTCCGGCAGTATTATAAATAGGATTCCAACTGGGCTCTATCTTCGATTTGTGAGCGTTCCGCAACCTCTGAGACAATACGCCCATCCCGCATCGCGTATACTCGATCGGCCAATCTTGCGATAACGGCTAGATTTTGTTCCACTATGATGCAGGATAATTTCCCTTTCATTGATTCCAAAACTCCACAGACTTCATCGATTGTGCCTGCGGCCAAACCCTCGGTGGGCTCATCGACCAGTAAAAGTTTCGGAGATCCGATGAGCGCCCTTCCAAGCAAAAGAAGCTGGCGTTGACCACCGGAAAGTCCGCCCGCTTTTTTGTCCATAAATCTCGATATCTTGGGATAAATATTCACGACCGTGTCGATTGCTTCGTGATCTGTAGCGTTCGTCGGAAACGCCGCAAGCTGTATGTTCTCTTTAACAGTAAGTTTCGTAAACACTCGCTTATCCTGGTAAACGTAGCGCACACCCAGGTTCGCCATATTTTCAGGAGATTGCCCCTGGACATTATGATCATTGAACACCACATAGCCTTTTTTTGGAGCTAAAAAACCGGCAATTGTCCTCAGTAGTGTGGTTTTACCGGCGCCGTTTCGCCCGACAATGCAAATTGTCTCGTTTACGCCTACCGTAAGATTCACATCCGACAATACCTGAGCATGGCCATACGCGACATCAATTCCCATCACCGAAAGCAGCATTCTATTCTCCAGCGGCAGTAACTTCGCACGCGTCGTTTCGCTCACCCCAGTAGACTTCCCTCACCAGGGGATCGCAAAGGATGTCGTCAGGCTCGCCTTCAGCTATCAGCCGGCCCTCGTGCATGACCGACAGCCTCGATACGAGATTCACAATGCGGGAGATCTTGTGTTCTATTATAACTACAGTGAGATTCTTTTTAACTTTGTCGATAAGTTTAACTACTTCGGCAATTTCAGCTTCACTAAGGCCGGCCAAAGGCTCATCCAGCAACAGCAACTTGGGTTTCAAGGATAAAGCCATTGCAATTTCGAGCATTCGCTTATCGCCGTAAGACAGATCCGATGTCGGCCAGTGAGCTTTAGACGCAAGCCCTACGGATTCCAGCGCCATAGCGCAATCGGCGATTATATGCTTCGGGTGCGCCGAACCCATCATGAGGCTCATTTTGTGATTAAAATCAGCGCTGCAACGGATTACGGCAAGCACGAGGTTATCAAGCACCATGAGAGAATCCAAAACGGAGACCAGCTGAAAAGTGCGCACCATGCCCAGAGCTACACGATTCTCCGCGGAAAGATTGCTGACGTCTTGACCAAAAAAATGTATAGACCCGCTTGTCGGGGGAAACAGTCCCGTGAGTAAATTGAAAAAAGTAGATTTGCCTGCGCCGTTGGGTCCTATTATGCCGACTGCGTCGCCCGCGAGAACCCTATAGTTGACGTCGATCACCGCCTGGAAATCGCCGAACTGCTTGCCTAAACCCTTTGTTTCGATAATTGTTTGCGACGCCATGTCTCCTCGCGGACCACCTAAAAATCAATAATGCCGGCCAAAAAATGGATTGAGAGATATATAGCCATTCTTGGAAGTAATTATGGATAAAATGATAGTGTCTTCAATTAGTCGCCCATTCGAGTTACTTAGAGCTATACAGCTTCGTCATGCATGCAGAGCTTATCATCGTCATGCCGGCGCAAGCTGGACTCCAGGAAGATCTGGGTCCCCAGCTTTCGCTGGGACGACGGGTCAGGGGCTTCATTCGACAGAACTATCGAAAAATCTTACATTTGATAGATCTGTTGGACACATTTTAAGAAGATGAATAGCATTGGCGCCTCTTTTAAGCCGGGAATAATTTCGATCAAAACTAAAAAAAGAGCCGGGAACCAAAGTCCCCGGCGACACGGTTAGTATCCAAGGGATTTGAGAGGAGGTAGATAATCCTCTCCAGTATAGGCGTCAATTACCTTAACGAGGTCCCATTTGGAATCCTTACGTTCCTTGGCGTTTTTGCCTACAACAACAAAAGCGTTATATTTGAAAATCGGCTGATGATCCTCTCGCCATGTGCCTTTACCCTTCATTGATTCAAACTGTGGGTTTGACATGATTGCTTTGGCAATTGCTTTGGGATCTTTCGATTGTGCGAGAGAAAGGCCTCGTAAAGCTTCTTTGGTTCCAATGTAGGCCATGGCGGAATATGGATCCGGCGGGTAGCCATATGCTTTTTCGAATTTTTCCGTAAATTCTTTTCCCTGCTTTACGTTTGCGGCATCCGGAAACCCGCTGAGGTCATAGTACCAGCTCATCAATGAGTAAACCCCTTCCATGGCTTCAGGTGGAACTCCGCTTCCGAAAACATTGGTCATCCAGTTGAACCAGAGTGTTGTCTTGTCCTTCAACCCTGTTTCATAAGCCTGTTTGAGCACGTTAATCGCATCAGTTCCCCAATGCGCCAACATCACGACCTCAGGCTTCATTTCCTTGATTTTGGTCATGTATGAGGTAAAGTCACTCGTGCCGACGGGAGACTCGAGGTATTGTGCCTTGACTCCGAGCTTCTCAAAGGCGTCCTTAGCGCCGGCCCATTGATCCTGACCAAAGGCATATGCCGGTCCAAAAAAGACTATGTTCTTTTTGCCGAGCTTATTTACGATGTATGTGGCCCCGGCGTGGCCTGCCGAATACGCCGAGCCGTGCACCGCAAAGGTGGTGGGCGCCATCTCATCCTTCTTGAACATACTGAGGGCGACAACATTGACCGGAAAATACGCCACGGGCGTCTTTTTGACCTGCTTGTTCAACGCCCCGGATATGGGGGCAAAGGTCTGACCAACGATTACGTGAGCGCCATCCTCATCGTTAAGTTCACGAAATCTTCGAATAGCCACATCAGGTTTTGTCTCATCATCCTTAATAATCGCTTTCACCGGAACTTTGGCGGCGCCCCACTGCAGACCGCCGGCGTCGTTCACTTCCTGGATCGCCAGTTTGGCCCCGTCGAGCTGAACAGGTCCCACCGGAGACGCCGCTCCGGTCAAGCCGAACATTAACCCGACATTAACTTCTTTAGGCGGATCGGCCGCGAGAGCCACAAGAGGCAGCGTCAACATCATTACTAAGACCGATACTATCAATTTTTTCACGTGATCCTCCTCGTGTCGGGAAAGAAGTTGTTAGCCGATTTCCGCCAAAAATTCGTCAGCGGTTAAAACTCTGCCTATGCGTGGGAAAATTACCTGTTCCGCATAATCTTGCTCACGCTGAGTATCCGTCGCGGTGCAATCCTTTATGACCATTACACGATAACCCATGTCGTAAGCTGAGCGAGCGGAACTTTCCACGCACCAATTTGTGTGAAAACCCGTAAACGCCACATATTCTATTTCGTTCGCCCGCAGTATATAGTTGAGCGCCGTCGAGTGGAACGCGTCCAATGTGAGTTTACCGCGAATGATGATGTCGCCTTCTTGTGGAGTAAGGGGCTCTATTATCTCGGGTCCGGGGGTGCCGTCCAACCAAGCGCCTGTGCCCCAGTCCGCTTTCATATCCATTTCGATGCCCCTGAGACCTTCAGTTCCCGGACCGCCCTTCTTGAGTTCAGGAAAGCCCGGTTTAAAAGCTTGAAAAGGCACATATATAATTTTGACCTTTCCACGGGCTTTTGACAGCAGTTTTTGAAGATTGGAAATTACATTGCGTTCCTTAAGCTGATCGGCGATGTATTGATACATTGTGCCGCCTGGCGTTAGGAAGTCATTTTGGGGCTCAATTAGGACAATTGCGCATTTAGCCTTTGGGATTGCCATATTATCTCCTTTTCTTCTTAGGTATTAACCTGCGGTCATTCGCAGCCAATCCCCATTTTGCATTTTGGCTTTAATAAGCCTAATCATTCTCTTGTTGTGTTTTACAAACGCCTTTTCGGACTTCTCCGGACTACCCAATCTAAGCGCCTGAACAATCTCCTGGTGGTCTTTGTAAAGGGCCGCAAGATAGCTCTTCAATTCGAGACTTAATGGTCTCATTTTGTTTTTTATTGCCCCCAGCAGTTCATCCAAGACCGGGTTACCGCAAGATTCATAAACAATAGCGTGGAATCGGAAATCGAGTTGCGAGTACTTAATTAAATCCATTTGCTCGACTACGACTTCTTGCTCAATAAGGTTTTCTTCCATTTCCAGCAACTGCGAGGCGTTAATGTTCAAAGCGGATAACTTGCCGGCCATTCCTTCAAGAACTTCCCTCACTGCATATAAATCGAGAGCTTTTTCAGGGGTAAGGACGGCCATGAAAACGCCGCGATTGGGAATTGTCTCTATGAGTCCTTCTTGTTCAAGCTTACCGATTGCTTCCCATACAGGGGTTCGGCTAACTCCCATTTCTTTTGATAATTGTTCCACATTCAATCTGGCCCCGGGTTGAAATCTGTAATCGGCAATCATTTGCTTTAAAACTGCGTAAACCCTGTTAGACAACTTTTCTTGACGAAGAATACTCATGGGATGACCTCAAGTTTCATTGTAAAGGGGCATAGTGTTCGCGTCAAGTGGATTTCATGAAATATGAAAAATGAAATGCGGCTCAAAATAGACTAAGCGACATTAAGCCGCTCATGACCTGCTTTATCGGAAAGACCATTCAGGGCTGAATTTTCGATTATAAGTGAACATACGCGCTAAGGAATTGAATTGTTAAATAGATTCAGAGGGGGCGGAACATTACCAAAACAACAGTCACGCAATCCAAGAGTTGTTCACATGCTCCATTGGTTATATTGTATCCTTCAGACGTCCGCACTCCTCGATCGGGTCAAGGAAGGTTCTTGCACCGTGTAGGAATGAGGCCAGAGCCGTAAAAAAGGGCGAGATCGAAACAGCGATGCTCAAGAATCAATGGATCACATTTATTGCAATAATCACGGCCTCTCCTCTAATAATAGCTTCCATTTTATTCCCATTGATAACCGGTTTACCCGATGTACCCTCAGAAATCGACATAGCCATGATTGAACTTTATACGCGCCATGCGATGGAAGGTAATCAATTTGTAGGGATGTACTCAAGGTTTGGGTGGAATCATCCCGGTCCGGCTTATTTTTACATGCTTGCCCCCGTCTAAGCTCTGGCGGGGGAGAGGTCAACAAGTTTGATGTGGGCGGCTTTGCTGATCAATACTGTGGTTGCCCTTCTTTTGGGCTATGTCCTCCGGCATGTGGCGAAAAAAGATCCCATTTTGGCCATGTGCTCAGTCCTGACGTTAATATTGTTTCTTATACCATTAACCGACTTGCGTCTCCTTGGACACCCTGGGCGATAGCACTGCCGTTCCTACTTTTTCTTTGGATATGCGCATTTCTCTCGATGGGAAAAATTGGTCATTTGCCCATAGTCATCATCTTGGGGTCGTTTCTTATTCAAACCCATGTCGGCGTCGTGCCGGTGGTCCTATCATTAATTATTGCTTCCTTCATCTCATGTGTATTCACAGAGAAATTATGGACTGAGGAAAAAAGACGGCGCCTTAAGTATGCCCTAGCGTCGGCGCTCATTGCAGTTCTCGCAATGTGGGCTCTTCCGGTTTATGAGGAGATTACTAATTATCCAGGTAATCTTTCAAGGATCTTCATGTTTTTCACGCATCCCCGCGCGACCGCCGGCTGGGAAGACGCGTTGTACAGAATCTCAGTTCAATTGTCCTGGATCCTTCCTTCCCTACCTGACATTCCCAGGTTTGAGTATGAATTGCTTGCTCTTTTATTTGCAGGAGCGCAACTGTTAGGGCTTGTATTTATATTCATTAAAGCCGGTAGGCAGGGCGAAGCATTGCGAGCAAGAATAAGTTTGCTGGGCATCGTCGCTATACTCGTAGCCTGCTGGGCCGCTTCAAAAATTGAAGGGGATATTTTTGATTATCTTGTGTTTTGGCTCTCTTCCTTAGGTTGCCTGAATTTATCTTTATTTTTAGCTGCGTTATATGAATACCTTGAAAAGCGTACGAAATTTATTAGTGCCACGGCCAAACCAGTTTTTTTAGGTATTTTCTTCGCGTTAATAATAGCTTGCTTATCACAGTTTGTTATAAACCTACCAAAGCCGACACAACAATCACGAATAGAGTTATTTTCTGCGGCCCTAATTAAATATTTAAAGGATCATCAGATAACTAGGCCGGTCTTTCTCTTCAACTGGTCCCATTGGACTACCGATGCAAGTTTAATTCTTCAGCTCCACAAGAAACATATTCCTTTTGCCACTCGGAATGGTTGGTCAAATCATCATTGGAATTGGCCATTGCTTCTGGGCCGTAAATACCGACCATCAACAGAGGATGATAACCTCATCATTGTGACGGAGAAACCAATAAATAACTCACAATTTCTGGTGGTTGCAGAGTTTAATAAAACGTTCATTTACATAAAAGAATCGGAGCCCAAACCTATTAATTAACAGATGCTCGTAGTGTTTTAAAAATGATTACGACCCGAAGGTCATAATCATTTAAGAAAACTAAAACTATCTGAGCGCAGGAGGTCCTGGTAACGGAGCAGGCGCAGGAGGAGCGGGAGGCAATGCCGGGGCAGGAGGCGCCGGCGGGACGGGCAATCCACCCTGAACACTAACAGGAGGAAGGCCGAGTTCAACGGCAACCCCTGGAGCATGAGGACGAACAGGCCGTGGCTGAACTTCTACGTTGCTTCGGTCCGGCGACACATAGCCGTATTCGGCTTCAGGTTGAGTATACTCAACATTCCTATCGGAATCGGAACGATGCGCTTTCACTCGAGCTGAAGATGAGCTTCCGGCGGGAAATAAACCTTCCGCCTTAATTTGTGAACCAAAAACCCAACCACGAGTAGGAGCTGTAATTTCCGCCCAACCATTTTGGACATTTCCGGTTACCCTGAGATCGGCGCCCATTTTAGCGCAACCAACTTGTTCAAATTCCTTTCCGGCGCCGCTTCTGATTTTGAGACAGTTGTCAGGCCTGTCGACTCCGGTTACTACGGCTTCAGTCACTCTTCCGTGTCGTGACGTTCTTTCATGATCTGAAGCCCTTTCCATTCTATTTTCATGTCTCACGTTTTCAGAGACTTTTTTCTCTGATCGGTTATCGTAAGACTCCAAAAATTGAACGATATCTCGGTGGTTTGATTCCTTAGCTAATTTTATAGCGCTCTTGCCCTTCCTGGAGGCATTGACGTCAGCGCCGTGATTCAGGAGAAATTTTACCGTATCGAGACGGCCTTCCGCTGCCGCCACTTTCAAGGCCGTCATGCCGGTAGAAGTTTCTGCGTTAACATTGGCCCCTTCGTCCACCAAGAATTTAACGACATTGGTTTGATCTTTCATTACCGCCCACATCAGAGCGGTTGCGCCCTTATCATTAGCCGCTTCAATGTTTGCGCCTTTATCAAGAAGCGTCTTCACTTTACTCAAGGAACCGTTTGCGGCGGCTTGCATGAATTCCAAATCAACCTGCCGCTCACTCGTCATCGATGAGCCGCTTGAACCATGTTTATCGTTCATCATAGCCGCAAAACTATTTGGAGCTAAGACCATGCCCACTATGAGCGTCAATAATGCTGTTCCAAGCGCATAAGCAATTCTTTTAGAATGATTCATTTAGTATTACCCCCGGTTACAAATTAGTTATGTAAAACAAATAAGGCGCCGGAATGTAAAAGCAAGGTCAAACTGTAGTGTAGTTATTGCATCTTTTATTTCCGATTTGGTTTTATTTTATTGAAACGACGGATGCCTGGGAGTATTTATTTTATAAGGGAATTATCTACGGGATGTAATATGACGGAAACAAAATTTACCGTTTTGGACACGGGGTGGTAGTGACACGATTTAATCCCATCAGACTCTTGGATCAAACCGGATTGCAGTATGTTGTCTTGAACGATGTTGCATTCGACGAAAGTCGCCTCAATACGTCGATAGAATTCTGCGCCGGCGCCGCCGGGATAGAGTCAATCAATGACTTTACTCCAAGTTTGATTACTCCAACTGACGATGTGCAGCTTGATTTGGAGGAAGAGTTCAACTATTCATTCCAGGTCAAGCCTCAGGCCGCCCTGGAAGCATTCCGTGATAAGTGGGCGCCTCTACTCCTCGACCAAGCAAGCCATTACACAACTTGAGGCCAAATCATTATTCCAGGAAGGAGTGTCGGTAGCAGGTGACGACATTCTTAGAAATGTAATTAAAGAAGTAATATTGCCCAGCATTGTTAAATGGGCTAATGGGCCCAATGGTGTTGGAGAAATAACCATAGATCATTTGAATACATTTTTTGGTCTTCCGCATTATCAGAACAATCCACAATTCATAGCTATGAAGAAGGCCCTCATTGACACTGTTTTCATCCCGTTAGCTCATAAATATTTGGAACATGCTCAGACTAGGGAAGGCGGCAATGTCGTAATTCAAAAATTTTTCGACATGGAATTTACTCCGCCTCCTAAGCAACAAATCAAGGATTTCTTTACGAAGATACTCAGCGAAATCGTAGGTCAAGATATCTATCCTTTATTGGACGACATAGATTGGGAGATGGACGCATGGGCCGTTAATGATGTGGTATTTAACACTTTGCATCAGACCCTGCGTATTTTTTCAGAGGTTATAGTTTCATACGAGTGCGACCTGGTCCTCATCGCGGGTAAAATGTCCGCGTTGCCGGAAGTCAGAGGCATCCTCGTGGACTATTGCCCCGCGCCTCCGAACCGGATTGTATCGCTGACCGATTTTGAGGCGGGATCTTGGTATCCCTTCGATTTGGAACGTGGACGTATCAAAGACGCCAAGACGACGGTAGTTGTGGGGGCGGCTGTTTGGTTTTTTGCGGAACGCCTTGGATCCCTGAGAAATTTTGGATTGCGATCACACAGAGATCTGCTGGAAAAAAGTCCAATTTTTATTGGTCAATACCAGAACAGAAAGGTGAGAAACAGTGACTTGGTATTTCCCAAGTCCAGCAAAAATTTGACTCTTGCAGGGCACACCAACCTTGGCGCACGCCGTATTGATTGCGAGGACAGCCACGCAAATGTCCTGTACGAAGTATTTTTCGGGGGAATTGTGGATTATACACCTCCCATCAGCGTTAATCTTGAGACAGGAACCTTCGGATAAAAGTGATTTGAAAATTATCAGAGCCCTGGATGCCAGAGGGCGAGAAGTGACTAACTTACGTCTGTCACTAAAAACCTTGGAGGACGATCTGTATTGGGTCGATAAGGCTTCTCTATAGGAAACTTCCATAGCATTGGAGATTGCAATGCCCAATGATTTCGGATGGGATGAAAGTGAATCACAACCCATAAACGATTACCAAAAAACGGATGCGGAGATTGAAATTTCAGCTCCTTCAAAGGCAGTTCAGAGCCATAAATCCCAGCCCACGCAGGTAGCGCCCAAACCCCCTGGGGCCTCCCTCAAAGACGGCAATAAATTATCTCTCGAAGAGGCTATTGCCGAAATTGCGGCAGGAGCTTTGCGCAGCGCCGACCCCGGCAGAGAAAAAAACGCCCAGGCTTTCTTGGTCAGCCACTTGATCGGTAACTACTTGAGCCGTTTGGGCTTGACCGCTCCCCCACGAGTAGATGTAAACGGTCACGCTCCAGTTGTCAAAGGTGAAGGTTTTCCAGGAGAGAAGTTCTTCGACAATTGGCGAAAAAATTTGGTGGATCGTTATATTGCGAATGTGGGAGGTTCGAGGGAAACCGAGCAATTGATTGAAATGGGCCGGATCATCAGGGAGATAGTTGATGAGCATCAGACAAAAGTATGGTGATGATCAGCCTTTATGATAAAAAATGCTAAGAGCGTATT
>JBBSBY010000096.1:0-12334 GCA_038250835.1 Desulfomonilales bacterium | reverse complement strand
TGCCTGTAAGTTTTGTCGCCTGAGATGATCTCAATCCATTCAATATAATGCTTTTCTTCCATGGGATGCGGAACGCTCCCGACCTTAACCTTGAGCCCACCGTCGGTCTTTTCTTTAACGGGAACGTGTTTTTCTTTGGCTGCGTCAACTGTATTTGCCGTAAACAGCTTCATGGGTTGTCCGCAGCAAACCAGCTCTCCTTCGCCGGTATGAATCATTTCAACTATGTTACCGCAAACGTCACATTTATAAATCTGAAGTAGTTCCGTCATAAAAGCATCCTTTCACATTGAGGGGTTTAATTAACCCTAGTTAGTGGTGATTAATTGCTCCATTACCAATTCTCGGCGAGAACCTCAAAATAACTACACGAGGATGAGCGCACGCTGCGCAAGCCTCAGGAGCCTCCTCAGCCTCATGCAAGTAACCGCAATTTAAGCAACGCCAAATTACGGGCTGGTCTCTTTTAAAAACTTTTCCTTCAGCTACGTTTTTCAGAAGCCCCAAGTATCGTTTTTCGTGCTGCTGTTCCGCAATTGCGACAGCGAAGCAAAGTAAGTATAGCGATTCCGAGCTTGAGACTCTCCTGTAAACGAAGCGAGTAAATTCTTTTCTCTCTCAGATCCTTTTTCAATAGCCATGTCGACACACCTCACTACATTATAATTTAACACAACGTAGCATATAAATGTAGCCTGTTATGCCTTGGTGGATTCACTTGCGATGTCAAAAATCGATTGTCCACCGCTTGCTTTGCAGTTCGGACAAATACCCATGAATTCTATTTTGTGCCGGAGTATACTGTATCCACTGTTTTCACTCAGCGCCGGATCGATTGAGTTTGAAGGTTTCATGGGGGCGTCATCCACTCTACGACATATGACGCAGCGAATATGATAATGATTACTCGTAGTCCTATCAAAGCGCATCTGAGCGCCGGCCATTTCCAGCTTCTGAATTACTCCGATCTCTGAGAGAAACTCCAGATTTCGATACACCGTTCCCAGGCTAATCTTTGGTAAACGCTTACGAACCGCTTCGTAGATTTCAGCGGCTGTAGGATGTGACTGCGTCTTCCCCAGTTCCTCGATGATGATCTTTCTTTGTTTTGTTATTCGCAGGGAGCGTTTCATGGCGCCTTTTAATAATAGTAATTATTATTAATTACTAGAACAGCAATTCTTTGTCAAGAGGATGGTCTAAGAACATCACGTAGCGTAGTTAAACTTTAACAATCATGAAGGATTAGTTCTTATTGCCAAAACGCATAGCAGTGCCGCAATCGAGCAAAAAAAATTTCAGCAACGGCGTCAGGAGGTACTCCCAAGCAATTCAGGAAAAAGACCCAGGTAAGAATTGAGTGGAAGACCTCGGGAAATCGTCACTCCACCGACAAAAATGAAAGCGGGGATAAACATAAATATCAGGAGTCATTCGACGTAAACGGCGTATCACAGGTCATTCGTGGACCAATGCGCGTGAAGAGGCAATCTTTTCATAAGTCTGACAATTCCCTCTCCTTACGTGGATGGATAGACCACTAAATGAATGTTTGTTGTATTAAATTTTAGATTAGATGGGGATTTAAAGATTATTTTTTAACAAAAGAATGGATTCAGCCCTCCCTACAATCTGAATGAATATATCTTAGTCTAAGGAGGAAAAGCGCATTGACTCCACTATTCTTATTTACGAAGGAGTTTGGTATGCCTTTTAAGATAAACGCTGACCGGTGCAGGCAAATCGAGATGATTATCAGGGAGGAATTCGACCAAACCGGACGCGTGACGGTGCGATGTCTGGACAGAATACACGCTAAAACAGGTTTGGCGTACGCGGCTATTTCAGAGATAGCTCAAAAGGTGCAACACAAACGGTGATGAACAACTATAATTTTGATAAAAAATGGCCACGGCCCCATGGTAGGCTCATTGAAAATTTAATGGTCAGGCAAAAAACCTTGACACCCCTGGCTCGTTATTTATATAATTGGCGGATGTTGCGGGAATAACTCAGTGGTAGAGTGCAACCTTGCCAAGGTTGAAGTCGCGGGTTCAAATCCCGTTTCCCGCTCCACTACAAAGGCAAAAATGCCTCTGGGCTCACCGTCCGGAGGCTTTTTACTTCTAAAGCAAGTTTACCGGAACAGCTTTTCCAGAACATACATCTACGTCCAATCTGATGAAACGTTTTATTTCCTTGGGCATCTAATTAAGTGTATAAACTAAGTCCAAAGAACGTGTGGTCACGTAAATACTGAAAGGAGCATTGATATGAGAGAAGAGGTGCAAGCCGCCTTAGATGTAGTCAGACCTCAGTTACAGGCCGACGGTGGAGACGCTGAAATTGTTGAAATCACGGACGACGGAATTGTTAAATTGAGACTCAAAGGCGCATGCGGTGGTTGTCCAATGAGCCAAATGACTCTAAAAATGGGTATAGAGCGCATATTAAAAGAAAGAGTCCCCGCGGTAAAAAGCGTAGAATCCGTTCAATAATACTTGTTTCTTTCTTCACAAACTTACCAAGGAACAAGGCGCCGGCTAATTTCCGTCTTCTTTTTTATTTGAGCATGTGAGTTATACCAAGGATGATCTCGGTTGAATAGAAAGCCGGCGCATGAATAAATTGCGTCGGCTTTTTACTTATGAACAAATCTTCAAGTGACTGTTACTAAATCGAAAGGAATAGTAGTATTAATTCCACTTCAGCGCATTTCTTCACATCTGTAAGTTCAAAAATTCTATACTTACGATCTCGGCAATTTTTGCAATCTGTGTTTTGTGGAGCCAACCTTTAGCTGCTTATGCTTTTCCGCGATCGTCTGCGCCATTTCTTTGAGCCGGTCGAAAGTCTCTTGCTGCGGCGCCCCCTTGATCAATATAGGTTCAAGTATATCCAATTTCAGATCAGCGATCATTGGCCCTATAGTTTCGACAATCCTCTGGCCCCAGCCGTAGGAGCCGATGATCGCGGCTATCTTGGCTTTAGGCCTTAACACGGACGCCAAATACACGGCATTTACCACCAGGGGATGGGGCCCTACCCGCAAAGCCGGCGTCGCAATCACAAGCGTTGTGGCGTCCACCAAATTTATGGCCAACTTACCGATATCCGTAACGGCAAGATCGAACTGCGCTGTTTCGATATTTCGTTCAGCCAATTCCGCAACCAGATGCTCCACCATTGAACGTGTGCTTCCGTGCATGGACACGTAAATAATTGTAACTAAATTTTTGGATTCATCCGAAAGCCAATCTTTGTAAGCATTGAGTATAAATCCTGGATTTGAGTAGATTGGGCCGTGTGAGGGCGCTATCATGTCGATGTTGAGCTCCGCGATTTTCTCTAAATTCTTTTGAATGCTTTTGCGAAACGGGAGCATTATTTCAGCGAAGTAGCGTTTAGCTGCCTCGTAAACCTTACCTTCATTCGTCACGTACATTTCAGTCGTGGCTATGTGCGAACCGAAGAAGTCGCAACTGAAGAGAATGTTGTCTTCGAGCAGGTAGGAAACCATGGTCTCGGGCCAATGAACCCACGGTGTGTATACAAATTCGAGGGTTTTATCGCCCAGGGACAAAGTCTCGCCGTCCTCAACGACTTTAAAACACTCTTCAGGCAGAGATAAATGGCTCCGTAGTAGGTCAAGGCCATGTTTCGAGCAAATCACTTCCGCTTTAGGATAGTTGGCGAATACATCAACAATTGCCCCTGAATGATCTTGTTCGGCGTGGTGAGAAATTATGTAATCTAATTTTCCTACGGATTCGAGCTGTTCCATCAAAACGTGAGACATAGCCGGGTCAACGGAATCAAGCAAAGCCGTTTTCTCGCTTCCCTGAATCAAATATGAATTGTAGCTCGTGCCGTCAGGTAAGGGAATTAGTGAGTCGAATAGTCTACGATCCCAATCAATCGCTCCCAACAAATGGATTTTATCCGTAATTTTTCTTGGTAACATGAACTACCCCCAAGATATAGTAATTACAGTTTACAGTGTGACTGAGTATTGATTAAACTTCAAGTCCATTTAATTTTTCGAACAACGAAGACCCATAGCCGTTCAACCGATCCTACAAGGGAACGCTAACGACAGACCTTCAGGAGACCGGCGACACGTGAGCGGCTTGGTTTTTAGATATTTGTTAGGTAGAGTAAACAAATACCCTGCTTTGGTCAACAAAAGAATATACGTTCAAGCGCGGCAAAAAAATTGCCGAGATCTAAAACACATTTATTCGGTGATTCGTGTAGTTTACCGAATTTCAGATCATCTGTCATCAAGACGTTATTGGACGATAAGTTTAAAGAGGTTTATATTAACCGCTGAGTGAGTTTTTGACCATCGATTAAAGTAAGAATACAAAGCTGCGCCAAAGCAACAGGCCGCATACCTAATCAGTGGATCTGTTTGAATGTCGGGCAATGCCTTTGAAGCAGATGTATTTCGCTTTTTTCGGTTAGGCGTATTAGGGTAGCCTTAAACTCTTGGAGTAGTGATTCAAGGGTTTTCATACCTATATTTCCGAAAAAACATGATATGATCGTGTTTAATCTTTTTTAGAGCGCTAAATGAAAATATTATTAGTAAATCCGAAATATCCGCAGACTTTCTGGTCATTTGAACGCGTCCTGAAGATGATGAACAAGAAGTGCATTCAACCGCCTCTTGGACTTCTTACCGTTGCGGCCCTACTGCCGCGGGATTGGGAAATCGAACTTGCAGACGCTACTGTAAGGCCGGTCACCGAAGCTCAGTGGCGATCAGCGGAAGTTGTGATGGTAACGGGATTGACAACGCAATATTCCGGGATATTGGACACAATTCGTGAGGCTAAAAGGCGGGGGAAATTTGTTGTCGCCGGCGGACCTATGGTATTTCACGTGCCGAATGAGACTTTTAAAGCCGGAGCAGACATCATAGTCAAAGGTGAAGCTGAATCCATAGCCTCCAAATTATCCGAAGCCATTATCAATAAGACCACGGGCCTTTTAATTGAAGCTGAATGCCGGCCGGATCTCGAAGATTCTCCTGTGCCGAGATACGATTTATTGGATCTGGATTCCTATGTGGATATGGCGATCCAGTTTTCCAGGGGTTGCCCTTTTCACTGTGAATTTTGCGATATTACCTTGATGTTCGGCAGAAAAGTCAGAACAAAAAAACCCGAACAAATTATCAAAGAGTTGCAGACTCTTTACGATTTAGGCTGGAGACGCTTGGTCTTTTTTGTTGATGACAATTTCATCGGAAATCCTAAAAAAACAAAAGAGTTGCTGCGTGAGTTAATTCCCTGGATGGAAGAGCGCGGCTATCCCTTTGAATTCAACACCCAAGCCTCAGTTAACTTGGCTCGGGATGCTGAACTACTGAAACTGATGCCGGTTGCGGGATTCTGGAAGGTTTTTCTTGGAATCGAGTCCCTTAGCAAAGATATATTGAGGGATGCCAGGAAATTTCAGAACGCGGTAGTAGACCTAGATAATGTCTGTAAAACCATAAATGCCGCGGGGATCCAAATAATTGCAGGCTGTATTTTGGGTTTCGATAATGAATCCAAAGGCGCGGATGCTCATTTAATAGAATTCGCTCGCAGAACCAATATACCGGAGATGTTCATCACTTTACTTCAAGCCGGCCCGGGAACTGAACTCTGGCACAGACTTGATAATGAAAATAGGCTTTTTTTCAATGGTTTCGATGATAATTTCGGCAGCCAAACCGCAATGATGAATTTCGAAACCAGCAGGCCCAAAGAAGAAATCGCAAACGAGTTTATAAACCTCTACACCGTACTTTATGAACCTGAGTTCTACCTGGACAGAGTTTATAATCATGTGGTTGGAATGGGGGATCTCCCTTACAGAAAGAGCATTTTTTCAATGCCCCAAATTGCTGAAGTGCGAGCCGTTTTAATTACCGTATTCCGGCACGGGGTTACGAGAAAATCCAGGATGAAGTTTTGGAAAATGTTTTCAAGCATCGTATTCAAATACCCGGACCGATTCCGTCACTTCATCTCTGCATGCATTGTGGCTGAGCATTATTATGAATATCGGGAGACAATCAAGACTCTGCTTGAGGCTCAGCTTGACGGCGCTCCCGGTGAGGCCGTGATACAGGCTCAAACTAATCAAGCGATTACAGTTTCAAGATCTTGACGCGCATTTAGCTTTCAGAATAACAATTCGTTTAGGTCTGAGCCATATTGCACGACCTGAGATAAAGGACGTTTCGAGGCAAGCGTAAACATCACCGGTCTAAACGGTTTAAGAAAAAACCACCTGATTGCATATCCGGAGATGGATTTTGTCGATAGAAGTGAGCGAAGTTCGCTCAAAAAAAGAGTTGCGAGAATTCATCAACCTGCCTTGGACGATCTATCAGTCCGATGATAACTGGGTTCCGCCTTTAAAATTCATGATAAAACAGACGCTGGATACTCAAAAGCATCCATTCTGGAAATTTTCTCAGCAAAAGCTATTTACTGCAAAAAGAAACGGCAAGACTGTTGGACGTATTGCCGGTATCATAGACAACAATTCCAATGAATTTCACTCAGAACGCATGTGTGGGTGGGGTTTTTTTGAATGCCGAAATGATTCCGAGGCTGCCGGCGCCCTCTTTGCGGCAGTTGAACAATGGGCCGAGAAAAACGGCATGAAATTTCTGCGTGGGCCGTTGAATCCATCGACTAATTACGATGTAGGTATGCTTGTAAACGGCTTTGAATTCCCTCCCTCGATTATGATGCCCTACAATCCTGATTACTACCCTGCTCTTGTCGAGTCATGCGGATTTGCAAAGGAGATGGATCTCTACGCTCTTCGAATAAAACGTGGTCAGAAGCCGACACCCAGACTCCAACGATTAGTTAAACGAATACGTCGGAATCCGGATATCTCCATTAGACCCGTGAACAAAAAAGATTTTCTCAACGAAATCAAAATCGTGCAGGATATTTATAACTCCGCCTGGTCCAAAAATTGGGGCTTTGTTCCTATGACCGATGAGGAAATGACCCATCTCGCCAAAGAAATGCTTCACATTATGGATGAAAGGCTGATCTTTTTTATATACTACAAGCAGGAACCCGTCGGAGTGTGTATCATGTTACCCAACTACAACCACCTACTGAAGGCGTTCAACGGCAAAATAAGTGTGGCGGGTCTGATTAAAATTATCAATTACAAAAAGTATATCGATTCCGCAAGAATTTTAGCTATGGGTATAAAAAAGTCACATCAACATTTGGGAGTGCCTTTGGTCGCTTTTGATTATTTACTGGGACTTTGGGAGCACGACTCCGTGTACAAAGAGATAGAAGTGGGCTGGAATCTTGAAGACAATTACGACATAATCAAATACGAGGAAGAGGTTGGTTGTCGAATTTACAAGACTTATCGCATCTATAGAAAAGACGTGAATGTGGTTACATGAAAAGTTGAAATTAAATACGGACGTCGCAGACCAGCCTAAAGCAGCATAGATAACTATTCAGCGATATGTTGAAGCAAGCGTCCTTTGGACGTTACTGAGTCTTAGTGTTTGGATGAAAACCTGTTTGGCTTCCTCGAAACTGGAAGAAACAAGCCATAGATTCTCGCTTGCAAAAAACTAGCGTTTACCCACTTTTTCTTCAGTAGCGGCGACATTAATGCAATTTGTCAATTCGGTTTCATCAGCGTCCGCCGGATCCTTTAGAGCGTCGATAGGACACAAGAATTCGCGATCAGCCTCATCGCGGACCCATACATACGATTTCCCTTTCATTGTGTCTTTCATAAGCATCCTCCATCCCAAGATATTATTTAGTAGATGCTTTTTATCACAGTTGGGATTCTCCCGTTGTGTCGAAGTTTTTGATTAATTTGGAGGGACTTGACTTGGACTTCCTAATAAATCAGCAGTATTGAATGGATGCGGCCCAAACTACTCACTAACCGCGGCGCAAGGGGCAATAGAGATTCCTTCCGGCAGGCTTGTATTGTGCCGAGGTATTGACTGACAGGCATTTTTTCTCTACATTCATTTTTAAATACTTGGACTTGCGACTCAGCTTACGGATGGAATTGCATATGGTAGACCGAATTTCCTCGGAACCAAATCCCACACGCAGATTCAGTTTACGAAAAAAAAAATATCCCGTTTTGCCATGGGATAGAACAAAACCTTATTTCATTGGAAAAGGCCCTTTCATTATCCTATTGATTCTCGCTCTGATCGGCGCTTTTGCAACCGGATTTCTCACTTATCGACATATAATGCTGACCAGCCATACGGGCGCCGTAGGCGATTCCTCTCTTTGCCGAGCGGAAGGCTTAGTCAATTGTGACGGGATACTGATTACCGATTATTCCGTTATCCTGACCTATTTTCCCTCCTCCGTTCTGGGGCTCATGGGTTTCGCTTTTGTGCTATGGCTGGTTGTCAACGGCCTCCTTAACCAGCGTCTTAGGAAACTCGCCTGGGTGTTGCTTATCCTCTATTTCTTTGCGGCTATAGGTTTTAGCTGGTACTATATTTACATAATGATCTTTGAGGTCGATTATATCTGCACCTGGTGTATAGTCGTCCATGTAATGAATTTTCTCTCACTGGCGTTAATTCTATATATTGCAATAGTAAAACGGGATGATTTTCTTCTTGAAGAGGTTGCTCCGGTATCTGAACGAATTTACTTTGTCGTAGGCGGTATGTTACTGGTATGGGTCGTCTTTTTCGCTTCCATGTATCTTGAGAAAAATCTCAGCTTCTACAATGCCAAAACAAAATATGAAGAACTCGCCAATGATCCTATTGTTATAATGGCGTTGCTCAAAAGCTCGCCCACATATGATATTCCAATTTCCAGGGAAGACCCTGTCCTCGGTAAACCTGAAGCTCCTTATCCCATAATTCTATTTAGCGATTTTCAATGTCCCATGTGCGCTCAAACTGAAGATTATTTGAAAAGAGTAGTGAGCTGGAATCCCGGCGTCTTAAACCTCGTTTACAAAAATTATCCTTTGTCTCCGGAATGCAACGGTTTCATAATAGGTAATTTACATCCTTATGCCTGTATGGCGGCGAGAGCGGCGTATGCGGCCTTTATGCTTCGGGGCTCGAAGGCTTTTTGGCAATACGGCGATCTACTATTTGCCAATCAGAAGATTTTTAAAACGCAGCCTTGGTTAAAATTCGCCGCTCAAATTGGTCTGGATCAGCAGCATTTTCAGCAATTGCTCCAACCCGGCGAGCAACCGTACCAGAAAGTCAAGCAGGATACTGAATTAGGCGCAACCTTAAAGTTGACAAGCACGCCACAGATCTTCTTTCAAGGTAAAAACATCCCGCAAAATTTCAAAGGTGAATTCTTGATCGATACGCTCGAAGAAATGGTCCGAATGAACGACCCGGACAAAAAGGATTTCCAACTAAAACGAAGGCCGTAATCAATAGGTGGTTAATGGATTATTTTAATAGGCGGGCTCCAGTTTTTCTCTTAGTGTTATCGATATTAACGTTGATCGGCGGTTGTGGACCAGTGGAAAATCCAACGCCTAAACCGATTCAAGATCTAAAAATGGGCGCCCATTCCGAGGACGTTATCAAGAAGATAGCCAACGAGGGAAGTTACACTCAAGATACCTCTGTTCGCAGACCAACAATTACCTGGCAGCTTCCATCTATCCGTCATTTTGATAATGTGGAATTCCGATTCACCGAAAAAGATAGACTATTTCTTATAAGATTCAATTTGGTCGATACGCGAAGGGACGAATACCAAAAACTCAAGAAAGCTTTTTTTGGATCCTATGATATGTCCTGGGAGGATCCCATGCGCACGAGGGCGAAGGACAACGACGTGCTGCTTTATGCGCCTAACGAAGAGAATCGTGACTTATTTTTTCTGGAATTTACCAACAGAAAGGATGGAAAGAAGTCCATTGAGCTTTTCAGTAGCAAAATCAGCGCTAGAGACAAAGCCGCCTATGTCAGGGAAGTAAAGGAAAAACAAGAAAAACGGGAGGCAAAGAAGACGGCCACGCCGGAACAGCAGAACACCTCCGATAAGCACGAGTCTGGAAAAGAAGAGGCTTTGGAAAAACAACCGAGCGCCGAGTTGACAAACTCCGGTTCAATCGAGGAGGAAAGGTGATATTGCCGCAATGAGAACCGAGTTCCCACTCTGGCCGGTTCTCGTAATAATTACCATCGTTACATTACAAATCTACTTTCCCATTGTTACTCAAGATTTTGCCAACTGGGACGATCCCAAACACATAGCCGCCATTTGGGAGCCGAGTTGGTTAAGAGCCTATTACGTCATCACTGATTTCGATCTGAGCTTCACCGGTGTAAAATACTACAGTCCCCTCCATTTTTTGAGCCTAATGCTGGATCAAGCTTTGGTCGGCTATTCGTTCGCTCCACAACCATGGATTGCAAAGTTGTTCAATGTTTTTTTCCATTTGGCAAACGGCTTGCTGGTTTACGCCTTATTGAAGGCTCTGAGTATTAGCCGCAGAGGCGCCCTCGTTGGAGCTTTGCTCTTCGCCGTCCATCCTTTAATGGTAGGTTCCGTGGCCTGGATTAGTGAACGCAAGTTACTGCTTGCTACTCTGTTTTATCTCACTGCGTTTATTGCTTTTGTCCGCATTACAGCCGAAAAATGGTGGAAGTTTCCGTTAGTGGCCATTTTGTTTTTGATGAGCTTATTGTCGAAGCCGTCCGCGGTAACTTTTCCTTTTGTCGCTTCTGCGTATCTATGGATCTTTAAGAGATCTAAATCAGATTCACACTCATATATGTTCCTGACCATTTTGTGTTCGATTGCGCTTTTTTGGAGTGTTTATGTCATATCAACCGAGGTCTCCGGGCCGTATATACTCCCGCAGTGGTATTACCGTCCATTCATAGCCGCTGCGGCGCTGCTCTTTTATATAGGTAAGATTATTCTCCCGATCGGATTGGTTCCAATTTACCCCAGATGGGATGTAGTCGGAAATCCGCTATTTTACGGGGCTTTGTTGCTCCTTGTTCTAATAATTTTCGGTATTGCGCTTCGGTATTCACACTACTTAAAAGGTCATTATAAATTCGGCCTCTGGTTTTTTTGGATCAATTTGGCGCCGGCATCGGGTCTTGTAGTTTTTGGCTATATGTCTCATTCGTTCGTGGCGGATCATTTCGTGTATCTTCCTATGGTAGGAATAAGTATCTGCGCTTCGGCTCTATTTGATGACCTCAGCGTTCATGCCGACGCCGCGAAAAGATGGGCAATCCTTAATTGCGCGACCTACGGAGTTATAGCTGTTTACGCAATTTTGGCCATCAAACAAACCGTCATTTGGGGCGATCCCGTCGCATTATGGGAAGCCAATCTAAAATTGAACAAATCGGCGCCTGCAGTCTATGTAAACTACGGCGCGATATTGACCGAACAGAATAGACTTGGTGAGGCCGCCGAGATGTTTAAAAGGGCGCTGAAATTATCTCCCGGCGTGGACGCGGCTTATGCGAACCTTGGGCTCATCAGATTGCGACAGGGAGATTTGGAAGCGGCCCGGATCTTGTTTGAATCAGCTCTTGGCTTAAATCAGTCTGAACCGACTTACTACGCTAGACTGGCGTATGTTTTAAAAAAATTGAATAGGCTTGATGGTTCTTTGGATTTGCTGGAAATCGCAAATGAACGAATGCCCCCGTCCGCTTTAATCCTCAATGAGCTAGCCAAAATTAAGGCGGAAATGGGAGAAAAATCCATAGCAGAGAAAATGTGCCGATCCGCAATCAGATATGACCCTTTCTATTTGGAATCGTACGTCAACCTATCAAAACTTCTAGCCGAAAGGCATAGCTTCGATGAGGCGATCTTGGTTTTAAACACCGGTCTGAAGTATTCCTCAAATCCGATATTACAACAAGAATTGTTGGATGTACTCAGATTGAAGACTTCTAGGTAGACAAAACCCATCATTAAGTTTGACAAGTTGTCGCCGAAGAGTTCGCAATGAGTTGCTTTTTTTCAACTTAGTTCTTGGTTCTTCTTTTGGAAAAGTATAAACTTTTTCCTTGTCTTCCAGATATGCGTCTAAAGCTGTTTTTTGCCTGGTGCTGATGTTAATGGCGCCGACGGTATGGATTTTGAGCCACGCGGTTCTTCAGATTTTTTCATTATAATGAAGTCCTGAACGTTCCGGCGCATGCTTGAATCCAGCCGATTTTACTATTATTTTAGCTTGACAGTGTGACTGAAATCTCATAAAAATGTGATTAGCAGCCCCTCCCATAATATATCCAAAGTCAGTGCTTAGATATACCCACCACACAGGAGGCCTTGTATGG
>JBBSBY010000095.1:0-12394 GCA_038250835.1 Desulfomonilales bacterium | reverse complement strand
GGTATACCGTATACGGCAACCGCTTGTCCCACGTATTATCAGGATCTTATTAAAAAGATTCAAAAGGCCAAGGAAGTCAAAGGTCCTTCCTATATACATGTGCTTTCAGTTTGCCCAACGGGCTGGCGAGTCCCCCCCAATAAGGCTATTGAATACGGAAAATTGGCCGTTGATTCCGGGATATTCCCGCTATACGAAGTGGAGAACGGAGTCTGGAAAGTGAACCGTAAGCCTAAAGAATTAATTCCGGTTGCGGATTACTTCAAAGGACAGGGCCGTTACAGACATCTGGACGCGACAATAGTAGAAGAAATTCAAGAGAAAATTACGGCCAGGTGGAACCGTCTACTCAAAATGGAGGAAATCACAGCGCCGCCGAAAACCGAAGAGGCCGTGGCTTAAACGATTATTGACGGAACGATTCACAGAAAGGGAAATTCTTCGGAATTTCCTTTTCTTATTCCTTGCTGGAATTAGGAATGTGGCAGGATGAGATTATCAGTAACCGAGCAATGAGAATGTCTTCCGGTTGCTCCAGAGTAAACCGAACTGAGCGGGCTATCTCTTTTATCAATGTAGGATTGAGGACGTTCGCCGCATATTCATTTTGATCTTTCACGTGATCACGTGGTTCAGGCGCGACGGTTCGGAACTCAATGGAGCTAACTTGTATGGGAGTGTCCACCAATTCACGTCTCAGATATTCAGAATACTCGGAAATCTTGTTGGTCACATCCGCATCCGCTTCACTTCCGTATGCAGTTTTAACGGCAAACTCTCCCGAAATGTTGATGAGGATACCGTATTTTACCGCCTTGAAGTGTTTGACCGTCGCGCCCGCAATGTTCAACATTGAGTCTATGTTTAGAAGCGTCATCGCGGAAGGTTCCGAGGAATTCGCTTCATAGGCGATTTCGGGTCGACTGATAGTGGGACTGTTGATCACCACATCGCAAGCGCCGAATGCGGCAAGGGCTGAGTTGATGAGTTTCTTGGGGAATGTCGAGTCGGGGCCGGCGTCGTTTACGATAATGGAGTGCTTGAACTCCTTCGCTAAGCGGTTCAGAATTAGCTCGTCGCCGTCGGTTAAAACTAGCCTCAGTCCTATATCGTGCAAAGTCGCGGCGATGGCCGCTCCTAAACTTGTCCCAGCTCCTGTAACTATGGCGACGCGGTTCTTTAGCTCCATTTCTATTTTACGATTTTTTGAATTTCTTTGAAGGATGGGTGCTCCGCGGAGCACATGAGATCAAAAAGAATCATTTCCACGCTGCTGATTGCGGATCCAAGATCCCTACATCTTTCAATTCCCGCCTGCTTGTTTGCCTCGGTTCTGGACGACACTGCGTCCGCCGCAACCTGTACTTCATATCCCATTTGTAGCAAATCAGCGACAGTTTGGTATACACAAACGTGAGACTCGTTTCCCGTGACAATCGCTTGCTTAACATCAAGTTCATTCAGCCTATCCATGAATCTGGGTTCCCCGCAGCAACTGAAGCTGAACTTGGGGATTGAGGAAAATTCCAACAACTCTTTGACCTCCGGGATCGTCTCCCCCAACCCCTGGGGGTTTTGCTCACAGGCAAGGATCGGTATACCCAAAGCTTTTATTCCCTTGATTAGCTTAATGGCGTTATCGATATACAATTCTTTATCGAGCATCGCTCTTACCATTTTTTCCTGTAGGTCTACGATGATTAGGACCGACGATTCCGGATTCAACATTTTGGCCTCCGAAACTGAGGTGTGGGAATTGTGGTGGATATTTCATGCGCGGAGATGAAGAATTCCAATGCTTACATGGACTCTCGAAAGTAATCACGGATACAATGCTAGCTTTCTTCAATTAACCGGCTATCGAAGTTACTTAAAGCTATAAAGCTTCGTCCCTCATTCAGAGATTATCATCGTCAGAAGCTTTGCCCGACAGAACTTTCGAGATACCTATATGCCTTATCCTGAAAACCAAACGTCTTACTTGCTATCGGTGTGGATCAATTCCTCTGAAACTTCTCCATCTGAAACTTTAGCCAAAACTTTTCGTTTTCCCCGTTCATCCAATTGGAGGACTACAACTCCGCCGCATTTATCACAAATTTTCCCCCTCGGCAGTGTCGTCTCTTCTAGTAATTTGGTCAGTTTACCATAGTTGGTCTTGATTAGATTCATCCCACAGAAAGGGCATTCAACAAGAACTTGATCTTCACGATATATGAAATTTGCCGGTCTAGCTTTAGCAGTCATACCAATCGAATGATCTTCAGCGGCGAACCGGCTGATGATGTATGAAATTAATCATTTGCTGCAGTGCGCCCGGGGTCTGGACCCAACAAATTCAATGGAGATTTGCCCACCGCAGAATCGCCCGTAGTGTACCCGAATTCGTCTTGCACAATTTCCGCAACCTTCTTGTACAAAGTGCGCAGAGGAATGTTCGCCGGACACGCCTCAGTGCAAAGGTTGCAGTCAATGCACCTTCCCGCCATGTGGACGGCGCGAGTCAGATGGAAGATGGGATTTTCCGGAGGCAAATTCCCGGTGTGTATCAGGTTATCGTCCTCAAGACTGCACGCATTACAGAAACAAACCGGGCAAACATTGCGGCAACCGTAGCATTTTATGCACTTGTCGAATTCTTTGAGCCAATATTCAAATCTTGCGTCGATTCCCTTGGCCTCAATTGCGTCGACTGAGGCGTTTTGCACAGGCGCCGCTTTGTCGCCCGCAACAATGTTTTCAGGAAAAGGACTTCGACATTCATGAGCCGTCGCCAATTCCTGCGGGCAGGCAAAACCGACTCTGACGATTCTTTCCTGATTTATAATTTGGTTCCAGCGGAGCAATTCATTAATAGCCCTGTCATCGCAGCCTCTAACGAGAACTCCGTAAGAATTGTCCGAATCAGCTCGGAGCATAGACATAAGAATTCGTGCCAACGGATACCTGGAGTCAGCGGTTTCTCGGTAATCGCCAATGCTGAAGCCGGTGTCTAGGTCTTCGGCTCCCTTGTATAGATATGGCAAGACCGTCCCATTATCATCGCGTAATCCCAGGAATCCGGCTATCTTGCCTTCCGTGAAAAGGTTTTTTACATGGTCTTTGATTTGATCAATCATAGTATATCTCTTAAAACATACGAATAAGACTTATAATATAGTGTAAATCTACCGTCTGATTCAGCCGGCTTTCTTAACCTCAGGACTCGCCAAAGGTGATGGCCCTAATTCACGGATCTTTTCTACGAACTCGGTAACAACCTTAGCGAATCTCGGCCCTTCAGCCGAAGATACCCACTTTAGCATCAGACGTTCGGGATCGATGCCGGAAAACTCCAGTAATTTTTTCATGAAATCTATTCTCTTGACCGTCATGTAATTACCATACAGGTAATGGCAGTCTCCGATGTGTCAACCGCCTACAAAGACGCCGTCCGCGCCTTTCTGAAAAGCTTTCAATATTTGGTGAGGTCCCACCGTTGCGGAACACAGAGTCCTGATGGTCCGCATATTTGGCGGATACTGAAGTCTACTGACTCCGGCAAGATCAGCGCCGGCGTATGCGCACCAATTGCACAAAAAACCAAGGATTACCGGTTCAAACTGTTCCGACATATTGTCTCCTGCTCTCCCGAAACGGCTCGATTACCTCGCCAGGGCCAATTCGATTTGAGCGTATATTTGATCTTGTGAAAAGCCGTCCAGTCTGGCGCTGGATGATGGACAAGTGGCAGCGCAACCGCCGCAACCCTTGCACAAAACCTTGTTCACCTGACAGACGCCGCGATCTTCAAAGTAATTGATCGCCCCGTAGGGGCACACTTCCAGACAGCCCTGGCAACCGCAGCAAGTCTCGGCGTCAATATCCGCCACAATGCCGCTGGTATATAGCGCTTCTTTTGCGAGCACCCCGGCGGCTCTTGACGCAGCTCCGAGTCCCTGGGAAATCGCTTCGCGAATGGTGGACGGGAATCTGGCGCTACCGCACAAGTAAATGCCGTCGGTCGCGAAATCAAGCGGTTTCAGCTTAACGTGTCCTTCAAGGAAAAAACCATTCTCATTGATGGGGACCTTGAGCATCGACGATATTTCACCAACAGTTTCCTGGGAGATCAACGGCGTAGACAGCACCACCAAATCAGATGGTATGCTTATGTCTTTGCCCATCCTAAGGTGATATGTTTTTACCTGGTCGGATTCCACAACAGGTGGACGTTCGGGCGAGTACGTAACGTAACGGACGCCAAGCTCCTTTGATTTGCGGAACATATCCTCATTCTCCACGCCGTACATTTGCATGTCTCGGTAGAGAATGGTCACAGTCCGCTCAGGGTCGGCTTCTTTCAATAAAATGGCGTTTTTTACGGCGGTCATACAGCATATACGTGAGCAATACGTTCGTTCAGGGCTCCTTGAACCGACACATTGTATGATCGTTATATTCTTGGCGTCTACACCACCTTGCTTGAGCATAGCTTCAAGATCGGAGTGAGTAACAACTTTTTGTCCATCGTATCCATACATACCTTCCGGTTTCAGGACTCGCGCGCCGACCGCCACTATGAGCACCCCGGTTTTCGCCTTAATTTCTTCGCCGTCCTTGACTATCGTGGCAAGATAGTTCCCGATGTAACCTTCAACCTTTTTCACCTCGGCATTCATGTGGATTGTTATGTTGGGATTTGACTCAACACGCGATCGTAAATCCGCCACAAGACGCTCAGCCGGCTCATTTGTAGGTAATATGGTATTAATAGCATTGAGCAATCCACCAAGTTTGTCCTGCTTCTCCACAAGTTCGACTTCATAGCCCATATTACCGAGCGCCATTGCCGCGGACATTCCGGCTATTCCTCCGCCGATTATTATGGCTCTGTGGGTCAGGCCCAGCTTAATACGTCCCAGCTCTCTGAGACGCGCGGCCTTGGCTACCGCCATGCTGATCTGGTATTTGGCTCTCTCGGTGCCTTTTTCTCCCTCACGCATGTGTACCCATGAGCACTGGTCGCGAATATTGGCCATTTCAAAAAGGTAAGGATTGAGTCCGGCCTCCTCACAGGCGCTCATGAATAGAGGCTCATGTGTTCTGGGGGTGCACGAAGCGACTACCACACGGTTGAGGTTTTCTCTTGGAATGGCTTCTTTGATTTCGTTGATCCCGCCTTCCGAACACGTGTACAGGTTTTCTTGGACAAACACCACGTTGGGAAGAGTCTTGGAATGCTCAACCAATTCATTCATTTGAAGGTAACCGGCGATATTGGATCCGCAGTCGCAAACAAAGACGCCGATACGTATATCTTCAGGTTTACTGTTCAAACCGCCCTCCATTATATCGCCAGAGCCAGTCCGCCGGTCATGACAACCTCGGCGGCTCTTGCGGCGGCGCTGCTGGCCTGAGCTACGGACTCCGGAATATCGAGCGGCCCCTGGGCGCAACCACAGGTAAAGATGCCGGGAACGCTAGTGTCTAAAGGTTTGTTGGGATGCGTTTTGACAAAGCTATTTTCATCGAGTTCCAATCTTAATAATTCCGCCAACTTGTTGATCCCTTTAGAAGGCGAGCATGCGTTGGCAAGAATGATCATGTCCAATGTCATGCTGACGACCTTGCGTTGCTCTGTGTCTTCATAATGGACTATGGGGTTCAAGTCTTCATCCTGCGTGATTTCAGCGACACGGCCACGAATATATTTGAGCCCGGACACTTCTGCGCCGCGCACTTTGTATTCCTCGAATCCCTTACCCACTGTCCTCAGGTCCATATAAAAGATGAAGGATTCCGTTTCTCTTTTGTGTTCGTTGGCGATTATGGCTTCCTTGATGGAGTGCATGCAGCAGTAGCTCGAACAATATTTGTGAAAACGGAAATCACGAGACCCCACACACTGAATGAACCCCAGCTTTAGAGCTGTGGGACATTTTTCTACATGCTCTTCTAGGCGCCGCAGTTCATTGTTAAGCGCTTGCACTTCGTCGGCTTTCTCCGCTTTTTCGGCGCGCTTTATTAATTTAGGCAATTCTTTAATGCGATTTTCAGCGGCAATGGCGGAAGGCCTTGACAGATGGCCTTTCGTGGGTCCGCCGGCGCTAAGAAGTCGCTCCATTTCAAGGGATGAGATCACATTGGGAAGTTTGCCGTACCCATATTCAGTAATCTGTGTGGCATCGAAAAGCTCATATCCAGTGGATATAATGACTGAGGCTACGTTCAGCTCTTCGAATGTTTCTTTTTGTTCATAGTCAATGGCTTTGGCCTGGCAAACCTTTGCGCAAACTCCGCATTTGCCGCCCTTTATAACTTTGCACATATCGGGATCAATCGTGTACATGGACGGAATCCCTTGAGCATAATCCTTGTATATTGCTTTACGCTGATCAAAACCGAAGTTGAATTCATTGGGAGCTTTTGTGGGGCACTTTTCAGCGCAGGCGCCGCAAGCCGTGCACTTGCTGCTGTCCACATAACGCGGTCTACGCCGCACTTTGACGTTGAAATTGCCGACTGAGCCTGAAAACTCCGATACCTCGCTGTAAGCCAATAAATTAATGTTTGGATGTCGACCGACGTCCAAGAGCTTAGGCGAGAGAATTCATATGGTGCAATCGTTTGTCGGGAACGTCTTATCCAACTGGGCCATCTTACCGCCGATACTTGGGTTTTTTTCAACCAGATGGACCTTTATACCCATGTCGCCAAGATCTAAAGCGGCTTGCATTCCGGCTATTCCGCCGCCAATAACCAAAACTTCTTTTGAGGCCATATTGATGCCGTCCTTCGCTCAAGCTGAGCTTGAATCGAATAAATAGGGAGTCAGTTAATTGATCAGTATGGATTGAGCTAAAAGTTCATTGATGTCTCTAATCTGAATGTCAAGGTCCAAGTCTCTCAAAGCGCAGCTCAAGTGCATTCTGCATTTGGCGCATGCGGTTATCAAAGTTGAGGCGCCTGTGGCCGTAGCTTCCGCTATACGCTTTTTCTGTATCTCTTTGGAGCAGCTCGAGCACCCCATCCAGGCGCTAGTGCCGCAGCAAATCGAATTTTCTCTTGAATGTTCCATTTCTTTGAGCACAATTCCGGGAACACTCTCTATAAGAGATCTCGGAGCATCGAAGATTCCGGCCTGGCGTCCCAACCTACAGGGATCGTGATATGTCACGATCTGTTCCAGAGGGCTCCAATCTAGGGATTTTGATTTCATTTCTTCGACGAGCAAGTCGTAAAAGTGTACTACTTCAAAGTCTAATTTGCCCAGGACTTCCGGATAATATTTCTTGAATGTCACATAACCTTCAGGACACTGAAAAACCACTCGCTTGCATCCTAAACTCTTGATTAAATCGACATTGCGTTCGGCCAGTTTTTTGAAATTCTCCTGGTCTCCATTCCACATGAGATCATGCCCGCAGCAGCGCTCATCGTCGTGAATTACAGGCTCGATGCCGATTGCGTTTAGAAGTTTTAAGACACCACGTGGACTGTCCATGACGTCAAGTTTCCAGTCGTCACGAAATTCAATGTCAAAATAGGGAGCGCATCCGACGAAATAGTATGTATCCCCTTTTTCGGAGATTCGACCGGCTTCCTTGGCCCAGCTCGTTTTACTTTGCTTAACGTCAAGGGTTTGGAGCCGCATGATGGTCTGAAAGAGGCCCCTATGAGCCTGAATTCCGCCTTTCCCTTGTTTAACGGCTTCCTGTCTTACCATCCGCACGAATTCAGGATAATCAATATTTGACGGACATCTTGAGGTACACTGCCCACATGAAAGGCATGACCAAATATTAATGTCTTCTAGAGGGTTTTCTTCCTCGTCCATCAGGGCTTTTTCCACCATTAAACGAGGAGAAAAGTCCGGGGTGACTCGCGAAACAGGGCAGCTTCCCGTGCAGATGCCGCAGTCGAGGCAATAATATGCCTGAGTTCTATTGATAATGTCTGATATGGTCATGCGGCGGTCTCTCTTTTGACAAGGGGATTCCTTCCCATGTTGCGGACTTCTTCGGTAAAATCCCGAACCGTTTCGGCGAATCTGATGCCTTCAGAAGCCGAAATCCATTCGCGTTTAAGTCGAGCGTCTTCAATTCCAAGAAGTTTCATCATTTGGCGCGTCTTTTCAATGACTTTAAGAGCCTTTTCATTACCTTCCAGGTAATGGCATTCACCGATGTGTCAACCGGTGACCAAAACGCCGTCAGCGCCTTTTTCAAAGGCTTTCAAAATATAGCTTGGGACCAACATACCGGAGCACATCAATTTGATCAGCCGAATGCTTGGGGGATACTGCATTCTGCCGACTCCGGCAAGATCCGCGCCTGCGTATGAACACCAGTTACACGCGAAGGCGATAATTTTCGGAGAAAATTCCGTATTCATTTTGTCTCCCAACTCCAGGAGTTAATCAAATGTCTATCGCGAATTACAAATAGTGGGAAATAACCGTAATTTACTCATCTATTTTTTTCAAAGGCTCGATCCGTGATCTAGATCGGTCAGTTATCCCATAGCTGCGTCGATCATCTGGCCGATCTGATCGTCCTTGAAGTGTCGAATTTCTGCTGCGCCCGTTGGACAGGCCACTCCGCAGGCGCCACAGCCTTTGCATAGAGCGGGATTAATAAAGGACTTCATTACACCAGGCGCTATTTCACGTAGTTCAGGAGCATGGAACGGGCATACTTCGACACATCGCCCACAACCACGACACATGAATTGATCTACATCGGAAACCATGCCCGGGGCGTCAACGTAGCCCCTTGCCAAAATTTGAGCGGCGTGGGACCCGGCCGCTTCGGCCTGGGCTATTGTCTCATCCAGTGGTTTGGGATAATGCGCCAGGCCCGCAAGAAAAACGCCGTCGGTCGCAAAATCCACAGGTCGCAGTTTCATATGGGCTTCTAAAAAGAATCCATCTTCATTGGTCGAAACCTTGTACATCCTGGCAAGATCCTTGTTGTTTTCATGAGGGATCACTGCTGAAGCCAGGACTAGATTATCAGCGTCAATCTTCATTGTTCCGCCCAAAATCAAATCGGGCACCTGAACGGTGATCCGCTTACCTACGTTCACAGTGGGGACCGCGTCCGGTTCGTATCTGGCGAAGATAACTCCCAGCTTTCGAGCATATTCATAATATGGTTCATTGAGACCAAAGGAGCGGATATCTCGGTAAAACACATAAACGTTTGCTGACGGTTTGGCTTCCTTTAGAGATATTGCGTCTTTGATTGCGTGGTTACAGCAAACTTTACTGCACCAAGGCCGTTCGGGCGTCCTGGATCCAACACACTGAATAAATACCGTGGTATCAGCATTCATCACAGCGGGATCTTTGGCTCTCATTGCCTCGCTCATCTCAAGATGAGTTCGGACGCGCGGGTCTGAGCCGTATTGATAAAGGTCCGGTTTCCATTCATTTGCGCCCGTGGCGATAACGGTAACCCCGTGCTCGATGGTTATAGGTTCAGAATCTTTGGTGGCGATTTTGGTTTGAAAGCTCCCGATGAAGCCGTAAACGTCTTCTACTTCACTTTGGAAGTGGACGGTTATGTTCGGATTGGATTTTACCCTTGAAATCAGATTATCCAAATAGGTATGAATATCCTCTTTCTTGAGGGTATCATGAAGGCGCAGAGCGTTTCCGCCGAGTCGATCCGTGCTTTCAATTAGGTGCGTTTCAAATCCTTGATCAGCAATATTCAAGGCGGCAGTCATACCCGCTACTCCGCCTCCGATCACCAAGCCGGACTCTTTCATTCCAAGTTGCTGATCTTGAACCTGTTCAAGAATCCGCGTCCTTGCCACGGCCATGCGAATGAGATCAACGGCTTTACTTGTAGCGGCGTCCTTTTCCTTCATATGCACCCATGAACAATGTTCACGGATATTGGCCATTTCCACCAAGTATTTGTTCAGACCAGCCTCTCTAGCGGTCTCTTGGAAGAGCGGCAAGTGAGTTCTGGGCGTGCAGCTTGCCACGATCAAACGATTTAAATCATTCTCTTCAATTACTTTCTTTATCTGTAATTGAGTATCCTGAGAACAGGTGAATAAGTTGTCTCCGGCGTAAACTACGCCTGGAATTTCTTTGACCTGTTCGACCACCCCGGGAACATCTACGGTCGCCGCAATATTTATCCCGCACTTGCAGACAAAAACGCCGATCCGTGGGTCTTGACCTGTGAAATCCTTTTCTGCAGGTAATTCTTTCTTGGTGGTTAAAGTATTTCGTTCCTCGGCCAGCATCGTTATGGCCACACCCGCTGCGGCTGAAGCTTCTATAACCGTTTGTGGAATGTCTTTCGGCGCCTGGAATGCGCCGGCAACGAAAATGCCCGGCACGGATGTCGCTACCGGAGCGAAGGTTCCGGTTTCACAGAAATTATTTTCATCCAGCATAACACCGAGAGTCCGGGCGGTTTTTACGGCCGATTCCGAAGGTCGAATGCCGACAGCGAGCACTACCATATCGAAAACTTCGGTTAAGAGGTCACCCTTTTCAGATAAGTAAGTAATGTGCAAATCGTTTGTAGTGGGATCTTCGACAACCCTGCTTATCATGGATCTTACAAAGCGAACTCCGCCGTCGGTTTTGGCTTTTTCGTAGTACTTATCGAAATCTTTACCGTAAGCCCTTATATCCATGAAGAAAATGGTGGGCTCTATGTTGGAATCGTGCTCACGAGCTATTACGGCCTCTTTGATGGAGGCCATGCAGCAAACTGAACTGCAATGGGGCATACCCTTCCGACGATCTCTGGAAGCCACACACTGAATCCAGGCTATTTTCTTGGGGTGTTTGCCGTCGGAAGGCCTCCTGACTTCACCTTCAAACGGACCGGACGCGCTGAGTATGCGCTCCATTTCAAGATTGGTGACTACATTCGGCATTCTGCCGTGGCCAAACTCGGAAATGTGCTCGGTATTGAATAGTTCATATCCCGGGGCTAAGATTACGGACCCGACCGAGATTTCTTCGATCTTGTCCTGTTGCTCGTAATCTATTGCGCCGGCTGGACAAACTTTTGCGCAGACACCACATTTCTTGCCTTGAAACACCCGACAATTCCCGGGATCGATCGTGTAAACCGAAGGTATACCCTGGGCATAATCTTTGTATATAGCTCTACGTTTGTCGTGGCCAAAGTTATATTCGTTGGGAATCTTTGTGGGACATTTCTGTGCGCAAGTGCCGCAGGAGGTGCACTTTGATTCGTCTACATAACGAGCTTTGCGACGGATTTTTACTTTGAAGTTCCCAGCCTCCCCTTCTATGCCTTCAATGGCGCTATAGGCCAATATCTCTATGTTTGGATTCTGTGCAAGAGTCTGTAATTTGGGCGAGAATATACAGGCTGAACAATCATTGGTGGGAAAAGTCTTATCCAGCTGAGCCATTACTCCGCCGATACACGGCTTTTCTTCGAGAAGATACACTTTAAATCCGGATTCAGCGAGATCCAGCGCCGCTTGCACGCCGCCGATTCCGCCTCCGACAGTCAGTATGGCTCCGATTTTATTGTTACTCACGATGCCGCTCCATTGGTAAAGCCTCTATAATTTGTAATCCTTAGAGAAGTTTTTTAGAGGCCAGCATGTTTATCGGGGATATAAGATGTTTTTCAAACCAAGACCGAGCCTTGGGATGCCCGAAGGCTACACCCATCAGTTCGGTCAGGAAAAGGATGGGCATGTCATACTTTTTGCCTAGAGCTTTTGTCATGTCATCCTGACGAGTGTCCAGATTTGCCTGGCACATGGGACACAGGGTGACAATTGCGTCCGCGCCTACTTTTTTAGCCATATCGATGAGCTTCCCGCAAAGTTTAAGGACGGAATCGGTGTGTGTTAGGGCCAATGAACCGCCGCAACAATCGGTTTTGTACGGCCAGCTCAGAACCTGTGCTCCCAGGGCATCTAAAACTTTATCCATCTGAGTTGGATTTTCCGGATCTTCCGGTTCGACAACTTCCAGGGGACGCACCGCTAAACAGCCATAATACGGCACTACCTTAAGATCCGTCAGCGGTTTTGATATCCGTTCTTTTAATGCGGCGAGGAGCTCGGGCTTGGCAAAAAATTCAGTGCCGGAGATTATATCAATGTCGCCTTTAAGATTATATCTCGACTTTAATTCCTTATCTTCCTGAATCTTCATCGCTGAAGCTTTCATTCGGACGTGGCATCCCGCGCAAGGAGCTACAACATCGCGTCCAATTCTTTCCGCAGTCATCAAGTCCTTTGCCGGTAAAGCGGCTTCCAGGTAAGCGTCCACCATGTGCGCCGAGGATGCGCCGCAACACGTCCAATCGGGCAATTCTTTCAAAGTTACTCCCAGTCTTGTTGCAGCGGCTCGAAAGGATTCATCCAATTCCTTTGCCGACCCGGTCAGCGT
>JBBSBY010000094.1:0-12844 GCA_038250835.1 Desulfomonilales bacterium | reverse complement strand
CGGAAGGTGGATGACAACATCCACCTTCCGTTTTATAATGGCGTTTACTCCAAAATTGTCCACCTAATGGAGGCCCCAAAATGCGAAGTAGCTTTGCCGTTACTCTTGTGTTTTCAATTATCTTAATGCTGGGAGGCGCGTTCGCCGGCCAGAGCTCCGACGCTTCGCAGCCGAGTTCAAAAATTGACGCGCCTGGAACTAAGCCCAACGAATTGAGCCCTTCCGATACTGTAGACGAACTCAAGAAACGAATTATAGAGATTCAAAATAAGGGAAAGCTAGGCTTCAAGAAAGTAGTTTTGTGTCGAGAGATTGAGGGGTACGGGGTCTATTCTCCTCCGGCCCCAAATCAACAGATGCGCTCCATCAGTATTTATATTGAGCCGGAAAACATGGGCGCCATGGTGACGGGGGATCTCTGGATTACGAACTGCTCACTGGAAATTAATCTTATCGATGCCACCGGAAAGGCCCTTAGGCATGTCCAAACGATAAATAAAATGTCAAAATCCCCTCTTTTGGACTTGTATTTTCCGGTTAATCTAAAATTTGCCGGCGGTAAATTACCTAAAGGTAAATTACTTATTAAGGTCATCCTTAATGACAAAATAAAAAATCAAACTGCGGCAAAGGACTTGACAATCAATATTGA
Source organism: Desulfomonilales bacterium (assembly GCA_038250835.1). Lineage (GTDB taxonomy): Bacteria > Desulfobacterota > Desulfomonilia > Desulfomonilales > Desulfomonilaceae > JBBSBY01. The sequence goes on along the minus strand of JBBSBY010000094.1, from coordinate 12,192 downwards.
ACCAAAAACTCCCACAGGATCGGGCATTTAGTTCATCAGCCAAGATCAATATGTACGGGTATTAACTTCGTGCAAACCTCTTTTACCGATTATCTCACCGCAATAGTGATGTAGTTACAATTTCATGAGCCCGCCTCCTCGTCCGCAAGCAATTTAGTATTGATGTATTACATCACCTATGATATATAACCTATCAGATTAGCTTAATGTTTATTTTGGTGTATCTCTCAAGGATGAGGTATTAGGATAGTGATTAGTAGAGTCACGCCGGCAGTATTTCGGCTCATTATATCCATAGTTACCATTTGTATTTTACAGCTCTCTTTTCCATACATAACGAGGGGCTCCTATGAGATGCGCTATCCTCATCAGACTCAACATGCCGGAAACGCAGGTAATGGAGCAGACTTCGAGGCGGCGTTACCCAAAATAGAGCGGATGCTATCTCAACAGAATACCGAGTCCCCCTCTATTACTCTTGACGCCACGGACCCTTCAATTGACATAACCCCATCCTCCAACAAAATCCGCGTGGAACCGGCAGTCATAAATCCATTCCATATTGCAACCTTGGGCTCTGAAGTCGGCGGAATCATCGAAAAAATATGCTGCGAACCCGGAGACAACGTGCAGAGCGGCCAGGTTGTGGCTGAAATATCGAAGCGGCGTTATGACCTCAACGCTCGCAAGGCAAAAGAAAAAATAGACTATTTCACGATAGCGCTCCACAGGGCCGATCAGGACAAAGCCATTAAGAGTAAACTCGTAAATATGGACGCGGCAAGTCTGATGGACCTCTCACGGGCTGAAGCGGAAGCGGAAATAGTTGAACATAGGGTTGCTGAAGCCAAGTTCGAATACGAACAGGCGCTGCATGATTTGGAATCCGCCAAAGTGAAAGCGCCGTTTTCAGGCGTCGTTGTGGCTCGCCTAAAGGAGCCGTTCGAAGTGGCGCCGCCACTTGAAAAATTGATTGTCATAGCCGACGTTTCAAAGGTTTATGCGGTTGCCAATATCCCGGCGACCATGAGCCCGCATTTTGAGAAAGGCGCCGCCGCCGTATTCAAGACCGCCTCAGGCGCTTCTTACTCAGGAACAGTTGACAGGATCGAACCCTCTATTGATCCAAAGACCGAAACTCGTAAGCTTTACGTGCTGATTGACAATCCCGACGGCAAATTGCAAATAGGCATGGTCGGCGCTTTGGTGGCGGAATAAAAATGCCTAGTCCCAGAGCTGGATTCAGCCTTAAATTACCGGTTGCGTTACTCACATTCCTTCTTTGCGCATCTTCGTGCAAATATGCGGCATTGAATCCATTCGTTAAATCTTCCGAGAAGCCTTATCGAACCGACATTGTTTTCCAGCATGAAAATAGGCGTGTTGGACCTGCCGCTGTTTTGCAAAAGCGTAACCTGACGTTGGCCGACTGCCGAGCCATGGCGCTGCGTACCAATCTTGAACTGCAGGCGGCTCGATTCGAAGAGATGGCGCAGCTTGCAATCAGGGACAGCAACTACAAACGTATATTGCCGCATCTATCTTATAACTCCGAACTAAGTCACAAGAGCGATTTACGTTGGTCTTATTCGGACATCATAGGCAAGGAAGGATTACCGCCAAGGCCAAGCATAGTAACACAGGAGAATAATAGTGTTTCGTCTTACTCCAATGGCCATGAGCGAAACACATTCACGCTAAACCTGGAAGCTAGGTGGACCCCTACGGACGCTGCGCTCGCCTACTATATGTCCTTAACCAACCATAATGACGCCGGAAAAGCGCATTGGGCGAAGCTGCGAGTCGCCCAAAGACTTGTCGAAGTAGTTGAAGGGGCATTTTTCAGATTGCTGAGTTTGCAGCAATGCTTGTCCCTCGCACAGGAAAATCTACGAATGCGCAATTCCGTAAAACGTAAGCATGACGAACTACTGGAAAACAAGCTTTCAAACCCAGAAGAATATTATCGATCAGAACAGAAGCGAATAGCCGCGGAACGATTGCTTACCAAAATTTTGAATCAAATAGAATTTCAACGCAATATTCTTGCTTCGACAATGGGTATTTCCCCGGACTACTGTGTTGATGGTGGATTTTATTTGGTGGGGGAGCTGATGCCCCCGATGTGCCCTTACAAGCTTTGCGACCTGGAAATGGTTGCCCTGCAGAATCGACCTGAATCTTTCCAAGCGGGTTTAAACCAGATCAATTCGATATATGATTACAGGAGAACCATAATAAAGTATTTACCCAAACTCACCGGATATTGGAAATACGCCAGGGATAAAGACAAATTTCTAATGACTAAAGATTGGAATGACGTAGGTTTGTACGTCTATTTCGACCTGCTTGAATACTTTGCGAACCGAGATGAATCCAAAGCTGCCGCCATAAAAGCGAACAAAGCCCAACGCGAAACCGGGGCGGTCGCTGTTAGCTTAGCGTCGCAAGTGCGGGCGGCCGGCTTGAAGTTTTTTGACGCTGTTGATGATCTGCGGAGCAGCGGCCAAAGCTTAGACGCAACGAAAAAGATGCACAATGTGGTTTCCACTAGAGTCCAAATGAAGGACGCCCAGAAGCTGTTGGCGGAAGAGGCATATGCCGACACACTGGAAGCGAGAATCAACCGGATTAAATCCATGGGTGAATCGAACGCCGTGTTTGCGGAGTTGCAATCCGCTTTAGGGATTAACTACAAGGAAATGAATTAGTTTAGCCGCCAATTGAGAACCCTTCCATAGACAAAATCAACTCATACGCTCAAAATGCAAAAGTAGGACCCCATGACGATTCCGTGCCTAAGAGCTATGTTGTTATTAGACGGTCTTAGACTTCAGAGACAATCGAAGACATCAAAGGTCCGGGCGTGATGGGATTAGGACGAAACGAAGACGTTTTTGCTCGAGTTTTGCCGTTTGGTTCTTGACATGCGCAGGGCTGCGTGTTAAAAATTGATGTTTACATTGTATAGAGGTGTGCGCATGAAAACCTGGACCCCTAAATTCGGGGAAGTTGAAAGAAAATGGTTCGTCATTGACGCTAAAGATAAGGTCCTTGGAAGAGTTGCCGCTGAAACCGCCAGAATCCTAAGAGGAAAGCACAAACCTCAATTTGCTCCTCACATGGACAGCGGTGATTTCGTCATCATAATAAATGCCGACAAGGTGCGCCTCACCGGGAAAAAGCTTCAAGACAAAATATACTATCATCATAGTGGTTATCAAGGCGGCCTAAGAGCCACATCAGCGGAAAAGATGCTCAAGGAAAAACCCACAAGGGTATTTTGGCTTGCGGTGCGCGGTATGCTGCCAAAAAATACACTCGGCAGAGCTCAACTATCCAAGCTTAAAGTTTACCCGGGTGAAAATCATCCACACGAAGCTCAACAGCCGGAAACATACGCTTTTTAATTGGAGATTGTTATGAATGAAGAGCGCTTTTACGCTACAGGAAAGAAAAAGAACGCCATCGCTCGTGTTTGGCTGAAACCCGGCTCAGGGAACCTTGTTATCAACGATAGACCCATGGACACCTATTTCGGTCGAGCAACCTCAAAAATGGTCGTTATGCAACCGTTTGAACTTACTCAGACGGTGGGCAAGTTCGATATATCCGTCAATGTTTCCGGTGGCGGCCTTTCGGGTCAGGCGGGCGCCATCAAACACGGTATAAGCAAGGCTTTGTTGGCTGTTGATTCCGGTTTCAGGCCGACCCTGAAAAGCGCAGGCTTTCTTACTCGTGACTCTCGAGTAAAAGAACGTAAAAAATACGGCAAGAAAGCGGCCCGAGCCAGCTTCCAATTCTCGAAGCGTTAAGATTAGTTTCTTTGGCGTTCCCTGAATGCATTTTCAGGCGCCGGCGCCTAATTGTTATTGTGATTTGATATTAAACAGGAGGGCTGTTCTCAGATATACTCTGGGAACAGCCTTTTGCTATTTGAACTGGATTGTTTAGCCAACTCTTGTCAATTGCAGAGCATTCTTGTACTGGTTCTCGAAAGCGTCGTAATTCTCGCAAGTAGTCACCAATAAAATGTTTGTGTCTTCAATCAGGGCTATCGAAATGACTTAAAGCTATAAGCTTCGTCATGTATGTAAAGCTAATCATCGTCATTCAGCGCAAGCCGGTATCCAGGAAAAACTGGGTCCCAGCCGGCTCTGGGACGACCAGTAACAGGCTCTATTCAGCTAGAATCTTAGATAAACCTTATAATATCCTCTTCTGAGGAATTGATTTATGATCTCTCCCGCAAAATTTCTTTCACCTTGTTCATCAACAGCCGCATTGTTTCTCCGGCTTGACCTTTAAGTATAACATCCATATCGGTGTCGAAGGGCGTCGAGGACATATTAATTAAGATAAGTTTTGCGCCGGCTCGCCGGGCTGTGAGCGGCAAACCGTTTGCCGGCTGAACCACAAGTGATGACCCCACGGTGAGAAACAAATCACAGTGCGAAGCATGGTAGAACGCTTTTTCAAGGACGTCGTACGGCAACGATTGACCAAAGGCTATTGTGGCGCATTTCAGAGGCCCACCACACTTTTTGCAGTAGGGAACCTCCACGCCTTCACGCAGCATTTCATCCATGAGTTCCTCACGTTCAAGCGACTCATGGCAATCCAAACAGTTTACCTTATGCACCGTACCGTGGAGTTCAAAAATGATATCGGGTGAGCTGCCGGCCTTGTGGTGTAATCCATCGATATTCTGGGTGATCAAGGCGTTGAGCTTTCCCATTTTTTCGAGTTCCACCATTGCCGTGTGCGCCGCATTGGGTGAGGCGTCACGCATTGCCGGGTAGCGAGTCTGATCATACTCCCAATATAATTTTCTGTATTTCTCGTGAGATCTAAATCTTTGGTAGGTTAAATCATCCTGATTATACTTAGACCAGATTCCACCCGGAGATCTGAAGTCAGGGATACCTGATTCCGTTGATATACCCGCGCCCGTGAAAGCCACAATGTTCTGGGATTTTGCCATGAGTTCAGCGGCCTCGTGAATGTCACTCGTCATGATGGAACTCCGTTCGGCTTTCAATTTCTTGGAGGTATTTTACAATTAGATTTACGCATTTCTTCTTTCAGAGCTACGATTTTATCGAGTATTTTCATAAGATCATCAAAGCTGCTGCGCCTCTCATTGCTAGAGACGCCGGCCTGAAGTCTATATTGGTTTCTCAGTTTGGCAAGCTCCTTTGTAGCTGAGCCGCAGTTCAACGCTGGAGCCTGTGTGGTAGTCGCGAAAAATATGACTACAATCGACAAACCTATTTTGATCATTACATGCTCAGAAATTTACGCCAGCTTGAAACACCCTTGAAGCCGGACTCTTCAACTCCGGGTTTGTACGGCGTTTGTGTGGCTTTGACTCGCCAGTCGCCAACAAGAACTACCGGCGCCCAATAATACGGGTGAGAAGTCCCCGTTGCGCCGAGCTGATTCAGTTTAGCCTTTTGCAAAGATTCCGCTTTGGAAAATTCCTTTAGATTGCGGTAAACATCGACAAACAAGCGAGCAGCGTTATCATCATTGATTTGCCACATACTCATCATTACAGATTCCGCCCCTGTGAACAGGAAAGCCCGCGCCAATCCAAAAGGCGAGCCGCCCTCGCCCTGGGCCGTTCGAGTTGGAATTTGGCAGGAAGACAGCACTACGAGATCAGCATTTAAATTGAGGCCGAACACCTCACCCATTTGAAGAAAACCGTCGTTGTCGGTGTCGCCAAATAAGGAAAAGACCACCGCAGGCTGTTGTTGAGCTTTGCCGCTGCCGGAAAGAAGCACTCCGTGAGTGGCCAGGTGTATGTAATTGTATCGGCTGAGATCGACCTTCTTAAATAGAGTTTCGGTGGCTTCTTTACCAAAATACGTTTGGGTTGACCCCCCGACAATCTTAACGATCTCAGTAATTTCTCGTCTGGCGCCCGGTAGAGGCTTTAACTCCTGATTACGGTTGTTCTTGGAGGCGCCGGCAAGCGCAGCCACAATTTTTTCGGCGCCGGGATTAAGCTCCCGTTTTTTATCCGGATCCTGATAAACGGCGTCGCCGAACGCTACGAGATTCCAGCCGGGGCGACTTTTCTTGTCCCGTAATCGCAGTTGATTCAGCGCCGACAAGGAAGGAAGATAACAAAACGCGTATTTCTCCACTAAATAACTGGGCTTGTCATTTGCCGACCAAAATCTTTTATTGGCGTGACTTTTTGAATCCACGAGTATTTCAAAGGGAAGACGAGATAAAGGTCCGTGCGGAATGATCACAACAGCCTTCTTACCGATAAGAAAAGCCTCGATGGGGTGCACGAGCTTTGAATAAATCTTGTATGAAATTGATGGGTCCCAACTAGCCAAAGTATCTGCTCGCTGCAATGGCCGAGTCAGGCTATCCACATCCCGTTCCAGATCTTTGCCTGAGTATTCGGCGGAAAACGTGTAAAACCGGTGTTTATCTATTGCAAAGATATATGTTTTGCTTCTTGTGACAATATATTCAAGCACCGCTTCATCCGGGTCCAAGACATTCTTTTGTAGATGGTGCACGGAAACGGGCTTTGGATAACGAAGCTCGGCGTAGTCGGGATAATCCTTCAAGAGCTTTTCTTTTAGGGCGTGAAAAACCTTTTCCCTCGAGCGTCGTTCGTCCAGCAGCTTCTGAAGACCGGCCTTTCCTGGTGCGCCTTTGGAAAGCTCCTCTGAAATCCTGATGTTAAGTTTATGCAAATTGAATCTGAGGCTTTTTTCCTTAATAAGCAGCTCCTGGGGTAAATCCGAGAAGTTGTCCACGTTAATTCGGGACAGAGTATTTTCAAATTCAGCGGCCTTTAATTTCTCAACTATTCTAAGGGCCTGGTTGTCGTAGGCTCCCTGGGGATCTCTGCGGGCCAGCTTCATCAGCACCCGAAGCGCAGTATCGAATAGGGCTGATCTGCCGCCAAATATGAAATCATCCTCATCGGATTCTTCAATTATATCGGCCTCCATTGATTCAAGGACGGCTATGGCTTTTCTGTAGGATTCAAGAGCTTCACCCAGCTTGTTTTTGTTTTCAAGGGCTCTGCCCATGATGAAGTAGGCTTTCCACAGAACTCCTCTGTCTTCGGAACAATGGGCGATTTCAAACGCCTTTTTCAAGTCGGCTACCGCTGAATCGAAATCCCCGAGATTCGATGTCACCAGAGCAATTTGCAGCAAGTTTTCGCTCACTCCGCGCTTATCACCCAGACCGGTCCTTATGTCCTGCGCTTCCCGATAATTCTCCAACGCCTGCTTGGGCCTACCCAGCACTTGATTAAGCGTCCCGATTCTGGACAACACACGACCCTGCATTCGTGTATCCTGTGTGTCCGTGGCGAGTCCCAGAGCACGCTGTTGGAACTTCAACGCCGATTCCATTTCGCCCTGTTTACTTAGAATATCCCCTATTCTTACTAATTCCACTTTTTGTTTTTGGATGTTTTTGAGTTCAATGTGCACCCGCAATGCGTCTTCATAGAAATCTTTAGCTTTCGGATACTCTTCCATTTTATAGTAGATGTCGGCAATGCGGTCGTAGATACGCCCCGCGCCCACATCATTACCTGGAGATTGAGCATCCACAAGGGCTTTCTGATAGTGCTCCAGCGCCCGTTCGTATTCTCTAAATCCTTCATAGATTTCGCCCATGTAAAAATCCAGATCTCGAGTCTGGTTTGGGGCGATGCCCAACTCATTCCTCAACTTTGAAGCTTTTTGGAGATTCACGAGGGCATTTTCGTAGTCCTCCTGCTTTGCCTGAATTATTCCTATACCTCCCAAAGCCCAAAGCTCGCCCTTTTTATCTCCTAAATTCCTCATTGTTTCGAGCGTCTCATTAAGCAATGCAGCGGCTTTGGGATAATTTCCCGAATCCTCAAACAAAACGGCCATTTTGAGATTTAATGAGGACACCGCCTGAGCGTCCTTGCTTTTTTTAGCAAGTTCCAGCGCCCGTTCCAATGTGGCTATGGATTGCTTGTGGGCGCCTTTTGCTCTTTGCAGCATCGAGAGTTCTGAAAGGATTGCAATGTCGCCCTTTGGATTGTGGATGCGTTTGTTTGCGTTTTCAGCTTCGTCGAGGCACTCCGCGGCTTTCGCTAGATCCCCACGCGTTAGGTATATTTTGCCCATTCCAACCATATCAGTGGCGATTCCGCGACTATCCTGAGTCTCTTTGTGTATATTCATTGCGGACGTATATTTTTCCAGCGCAGACGATTGTTGGCCTCGCGCCGCTTCCACATTAGCCAAATTCGTCAGGATATCCGCTTCACCCTTTTTGTCCAACACTTCACGATAAATGGTCAGAGCTTGTTCCAAATTCTTGGAGGACTCCGAAATTCTGTTCTTGTGTCTCAACAGATTGCCGATATTTGCCAGGGTTGCGGCGTATCCTCTAAGGTCGCCGATTCCTTTACGGAGATCCACTGCTTTCTGGAAGTATTCCAGGGCTTTATCATAATCACCGGCGTTCTTGTAGTGCACGCCCAACGCCGTCAATCCACGGCCTTCAGAAAAGCGATCCCATAGCGCCGAATGTTGAGTCAAAGCTTGTTGCAATAATGTGTGGGCTTTGTCGGACTCACCACGAAGCTCATAGATCAGCCCCATTATATGTTCACTGTCCGCTAAGCCGCGTTTATCGTTCAGTTCAGCGAAATCCTTTCGAGCGTCCACTGCGTCGTGTAACGCTTTGTCCAGAGACTCTCGTGAAAGTCGGAATCTGGCGAGCGCCAATTTAAGCTGAGCCCGCAAACGGTGATTGCCGGTTTGTTTAGCTTCTGCGATAGCCTCTTTCAAAGCTTTTGCGGCAGATTCCGAATCACCCATTCCGGTGTAGATATCTGAAAGAAGTATATCTGAAATAATCAATCGATTCTTGGCGCCTGTTTTGCGGGCCAAGTTTACCGACTCATTCGCGTATTCCAGGGATTTCTGCACGAAACCTTGCCTGAAATATACATCGGCAATTACCTGTAGGGCTCCGGCTTCTCCGGAAGCGGCGCCCAAGCTTCGGAATTCTTCCAAACTTCTGCCGGCCAGTTCCAACGCAGGAGTAAAACGAGCCCTCTCCAATTCAACATTGCTCAAAGACAGTCTTACTCGAGGGATCATTTGGCGGTCGGACGATTTCTGGTACTGCGTCAAAGCGTCGTTCAGGTATTTCACGGCCAGCGCTATTTTGCCTTCGTTCTGAGCCGCCATCCCTTTAACCATGAGGGGCAAAGCGTCGGAACTATCGGCGCCGCCATAGGCCGCCTGCCCCTGTTCTATAGCTTTTTGAGCAGAGCAAACGTCACCTGAAAGTTGATCGAGGTAGGCTATTCTGAATAGGGTTTCCGATAACTCTTTTGCTTTGTTCTGATCACGATAAATCTTTTCGGCCTTCTTGAAAGCAGCGCCGGCGCCTTTTGTATCGGACTTGGAAATGAGCAACTCGCCCATTTCATTGTGAATAGCCGCGACTTCTAATTCCGAGCCAAGCTTCCCGTATCCTGACAAAGCTTTCTGGTACATCGATAAAGCTTCATTAGGACTTTGATTGCGTAAATGACACAAAGCCGCATTTTTGTACGCATTTGGCGCTTCGGCGGCTTCTGACGCCGGAAGCAAGCGAATACCTTCTTCGAAATATTTAAGCGCCTCGGAATATCGAGCCTGGGCCATAAGAACGCGCCCCATAAACAGCATGTCCACGCTTCTGGCTCGAGCGTTCTTTAATGTTTTATTTATTGCGATCGCTCTATCCAGATAGGTTTCGGCCTCTTTATATGAATGGCCGCGGTTTCTAATTACCGCCGCCTGAGACAACGCTGAAGCTAGCAGTTTCTGTTCGATGGATTGACCTTTTTGAATTATCCATTCAAATTTTGCCAGAGCCTCCGCATCTGCGCCGGACTTGGTAAGCTCAACAGCGTCTTTATATGTTGCCGAGGGATCCTGGTCCTGAGCGTCGGCATCAGGCTTTTCAGCCTCAGCTTTCGTGTCCGCCTTTTTTTCAGCAGTCCGGTCCGTTGTATTTACCGGCGGATTGCTTTGCGGATTATCGGACGCATTTGTGGGCGCCTGCTCTACAGGCGCCTTAATCTCCGCAGCATTTTTGTTATCCGCGCTGGTGGTTTCCGCAGTGTTTTTATTATTTTCGGATTGTAACTTCCTGGCATCCATGCCGGGAGTATTATTTGCTGATGGGATATTTTCTGGCAAAGATCCAGCATTTTTCCTATTCGCATTAGGTTTACTCTTCTTACTCTCTGTTTTTTCAGCTTTCGACTGTGAATTATCTATTGAAGATTGTGATGTCGCTCCTGCTGAATCCGGCTGGGTTGCAGTCGATTCCGAACTCTTGGCCGATGGTTCCGGGGAATCGCTCCTTGCCGTTTGCATGGGCAGCTCGGGAGGGATAATTTCAAAATTACGAGATAGAATGGCCCGCTGGTCCAAGTCTTTGGCTTGAAGATTCCCGGGTAAATAAACAAGCATACCTGAGGTGACGGCGCCTATCGAGATAATGATAAAAACTTTAGTTACGCCAAATAATTTGATATTCATCATGGGTTCAGTTCCTAACAGTCGGAAAAGGTATTTGTTAAATATACGGAACACAGATACTATTCGCGAGGAAGCCCGGGGTAATCGACCGACTTTCCATAAATACTTAAATATATCAACAGGCCGGTTCCTAGAATAATCATGAATGCGCATAAAAGTTGCCCCATAGTAAGCCATTGAAATAGGAAACCCAACTGCGGGTCGGGCTCCCGAAAGAATTCGATCAGGAACCGGAAAATACCATAAAGAATAAGGAATGCAGCTAAAATCTGACCGTGTTTAGTAGTTTTTTTGCGTAACAACCACAAGATGATAAACAATATTAGACCCTCGAAAAGGGATTCATATAGCTGAGATGGATGGCGTGGCAGAGGGCCTGCGCCCGGAAAGATTATTCCCCAGGGCACGGTGGTTACTCGTCCGTACAATTCACAATTGATAAAGTTGCCGATGCGACCAAGCATGAGACCGATAGGCCCAGCCAAAGCGCCGATGTCGGCAAGGCTCATGAAATCAACGTGCCTGGCTCGAGTGAAGATATATCCGGACGCGACCATTCCAATAAGGCCGCCATGAAAACTCATGCCTCCGTGCCAGACAATGAGGATTTCCCATGGAGCCGCTAAGTAAGCGTCAAAATTGTAAAAAAGAGCGTAACCTACCCTCGCCCCGATTAGTAAGCCCATGATTAAATAGAAGAGAAAATCGTCGGCTCTATCAGGGGGAATGGGTCCGTTCTTTCGCCGAAGCTCCGACTTGATTACAAAGTATGCGGCGGCAAATCCCAGCAGGTACATAAACCCATACCAACGAATCTCCAAGGGTCCAATTCGGGCGAGCACGGGATCAATAAAAGGACAAACAAGAAAGAGCATCCTACTCCTCAGATGATTTCCTCTCATTCGAAATTCTTATCATATTACCGATTTTGCGGAAAACGCCTCTGATGATGGTTGCGTCTCTGTCATCGAGATCGGCGCCGTTTAGTATCCGTCTTATTTCTCTCATCATCCGTAGGGGATTTTTGCCGTTAAGAAAGCCCGCTTGAAGCAAAGTTTGTTCAATATGATCGAACATTTGTTCACGAACTTCCGACGAAGCCGGCGTGAACTTTTTTGCTTGAAAGCCCACAGGCCTGGAGCTTACCTTGAATATTTCATACCCGACAATGGCCGCCGCTGCCGCGACATTCATAGAAGCGAAAACGGAAGCAGTCGGAATGATTAGATGATGGGTGCATAGCTTCATTTCGTCGTTTGTGAGACCGCGAGACTCCCGACCAAATACTATGGTAACTTTGCCTAGTTGCGCCTTTGAGAGCAATTCCGGGATCAGTTCTTCAGGTGTCTTTGCGTGTAGCCGTTGACCGCTAAGTCTTCCTGAGGTTCCAATCGACATTATTGCGCCGACCAGGGCTTCCTCCAAAGTTTCGGCAACCTGCGCCGCTTCGACAATTCCATACGCTCCTGAAGCCATACTAAAGGCGTCGGTTGACGGTCCGAAGTCCGCTGAATCCACGATAACCAGTTTGCTCAACCCCATGTTTTTCATGGCCCGCGCTGTTGCGCCGATATTGCCGGGGTGAGTAATTCCAGTCATGACAAAACGGATATTTTTTAGG
>JBBSBY010000093.1:0-13284 GCA_038250835.1 Desulfomonilales bacterium | reverse complement strand
TGGTCAAAAAGAGGGGCAGATCAGACCAGATATTGAACCTCGAACCGGCGCGGTGATGTTCTTGGGATTAATAACTTCCTCTGTAATTCTCATACAGATCAAGGACAGAGAATTTGACCCTAACAACCATATTCAGCAGACATGGCCATTGTTTGTCGAGCTTCTTCAGCCGCGTGTTCAAGATGAAGCGTCAAACAAATGAACTATTATGGAACTTTCGTGTTAACGGGTGGAGTTTAAAAATGAAAAGCCTTTTCAGCAAGATCGCAATTGTCGTTGCGATCACTGCAATCTGAGCCGTGATCGCTTTAATCCATTGCGTATACGTGTCCGCTCATAGCGACATGATGGCCGGTTCGCTTGTCAAAGCCAGCCAAAAGTGCACTGGATGCGGGTGACATCAATCTTGTGCTCTTTTGGGCGCCAAACAAGGATGTGGAGAGGCATTTTCACTCATTCGAACGGGTCGAATTACACAGGGAAAATCACCATTGAAAAAAAGGAGATGAAGACATGGAATTCAAGACGCCTTTGTCACTGAAATTGGAACACGAAGAACTGCACTCACAACTCGCCGCGGCCACCAAAGTGGGTGGCAGGATCGGCGACGCTGCAATGGCCGTTGCCAGAATCATGCATCCGCATTTTGTGAAAGAAGAAGAATATGCGCTACCGCCGCTCGGGCTGCTACCTATCCTAGCGGAGGGCAAAGTTACGCCGAAAATGGGGGATGTTCTTGCCTTGACGGATAGATTAAAATCCGAGCTTCACGAGATGGTCGAAGAGCACAAAGCTATAGTGGCAGCTCTCAAAACGCTATCCGACGTGGCAAAGAAAGAAAATAAAATGGAGTATGCCCACTTTGCCGAAAAACTGATACTGCATGCACAGACCGAAGAGGAAGTTTCATACCCGACCGCAATACTAATCGGAGAGTATCTCAAATTGAAGCTTAACAAATAAGAGCGCTTTGCGGACCCTCTAAAAACGCTGCCCGGCAGTAGGCAAAGGCGCTGTCGTCACCCTGTCAAAGCTCGGTCGACCGCTAGGGAATCCATGCTTGGAGAGTAATAGATCTCATGAACAAGAAAAAGCTGCTTATTTTGTCGCCCTTGGTCCTGGTGTTGGTGGTATTGGGTTACAAGTATTATTTATCCCGCTCATACAACGACCCTAATGTCATACGGGTTTCCGGCAACGTCGAGGTGACGGATGTTGAAGTGAGCTTCAAGATTCCGGGGCATGTTGAAGAACGACTGGTTGATGAGGGGCAAACGGTCAAAGCCGGACAGCTGGTCGCTCGTCTGGATACCTCTGAACTCGCTCAAGAAGTGGCTGTACGCAAGACGGAAGTGCAGATGGCGCAATCAGAACTTGCTGAACTTGAAGCAGGGTCTCGACCGGAAGAGATTGCTCAGGCCGAAGCGGTGGAGAGGAGGACAAAGGCGGATGCGGATCGTTCGGAAGCGGATTTTTTGAGACAAAAAGAACTGTATGAACAGAAGGCCATTTCAACCCAAAAATACGACCAAACCAGGACGGAATATGAAGTAGCCAAGGCCAAGTGGCAAGAGGCTTCGGAGCAGTTGATCCTCATGAGAAAAGGCCCCCGTCAGGAGAAGATCGATCAGGCTCGATCTAGAGTCCAACAGGCCAAGGAACAGTTGAAGCTGGTCGAGATGCGTCTCGGCTACGGGACTCTGGTGTCTCCCATCTCCGGAGTGGTGCTGTCAAAAAATGTTGAATCCGGCGAATATATCGTAGCGGGCACCCCGGTGGTGACGGTTGGGGATCTGGAGAATGTTTGGGTCAGAGCATACATTGACGAAACTGATCTCGGCCGTGTAAAGCTCGGCCAAGAGGCTCGAGTAACCACCGATACCTATCCCGGCAAAGTTTACGAAGGGCGCATCAACTTCATTAGCTCCGAGGCTGAGTTCACTCCCAAGCAGGTTCAGACTGAAAAAGAACGTGTAAAACTTGTCTATCGCGTGAAGATCGCTATCACAAATCTTAAGATGGAACTGAAGCCCGGCATGCCGGCGGACGCGGCAATTCTGTTGGGAGAGGGAAACCAATGATCGCCGCCATCAGAACTGAGGCGCTTACAAAATCTTTCAAAAACTTGGTAGCGGTTGACAGTCTCACATTGAGCGTGTCCGATGGAGAAATATTTGGCCTTGTTGGACCTGACGGGGCTGGAAAAACAACCATAATGCGACTTTTGACGGCAATTCTGGACCCCACTTCCGGTGATGCTTGGGTAGCCGGGCATCATGTTTCTCATGAAGCTGAGGTCATCAAAGAAAAGATTGGGTATATGAGCCAAAAATTCGGCCTTTATCCGGACCTTAGCGTAATGGAAAACATCAATTTTTACGCCGATATTTACGAAGTGCCTCAGCGCGGCCGCAAAGAAACCATCGACCGTTTGCTCGCATTCAGCAACTTGACGCCTTTTAAGCAGCGTCTGGCCGGCAACTTGTCCGGTGGTATGAAACAGAAGCTTGGTTTGGCCTGCGCACTGATCCATGCCCCAAAGGTGCTCTTCCTGGATGAACCCACCAACGGAGTGGACCCTGTCTCGCGACGCGACTTTTGGCACATTCTGTATCAATTGCTTGGAGAAAAGGTGACGATTTTTGTTTCAACCGCGTACCTAGACGAGGCGGAGCGATGCAACCGCCTGGCGCTCGTCCACAGAGGCAAACTTCTTGCGTGCGGAACACCGGATGAGGCGAAGAGGCTCATGCGTGGAACCATCATGGAGATCAGGGTCGCGGAGCCGCGCAGGGCTACTTCGATATTGCGAGAACGATTAGCATCTGAATCGGTTGGGCTTTTTGGTGATCGTGTTCATGTGGTTACACAGGACCCGGAGAAAACGTCGACAGAGGTGAAAACACTCATAGCAGAGGCGGGACTGAAGCTGACAGGCATCCGGCCCATTGAACCTTCCCTCGAGGATGTTTTCGTGTCCGTCTTGTCAGCACAAGAAGGAGGAGAGGATCATCAACGCCGGCGGATCTGAAAAGGCTGTTGTTGTAAAGGATCTGGAAAAACGTTTCGGTAGTTTCATCGCGGTGAATCGCGTGAGCTTTGAAGTTTCTCCGGGAGAAATCTTCGGTTTTCTTGGCCCCAACGGCGCGGGAAAATCCACCACAATCCGCATGCTCTGCGGTATTCTGGCCCCGAGCGACGGCTATGGCACAGTTGCGGGCTTCGACATCTTTACCCAGGCCGAGAAAATTAAGTCCCATATTGGGTACATGAGTCAGAAATTCTCGCTGTACCAGGATTTGACTGTTGAGGAAAACATCAACTTTTACAGCGGGATCTATCGCATTTCCCCCGAAAAGAAAAAAGAGCGTAAGGAATGGGTGATCGAAATGGCCGGTCTTAAAGAACATCGGCACTCTCGAACGGCCATTCTTTCCGCCGGGTGGAAGCAGCGTCTGGCTCTTGGCTGCGCCATTCTGCACGAGCCCCCAATCATTTTCCTCGACGAACCAACCTCCGGAGTAGATCCCATAAGCCGTCGACAATTTTGGGATCTGATTTACGAGCTTTCCGGAAAGGGTGTTACGGTGTTTGTGACCACTCACTATATGGACGAGGCGGAGTATTGTGATCGATTAGGCTTGATCTATCGAGGCGAACTGATAGCAGGGGGGACCCCCGAATCGCTCAAGATGGACTCCATGCACGAACAGATCCTGGAGGTCTTGTGCGAGCGGCCTCAAGATGCCATGGGCGAGATTGAGAAACTTAATTCCGTTAAAGAAGTCGCACTGTTCGGCAATGGATTGCACGTTGTGACAGACGACGCTCCAGTAGCCACAGACGCCATTCAGAATCATCTTGCCGCCCAGGGTTACAAGGTGCAGCGGCTGGAAGAGATCGTCCCGTCTCTGGAGGACGTCTTTGTCTCCCTTATCGAAGCACGCGACAGAGCTGAACAGCCACAGCAAGAGGTATCGCAATGAAGCTGCGGCGAGTTTGGGCCATAGCCGGCAAGGAATTTACCCATATAATTCGGGACCCGCGAAGCATTGCAATGGCCATTGCAATACCAATGCTCCTTCTCGTGCTATTCGGTTATGCCTTGACGCTTGACGTTGATAATGTGCCGCTGGTGATCTGGGACCAGAGTCAATCCCAGGCAAGCCGGGATTTTATAAGCCGGTTTCAGGGATCACGTTATTTTTCGGTTCAGGGTTACGTCCATAGCTATGGAGAAGTAGAGAGGGCCATAGATTCAGGAGAAGCCGGTGTTGCTCTGATCATTCCCGTGAAGTTCGCGGGAAGGATAGAAGGTGGGCGAACGGCTCCGATCCAGATGATAGTGGATGGGAGTGATTCCAACACAGCAACCATAGCTATGGGCTATGCGGACGCGGTTGCGCAAACCTATTCGCAGAATGTTGCATTCAGCGAGCTTCGGCGTACCCAAGGCCGTAAGGTGAGCGTGCCGCTGGACCTACGGTCACGGGCGTGGTTCAACGCGGACCTGGAATCCAAAAACTATATTATCCCCGGTCTTATCGCTGTGATCATGATGGTGATTGCCGCTCTTCTGACATCGTTAACTGTGGCCCGTGAGTGGGAACAAGGGACAATGGAGCAACTGATCGCTACTCCGGTCAAGGGGCGGGAATTAATTCTTGGAAAGCTCATACCGTACTTTGCCATCGGCATGTTCGATGTACTGTTGGCGGTCCTTATGGGGGAGTTTCTTTTTCAAGTGCCGCTGCGCGGCAGTCCCGCGCTCCTGTTCGGCATGGCCGCAATCTTCCTTGCCGGCGCCTTGTCTCTAGGTTTGCTTATCAGTATCGTTACCCAGAGCCAATTATTGGCCAGCCAGTTGGCGATGGTGTTGACTTTTCTTCCGTCATTTTTATTATCCGGTTTTATGTACGCTATCGGCAATATGCCGAAGCCGATTCAAGTAATCACTTATCTGATCCCAGCTAAATATTTTGTGAGTCTTCTTAAGGGCATCTACCTCAAAGGCATAGGTTTGGAGATCCTCGCGATGGAGGCGATACTCTTGACTGTCTTCGGAGCGGTCACGGTAGCTCTGGCCAACAAAAAGTTCAAAAAGAAGCTGGAGTAGCAATGTTTGACCGCATCAAAGAAATGTTGATCAAAGAGTTCATACAAATTTTTCGAGACCCGAAGATGAAGGGCGTTATTTTCATGATGCCCATTATCCAGGTCCTCGTATTTGGGTACGCAGTCACGACTGATGTCAATCATATTGCCACAGCGATCTATGACCTTGACAACAGCAGAGCGAGTCGCGAACTCATAGCCCGCTTTGTCGAGTCAGGATATTTCGACGTCGCCGAATATGTGAATGACGAAAACCGGGCTCGTGAGTTGCTCGATCGCGGTGAGGTTTCGGTCGTCCTGCGCTTCAACAAGGGATTTGGTGATGAGTTGCGTGCAGGGCGTACAGCGCCCATGCAACTGATTGTGGACGGAACGGATTCCAATACGGCCGGGATTGTGCTCAATTATAGTGCGCAAATTGCCCTAAAATTTTCTCAAAAAGTTCTCATCACACGGTTCACTCGACTGCGGGGTTCCTTCGAAAAGCCTGGGCATGTCGAGATGCAGACCCGCGCCTGGTTCAACGAAAACCTGGAAAGTCGAAATTTTTACGTGCCCGGCGTGATTGCCATAATCGTGATGCTTATAACCCTGATGCTCACCAGCATGGCCATCGTCCGTGAAAAAGAGATCGGGACCATGGAACAGATAATGGTCACGCCCATTTCACCTGCGGAGTTCATTTTAGGAAAGACCCTCCCGTTTGCACTCATTGGTTTTGCGGACGTGATAGTAATCACGTTAATCGGAGTGTTTTGGTTTGAAGTGCCGATAAGAGGTAATTTACTGTTGCTCTTTCTGTCCACCGGCTTGTACCTCATGACTACATTGGGGGTAGGCCTGCTCATTTCGACCGTCAGCCAAACTCAGCAACAGGCAATGATGAGTACCTTCTTCTTTTATTTCCCAGCAGTGCTTCTGTCCGGCTTTATGTTTCCGATCGCCAATATGCCTGAGTTGGTTCAGTGGCTCACCTTCCTCAATCCGCTACGGTACTTCCTGGTGATCATCCGAGGCATCTTCTTGAAAGGAGTCGGGATGAACATTCTCTGGCCACAAATGGCGGCGTTGACGATGATGGGAGTGTTTACTCTCGGACTTGCCTCCAGAAGGTTCAGGAAGACCCTGGCCTGACCGTTCAATCGAAATCTGTCTAGGAGATTAGCTCGTGCGCACAGTACGTTGAATTGTAAATCACAGGGCGCCGGCGCTGAAGAAATGTTTCCTGATCCCAATGGCAAGATTGAACTTGACAAACACATTGATTAGGAAAGTAATCATAACAGGATGCCGGCTCAGGCTAAGAGGCGAAGCCGGGCATCTAAGCGCCACATCATTTTTCCATCTGATGATTTCATTGGAACTATTCGTGAGAACGCGTCGGAAATAATACCTTCGGAGAAGTTGTTTAGACAGGACAAATCGTACTAAATCGACTATCCTTACTCCTTGTAGTCTGAATGAAGGTAGATTGCGTTGATGATGTCTTGGCGTCGGAGTTTTCAACCATAGATGTCGGGGGCAAGCCATTCAATACCGACAATGACCAACAAAGGAGGTATGTGACATGTTCGTAGTCATTATCAATTTTCCGCCGATCAAACCAGGAAAGGATGCTGACTTTCTGGAGTGGTTTGCCTGGACAAACAAAACATTTGCAAACTACAATGGTTTTGTGGCTCGCCGTCTTTTGAAGCCTCTAAAGGAAGGCAATTATGCCGCCATAGTGGAACACGAGACTCAGGAAACCTTCATGGCCATGCACAACAGTCCCGCCCACGACGAAGCCGCCGAACGTGTCGGGCCATTGTTCGACGGCAACCCATCTCCACAGTTTTATGAGGTGATCATCGAGTGACGGGTATCCGAAGCCGATCTGAAAGGAACCGATCCATGGAGAGCAGAGAAAAAGCCAAAAGGGAACTTGTCGCCCAGGAAGAGCTGCAGGAGAGTCGGGAAAAATTCCGCATAGTGGCGGACTGGACCTACGACTGGGAGTACTGGGCGGATCCGGATGGGAACATTGTTTATATGTCTCCCTCGTGCGAACGCGTGACGGGCTACCGACCCGAGGAATTTGTAAATGATTCCACTCTCCTCAATCGCATAGTTCATCCCGAAGATGCGGGTA
The DNA here is from genome assembly GCA_038250835.1 of Desulfomonilales bacterium. GTDB lineage: Bacteria > Desulfobacterota > Desulfomonilia > Desulfomonilales > Desulfomonilaceae > JBBSBY01. Next base: position 6,038 of record JBBSBY010000093.1, on the reverse strand, counting down.
TCTATGAAGATCTGTTCCAAAGTATACGGAGGACGGCTGAAGGTCCCCAGGAAACACATGGGGAATTCCGCATCATCGCTCGGGATGGTTGCGAGCGATGGATAGGCCATATATCCCGTTTGGTGTTCACCAAAGAGGGTCGGTACCTGGGCAGACGCGTAAGTAACCGCGAGATCACGGACCGCAAGCAGATAGAATGCGCGCTGCGAGAGAGCGAAGAGAGATTCCGCAGCGTATTTGAGCATTCTCTCGACGGCATCCTTTTGAGCACTCCTGATGGGACAATGCTCGCGGCTAACCCGGCAGCATGCCTTATACTAGAGATGAGTGAGGAAGAAATCCGTCAAGTTGGGCGAGACGGATTGATTGATCGCGAAGACCCACGTTGGTTAGAGTTTCTGGAGCCAAGGATATGGCGCTCGGGAACCAGAGGCGAACTAAACCTAAAGCGAAAAAATGGCGCCAAATTTCCCGCCGCCATTTCCACAATCACATTCGAGAGCGCAGAAGGAAGAGAACTATCGGTTTTCTTCGTCCGAGATATCACCGAACAAAAGAAGGTAGAATCGGCTTTGAAGGACAAAACTACTTCCCTGGAACGCAGCAACAAGGATTTGGAACAGTTTGCTTTTGTGGCTGCCCATGATCTTAAGGAGCCACTGGTAGGAGTAGCTGCCTACCTCAAGCTGTTGGATCGGCGTATGGGGAAGGTGTTCGATCAAGAATCTAGAACATTTCTGTCCAGAGCCATTAACACCATTATAAGGATGGATTTCTTAGTACAAAGCTTGTTAGCCTATTCGAGAGTCACGGCAGATACCGAAGAACTAGAACCAACTGATTTGAATTGGTGCTTATCGCAGGCCTTAAAGAATTTGAGCTTGGCCATCGAAGAAAGTGGGGCCGCCGTGACGAGCGACTCTCTGCCGAAATTACCTGTCCGAAAATCTCAGTTCATTCGACTTTTTCAAAACCTGATTGGGAATGCTATTAAGTTCAGGGGCGTCGATCCATTGAAGGTACACGTCGGCCTGCAAGTTCTCTCGTCTGAGAACCAATTCTCGGTAAGAGATAACGGTCGGGGAATTGAACCGCCTTATGTCGACCGTATTTTTGAACTTTTCCAAAGAGCCCACGAATCCTCCGAACTCAGTGGGACGGGTATTGGTTTGGCTTCCTGTAAGGCGATAATTGAGCGGCACGGTGGACGAATGTGGGTTGATTCTGAGCCGGGAAAGGGGTCAACCTTTTTCTTCACTCTGCCAAAAGGCTGAAACCGGCCTTCGGCTCCACAATTTTGAATGTTGCTCGTTGAAGCACGGATACTGAAGTTTTGAGCCTCTTCTTAGTTGTCCTTACAAACTAAAGAATAGCCTCTTGCGATCAGATCTAGTTATGAAAATAGCCAAAATAACGAAAATGAGGTTAGCTCCTAACAAACGTCGGCTTTTAGAATGGCGAAGTAAACAAGTCTAAGAAATGGAAACCCCAAGCTTTCGGATCAACAATAATTCCCGTTTTTCTATTTAAATCTGCCTTTGCGTACCTCATCCAAGATTTCCGGTGTGATTTGATCAAGAGAAAGAATTAACTCACCATTATAATCTTTTTTCAAGTTTTCAGCAGCGGCTTGCCCTTTGACTGGAATAACGTCCAGTCCCATGGGACCGACGAGGTTTGTTCCCGTAACAAAAAGCAGATCTCGAGCGTTGGTTTGTTTCGTAGTGTAGTATTCAGTAGCCCACACCGTCAGGATATTGTCACGTGTTTCGCCGGGCTGATACTTAGCAACATGATGTAGGTTGTGGAGCATACATTTGGGGCTGCAGTGGAAGTAGCGTGCTCCGGACTGAAAAACGAAACCGGCAGCCCATTTGGGATATTTGTACACAAACATACCACAAACAGGACAACGGTCGTCTTTTCCAGGTTTGGGAATGTCTTCGGCACAAGAGGCGCTGTACACGGCTAGGAGCAGAAAAGCGCATACAAAAAGCGAAAGCAAGGGTTTCCCAAATTTCCCAATAAGAACTATTCGAAACATCGTGAGACCTCCTATTGTGAAGCGCAATTATGCGCCGGTAAACTCCGTTATCCATTCCGGCTTTTAGTAGCCCACTTGAAACAGATCGGCCTTGCCTCCGGCCATAATCCAGAACTTTACGATGGGTCCATAAGCCGCTGCCAAGAATGTCAGCCAAAATATGCCTGACCACTGCAAATAGCGAGCTTTCCTATCTGTGGATACCACCTTTAGTGATGGATATCTCCATTCTAGAGCAATCAGTATTCCAGTCGACATACCAAAGAATGAGGCGGGAAAAAGAGAAAGATAGACCAAGTAACCGTAGTTAAAATAGTCTTCATCCAGAAAAATGAATGGGCAATGCAGCGCAGGCATCATATATACGTACGGAGCGACAAAAGAGACTATTCCCAAAAGTCCCAAAACCAGCCCCGCTAAAGAACAAAATGCAAAGGCTAAGTACCTGTTCCGTGTACGACGTAGTCCCGGTGTAAATGTAAGAAACAGCAAGGCGCCTATGAGTAACAACAGTGCCGGCATAGTGATTTTAGGGGGTAGCGACGCTAGAGACGAACCAAAACCTTCTCCTGCAACCTCGAATACTACTCCACAACAGGAGGTTATTACCGCAGGATCTAGGCGCGTGAAAAATGCAACCTGCAACACAAGGTCACTTATGACCAGGGGGAAGAGAGCAATGAGATACCAGCTTTTTAATCTCGTGAGCGGAAATCCTTCCACCCGATTATCTAGGTGGTTTAGAAACAATCCACCAACCATACAAGAATAAAGCCGCCAGTTTAAGAAAGAGAATCGGCCATCCGAGTGGCTGAGCCTCGAGTATCCCCACCGTACACATGGCTCCGGGAATAAAGGGAGCGAGGGATCTTGCCGTTACCTCAAAGACCAACAACGAGAAAACTTGAAAAAACAAGCTGCATGCGAGAATTGTGGCAATCAACTCGGAACGGTGCTCCAGACTAAGTTGCATTGGGGACATTGAACTTGTGTCCCAATTTCGGACAATTATCAGGGCATTAGCGAATGCGACGGCATTGATCGCAGTGGTTGCTAATTGCCCAATGATCAGTCCCAGTACCCATGAATTCCAGATCATTTAAACCTGTCGGATGATACGGCCGTCTCTAAGGTGAATCACCTTCTCTGCCAGTCCGCTCGTGAGGACGAGCGGGTCATGAGACGCGATAATAAAAGTTTTCCCTTTGAGCTTTAAATCTTGGAATAGACCGACCACCTGGTGAGACAGCGCCGTATCGAGATGCGCAGTCGGTTCATCCACGAGCAGAATCTCGGGATCATTCATGAGCGCTCTAGCTATAGCCAAACGTTGTTGCTCGCCACCTGAAAGAATCGAAGCTTTTTCGTTAGCCTTGGCGGCAAGATTGAAGCGTTCCAGGAGACCTGTGCGCCGCTTTCTAATTGTGTTGAAAGGTATTCCATCGGGATACAAAACAAGATCAAGGTTATCTTTAACCCTCAAATCGGTTATCAATTGAAAGTGTTGAAAGATAAATCCAACATGACTGCGACGAAATAATGTTCTAAAGTTTTCCGACAGCAGTGTCGTTTCTTTGCCGAGAATGGTTATTCTCCCCGAGCTTGGCCTATTCATAAGGCCCAACAGCGACAGCATTGTTGTCTTGCCGGAACCGCTTGCTCCAGCCAAAATGACGCATTGTCCGGAAGATATCTTTAAGGATACCTCGTGAAGAGCCTTAAACTCGTTTGGTTTACCCGGATTGTAAGTCTTGGTGACTTTTTCTACTGTGATAATATTCACTCCCGAAAAACCTCCTCCGGATCTCTGACGGCAGATCGCCACACGGGAAGGATTCCCACGGAGATATATGGCACTACGGTGAGAAACATCAGACCAAAGACTTTTGAGAGATCGAATGAAGGCGGTAAGGGATGGGGAGGATAGAGAACCGACCATCCCGCAAATATGATTCTAAGTTGCGGAGCGCCGACAACAAAGACATAATAGTACGCTGCAACGATCCCGATAAGAAAACCCGTCAAGGAAAGGATCAGGCTCTGAAGCATGTTGAGGCGGATCAGATTTCCCGTTTGCCATCCTATCGCCTTGAGAATAGCTATTTCACGCTGTTCCTTTTGAGATAGCCGAGCCACCCGATCGTACGCCAAAATGAGAAAAGCGAGCAGACATGTGATGCTCAAGGTTAAGACTATACCGCTTCTAAACCCATATGAGCTCCCGTAAGTTCGTTTTAGCTGATTTGTAGCGATAACGCGGGCGCCTGGATTAATGCGGAGTATTTTCTCACCAACCTTTGGCACTTCAAATTCATTAGGAACATACACGGCTATGTCCCAAGCGTTTCCCGAATCGAGTCCAAAGAGGCGCCGAGCGTCTTCCTCGGTGAGTATAATAAGATCGTGGGTCCATAACGAGACGCTTGAGGAAAACGTTCCTCGAACTTTCAACGATACCGGACGGCCTGCGTAATCTTGAAAGTTCAAGACGCCTCCAGGACTAGTACGTCTGATTTTCATGACGCCGGTGCCAATGAGGGCTTCACCACTCCTGATTAGCGATTCATCCGTTTCTGATGAATGTGGTTCTACAGAAACCGTTTTCAAATCCCACAATTCCTTGAGATCCCCGGGATCCCCGACGATTGTGTAGTTTGCTCCTGTAAAGGGATCGAAATAATATCCCCAAACACGTCCTTTTACATCGGATACTCCGGGAATTTCCGAAATTTTTGGAATATCAACCAAGTTAATGGGAACTTGTCGACCGGCTCTAACATTTTGGATAATGAGAGACGGCTGAAATGCCAGGGCTTTCAAGGTTTCGTGGTATAGAGAATTGGATATAAAATCAATTCCGGAAAATAGAAACACAATAAGGGCAAACAGGACCGTGATTGAGAAATTCTTAGCTTTTTGGCGAAGAATTCCCTTTAAAGCAAAATCTACCGCGTACAAAAGCGACATCATTTCGATATTCCTCCAAATGAGGAATCCTGCCGTTTGAACAAAGGAATCTGCGGGGCTGATCCCGCGAAAAAAAGTGGAGGCGGCCACATCATGCCCGAAGGTAAATAATCAGGCTGTCCGGGATAATCCGGAAAAGCTGATCCCGGAGTGCTTAATCCAAGATGCCTAATATAGCGAGCCGAGTTGTCCATGCCAGGGTCCGCCGATGGGAGCGCTTTAGAAATGGCTGCCAGATCCTGCAGCCGCCTCGCAGAATGACCTCGTTCCCGGCTATCCAGTAAAACTGCGCCGAAACAGAGCAAAAGAAAAGCCAAGATTGCGCTATAAACCTTTGCATGGAGCAATGGATCATTCCTTTATATTGATCTTCTCAATATTGACTTCAGGGAACATCAGCACTTCTCCGCCTTCTTGACGACTCATGGCCAAAGCTTCCGCGTTCTTGTCAAAAGCAAGAGCTTCAAGACCCATTGGCCCTTGGACTTTTGAGCCCACGAGGTAGTAAGCGCTCTTTGCGCTGATCCATGAACTTGAGGGGTAATCTGTCACCCATATCATTATAGGATTCACATCCTGTTTCACAAAGGGTTTAGGATCTTTAAGAAAGTTGAATAGACATTGCGTGGAGCAGAAGTGGTGAATTGTCTTGTCCGAACCGGTAAGCTGACATTTATGCTTGGGATATCTCGCCGGATACATTTGGCAAACAGGACATTGATCCACATTATCAGTCGGCTCCACTATTTTACCGTCCTTAGAGCGTTTTTTCGCAATGAACTCTTTTTCTTTCGAAAGCGTCTGCGTTGCAAGGGTGAACGCCTGGGGGAAATTCTCCAGTGTTCCTCCGCAAGACTTGGCGAAAGCCTCCGCCTCTTGTTGAGAAGGAAAAGCGATCTTGCTGTTCATGGTCATGGTTCCTTTGGCTTTAGATCCAACTACGAACCATACCGTGTTAGCGGCGACCAATTTTTCCGGGGTCATGTAAAGCGCCGTTTCTACCGAGTGAGGCCTTTCGCCCGCTTTT
>JBBSBY010000092.1:0-13301 GCA_038250835.1 Desulfomonilales bacterium | reverse complement strand
GTAATTGAACAATTGCATAAAGAACAAATGAGAATGGATGTTCCTGAATTTCGACCGGGAGACGCCGTAAAGGTGCACGTGAGGATCGTTGAAGGGTCTCGTGAAAGAATCCAGGTATTCGAAGGAAATGTAATCGGAATCAATTGGAAGGGAAGCGGCACAAGTTTCACGGTGAGAAAGGTGTCCTATGGTGTCGGCGTAGAAAGAGTATTTCCGCTCTACTCACCTTTAATTGATAAAATTCAAGTGGTGAACAGGGGCCGAGTCCGCCGCTCCAAGATTTACTACATCAGAAAACTGAGAGGTAAAGCCGCTAGAATTAAAGAGAGAATGTATCGACCCGAGAAATCTTAGTTTCGCGCCCATTCCTACTACTCTTTGGTGGTGACCAGTGCCCAAGGGCTTTCCCAAACCTGAGGAACTCATTCCGTCATACCGCTTCGAATCCCGAGCAAAAAAGTTAGGGGCCACTCGAATTGCCGGGATAGATGAAGCAGGGAGAGGACCTCTAGCAGGACCGGTGCTGGCCGCCGCCGTTATTCTCAACCGCCGTCGTCACATATCCGAAATCAACGACTCCAAATTGCTTACACCCGCCCAACGTGAATCCCTGTACAAAGAGATAATGTCCAAAGCCGTTGCCGTTGCGGTCGGAGCATGTTCCTCCAATGTAATTGATGAAATCAACATCTATCAAGCTACCCGCCGAGCCATGTTGGAAGCGGTAAAGCAAATCTTGCCGACGCCCGATTACCTCCTGGTTGACGGCAACCTCAAGCTCGACTGCGAAATTCCACAGGAAGCGGTAGTCAAGGGTGATAGGTTGAGCTTTTCTGTTGCCGCCGCCGGCATTGTGGCCAAGGTGACGCGGGACAGAATAATGCTGGAATTTCACGACCAATATCCACATTATGGATTCGCAAATCACAAGGGTTATGCCACTCGGACGCATCTGGAGGCGCTTTGCGAGCACGGCCCGTGCCCGATCCATAGAATATTTTTTAAAGGGGTTCGTCCTGAAGAGAATCTTTCATTGTTCTAAGAGGTATTGATACTGCCCGGACCGGGTCCACTTTACAGCAGCCAAGCCCCCTATTCCACCATGCGATAAATTTTAAAAAGTAATTGCCGCAATTGCCGTTAAGGAGAGTTGATCGGACCAGACCTTAGCGCCATCCCATGATAAATCCAGACCAAGAAGGTTGTTGGTGAGGTTATGCGTTCCGTAAGTCTTTATTCGTTTAAAATCGGCTTCAAATCGACCGCTGAGCCGGCTATTGCGGTAAATGTTCGCGCCGGCGCCGATGTGCCAGCAATGCCCTCGAGTGTTTTCTACCGTTATACGGTTTCCTTCCCTCATCAAGTGATTATCTTCATTTTTCCCTGAAACCCAGGCGTAATCGATTTGAAGATCAATATTCCCGTATTGAGGGTAATTTGCATAATTCGCCAGATTAATAAGTTTATTGAAACTTATACCGATGTAACAGTGATGGAAGGTTTGCCGAAAATTCATACCGTCGCCGACCAGCGGCGCCGTCGCTCCGCCAAATTCCGTCTGATAGCCGTCATACGTGGTGAAATCGAATTTCTGATATCTGTAGCCGATTGCCGGACGCAGAGAATAGTCTCTAAGGTAAGGAACTCCGACAGTTATTCCCAGATTGCCCAACACTCCCTGATTAAGCTTGCAATTTGATTCCGAGAAAACGGTTTTTTGATCCGTATTATTTTCATCATCCCAATCACTATCCTGCATTTTGCGGGCGTTACTTCTATTGATGTTGCGCCAAACAGATGCATTTAAACTCCACCTGATCGAACTATATTTTGTGGATAAACCGACAAACCATTGATCTATGGGAAACTCGAGCCTACTCAGAGGATCTTGAGCCGCATTGTAAAGACTTGGGAATTGATAAGATGTAAAACTGTTGAGAAATTTTTTGAAGCCTAGCGCCAAATTAGGTCTTCCCGGATCACCCGAAACCTGAAGTCTGTAGGGATCAAGTCCCAATTCCGGGAACTTGGCGGCGACGGCGCCCCCACCGGATTGAAGACACAGCAAGACGCAGAAGAAGGCAAAGATAAGCCTAACCATACCTTATCCTAACTACCTCAGCACACCCGGAGGTAACAAAATAATAAAAATAAATAGAGCTATCGATACGGAGCCAACGATAATCGACCCCAGCCGCTGAAGCGCGAAAAACACACAAACCAAAGTTTAAGTTGTAATTAATGCGATAAAGAATCGTAACATAAGGCTAATTTAGTGTCAATAAAGAAAGTGCGGCAATATTAAACACTTATCTACTTTAAGTGATTGGCTCATCTATTTAGATTTGCACGTAATTATCGTTTACTGTCACTTCTAAAATCATCTGATTTATACTATTTTGTTATATGTTACTAAATTCACAGCGCGGCGCGGAGTTGATACGACTCCATGTATAAAACCCCTTAAGTTAATTCTAAGTGTGGCAGCCTGCCAATGGACGGCAAAGCGGTTCTCCAGGGGAAGAAAACAACGAAAGGACGTTTAAGTTTGTGGTGATTTCAGATGGGCAGCTTAATGATGAGAATGAATGGGCGATATGAGGAAGCGGGAGGTAGGTGATTCTCAAAAGTAATAACTGATTCAAAAATGATGATTTAATCTATTTGATTTTCGAGTCACTTCAAAGCCATGAAAGTTAATGATTATTCAGAGGCCAATTAACGTCATTCGAGAGCAAACCGGCATTGTCAGGAAGTTCTGGGTCTCAGCTTTCGCTTATGAACGTCAATTTAAAGATGCTCGCTCGTCACAGGCGCCAATTTGGGGAAAGCCGGCCATTGGTCGTCATGCCGGCGAAAGCCGGTATCCAGGAAAAAACTTGTTTAACAAAGCCGCATCGGGGCGCCCGACACCGGAAAATGCCAAGAGCAACCCCGCACTCCAATTTGCCCTGGATCAGGTCCAAGACTGGCGCTAGAGTAGCGGACCAAGACAGCTTCATGGCGCAAAGACATCAACCCCCTAAGTCCCCCCTAGTTAGGGGGACTCCAAATCCCACCGGGTTCTCTCAAATCTGCCGTGAATTCCAGGTAAATTAGCGCTTGCACTGATAGTGCTGAAAACTCCCACCTACGCGTCAAAATCGCGCAGCAATGAGCTCCTCCAATTCAATACCGGCGGCGGTAGTAGCTTGAACTTTAATGGTATTCAGGAAGTCATCGGTGAGTCGTTATTCGAAGGTAATACGAAATAGCTAAGACATAACGGTGTTTTATTGGATTCGAAAATGAAGATCCCGACTGCGGCAGCAATCGGGATCCATCACACAATCTATTTTAAAATTGTATTAGAAACAGCAGTCGGGGGCCGGCATCGGTTTCGGGAAGGCCTTTACATTGACTTTGCCCGTGGGGCAAGCCGTTTCGCCACACCATGCGTATGCGGGCGGCAGCACAACGGCCACTTCGGTTTTTCCGCAAATTTCGGAAGTTTTCCAGGCGCCGGACCATTTTACATCTGGAGCGCAGGGGCCACAACCAAGTTTGCACTTGCCGGCGGCTTTTCCAACGCAAAGATCTCTCATGACGTCGACTTTCTTGATAACTCTGAGGTTTTCAAGCTTGGGGCCAACTGCGTAGGGTGAGCTGGGAAGTGTATAGCAAGGCCCACACTTGGGGGCGACTTTTTTGGGAGCAGTATATTTGCCGGGAACGGGGCTCATCCATTTGCCTTTCCACGGTTTTGATTGAGCAACAAACAGCTCGTCGCAAACCGGTGGAAGCCCGCAATTCATAGCGAACGTAACGCCAGCGTAGGCGATTACTGCTACGACAACCAGTGAAATCACCAAAGACTTCTTCATCCTAAACCCTCCTTAAATGAAGCATACTCCAATACAAGAGTTGTTAGACCAAATTTTTCAGTCACCGTAGCATGCCTGATTCTCCCTTGTCAAGAAAAATCCCAGGTCCAGCCGCGTATTGACTAAAATTACTATGTACCGTCCTTAATACAAAAAATAAAATTCCGCATAATTAATGCATGTCTTCTGAACTAATCCAACTTCGAAATAAATGCAAGGAAAATCGTCAATCAGAAGGCTGAAATCGCTGTTTTATCCATCAAACGTTCATTTTCACGCGTTACACATACAACAGGACTGTTTCAACTAAGGGTTTTCTACCCAGCACTTTGTTTACGTGTCGCCTTACCACAAGTCTAATCTCTTCTTTAGCCAGCTCCCACTGATCATAAGTTTTTGGGTGAAGCTCACTTATTTTTTCAGTTATTGATAGTTTAATGCCGTCAAAAACTTGTGATTCAATTTCTTCAAAAGTGACGCCCCTAGACACCAACTGAGGCCCTTTCCACAACTGTCCGGTGTCGGAACTCACGGCCAGACCTACTATAATAATCCCAACCTCGGAAAGCGTTCTCCGATCTCTTAGGACGTCGTGCCCAATTTCACCGACTCCTTTGCCGTGCACAAAAGTCCTTCCGACTTCCAGTTGTTCTATGACCGCAGGGCCGTTTTCGGTAAATTCCACCAAATCACCATCCTGGGCAATGAGGACTCGTTCCGCCGGCACGCCCTCTTCAAGGGCAATTTGCGCGTGCTTGATCAAGTGCCTGTATTCTCCGTGAATGGGCACAAAACAGCGCGGATGCGCCAATCTTATCAGGTAACGTAGCTCTTCTTCGCTGGCATGACCTGAAACATGCACATCCGAAACCTTTTCATACATCACGTGTGCGCCACGTCGCGAAAACTCATTTATAATGTGATTGATAGCCTTTTCATTGCCTGGAATGAACCTCGACGAGAGAATCACCACGTCCCCGGGTTTAACTTTTAAAAATTTGTGCCGATCATAGGCCATCAAGCTAAGCGCCGACATAGGCTCTCCCTGCGAGCCCGTTGACAGCACAACTACATTATTGTCCGGGAGAGTATCAAGGTCCTTCATATCCACAAGCAGCTTTTCCGGAATTTCCAAAAATTCCCGCTCGGAGGCTATCCGCGCATTGGCCGCCATCGAGCGACCGACAAGCACCACTTTGCGGTTGTGTTCCCGAGCGAGATTAAGGACTTGCTGCATGCGGTGTATGTTGGATGAAAAAGTGGCAATAAGAATTCGTCCCTTAGCTCCTTTAAATATTTCTTCAAAAGCCGGTCTGATCTTGCTTTCCGAAAGGGTTGTGCCTTTTCGTTCAACATTGGTGCTGTCTGAAAGCAAAGCAAGGACGTTGCGCCGCGCATAGAACGCTATTTTTTCGAGATCACATAAACGACCGTCAATGGGGGTAGGATCGAGTTTAAAGTCCCCGGAGTGCATTATAATACCTGCGGGCGTGCTTACCGCCAGCCCAACTCCATCCGCTACGGAATGGCACATTGCAAACAGGTCTATTCTAAAAGGACCAAGTTCGATTGCTTCTTCAGTTGAAACTACTCTTCTGTCGGTGGATTCAAGAAGATCGAATTCTTCCAGTTTATTTTCGACAAGTCCCATTGTAAGGCTGGTGGCAAAAACTGGAGCGTTGATCTTTTTCAATACATAGGGTAAAGCGCCGATATGATCCTCATGACCATGCGTCAACACTATCCCTAGAATATTCCACTTTTGTTTACAAATAACTTCAAAGTCTGGGATTACTATGTCTACCCCGGGCATGGACTCATCGGGAAACATTAAGCCGGTATCTATGATGAATGCGTCGGACCCATAGATCACGACCATCATATTAAGGCCGATTTCACCAAGTCCGCCCAAAGGTAATATTCGTATCTTTAGAGGCGATTCGTCGGTCATAGGTATTTCTTGCCGAAATTTTGAGATTTGATTCAGACGGGCGGGGCTCCGGATGATCCCAGCGGAGCGCCCCAATCTAGTCGCAGATTATGTACAATGAAATATGGAAGTTTGTCATTACTAATGTGCGCTCAACAATGCGAGTCCTGTGCTTAACAGTTTCTTCAGCCGTTAATTACCGTCTTTAGGGATGAAAATTACGATTGCGTAAATTGAACGCTTCCCGTTCAGACTGGGATGGAATAACTGAGACTACTTGTCTTCCTTTTCTTTCATCAGGTTTTCCATTTTGGAAAGCTGCTCTTTAATTATTTCTTGCTGATTTGTCTGGGCCTTTTTTACAACTTCGTACATTTCGCGCATTTGCTGTTCCACGGAAGAGGAATAGAGCGGCGAATCCTTAAATGTTTTGAAGAACATTTCTTCAGATTGTTCAATAAAAGTTTGCCACCATGACACGTTGATTTCGTAACCGGAACGCATTGCCGCAAACCATGTGCTCAATTTACCCTGGAAGGGATTATCGGCTTTGTTCATCCAGGAAAAATCAGTCATCATTTGGCTCCAGGGAGTCCACATTTTTTCCATCATTTTTGTCCATTGATCCATCATAAGCATTCTCCTTCTTCATTAATCTTAATTTGTTAAGTCGTTGACAATCGGAATACGCGCCGCTATCAAATTAAACGGCGTGAAGAGGCCACTATCGATAGCGCTCTTGCCAAAGGGTTGAATTCGCGGAAGCAAAAATCGCAGGACCATCTTACATGCCGGTAGATCAGTCTATAAAGCCGGCCGGCGCGGATTCTTTATTATTTGGCGGAGGCGCATGGGAATCGAACCCACCCAGAGCGGTACTAGCGCCCTGCTTACGGTTTTGAAGACCGCGGAGCCCACCAGAACTCTACCGCCTCCGATGCGGACACAAAGATGGTCGGTGATACGCGTCGGCTAAAAACTACAGTTTACATTAAATCAATTAAAAAGTCTGCTGTTTTGATCCACCAAAGAAAATAGTTAATCCGCACAGAACGCTATCAAGCCGACCCTTAAACGCCCGAGACATCTCGTTATGAGCCGAAAACCCGCATCGGGAGCAATCAGCTTGACCACGATTCTTGAGATAGCAACCTACGGAAACGGATCCGTCAGGATCGGCGTTTATCAACAATCCGTCCTCACAAGTCCAACGCTCTTTTTTTAACTCGTTCAAGCCTCCGAAAGAGTTGGCTACAGGATAGCCGCGCTTTTTCAATGCTATCAGCTCGTCAAGTATTTCCGCGCGCTCATGGCTTTCGATGTATAGTGGATCAGGGAGTCCCTCGTAGGGATAATAGAACTGGACTGTTAGGCCGGAAATAAGATGCGGTATGCCAACGATTAATTCGCATAAACTGCGGACATTCTGTTTGCTTATCGTCGAGCTGATAAGCGCTTTCCTTTGCCCGCACTTCTGTAGATTATTAATCACCTTGTCGAATACTCCGGCGCCGCGAATCGAATCATGCATTTCTTGTGATCCGTCAAGACTCACCCAGACCCGATTCAAAGGTAAATGGTCCCACCGGATCGTGCCGTTGGTTGTCATACACACGCAAGGGAACAGCTTGCGCGCTTCGACCACGACATCGGCGATGGAACGCTTACCATCTCGCCACATAAGAGGCTCACCGCCTTCCAAAATCAATATTTTGGCCCCGCAGGCGCGCAGGCGACGCATAGTGTCAATTACTCCGTCAAATCCAAGTTCCGGTCCGGAACGTTTCCAGTAAGGACAGTGACTGCACCTTAAATTACACCGATTCGTTATTTTGTAACCGGCTAAAATCGGTTGAACATGACCTGATAAATGGTACTTCATAAATGGAAGGACAAACATCAGCAAGTTTTTAATATTAGACATTTCGGTATGGAAAACATCGCTTGTTTGAATTAAACAAATACTTATGATACTTAACATATCATGAATACAAAGGTCAAAAACGACGGCGTTTACTATTATCATTCCGATCTGGTTGGGACACTCGAAATCCGAATCAGTCGTCAAGGCGTCAAGTCTTTGGACTTTGTCAAGGATGCCCCATCCAACACTACGTCGGTTTCAAATACCGACAACCGGGCGCATGACCCAATCGCCTCAAAAGTGATAAAGCAACTGGAAGAATACTTCACTGGATCAAGGAAATCCTTTTCGGTTCCTTTAGATCTTAATGGATCACCCTTTCAAGAAAAGGTCTGGCAAAAGTTAATTAAAATACCTTACGGACGAACGCTTTCATATGGCGAAGTCGCGGCTCTTGTGGACGCGCCGCGGGCGGCTCGAGCAGTCGGAACCGCTAATAAGAGCAATTCAATTCCGATTATCATACCATGTCATCGGGTTATAAAGAGTGACGGCGGCCTTGGCGGTTACGATTCAGGGATAGACATAAAAAAGCGGCTCCTGGACCATGAAGCGGCTTTTTCCTTGACTTAATTACTCGGCAATCTTATGCTGCCGGATCAATTGTCCGGTAATTGTAAGACTTTGGCATGAGCCCCAATATCAGTTGAGACTATTTAGTATTGATCCAGAATTTAGCGTCAACAGCGCTTTAATAATAAAATATTATGATGTGGGAAGTCCCCGTGGGACTTAGGGAAAACGGTGCAAATCCGTTGCGGACCCGCCGCCGTAACCGAGGACAACAGCCGCATATCCACTGTCAATTCATTGATGGGAAGGGCGGCTGGAGGATGATCCGGAAGCCGGAAGACCTGCTCTACATCATGCGGTTCGGTTCTTCGTGGTGAGAGAGCCTGCGGCATTAGGGATAAAAACGGAATCCCCGAGGTATAATACGGCCTCGGGGATTTTATTTTGGAGAATACATATTAAAAGTCAGGCAGTTGTATCCGCCGGAGATAATGATCCTTCGGCTCGCTTAGCTTGCCCAGGCATTAACTGAAGTAGGCGCAGGTCAATGGGTAAACTCGTACTTATAACCGGAGGCGGCAGGAGCGGCAAAAGTGATTTCGGCCTGAAGCTTGCCGAGACTCTGAAGGGACCGCGACTCTTTATTGCCACCTGCCCGATCACCGATCCTGAAATGGCGGATAGAATACAAAAGCATAGAACGGCTCGTGATGATGGACTTTGGTCCACAATCGAGGAACAGACACGGCTTGCCGAAATAATTTCCCACCAAACCAATGGAGTCGTTTTGGTAGATTGCCTTACCCTGTGGATCACTAATTTGCTGTACGCCGCAACTGAGGCCGGTCGGATCTTGACAGAGAAGGCTATTGAAGACAAATCCCGGGAACTGGCGCACGCCTGCAAGGCGACGAATGCAGTCGTTTTCTTAATAACCGGCGAAGTAGGTTCGGGAATTGTTCCGGCGGATAAAGAAACGAGATTGTATAGAGATTTAATAGGTAAATGCAATCAAATCATGGCGTCTTTTTCCGATGAAGTCTACATGGTTTCTTGCGGATTACCAATACAACTTAAACCGGGAAACACATATGTCATTATTGAATGAAACAATTGAATCAATCATACCGGTCGATAAAGAAGCGGCAGCCCAGGCTCGGGCAAGGCTTGAACAACTCACCATGCCTTACTGGGCGCTTGGTCGTCTACTGGATCTGGCCGAACAATTGGCCGGAATCACCGGAACAACTCACCCAAATGTCGACAAACGTATTGTGCTGGTCATGGCCGGCGATCACGGAGTCGTCAAAGAGGGCGTCAGCGCATTTCCACAGGAAGTCACCGTTCAAATGGTCCTGAATTTTTTGAAAGGCGGCGCCGGCATTAACGCCTTGGCCAGAACAGCTCGAGCGGATTTGGCCGTTATGGACGTCGGAGTAGCCGGCGAAATCCCGGACGTCGTTGTCGATTCTCCTGAAGTAATAAGATTCTATTCAAAGAAAATAGCCCGAGGAACCGCCAATATGGCGATCGGTCCCGCAATGACCATGGAACAGGCCGTTCAAAGCATTGAGGCCGGTATATCGATTACCATCGGATTAAATGACTACGACGTTTTCGGAACAGGTGAAATGGGCATCGGAAACACCACGCCCAGCAGCGCCATAGTTTCCCTAATAACAGGCGAACCTCCTGAAAAAGTCACGGGTCGAGGCACAGGCATTTGCGATGAAACTCTCGACCTAAAAATTAAAGTCATTGCAAAATCAATTGCGGTGAATAGACCCGATCCCACCGACGCAATGGACGTGTTAATGAAAATTGGGGGATTCGAGATCGGCGCTATCGCGGGGGTTATATTGGGAGCGGCTTCGCTCCGTAAACCGGTGATCATCGACGGGCTTATTTCAACTGCCGGCGCTTTAATAGCCTACGGTTTAAGTCCATTGACGGCGGATTACATGATTGCCGGACATCGCAGCATGGAGCAGGGACATAAAGCGGCTCTGGCTCATTTGAAAAAAGAGCCGCTCCTGGATCTGGATTTCAGACTGGGTGAGGGAACCGGCGCGGCTCTGGCTATGACATTGGTGGAAGCGGCGGTCAGGGTTATGATCGAGATGGCCACCTTCAGTGAAGCAGCGGTTTCAACCGCCGATTAGGAAGATGCCTTCAATGACATTTCAGCACGGCGGAAATATTAATAAATACTCCCAAGAATCGGGAATACCACGCGAGTGTATCCTGGATTTTTCCGCAAATATTAACCCGCTCGGGCCGCCCGAGTGGCTAAGATCGCTCGTCAGCGCATCTCTTCACTCCATAGTCAATTATCCCGACCCTGACTGTGAGGCACTGATCCATGCGGCGGCTAAACGGTACGCCTGTAATGAATCCGAAATAGCCGCCGGTAACGGCTCAACGGAACTGCTCTTCAAGTTACCGAATGTAATCCAAAGGAAGCGAGTAATTATCGTTTCGCCAACGTATGTGGATTATTCCACGGCATTTCGAAACTGCGGTATTGAAGTCAAGCTTTTTGAATTGAGAGAGTCCGATGATTTCGTATTGAACATCCGAGAATTGGAAGAGCTGCTTACTCCCGAAGACTGCGTAGTAATTTGTAATCCGAACAACCCGACGGGATTATTCGTAAAATCGGAACTGATTCACTCTCTCGCTAATCGCAATCCAAAAACCGCATTCTTGATTGATGAGGCATTTGGGGACTTCATCGAAGCTTTTGATTCGATTACCGTGAATCGACCTCGTAACGTAATTGCTCTTTTATCTTTGACAAAGATATTTGCCGTGCCCGGTTTAAGAGTAGGTCTCGCAGTTGCCAAGGACGCTGTTATCAAAGATCTCAAGCAATCATTGCCCAATTGGACGGTCAATAGTATTGCCCAGTCGGTCGCTGAAAGAGCCTTAGCTGATCGAGATTACGTGATCCGCTCTCAAAAGTATGTGCGTGAACTTCGCGGCAGGCTCACTGCTGATTTGCGCAAGTTCAGGGGCCTCACCGTCTATCCTGGGAAGGCAAATTTTCTTCTGATTCGCCTGGATCCGGCAGATGTGGACTCCGGCGTCCTGGCTGAAAAACTCCTGAAGCAGGGCATCGCAATCCGACAATGCGGGAATTTCGATGGACTAGACAATCGGTTCATCCGAATCGCCGTTAAGACCGAACAGGAAAATATTCTGCTGATTGAGCGCTTGAGTGACTTATTTTCGGTTCCCAAACCTCACAGAAAAAAGAAAACTCCGGCAATTATGTTTCAGGGGACTTCATCCAACGCCGGCAAAAGCGTGCTCACAGCGGCAATGTGCAGAATCCTTCTTCAAGACGGCTATAATGTGGCGCCGTTTAAGTCACAAAATATGTCGTTGAATTCCTATGTTACCAAAGACGGCGGTGAAATGGGCAGAGCTCAGGTGGTTCAAGCTCAGGCGTGCAGATTGGATCCCGATGTGAGGATGAATCCTATATTGCTCAAGCCGAACAGCGATACGGGAAGTCAGGTAATTGTGCTGGGTAAACCTGTGGGCAACATGAATGTAGGACAGTATATCCATTACAAAAAGGAAGCTTTTGGAGCGGTCAGAGAAGCTTTTGATTCACTTGCCGCGGAGCACGACATTATTGTCCTTGAAGGCGCAGGTAGTCCTGCTGAAGTCAACTTGAAGAGTCATGACATTGTAAATATGCGAATGGCTCAGTACGCGGAGGCGCCGGTCCTTTTAACGGGCGATATTGATCGAGGCGGAGTTTTCGCGTCTTTCATCGGCACAATGGAAACCCTGGCTGAATGGGAGCGCAATCTGATCGCCGGATTCATCATAAATAGATTTCGCGGCGACGGTCGGCTCCTTAAAGACGCTATTGATTACACATTCAATTATACCGGCAGACCAACACTGGGCGTCGTGCCGTATATTTCAAATCACGGACTACCGGAGGAGGATTCGGTCAGTTTCAAGGGTAGTGTTAATAAGCGGGACATCGAAACTGAAATGGACAAGATTGAAATAGCGGTGATTGATTTACCTCACATTTCCAATTTCACCGACTTCGACGCTTTTCAACTCGAACCCGATGTTAAGCTGACGATTGTTAGGAATCCAGCGGATCTCAATTCGCCTGACGCAATTATAATCCCCGGCACGAAAAACACCATCGGCGATCTGGAATATCTGGTTGCGCACGATTTTCCTGAGCGCATCAACAAGCTGTGCGCCGTCGGAACAACTGAGGTAGTCGGCATTTGCGGTGGTTTTCAAATGATCGGCGCCAAAATTTCGGATCCTCACTCTTTGGAATCCAACGGCAAAGGGGCCTCTGGACTGAACTTCTTGAACATGGAAACCGTGTTGGCCAAAGAGAAAACTCTGACTCGCTTCACCGGCAGGCACATCGAATCCGGTAAGCCAATCTCAGGCTACGAGATTCATCACGGTCTAAGTTCCGGAGAAGGCGCCAATCCGGTAATCGAAAATGAAAGGGGCGAGATCGCCGGGGCTCAATCTCCTAGCGGACTGATTTGGGGAACGTATGTGCATGGCATATTCGATACCGATGAGTTTCGACGGTGGTTCATAGACAAATTGAGAATACGCCGGGGACTTCAACCTATTGGAAAGATCGAAGGCAGGTATGACATTGAAACCGCCCTGGATCGCGTTGCCCATGTGGTTAGAGCGTCTTTGGACATGAAAGCCGTGATGCGCCTTTTACGGCGGTGATGGTGGA
This sequence comes from Desulfomonilales bacterium, assembly GCA_038250835.1. Lineage (GTDB taxonomy): Bacteria > Desulfobacterota > Desulfomonilia > Desulfomonilales > Desulfomonilaceae > JBBSBY01. The sequence goes on along the minus strand of JBBSBY010000092.1, from coordinate 321 downwards.
TTTATTGCGCCGCCCTATCACCTGATTTTTATCATACCACTTTGTGAGTTTGCCGCATATCGAAGCTTGAACTCAACCGCAGGTCAAAATTGAATGGGAATTGAAACTCAAATAGTTATAGCGTTGGCTTTGGACCTTGCCATAGGCGATCCAAAACGATTTCCTCATCCTGTGAGATTATTAGGCGCCTTTGCGTTGCATATGGAATCCTTGCTGCGGCCGAAATTCCACAATCCAAAGACTGCAGGCATAGTGTGTGTTGTGATTGTGGTTTTGGTCTCAATGATGGCGGCTAGTTTGATCGTGAGTTTTTTTGCCGCC
>JBBSBY010000091.1:0-13385 GCA_038250835.1 Desulfomonilales bacterium | reverse complement strand
GGGCTGCCGGCGCTCCTGCGGCTGTGGCCGTCAAGAACGCAAGCAGATGCCCGAAAGTGGTTTGGGCGTCACTCCGCACCTGACTGAGAGAGCCCGCCAAGTCGACGTCGGTTGAACCGATGACGCGGTTCATATTTCGGTCTAATTTCTCGGAGTATTTATGGCTGAAATAATGACGCGGGGTAGAATAATCTTTGAGGAACACTATAGAACCATCAGCTTTAAATTTTCGGAGATGTAGGCGACGTCGAAGGTTTTACTCAGTTAATACTCTGTTGAGGAACCTCTTGCTAAGCCTCGATGATTACTTACTGTTCGGCTGTTGTCGTTTATCCAGGACTATGGACGCCAACTCGGATCGAACTTCTGGCGGCAATTGAACAAAAGACCGCATCATTGTTCGTGGATATCCATCAGTGATAATTTTTAACGCATATTCATGAAGCAAGCTATATCTGGTGAAGTCGGGTGGTTCGGGTTTAAACTTCAGTCCCAGCTCAGACCTCTTGCCGTCGAGCCCGTGGCATACTGCGCATGTATGCTCCCATTGAACAGTCGCAGCCGAGCTTATAGCTCGATCTTTGGGATGCTGAGTTTTTTGAATTGCACCTGCAGTTTGGAAGTGCGTATTTATATAAGATGTTAAACCATCGAGTTGAGGGCGAGTATAAAATCTGAAGTACGGCATGCCCGCCCCAGGCACTCCTCTCAGTAAAATTTCCCGTAAATAATCAGGGTCTACCCTAATTGCGGTCAAATTTTCCGGCGGTGTCTCCAATTCTTCGGCTCCGGCGCCTTTACCGGTTCCACTTTTCCCGTGACAAAATGCGCAGCTATTCGAATAGATTTCAGGGCCGGCGCCCATGGGGCTATTCAAATGCTTTGAATAACGCTCCAAAGATACTTGTCGAAATTTGTCGATTTTCTCGCCGTACAATCGAGCATTTTCCTTTAGCTGTTTATTCATGGGGACAAATGTTTCATTCTGAAGAATTTGGCGAGTCAAAAGCATAGGAGTAATGACGAACATGAGGACAACCGCTACAGCAATACCGGAGGTAACCTTTTGCTTCATCGCGGAGGCAAAAACTATCCACATCAAAACCAGAGCCGCTGATATACCTACGAACAATACCGCTATCGCCGGAGCGCTAACCCCCCTTGGCACGGAGAGATAAAGAGCGAATCCGCCGACAATCTGAAAACAAAGGCCGGCTATTATCCAGTAGAATAGTTTCCGAGCCTTTTCCGGATGATCTTTTCCAGAAAAAAGATACTGAAAAACGGCGCCGAAAACTATTGCCGCTCCAAATACATGAAAGTATCGCATCAGCCAATGAATACTAAGGATTCCAAAAAATTCACCGCCTCTTCCCGCGAGTCTAATCCAATGATCGGGATTTTCCGCGGTGACGACAATTCCCACAAATACTCCCGGAATGGCCAACAACAAGACCAAAGCCGCCAGCCCCAAAACAAGGTGATAGTAAGGATGCACATCCATTTTTTGGCCCAAGGCGTCAAAGGCCAGCAGAGACAAAATTAAAAACACAATGATCATCAACCAGTAGGGAGCATGCAGGCTGGTGGCGGTCAAGAACGGAACCGTATAGAAAACCTGGATTAGAAGGAGAGGCCCGACTCCCAGAATCACGGCCAATGCTTTCAGCGGCAGAAATTTTCTTAAAATAGTCTTGTCCCACCGCAGCTCGGCGGTTCGTTCATCCCCACCCCACCATGCCCGTCCAAAATAGTACATGGCCAAAACCGCCGTCCCGATCATCATTAGCACGAAAATAAGATGTAGCTCAAAAGTAAAGAACAACAGAATCTGAATTGCGGTCTCACTTAGAGGAGCGGAAAGAGTTAAGTCAAACAATGTGTTCACTGCTTCGTACTCCGTACTGCTATACCCGTATAGAACGTAGGGGCTTGCTCTAATTTATGGTTAATTAAGAGGTCCAAAAATTCGACAATTAGGAGTCTGTCGTGCTCATCTCCCGCGAATGGCGGCATGAAAGGGACCATTTCGGGAGCATGATTCACCAGTACGTTGATTGCGTCTCTTGGTCGACCCTCGAGCCGCGCTCGAATGTCGTTAATGCCGCCGATGGTGTGGCATTGTGCGCAATTCTGACCGAAAAGATATGCTCCGTCATCAACGGGTTTGGCATCTGGAGCGGTCTTCGCATGCCAGAATTCCCAAACAAACGCGCCGTGTTTCTGGAGCATCGGAGCCTCAGGCAGCAGCTTTTGATTTACATACATATAGCCGGGCAGTAAATAAGGCCCCCGGATGAACTCCCTTATTCTTTCGAACTGCGCTACAAAAACAATTGCTACAACAATGGCTGGTATCAGCAGCGAACGAGTAAGGGAGGCCTTTCGAAAGGAGGCGCTGAAAAATAACGCAAGAAGCACAAGTAAAGCGATCCCGTTTAGTATCCAGAAGTAACTATAATATTGAGATAAATGACCAGTCAGCACCGAGTATACCGCGAACGAAGTAAACGAAGATGGGACTACCGCAAAGTACCAAATTGCGCTCAGAAACCATCCCCCAAGAGCGATTATTCCAATTGTCCCATACAGTCTTGTGGCTTCTCTCCGGAAGGATTCCGGAAAAGATTTGTAAAACAAGAATACAAAGACATATAAAACGCCCAAAACCATGCCGAGTGAAACTCTCAGGAAGAGTTGCGGCCAAAAGGATGGGTTGAAGAACGCGGACCAGAAGCTTCCGTCCCAGGGCCAGCCATCGGATGTCAGCATGAATCCCAAAATTCCCGTGATTAAGAATGCCGACATGGAGGCTAATACGGTGTAAAAAAATCCCAGAGCGATATGTCGCCTTTTCTGACGCGGTGTTGTCCAGGAATCCCAGGTAAAGTAGTAGATTAGGATTACAATTACTTCAGCGGTAAACACCAACCATTCCATAAACCACGGCCAAAAGAAAATTCGCAGCATCGATCCGATAGCCCTCGGCGCTAACGCTGTGGTTATGAACCATATCCCCACCCCTGTGATTGCGCCCACAGCCGTTATAATGATAATGGTGGGTTTGATCATCGTTTTGGCAAAATTCTCCCACTGGGGGTCGTTTTTTCGGAATCCATTCCATTCAGCCAAAGCAATTAGAAAGACGCCGCCTATGGCAATACCATGGCTGATGATTACGTGAAGCACGGCATCCAAAGCTATGGTCATTCCGTTTCCCAAATAGGGAACTTGAAACAAAGGAAATTCCATGTCGTCTCCTACTTGCTCTTTGTGAGGTGGGGCCTAGGGTGATTCAAGACGAACTCAGAGACGTCCATAGCCTGGGCTTCGTTAAGGTCCGGAGCGCCTTTCGGCATGTAATACTTGACGAAAGCCGACATGTTCTTGAACTTGTGCATTCCGGCGCCGTCATTGAAAGATCCCGTTCCCCAAAGAGGCGGCGCTATGGGCGTCCCCTGCCCTTCTTTGCCGTGACATGGGGCGCATTTACCTGTAAACACGACTTGTCCCGCAGCCTCATCAGCGGTGTGTTTGCTTTTTAGATGCTTGAGACCGAGCCATGGTATATCAGTATAGATTGGCAGATCTTTCGATATCCATTGGTAATAAGTAATTATTGCGGTCATTTCCTTGCTGTCCATTGCTGGAGACCGCCCGTTCATGCTGCGTTCAAAACAATCCTGAGTGCGGGACTGCAAATCCACGGCATAATCTTGTCGATCACGATATTTTGGATAAGCGGCAGCCACCCCGACCAAGGATAAAGTTTCCCTTTCCCTACCGGCGTCAAAGTGGCAATTAGTGCAGTCGAGGTTATTTCCCACGTATTCAGGCATGAGTTTCCGAGTATTTTTAAGTATGTTGTAGCCATAAACTACCGCATCCCTAATTTTCTCGGGAGCGTCTTCGGGTTTAGGCGGATTGAAGATAACCTCGCCGCTCGGAGGATTAGGATTGGTTTTGGCCACTTCCATGACGGCAGGTTTACTCCACTGGATCAGTGGAGTAAACATTACCGCAATCACCGACCCCACAACGGCTGCGGAAATGATTAGCAATATTGCAAAAGGTCTGGGCGAGTTGGACATATGTAGCGCCTCACAGTACAATATTTTAAGTAGTTAATGTATTTATGGGTTACCTTGAAATAATTTGCGCTCAGCTTGTTTTAATAATTCTAAAAATATATACTAATTGTAAACGCTCTTAACTGAGTTGAATTACTATTGCGAGTTCTATTATTAAGTTTCGAGCAGATTAATGCAACCCCAATTTATACAGCTTAACCTAAGGGAGTTTAAAAAATGTTAAAAGTAGCTACACTTGCTGAATTGATCTTCAATGTGTTTGCAACTGTGTTAATACTTGCCGTCACGACCATCTCATTGGCCGACAGCAAGCCTTCCGATGCTAAGTTTCCTGTGATTAAAAAGCATGGGCCGGCTTATCCGGTTCCCGGGGCGGTAATTCTGCCGGAAAAGGATCTGGTTTACAAAGTTGTTTTTGACGTCACCAAACCTTCACCTGATAAGAATACTGTTAATAAGGGGTTAAATCACGCGGCAAGATTCTTGAATCTCATGGCTTCAGCAGACTTCCCCAAGGACAAACTTGACATAGTGGTGATTTTTCACGGGAAAGCCGGTGTGGACGCTCTGAAGGATGAATATTATTCAAAAAAAGTGGGTCATTCCAATCCAAATGAGAAGTTGATCAATGAACTGAAGAGTCATGGGGTAAGATTGTTGATCTGCGGGCAAACATTGGCCGATGAAAAATTCAATGAAGATTGGCTAAACTCAAACATAGAAGTTACACTCTCCGCGCTGGTTGCTTTATCAACATACCAGTTGAAAGGATATGCTTGGCTTCCATTCTGACAATGATTTTTTGTATGTAATATTTTTCTTGGCGCCGGAAGTCACCGTAGAAAACAATTTGTAGAGGAATGTCAAGTGAGCGCTTAAAATTGTGGGATGACAGCATACTTGTTATTCCCATGAATTTCATTCGGCTTTAAAGAGAATCGCAGAAAACCTGCTCGCGTTCTTTCGAGCGGAGATTCTTGCAAATCATCGGTAAATCTCAAAAACAACGAGGCGCTTGGATCAGCCATATTGTCTCAGAAGTTGATTGCTGTGAAATCACTTCAAGCAGCACTTCCATACATCTCTGTTCAATAGAGCGCGACTATATTTGTTTAGTCCGCGCTGAATCATTCTCCCGTTGTCTCTTGACTGGATCTCGGATTCAAACATTTTTTCAAACCGATCTTTTCTAATGAGTAATCTAAGACCATCTATTAAGTGGAGGCTAATATGAGAACCGCGCCACAAATGAATATTGTAGCATTAGCCGCGTTACTTATTCTTAGTTGGGTTCCGTCGGCGGTTGCGGATAGCAATTCGGAGGACGCGAATGCCATGGTTGAAGCCGCATGCCATGGACACACGGATATCGTGAAGCTTTTTATTGATAAAGGCGTGGCGATAAGTACTCCTGCTAAGAATGGAGTTTCAGGACTGATGTGCGCGGCGGTTTACGGCCATGTCGCGACGGTGAAATTTCTGCTCACCATGGCGGCGGACGTAAACGCAACGGACGCTACTGGTGAAACAGCCCTTTTGAAGGCCTCATGCAAGGGCTTGCCCGAAATAGTAGAAGTCTTGATAAAGGCTGAGGCCAATTTGAACGCTTCAAACGATAAGGGAATAAGTCCCCTGATGTGCGCCGCTTTTTTCGGAAATGAACCTGTAACAAAGATGTTAGTGGATGCCGGGGCTAATATTAATCAGCAAGACGGCACGCAAGAGACGGCTATTTTGAAAGCGGCTTGCAAAGGTAATATAGAAATAGTGAGGTTATTAATCGCCCACGGCGCAAAACCCGACCTTCCCAATGAGGGCGGAGTTACACCCATGAGATGCGCGTCGGCGAACGGCCATCTTGAGGTCGTAAAGATATTAATGGATGATTCCTCAAAAGCAGCAAAGTGAAGTACAGGCCTGTCATTTTTACGGCTAAGCTATTGTACTCAATCTCGGATAAATTCTCCTGGGATGAGATAGAAACAATGCCGACCGGCCTATTGCAAAAGAGAAGTCTTAGTCCATCTCCAAGCGACGGCATTCGCAATAATTGTGTACTCCCGAAGTTGTCTTTAAGACAATGCTGAATCTCAAAGGTTTTTCTCTCGAGCGAAACGCGAGCATAAATACCCCCTGTCTCCACGACAATGCGCAAATAACACCCACGTCGGTTCTTCTAACCTTCTAAGAATACGTTACAATTGTTATTCGGGGCGTTTTTGAACGCATTTCCTGTAGCTCCAGTCTACATTCAAGCTAAAATTAAAGTTCACCTGAATGCACAATCAGCTTGCGTTAGACGGTTGCTATTCTGACGCAGGATTTTTTATTCTTTGCTGGCACAACTATTGCTTAAAGAACTGTCGAGGGCGGCTAAGCCACATTGCTGGGAGCCGACCTCGTGGATTTGCGGAGCTAAACTATTAACGATCGCAACTAAAATGGGAGTAACATTCAAAGTTTGGTTTTATGGCGCAGATCGAACCATTGACGAAGGCTGTACTCGAACATTGAGCGCGAATTCCAACTCAATTGATAATTTCTGGAATTTGTGGCTTAGCAATGTTCGATACGGAATGGAAGTTGAAACCTCGATCTGTAATACTGTCCTTCAACAATCTTTCGATGTACTGGCTGGATCGTTTCACAGTTCTCGAGCTTACAGAAAGACAGATTCAGGGCAGCTCCGCAAGTCTTTACAAAACGCTGGTCAAGGAAACCCCGACACGGAGATTAACAGACAGATATCCTGTTACTTTCTTACTAATTGATTATGAAATTGAATTACTGACGAACAAATTATTACCTGATGCCTGGGCGCTCTTTATTTGACGGAAATTAATAGGCGTAGGTCTGAATTATTAGTCAACTTGAATTAGTATTGCCCTATAGCGCCCTACAAAATTAGTAGTCTTTGCAAAGCGCCCTGATAAGGGGCGCTTTTATTATTAATTGTAGGTAATTTTTATCCGATCAATATTTCCAGAATGTCCCATCAGCAAAGCCGTTGTATCGATCAGCCATCTTAAAAAGCGGCGCTAACGTGGATCGTAGGCTTGTAGAAACAGTTACAGAGACTAATCATATCACCTATAGCTGAAAGAAACCGACAGATGGACCGCGCCTTTCCTGCCCCCAGTTACGGGCGATAGTTACATTTTTCCGGTCTCAGCGCACCTATTCCACTTTTATCTTAAATGATACCGGCGTCTGATCATCAGCTTTAGTTCTAAATAGGATCTTGTGAATTCCTTTTTGAAATTCCGCAGCGCCCTTCTTAAAGTGAGCCATCCCGTCTGTAATCTCGCTATCCGTAGGGCCATATTTTCTCCATAATAGGTTTGCGGCGGCCACTGTGAATGCAGCCGCCCCTATAGCTTTATTAAATAAACCGTCAGCCTTCATGCTTGTATTTCTCTTTTTTTTGATTTATTGAATCACCGAATTTAGCTTGTTCTCAATTATAAGGATATACTAAATTAGTCCCATCGAATATTTTTGAGCGCGTTTGTATGCGGTATACGATGATATTAGATGAAATATCCAGCCGAACATTCCGCCCGTTCCTATCCAAAATCCCGGCGTAACTATCAACCAAAAAATTCCACGAAGATAATCCCCATTATATATTTGGCCGACTCCAGGCACTATGACGCTCAATACAGCCGCAGTTCCCGCATGAGTCATCATCAAGCTCCTTTCCATGGTAATTAAAAATATGGTCTATATATCATCATTGATTTCGGATTTAGCAAGTCATACCGGCATTGCGGCGTTGGCCGGTGTCAGGCGGGATTACTGTCGAATGTCATTGACAAAACGGGCAGATGAAACGATTTGATCACTCATTTTTACTCCAAGGAGCGATAATCCTCCGCTCCTTGGACTATTCGTCAATTAGGTAAAAGTGATGAAAATCAGTAAAGATGGGACGTTGAATCGGAGTCGGCGCCTGATACACTTGGCGGTTGCAGAATGCGATCAATAAAGGATTCTTCCTCAGCAGGTTGATCACTGATAACAGCCTGATCTCCCGGGGCGCCCGCTTGCGTAGTCTTCAATTTATGGTTTAGCATCTCAATGGAAGCCCTTAGCTGCATCTGATTTTTTCTAAGATCTTCCGTTTCGGCAAGAAGCTTTTCATGCTCTTGTTTTTGTTTGCTTAACGACTGAACCTTCGATTCGTATTCGGACGAACACTCATTAATATCTTTTTGCCGACTCGCCAGTTCCTGGGTATACCGCTCTATCAACTTTTTGGATTCATCTTCTGAAACGCGCAATTTTGCAAGTTCCTCTTCTGCGCCGGCCTTAAGTTTTCCGGAATCTTGAGCTGCGGTCCGCAAAGTCGCAATCATATCATTACGTTCTTCAACAAGTTTGGCAAGTCGCTGATTTTGCTCGGTAGCCGCCGCCAAGTCGGTTTCAAGTTTCTTGACCTGCTCAGCCAATTGACGCGCCTTGTCCAGCTCCTGGGATTCCTTTGACGCTAATGATTGTTTCAACTGCGCAATATCCGCATCCTTATCTTTCAATTGAGAGGCAAGCTCTTCAATTTCTTTTTCCTTTACTTCAAAATCTTTGCCTAAACTTTCCATGCGGCGTCTCAGTTGTTCAGCTTGGAATTCAGCGACGGCCTTGGCGCCTAAAATTTCGACACGTGAAATGTCGTTAGATGCGCCATTGCCGGGACGAGCTTCCGTTTTGGCCGCAAGTCTCGTTTCCAGGGACTGAATATTATCAACAAGTTCCTTAACCTGCTGCGACAGTTGCCGGTTTATATCAGTCAAAGCGGTCAATTCCGTTGTTTTTTTTGTTAGTTGAGCTTCCAGATCGGAAATATGCTTCTGGTGTTTGTTTGCCTCCACCTGGAACTTCTGAAGCTCGGAGTCCCCACATCCTGTTATTAGGCTGCCGACACATAAGGCGATTATTATTATTAAAATAGATTTCGTTTTCATTTCGGCCTCCTGGGCATAAAACGGGAAATGAGGTCATTTCGTCCGGCAGCTACCTAAGCTAATTATCCGAAACATTTTCCGGTTTTAAACTTCCTTAGTTTCGGAACCGTTTCGAAGCTGCCTGTCAAGCAAATTGTATAATAAAAATACCGGCATTGTCAATTTAAATAAAAGCGATGCTTTATATTTAGCGCCTAGGTCAGCAATTGTGGTATTCTTCCAACGAAAGCGGCGCCTACTGAATAGTTCGCAAACGAACCCCTTTTGTTTCAGACCGCCTGCGTTTTCATTTTGCGTACTGTATTAAAGATTCTCTCCTCATTACCTCTTTACCTGCTGCTATAGAGGTTCTCGAAACCAAATCACGGTTCAACCATCACTATTTTGTCAATTCGGTCGACCATTCGGTTCACCCCAAAAGTCATGAAATTTTATCATAGATTCAAGGCCTTTCAGCGCCATTCCAGCGTAAGCCAACATCAGGAAGATCTGGGTCCCAACTTTCCCTGGATCAAGTCCGGGGCAGGCTTTGGGACGTCGGCGAAAAGGCGCCATTCCGACAACAATTTTGAGTTCCAGCTAATCGGAAATTAATGTTCATCCGGTTGCGCTACTCATTTTTAAAAATTGTATAAGAGAGATTGACGCAGGTACTGCTGATGAGAATAACTTTAAGGAATTTGCCTCACAGCACTTTAAATCAAATTGACTTGCCGGATCGATTTAAATCGGCTATAAATATTCTTTTAAACTCCTTGCCCTAGCGCAGGGCTTGATACCCGAAAGGAGAGCGCATGAGACGTTACGAATGCGTCGTCATTCTGGAAAACGACCTCCCGGATGACGATATCAGAATCTTTAATGACAAATATGACCAACTCATCAAGTCCACCGGCGGTGAAACCATCAAAATTGAAGATTGGGGAACAAAGCGACTCGCCTATCTCGTTAAGAAACGAGACAAAGGCAGGTACATCCTTTTTGATTTCGTAGGAACCCCTGCTTTGATTACCGAACTTGAACGACAACTCAAGATAGCTGATGAAGTCCTGAAGTTCATGAGTGTAAAACTAGAAGAATCCGTAGATCTCGAAGCTTTCAGGGAAAAACAACTCGCGGCCCAACAAGCGGCTATGCCGGCGCCGGAACCCGAGCCCGAGCCGGAACCCGAGCCCGAACAACCCCAATCACAACCTGATACCACTTCCGAGGAGTCACAATCTCCGGCTGCCGCCGAAGCTATCCCGGAAGCAGCTTCAGAAGCGACGCCCGTCGAGTCTGCTGGGGAAGCCCCGGTTGAGTCTACTGACGCTACAGAAGAACCAACGAAGGGAGACATTCAATGAGCAAGCCTCCTAGAAAACGACCGTTTCCCCGAAGTAAAGTTTGTCGTTTTTGCGCTGACTCTTCCCTCAGAATGGATTATAAAGAACCCAGTGTTCTAAGGATATTCATAACGGAACGCGGCAAGATTATACCACGACGTATTTCAGGAAATTGCGCAAAACACCAGAGACAACTGACTTCCGCCATCAAGAGGGCGCGTAATATAGCTTTGCTGCCGTTTACGGTTCCACGGCGCTAACTACGAAATCCAAAATAATTGATCAGGGACAACCGCGGTCCTGATTCTTTATTGTCGGCGCCGCAGACATCCGTCTCTGCTGGAGGTTTTAGTAGAATGAATGTAATTCTTCTTGAGCATATAGATGAACTTGGCGCAGTAGGCCAAACTGTGAAAGTGAAAGACGGTTACGCCCGTAACTTTCTTTTACCAAGGAAACTTGCGTGTTTGGCCACTGAAAAAAATATGAATTTCTACCGGACTATCATCGAAGCTAAAAGACGTAAAATGGAGAAGCTTCGCGGGTCGGCTGAACAACTGGCTGAGCAGCTCGGCCAAATTAATCTGACGTTCTTTCGCAAGTCAAAAGACCAGGACGCCAGACTTTTTGGTTCCGTTACTAATTCCGATGTAGCTGCGGCTCTCACTGATCAAGGTTTTGATGTCGAAAGGAAACGCATCGTTTTGTCTGAACCGATTAAGAAAATCGGAGACTACACTGCGTCGATTCGCATTCATCCTGAGGTTGTCGCACAAATCAAAGTAAGTGTAGTTCCGGAAGAAGAGTCACAGGATGCCGCCGGAAAATAGTCACATTAAACTGCCCCCCCAATTTGTGGAAGGTGAAAAAGCCATATTAGGGGGCATTTTAATTGATAATGACGCGCTGCCAAAGGTCATATCCGTCCTTTCTCCCGACGATTTCTATAAAGAAACCCACCGCAATATCTATAAGCGCATTATGGATTTGTTCAGTCGAAATGAGCCTGTTGACTGGATAACTCTCACCGCGGCGTTAAAGGAAGTAGGGTTACTGGAGTCGGTTGGTGGAACGGCTTTCTTAGCGGAATTGGCCGACGCGGTACCAAGCGCGGCGAACATTCAGCATTATACGAAAGTAGTAAAAGACAAAGCCATTTTAAGGAGCTTGATTTCCGCTTCCACTGAGATTTCCACTCGTTCTTACGAAGATCACCCGAATATTGATGAGTTTTTGGACGAGGCTGAGCAAATCATTTTCAAAGTCGGTGAGTCGCGCATCCAGTCCGGATTTATTGCCGCTCAAGATCTTATGAAGGGCGCCTTTGAAACTATTCATTCTCTATACGAGCGCAAAGAGAACATCACGGGGGTGCCCTCAGGGTTCAAGGACCTTGATAATTTGACCGCCGGGTTCCAGAACAGTGACCTGGTAATTATTGCAGGTCGACCCTCCATGGGTAAAACTTCTTTTGCTCTCAATGTCGCTATGAACGCTTCCATAGACTCAGGAGTTCCCACGGGTATATTTTCTTTGGAAATGAGCAAGGAGCAAATTGCGTTAAGGATCTTGTGTTCAAAAGCCAAGGTAAACCTCAAGAGCCTGCGCACGGGATTTCTCACTGCAGAGGATTGGAGCCGACTTACCATTGCCGTAGGCAATATCTCGGATGCGTCTCTTTACGTGGATGACACCCCTGCAATCAGCACACTGGAAATTCGCGCTAAGGCTCGACGCCTAAAAAAGGAAAAGGATCTCGGATTAGTCATCGTTGACTATTTACAATTGATGAAGTCAGGAACTCGTTCAGATTCGAGGGAAAAGGAAATCTCCGAAATTTCCAGGTCGCTTAAGGCTCTTGCCAAAGAACTCAACGTCCCTGTGATTGCTCTGTCTCAGCTTAATAGGAAGGTCGAAGATAGACCAAACAAACGCCCGCAGTTAGCGGATTTAAGAGAATCCGGCGCCATAGAACAAGACGCCGACGTTATCCTATTTATCTACCGCGACGAGGTCTATAACAAAAGCGAAGACAATCCCAAAAAAGGTGAAGCCGAACTAATCATCGGTAAACAAAGGAATGGGCCCATTGGTATGGTCACTGCCGTTTTCGACGCTCAATATTCCACTTTTCGCCCACATACATTGCGTGCGGACTTGGATAGCGAATCATCCTTAGAAAATCTATGACTATTTCCAAGGCGCAATGCTCTTGACTTGCCCGTGAAATGCGGGATAATTAAGCTCTACTTTGATCGGAGGGATGGCCGAGCGGTTTAAGGCGGCGGTCTTGAAAACCGTTGACCGAAAGGTCCGGGGGTTCGAATCCCTCTCCCTCCGCCATTCAGATCAAACCGAAGTCACACAGGGATTTGACCTGAGGCAAGCATGATACTTCAAAGTTATAAAATAGAGATGTTTCGGCCAAAGTGTAATCCGAATTCCCAGTCCGTCCATTGTGTCGCTCATCTGGAAGAAGATATTGCGGAAGCTTTACCATATCTAAATACCGCCCTTCACGGCGCTGATTACGTTAGAAATCCTCCGGCGCTCACATTGAAGCTCCACGGTAAACGTATTATTCTCCACCCTCAGGAGATATTTATTAACGCCATAGAAAACGAAGAAGAGGCTGAGAAGTTGTTCGCACAACTTAAGGATGAGATCAACCGAATATGGGCAAAACGCGCGGACATTGAACCTAATTTTGATACCCCTCCGGCGCCGCAATGGCTGGAGGTCCTGAAGCTTCTACCAAAAACGAACTGCCGCAAATGCGACGAGCCCACCTGTACGGTTTTTTCAATGAAGGCGGTTCAGGGCGTAAAAACAATCGGCCACTGCCCTGATGTCTCAGAGGAGAATAAGCAAAAACTCGTTGCTTACTTGGGTAGGTTCGACCTAAACCCAGAGTAGCAACATCCTTCTGGAGATTACTCCTGATAACGCACTTACTTTTCTCTGTTTATGCTCGAGCTTCAGCCCGGGTAAACTGCTGAGTATTCCTC
>JBBSBY010000090.1:0-14058 GCA_038250835.1 Desulfomonilales bacterium | reverse complement strand
CTGAATAATGCCCATCGAGGAGGATATAAAAATGGCTGAACAAGAACTGCAAGTTCAAGATAAAAAGGAATTAGCTTCGTCCTCGGGTGAATTAACGCTGGAAGGCGCCTATTTTTCGCCGGCGGTGGATATATTCGATACAGAAAAAGAATTGGTTCTGTTGGCTGATATGCCGGGAATTGATACGGAAAGTGTGGATGTAGATCTACGTGAGGATACTTTGACCATTTTGAGCAAGAAAGCTTCCCCACAAACTCAGGGACAAAGTTTGCTCAAAGAATATAAGACAGGTAATTACTTCAGAAGCTTTAGATTAACACACATTGTTGACAGATCCAAAATATCCGCGTCCATATCAGATGGAGTCTTAAAAGTAGTGTTGCCCAAAGTGGAACAAGCGGTTCCCCGTAAAATACCTATCACCACCGCTTAAAGTTACACTGATTAACTTTACATCTAAAGTTATTTGGCGCAGTGAATTGGAATTCATCCCTCTCCGATCGGAGAGGGATTTTTATTTGGAATTGGAATACTGATGCTCCCAGTCCTAAAATTCGGGGAAAGCCGTCGCATAATGATCTGGCCCAGGAGTATGACCATGAATAGTTCGGCAAAACCAGACCCTGAGATGTAGTGGACGGTACTTTCAAGTTTTAAATAGTTGATCCGATTATATAACATCTATGTAAGTGAGCTCCGACGAAGGAGAGAGGAACACAGAGGTAAATCTCACGATTCTTAATGGCGAAATAGTATCAGAGCTTGAGTTGGACGTGATACATATGCTAATAGTCTCCGTAAATGGTATTCACGAAAAGGGAAATATTACAGATGCTGTTGAAGGCGCTTAAACGATATTTACCTCTCAAAGTCAAAGAGGTGCTGCGCCATGCGGCAAACAGAAACTCCAAAGAAAAAATCGTCCATGAGCAAGAGCACGTAGCCCTCTTAGGCATGACCTCTCTCGACGAGCAAAGTTACTACACAAGTTGTGTTAGCGCTCTCTCCGACCTCGATGGGGCTATTGTAGATTTAGGATGTGGAATGTGTTCAACAGCCATCTCACTTGCAAGAGGTGTGACCGGATCAGCCTCATCGACCAAAACGCCGGCGACCAGGATTTACGCAATTGATCGTTTCATCTGGGAAGAATGGATGCTGACCTCACTTTCCGGCCCAGTTCATCGAGACTACCTTTCAGGAGAATCATTTCTGCCTGAAGCGAGACGCAGGGTCAGAGATGAGTCACAACTAATCGAGCTGGTCGAAGCGGATTTGAGCGAATATGTATGGCGGCACGGCCCCATCAAAATTCTTCTCGTAGATTCAATGAAAAGCTGGATCTTGGCTAAATCGATTCCCGCGAATTTCTATGCTTTTCTTGTTGAAGGTGGAATTCTCATCCACCAGGATTTCAAGCACTTTTATACACCATGGATCCACTTGATACAGTACCGTTTACGTGATTTCTTGCACTTCAAACATGAAGTGGAAAACGGTGCCACCGTTGCATTTGAGATATCGCACAAATTGCGGCCTGAAGTCATTGCTTCAGCGACGCAATTCGAGAACTTTCCAGATGAGGAAGTCGAAGAAGCTTTGAAGTATTCGATGGGACTGGTCGGCGACCAGGGAAAATCTGCCGTTGCCGCGGCCCACATTATGTACTTTATTCACAAGGGAAGACTGAAGGAGGCGCAGGAAGTCTTTTTCAAATACTCTCGGTCGGATTTGGCGCCGAGCGCCGATATGTCCATTGCTCATTCATACATCAAGGGTGAATATAAAATATGATCATAAATCTATAGTCAAATACCTTTTCACTTTATGTTTCATAACGCTCTGCTATAGAGTTCATATCCTACTGGACTCCTTCATTTAAGAAACATCTTCAGAGAATTCCATACCGTCAAAATTGAGCGTCTCAGAAAATTTTTGAGTAGGGGAACCCTATCCAGGGAACGAATAATTTTTTGTGAGACTTTATAGCTAAGTGACGCATGCAAAATCTGCAGATCATTGCTTAGGAGCGAATTGGCTTCAGCTAACCGGCTGTTGTCGTTGGTCAGACGATGGATGTCCTCAGATTTTCGGGAAATGTCATCGGACAGACGAGAAATGTCCTCAGATTTTCGAGAAATGTCGACAGCCAGTCTCATCAAAGAAAGCGCCTCGAAGCGAGGAATGCCTTTAAAGTTCTTTGCAAGTTTAAATTCAGCCTGAAATTGCGGAAAGGTTCTGAGCATTGAGTCAGGCCTCACTCTATAAAGAAACTGAAAGGAATTGATAACTCCTATTTTGTGACCCGAACTGACCAAATTCATGTACAGGGCCCAATCATCCCACATGGACTGGTAATCATCATCCCACCCTCCGACGACGGCAAGACTTTCTTTTCTACAGCAAGCCAGTGTGTCACCAAAAACATTTTCGTGCATACCGATTATAAGAGAAGGAAATTTCGGTCTATATCTGTAAGCCATGGAGTTATAAATATCATATGGTTCGCCGTCGTGAAACTGCTCCATATAGCATGTTACGGCAGCGTAATCCGGATGTTTCTCGAGATATTCCACAGCTAACCATGTAAAATCGGGTTTCATGATGTTATCGGAGTCATGAAAAATCACATATTTTGTGGTTGCGTTTCGCCACCCCACATTTCTGACGGCGGGCGCTCCTCTATGTGGTTCGCTGATCACTCGATAAGGAAGTTGGAGGGATGACTCAAGAATTGAGTCCAGCTCCGACACATATCCTTCCTCAGAGCCGTCATCGACAAAGATAACTTCTCTTGGCTTGAGAGTTTGATTATTTATGCCACGACAAAGATCGACAATATAGTCCATTTTGGTGTTGAAGACGGAAACAGCTATTGTGACTATTCCTTCCGGCAATCTGTTGTCGATCAATGGCATCGAGTTTTCACCGGAAGCAGAGGTAAAAAGTTGGTCAAGTATTTGTTTAGAACTCGATATTTCAGCTAAAGAAGTTTTCGCCTCGGCTGGTTCGGGAGGAGAAATTTGGTGTTTAAACCAATGCAAAAGCTCCGGATTAATGATTTTATACTTATCTGCAGTTGTACTTTTAAGTTCAACCACCAGGTCGCGCCTTGTTTGTGCATCCAGATCCAGCAAGGTTTCAATTGCCTTTGCAAGCCCCCGCACATTGGGTTTACACAATATCTGTTTATGGAACTTTTCAGGTATCATCTCCGGAATACCCCCTGCTTCATAAGCCACAAAAGGACAGCAGGTATCAATGCAGTCGTATACGGCACAGGGGCTATTGTCTGCTTTGTATGGAATAAGAGCGATACTTCGGTGTCGCTCCCGTTCCAGAATATTTAGACACTCTTCATGACTTACATAGTATTCCTCAATTTCAAATCGCCCGCTTAAATCCCCAAGGACAGCGTCCTCTTCCGGAAATTGGCCAATATTCTCACCTAAAATGATGATTCTGGAAACATTCTTCCATATCTCGTTATTCAATTTTCCGTCGCCAACTTTCTTGAACAGTTTAACTGCGTCAGGATAGCCTTTGGCGCGCGTTCTTCTGCCGAGAAAAATAAGAGTATCCACGATTGTAAAATCTTCTTTCACGTTCGCTTTATTGAAAAAAATGGGATATGGCCGCACCTGAGCGGCTGTTTTAGATATACGATAGCCCCATTCGTCGTATAAAGTTCTTAGAAACTGGGTAGGAAACCAAACTACATCCGCCAGTTCCAGCAATTCACGTTCCTGGTATAACATATGTAATTCGGACCAATGGAACCATGCTTCGTGTGAATTCTCAAGGTAACATAGGGTGCTGTGGCCGGTGACCTTTATTATGATTTCATGTGGTAATAATCCTGCTTGCTTGGCCTGAGCTATTCGATAGGCATCGCCCAGATAATCTTGCGCTTCTACGATTCGGAGGGTGTCATAGAAAAACGCAATCTGAACAAATGTATCCAAGACCAAGTCTCCCCGATCCGAGTAATCGGTGGATATCAAAAAAGTCTCGGAACATAACCAGTTTTTATCTTGTTTAAATTTGAGATCCGGACAGCCGTCAAAACCAACATACAAAATAACGAGGTTTAGATCGGATAATAGCTTTTGTAAATGCTTTACATACGTTCCTATCCCGCCGGTTCGCTCGGCGTCGGCATGCTCGGTCGTAATTATCAAGATGCCGCTGAGAGGGGGCAGGTCGTTGTGTTTCAAGAAATTGTTGTAGAATTCAAGCGAACAGGAGCATTCAAGATAACAAGTCTTTTTGAGAGGATCTAGGTCACTGCAGCGAGTGAAAGCCTGTTTGACAATTGTAAACCCACAGGAACTTATAAAAGAAACGAGTTCCGACAGTTCCCATTCGCGAACATGCGATGCGTTTGGCGAAACAGAATGAAGATCACCGTTATAGCGTAAACGATCGGGAGTCGACAGAACCAATCTATTCTGCGGATTTTTCCTCAATAGCTGTCGAACTTTGCGTAGAATAGGCCTGGGGTCGATCAAATGCTCTACAACATCCGCCATTATAAAAAGGGTCGGCACGTCATCACAGAAGTATGAAAAACAATCTTCAAGCGAATCATACATTGACAAGTTACAACCATGAAACTTCAAATTAGGATCTTTAATTTTCGGAAGATAGGTCGGCAGATCAATACAGTGAACATCAGATTCGCTTGAATTGAAAAAATAGAGGAGTTTTTCGGCCGAGCCGCACCCTATATCGACGATTCTCCTTAATCCCACCTTGATTGCAAGTTCCCTGGCATGAAAATATACATCCGGCTGCCAAACAATATTGTCATCCGTATTTGCCCATACGATATCAAGATCAAAAATCGTTCTTGACTGAGCTTTGGAGCCGAAGTTTGCTTCAATAGTGGTGCATCGCGGATCAGTAATAATTGGATAAGAGGTTATTGTGAGGCTTTCCGGAACAATATGCATTTACTCTACTACTCCACACTTTCGGATAACTACATCATTATAGAACAGCGGGTGCAGCGCAAGGTAAATAATCTCCCAATTTTCATTTATGCATAGCTCATTAACAGCCTGAGCTACGCCATAAGGATAGCATTCCAGGTGTGACCAATATATGTAATCATTAAATACCAGCATTCCCGATTCCCTAACCTTGTTTTTTGCAACCTCTATGTCTTTGCGTACACCTTCGTAGGAATGATCCGCATCAATGTAAATCCAGTCAAAGGATGCATCCGGGAATTCGGCTAATATTGTGGAGCTGTCCCCTTCGTGCGCAATGATCTGTTCCGTTTCTGCAATAAGAGCCTTTTTTCTAAAATGACTGAGATCGATATCAATAATGTGAAATTCGCGAGGCATTGAATTGTCGAATATTTTCCTAGCAAAGTAACCCTCTTGCGTACCTACCTCTGCAACGACACTATTCTTAGGCAGACAATCAGTTAAAAGAAATTCACGATCAGGAATCAATTGAGCATGTAGCATGTGTTTGTCATCAAGGTGGGGAACAGGAGGAAAAAGAGGAGACGGCGACAACTCATCGAACGGCTTCATTATCTCAGCCCATTCCCGCCGCATATTATCAAACCAAGCCTTCTGCTTAGCGGTTAAATTCATTGAAAACTTCCTTTGTTGAAATACAGAGCAGCGATCCGATATCTATAGTGGTACTCTAAAACATTCGAAATTAGGCGCACTATGCCTCCCTTCGGTCCAACTGAATTTCGGATTACATAACGGATCAAAAGGGTTGAACGATAGTCCTTTGAGCGCACACAAATCTATATATTTTCCATATTTTGGTCAAGTACTTGTACCATGTTAATTGAAGCAACTTGAAAGCATGCCGGCTGTACAACGATCTTCTATTACATGTGGCAGGTAGTTCAATATTGACGTTACTTTCCTTTTAGGCCGGAATTGACGGCAGTTGTTTCAGCAACCTGTTTATGCAACAAGAATGAAACTTGACATCAGGCTTCCGGAGTGTAATCTTTTTCGACGAAATTTATCTTATTAGTTTGCTTATATAAAACCATAGTATCCACTAGATGGTTATTGAAAGGCCGGATTATGCAGCAGGGTAATTATAGCTACACTTTTGCACACCTTTCAGACCGTTACGTTTTTATGTTTTTGGGCGCATGTCTCTTCCTAGTTTATGCTCCGGCATTGTCTACTCATTTTGCCTTCAGAGACGACTACACTTACTTGCAAATTTTGGTTGATCACGACTTTTCCAAAATTAAAGCAAACGTGATCTCTCAAGGAAGACCACTTGCATACTGGATAGCGATGCCGTTACTTACCAGTTTAAGGGACATTCCCAGTATTCTATACATGCGACTTTTTGGCTTGATCGGGGTGATTTTTCTAAGTCTATGTGTGTACAAATCATTAAGATTAGGCAAATGGTCCTTTGTCGAGGCCATTTCCATTACATTGATCATTAGTACAATGCCCGCATTCTATATTTATGTCTGCTGGCCGCTTCTATCATCCATCTACCCCTTAGCAGGCATAATCACTTATCTGGCATATAGGTGCGCTATTCAGTTTTGGCAAAGCAAAGATTTTCGCACCCAAAAGGGTTGGTTCGCCGTTTCAACCTTACTGCTTGCTGCCGGACTGTTGATCTATCAGCCGATAGTCATGCTATATTGGGTATTCGTATCTATACATTTGCTGAGATCTCAGAATTTAGAGGACAGATTGCTACATCGCTTCGCCTTGTTGACTCTGCCCATGATCATCGCTTTGCCAATTGGTTACGAGGCTTTTAGATTTGGCATGGCTCTTTATGGACCGAGTTCCCCGACTCGCGCAAGCATGACTCTGGAACCTTTTGTCAAGGTTAGCATTTTCTTTCATGTAGTCCTCCCGCAAGCACTGAATGGATTTTATCTTTCACAATCATGGATTTCCGCAGGCATTTTAGCGGCATTCATTACTGTAGGCCTAATTCTGCATTTCAGAAAAGAAGTGGGCCAAAGAATTCAGATTCTAATAGTAGTATTGTGCTTAATACCTCTGACGTATCTACCTTCATTAGTGGCAGCCGAGAATTGGCCTTCGTATAGAACTCAGGTGGCCCTGACTGCATTGTTGATTCTGTATTTCGCCTTGGCGGTAAAGGGTTTTTTGACGCTACTGTTACCCCGACGGGATTATAGGACCGACCGTTTTACAGGAACAATTCTCTCTACTATAGCCTTTATTAGCTGTTTATGGGCTTCCATAAACGTGAACTACTACATCGTTGTTCCTCAGACCACTGAGCTTCAAATAATGAGGAGCCACTTTGTTGACCGTGACCTCAGTTCAATCGAAAATGTATACTTTATTCAAGCCAGTCCTTTGGATAGCCCTACAGTGAAAACATTCTATGATGAGTTTGGCCTGCCGTCGTCAGCTTCACCATGGGTCCCTGAACCTGCCGTTCGGCTAATTCTTAGAGAATTAGCGCCTGAAAAAAGTCTGATTCCTATCACGGTTGTACCCCCCGGCTCTCCAATTAATCCACCAGATAAAGCCCTGGTGGTCGACATGAGAGATCTCAGAAAATTACGGCTGCCGTAAGTAGCAGATCAAACGTTCTAGATGTCTCCAGTCATCTTTCGGATTAATTAGCACTGAAATCCAAAGCAGCCTTTTTCCGGAAGAGGAAAAAGGCTGCCGATTATAGACTCACAACAATATTAGGTTAGACTATGCGGTTATTCCGCGCCCGGTAGTCGGGCCCCATACGCTTCCGTTGTAATACCACCAACTGTTCGAAAGATCTTCATGCCAATAAGTTACATAGTTTTGTGTGTAACGTGTTCCTTCATTGGTGGCGGTGTAATTGTAAACATCCCAACCCGCGTCGGCTCCGAAGCCATGGAACCATACATCGGCAGGTTCACCTTGCAGAGCTGTGGTAGCGTACCAGTTGCTACCGTCATAGATCCACCAATTATTCGAAGGATCTTCATGCCAATAGGTTACATAATCTTGAGTGTAACGTGTTCCTTCATTGGTGGCGGTGTAATTGTAAACATCCCAACCCGCGTCGGCTCCGAAGCCGTGGAACCATACATCGGCGGGTTCACCTTGTAGAGCTGTGGTAGCGTACCAGTTGCTGCCGTCGTATATCCACCAGTTATTTGACTGATCTATATGCCAATATGTCACGTAATCTTGTGTGTAACGTGATCCCTCCGTGGCGTAATTATACACCTGCCAGCCCGCTTCACTTCCAAAGCCCGCGAACCATACGTCGTACGGCTCTACGGAAACACTAGCGGTATTCGTTGAAATCTGAGCTCCACCGGATCCCGTGTTGCCCTGATCGTTGGCCGTCACCGTCACATCAGCCATTCCGTAGTAACCGGCGTCATGGGTGAAAGTCATTCCGTTCAGAGCGTTATTGATGTCCGTTATCGTTCCTGAGAATGTCATTGTGGCATCCGCCGTTCCGTCACCCTGACCAGGATCGAAGGCCAAACCGGTAATCCCACTCAAGGAAAGTGTTCCATGAGTAGCGGCCAAAGTCACTTTAAGCTGCCCGGTTCCGGCGTCTGCGTCGGTGATTGAAATCAAGTCGTTATGCGCAGCGTCAAATATGACGGCGCCTGTGGGGTCCGTTTGCGGCACAACTGCGCCAATGTCGATGACAGGGGCTACATTTACAACGCCGGCTTCAACCGTAATAGCTATCGGGTCGGAATCCGTCTTTGCGCCGCCGCTACCCGTCGCTCCGAGGTCATCGGTGGCCACCGTCAGGGTGTCCGGGCCGGTATAATCCAGGGCCGAGAGATACTGGGCACCGTTTGCGTCAGCCAATGTTGCGTTTATCTGCGCCAATGCGCCGGTAAGGACCACGCTTACGGAGTCGTTTCCGGATATTGCCGCAGCCCCTAAGCCGCCGCCTACGGCGTCACTTACGTGCAACGTCCCCTGGGCGACAGTCAATGTTACCTGAATATCACTCGTTCCCGCATCCACATCAGTGATTGATATTCCACTGATGGTGGTCGGCAAATTGGAGGTCGCAGCGGCTGATAATGGAACAGTATTCACAGGGGCGTCGTTTACCGGGCTAACGGTTACGGCAATGGAATCCGTGTCGGTCAAGGGGCCGGGGCTGCCTGTCGCTCCCAAATCACTCGTTGTGATTGTAAGGGTGTCTGATCCATTGTAATTTAATGTGGACTGATACTGAATTCCTGCCGCGTCAGCCATTGTTGCGTTAATCTCGTCCATCGTCCCATTCAGGGTTACCGTTCCGGAATCGTTGCCCGTAATACCGGCCAACTGTAGACCACCCGCCACACCGGAGGCTACATGTATGGCGCCGTTGGTTACACTCAGAGTCACCTGTACCTGACCGGCCCCGGCGTCCACGTCACTGATGGAAATACCGGAGATGGCGGTCAGCGCATCTTCATCTACAGTTACAGAAACGGGAACCGTGTTCACCGGAGCGTCATTTACCGCGGACACGGGGATATCTACGGTTGCCGTCACCGGCGCGCTGGTGGAATCCGTTGCGCTGACAGAGAATGTCGCTGTTCCATTGAAATCAAGTGTCAAATGACCGACAAGTGAGGCCAGCGCGCCCTGAACATCGGCCAAAGCTCCGGAAACATTGAGTGAATTGGCCCCGGTGGTTACTGCGGCTGCGCCGGCGTTGGTGACTGCAAGATCAGCCCAGCCTGATCCCGGTCCGAAGGTCAAATCGACTGATACAGGGTCCCCGTTTGGATCATTTACCAAGACCACGGTTCCGAGATCCACCACGGGCTGGTCTTCAGCAACCGTCAGACCCGCCACACTCGTGGTGATTTGAGGGGGCGAAGCGGTTGGACCGTTGAACGTCAATGTGAGCACATCAACGTCGGAGAGGCCGCTCGCGTCGGTAGTTGTGACCGTGACTTCGGCGGGACCGGAGAAGCCGCCCGCGACCTGAACTTTAAGTCCGTTCAGCAATGTATTCAGGTAACTCTCCGTTCCTACGAAAACAAACTCAGGGGAAACCGCCGCGCCCGCCCCGTATCCGATACCTAACACGCCGGGGCCGGCTTTAACATCCACGAAGAGCGTATCGTTTACATCGCCGTCATGTACGCTGATCGCTCCCGCCAAACTGATGGTCGGATCCGCTCCCGACGGAACTGTTACCGGAGTAAGTGTGTTTACCGGAGTATCCGGCACGGGGGAAACGAGGAAATCAACGGTGGTAGTCTGCGGAATCACGGCGCCTGTCCCGATATTTCCGTTGTCGCTGGCTGTGATTATCAGATTGGCGTTCGGTGTAGAACCTGCGTAAATATAATTTTCCGCGTAAGGAACAAAGGTCAAGCCGGCGAGAGCCTGATCAACTTCGGCCAAAGTTCCGGAAAGGGTGACCGTTTCCGTATCGTTGCCGGTTACGGCGGCGTTTGCAAATACGTGCACAGTTCCTGTGCCGATTCCGCTTTTAAGGGTTGTGAGCGTTACGGTGTAGGGGCTTGTCTCAGGGCCGTAGCCGAGATCCACATCTGAGATGGTAACGCCGGTTAAGACTACCGGGGTATCTTCATTTGTCGATACCACGGAAGTAGGCAAACCGTTGTAAACAGGAACGTCATTTACCGCCGTAACGGTCTTGGTGTACATCCCGGAGGCCGTTAGAGGCGTGGGGCTGGAGCTATCTGAAACCGTGAAATTCAATTCGGCGGTTCCGTTGAAGTCGGTGGCTTGTTTCACAAAAACCTTATTTGCAATTTGCGAATTTATGTAATCCCACGTGCCTGTGATGCTGTCACTGGTCGCAAAAACGCCTGCCGCATTTGTGAGGTTGACGCCTGAAAATCCTGCGCCGGCGGTTACGGTAAGGGTCAGTATGTCTCCCGGATCGGCGTCAAACACCTGGAATATGGATGTGCCGCTTGCCAGGGCTACCGCGGTGGTAACGTACTGATCCTCAGTAAAAGATGTCGTTGAAGTTGGGAGCGTCAAAGTCGGCGGGTCGTCTACAGGGGTTACTGTAGCGAATAACCTATCGGTGTCGCTCCATCCGCTTGGATCTGTTGTTTTGATGTCAATCTCAGCGGATCCGAAGAAATTGGATTTCAGATGACCTGTCAGATTAGCCAGGGAAGCATTGATCGTAGTGGCGTCCCCACTAAGATTCAACACTTTGTGAAAATTTATGCCATCAAGACTGATATCCGAGAATCCTGCAGTGGCCGTTAATTTGACGGTGAGGTTATCACCATTTGGATCACCGACTGTGGGAGAGTCTAATGCCAGCGCTCCCGTAGCGTCCTCACTGAATGTGCCGAGAGATTGGACAGTATTCAAGGGCGCATCGGCGGCAGTTTCCCAGGGGCTGATTTGATATCTGTATAAATCCCTGCCATAGGTGGAGGTATAACCGGTCCAGAATACGGAACCGTTGACAAAAACAGGGAACATGGCATTTGTGCTGCTAGTTGCTCCTGTATCGACTTCGTGAGCCGTAATCGTTCCTGAACTGCTATTATAATCGAAGACTTCCCAACCAAAAGTGTTTGAGGAGTAACTGAAATACGGCGTGCCGTTGGCATCGGATATTGACCAAAGCCCTATATTCATAGTTCCCTGCAATCCGGAGCCTGCAACTCCTGTTATGTTTACAGCAGATCCGGATAAACCATTCGTGGGATCATACATCCATAATTGTGGAGTATTGGTGTTTGCAGTTGTGCCTGTAGTAGCCTCGCCAAAAAATAGTTTTCCTCCGGATTCAGTCAAAAATTTGATGCCGGAATAGCTGGTGGCGCCAGGAGTATTGATGGCTGTCGGAGCAGAATTCCCATCGGTTCCCCATAACTGCAATCCGCCCGGTATTTTAGTAGCGGTGAAGAATAAATAATCATTTACTACCGTGAAATTCACCGGAGTGCTGCTAGAACTTCCAGTGTAAACATCCGCGAACATGAAGGTCCCTGCGGATGTGCCGTCACTCGTCCAGAGCTCTTGACCCAATCCGTTGCCTGTGGCGCTGAAAAATAGGGTTCCATTGAAGTTCACCATTGAGGATATGCTATTTGCAACGGTCGACACCTGGAAGGGGTCTGATATTCCATCGGTCATCCATAGATTCTTTGCGGTAGTTGTGCCTGCGAAAAATAGACTGTCGTTCACCACCGTAAGATTGCTTATGGTGCTGCCGGCTGGGCCTGGCGTCAAGTCTTTGACTATGTGAGTGTGGGCAGCGGTGTTGTCCACACCGTCGGTAACCCAAAGTTCGGAGCCGTTTACCCCATCACTTGCCGTGAAATAAAGTTTTCCGTTGAATACAGTGAAATTGTTCGCTCCATACTCAGCGAAACTTCCGGTGGCGGCATTATTTATGTCTGAAAACAAGTGAGTGCCGAGGTTGGTTCCGTCACTTACCCAAAGTTCTCGTCCATGGGTTCCGTCGTCGGCGGTGAAGAAAAGTTTACCCCCGAAAGAGATCAAATCATAAGGGTTGCTGCTCGCTGATCCTGTGTTTATATCAAGCACCCGGTCAGTGCCTCCAATGGTGCCGTCGCTCGTATAAAGTTCATAATCTGAACCGTTGTTTCCGGCCTTGAAAAACAGCGTACCATTGACATTTGTAAACAATGGATTGTCGGCATTGCCGGACCAGCCGCCGGCAGAGCCTGTCTGAATTTGTACCCATGGAGTTACGGCGACCAACTCAGATTGGACCGCCGCTAGGGAGTCAGTATTCAAAAGATTGTGCATGGAGATGGATGGATCAGATGAAAACTCAAGGTTCCAATCATGACGAACACCTCCGGTAATGTCGGTGCTCGCGAAAGTTTCTGCTTGAGTATAAATCGCGATGCGGTCCACCATGGCTTTTCCCAAAACATCGCCCGCAACGGAACAGCCGTAGAACTGAATCTGAGCGTCATTTGATAAATTTTGGCCCAGTAACTCAAAGGTAGCCTTGAAATTACCCAGACCAAAGAATTGGATTTGATCACTGCCGATGGTCAGGGCGCCTTCCGTCCCGTGTCCCACGATGGCCAAATTATCGATCTTATGACCTGTGGTATCAACAATAGTTTGCAGTTTCGCTGTTAGAGTGGCGAGATTGTCACTGTGTGAATCGTAGACGATAACTTCCGCATGATCATGGGCGGCATCGGAAATTGCTTTCGCATCAGCCAAATCTCCGGAAATCAGAACTACATTGACGCCTTCATTAAACACATGTTCCAAGGCCGGGGGCGCCTGGGGCTGCAGATTGTCATGCGGCGCGCCGTCGGGTGTAGGCGTGGCAACATGATCTTGATGGCTTGCCTGATCCTGATGTTGATTGTCTTGATCAACAGGCGCAATCGACGCGTCGAGGACAATACGTTCCTCTAACTGTTGGAGAAGAATCTCCGGCCTGTAGAATTTCGTTTTTTTCCAAAAAGTTAAACCCATTTGGCGCCTCCCTTTGCATGGCTACTGTGAATTAAGTGTGGGATTTTCCCCCGTTGAGACAGTAGAAACAGAAATAACAGCTACTTAGCCTCACCTGCCTGAGTGTTTTGCGCCCAGAGCGGGTGTTTTTTTCCACAAGTTGCAAGTATATTTAAATGGCATTAATCTTGTCAACATATTCTTTAGTATTATACACGACAATGAGATATCTCCTCTGAAAAGAATTCCCACGTCGGAATTCACATCCCTGTGCTTCAATTTAGTTCATAAAATCAAGAAGTTATAATGGGCTGAAAATTATAGGCGCCGGTGTATCTCAGCATTTGGTCCATCACGATTTATCCAAAAAGTACTTCCCGGCAAACTTTATTTAACCCCGTCAAAGATTTAGCAATTCTCATGCCGGCTCGAGATTACGCGCTTATTGCATCCGGCATTCCTCTAAAGTGTCCATTAAGTTGATAAGTAAGGACGTAGCTTGAAATTCTTGATCAATTCTATAAATAAAGCGGACTCTTATAATTAAAAATGTAATCTACCTGAATTATGTGGAGAACACCCGTTCGACATTCTCATGAAAAATTAAATATCCTTATTGGACGATCATCTACCACAAATGAAGCATCAGGCG
>JBBSBY010000089.1:0-14134 GCA_038250835.1 Desulfomonilales bacterium | reverse complement strand
TGGCGGCTCAGATTCTTCAAAGTGACACCACAAAAACAGTGAAAAAATGTATGCCGGCGCCCCTTACCGGATATTGGCAGACTGAACTAATAGCCGCCTACCCGCTCTCCATACGGTTCGCCGCTGAGGAAGCTTAATGCTCGAAGTAACAATCATCTATGGTTTCATCAACAGCATCATCCTTGCACTGATTGCGCTTGGTTTTTCTTTGACCTTCGGCATTAGTGGAGTGTCAAATTTTGCCTATGGGGCTATGTACGTATTGGCAGGCTTCACTGTTTGGATACTTATCAACAAACTGAGTATTCCATTCTTTCCTTCAGCGATTATCGCCATCTTCCTTACGGCAGGATTAGGAGCTCTACTTTACCGAGTTGTGTTGATAAGGGTTCGTGGCCAGGTAATTTCCGAGGTTATTGCCACATTCGGTGTCGGTTTGGCGATACTCGAAACATTCAGATATCTTGGATTCACGGGTTTTGAATACACACTTCCGGTATTTACCGACGGCAGCGTCCAAATAGGAAACACCTACATTGATCATCAGAGGCTTTGGATCGTCGGAGTTGGTATTGCGCTTGCCGGCGGACTTTATCTGTTTACGCATCACACAAAGCTTGGATTGGCATTTAGGGGCATTGCCCAGGATGAGAGGACTGCGCTTTCGCTCGGGATCAATAGCGATTGGGTGGCCGGCATCAGTGTCGCTTTTGGTTGCGGTCTTGCTGCTGTTGCTGCCGTGCTTATTTTACCTCGGGGCAACATTTCGGTAAACGAAGGATATGACGTGCTCATAAACGCCATGGCGGTGTGCATAATCGGAGGCTTGGGAAGCAACGTCGGCGTAATTGTGGCCGCCTTCATTATTGGATACGCTCAGATGTTTACGGACGCTTATTCCGGACCGCATTGGAAAATGATTGTTTCTTTGGTAGCTATTTTCCTGATTTTAGTTTTTAAGCCATCGGGATTATTCGGCAAACAGAAAGAACTGGAAGAGCGTATTTAGGAAACTTTGTACACTTTCTCAAAAGCGGTCGGTCGAACGCCTTTAGGCTTTAAGCAATTTACCAGACCTGCTTCAATCCTTTAGTTATAGGTAATGAAATGTGACTACCATTAACCCAATACGAAAACCGGATACGCCTACGGCGCCCATGGAATCTTCTTCCGAATTTTCCAAGACGTCTAAACGCAGAAAAGAGAGAATTGACAGGGGTATCAAGGCTCGCTCTGATGATATCTTCGCTTTAACGTCTTATAGAGAAATGCTTTACGTAGCCGGCCCACCGGTGGCCCCGGTGATTATACTTCTACTCTTACCCCTACTCTTACCCACATACTGGCAGAAAGTTCTTATTTCCACCGCCGTCTTCTCTTTGTTGGCGATTAGTTGGGATTTCCTTGTGTGTGTCGGCATGGTTTCCCTGGGTCAGGCGCTATTCTTCGGCATTGGAGCCTACGTTGCGGGTATCCTGGACCATTACTTTAAATTACCCATTTGGCTGACTATTCCCATGGCTACTTTAATTGGAGGAGGATTAAGCGCCATTGTTTTATTGCCCGTCTTACGTCTCAGGGGAGTATATTTTTCCATGGTAACCCTTGTGCTCCCTTTAATGTTGGAGCGCATAGTAGAAGCTACCGGGATCTTCGGCGGCACCGAAGGCTTGACCGGTTTGCAACCTTTCTCCAATAAATACATAGAATTGTACCTTATCTTGATAGTAATGATTGCCGCTCTATTTATTTTTCGTCGGCTGGTCACCACCGATTATGGATTAGTCTTGAAGGCGATCAAGGACAACGACAGATCCGTCATGAGCGCCGGCATAAACATATATGCCATGAAATTCCAGGCGTTGTTTATCGCAGGCTCGGTAGCCGCCTTCTGCGGGGCATACATGACGCATATGTATCAGTTTGTCGGCATGCCGGCTTTCGCGATGGATTACTCAATTTTGCCGTTGGCCGCGTCAGTGGTCGGAGGCATGGGGACTTTTGCCGGCGCGGTCACTGGCGCTTTCATTCTTGTTCCGCTGTCGGAGGCATTGCGCGGTATCGGTGGCCTCAGGACCATTATCTACGCTCTATCCCTCGTAGTATTTATCGTGGCGCTCCCCGAAGGAATTTTCCATTATATTCAACGCAAATATCAACAATTTGAAAGATGGGTTGAAGTAGATAAATGACGTCCTACTCCTCCTTTGGTGCAAAACATGAGTGAAACAGCCCAAGCTGCGGATAAACGACCGATTCTCGAGGTCAAAAATATATCAAAAAGCTTTGGTGGAGTCAGAGCCGTAATAGGCGCCGACTTCAATCTAAATCGAGGTGAATTGCTGGGAGTCATTGGACCGAACGGCTCAGGTAAGACCACGTTGGTAAATCTTATCACCGGCTTTTTGACTCCTGATTCCGGCTCAATTCTTTATGAAGGTAGGAACATAACGGGGCTCATGCCGTACAAAATAGCTCGGTTGGGAATTGCCCGCACCTTTCAAATGATTCGACCTTTTGCCGAATTGCCCTCATTTAAAAATCTCATTATTCCACTGTTTTCCCCCAGAGTCAGAGCATTGGCCGGCGGTAAATATGGAGACAGAGACTCGGTTGCGAAAGATCTCCTGGAGGAAGTTGGATTTGAACGAGATTCATCCGTTACTTATAAACCTGCCGGCAGCCTTCCCCATGGTTATTTGAAACGCCTTGAACTGGCC
The DNA here is from genome assembly GCA_038250835.1 of Desulfomonilales bacterium. Classification (GTDB taxonomy): domain Bacteria; phylum Desulfobacterota; class Desulfomonilia; order Desulfomonilales; family Desulfomonilaceae; genus JBBSBY01. Next base: position 11,414 of record JBBSBY010000089.1, on the reverse strand, counting down.
AAATGCCTGGCTTTAAGGGCCGACCTTATTATCCTCGATGAATTGTTCTCCGGATTAAGCATTGCTGAACTGGCCGGAATTCTTCCTATTATTGAAAAGTTAATGACTGAAGGCAAAACCATCATCATGATCGAACACAGACTCCGTGAATTGTTTCGAATAGCGGATCGAGTGGTCGTGCTCAACTTCGGAAGAGTTATCGCCGATGGAAAACCAACTGTGGTCATGGAGAAATCAGAGGTCAAACAAGCGTATCTGGGGACTGAGTAAAGAAAGGCGCTTCTATGCTGGAAATATCTAACCTAATGGTGTTTTACGAAAATGCTTTGGCGTTGAACGATTTCTCTATGACTATAGAAGCCGGACGAATTATGGCTGTGATTGGGTCCAACAGCGCCGGTAAGACCACTCTGATGAACACCGTATCGGGCTTGATAATTGACACAAAGATAAAGGAGCAACGCAAAGGCGGCGAACGTATAACCATATACGGATCGGTAAAGTTTGAAGGTGAAGACATTACCGAAATGTACCCCAGCGACCGTGTTCGCAGAGGTATGGTGCTGTGTCGAGAGAGGCACCCAATTTTTCCGGAATCGGATTTGGTTGAGAACCTGAAAATAGCGTCTTACCTTCGCAAATCTTCTGAATTGAGGGAATCCATAAACTATGTTTTCCATTTATTCCCTACTCTGGTGCGTTTAAAGTCACGTAAGGCCGGCTTTTTGAGCGGAGGTGAACAGCAAATGCTCACCATAGGCATGGCTTTGATGGTGAAACCCAAGCTTCTTTTATTGGACGAACCGTTGCTTGGTCTTAGTCCGGTAATGCAGGCTACGCTTGTAGAGGTCATAAGCAAGATTCGGGATGAGACCAACTTAACAATCGTAATCACGGAACAGTTTGCTCGACCGATTCTGCCAATGATAGATCACGGATATGTGATTGAGAATGGAATGTTAACTCTTGAAGGATCCGGAAGTGAACTGATGGATAATCCTGAGGTGAAGGCCGCTTACTTCGGAGTGTAGTTTTTCGTCCCATAGTCGATATTTTTCTTTTCTGACGACTCAATTTTGAACATGACTGAGCACATACTGATGGAGACAACTCTTCATGGCCGGTTTAGCAATATTTGACGCCTTTTCGGAATTAGTTTCCAAATATCCTAATAAAACTGCCGTTTATTTCTTAGGAAGCAAATACACATATTCAAATCTACATAACATGGCCGAGCGACTGGCCGCGTCGATGGCGGCTTTGGGAATAAAAAAAGGCGATCCGGTCGTAATGTATATTCCCAACTCCATCCAATTTGTGCTCTGTTGGTTGGCAATTCAGCGTCTAGGCGCAATCATAATTCCGATTACCCCAATATATACGTCCGTAGATCTGAGATACATAATTCAAGATACGGGAGCAGTAGCGGTTATTTGTTCGGATAGAAATTATGGTTATGTGAAACAAGCTATTCCGGATACCCCCATCAAGAACATCATTGTTACTAATTTGGGAGACTTGTTGCCGTTTTGGAAAAGAGCTTTCGGCAAAATAGCCGACAAAGTACCATCCGGAAAAATCGAAAAATCAGATTCAATAAGCAAACTGCGGGATCTACTATCGGCAGGCAATCCGTCGGCTCCCGACCCAAAAACATCTGAAGACGATATTGCAGAGATCCTATACACCGGCGGAACGACGAAACATCCCAAGGGAGTTCCGATAAGAGACGGATTGTTTCTGATATCCGCGGACGAGCAACTCGGTGTACGCGAAGCTCTATTCCCGAAAGATCAGGACGTGATTCTTGGAGGCGCCCCTCTATTCCACATTCTGGGCCAGACCTGTTCCATGTCCACGATCATCGTGGGTGGGGGCACTTTAATATTACAACCACGGATCAATCTAGACGCCGTGTTCGATTCCATTCAGCGAACAAAGGCAAAGAGTTTAATCGGAGTTCCGGCATTCTACAGAATGATCTTGGAACATGACAGAGTGGATCAATATGATTTAAGCTCCCTTCAATACTGTTTCTCCGCCGGCGATGTGCTGCCGCTCGAGGTTGCAAAGCGCTGGAAAGAGAGATTTGGACTCACGATATATCAAGGCTACGGCGCCACTGAAACTTGCGGCGGCATTGCAATGAGCCCCACAGATAGAGAAAGTCCTCCCACGAGTATGGGGCTAAAGACTCCGAGTAAGCACATTATGGTGGCGGCTCAGCATGGAACCGAAGCAGTGCCGGTCGGGGAGCCCGGAGAGCTGCTGGTTTCGTCGGATAGAATGGTCACGGCGTACTTAAACAAACCAGAGGAAACGGCGGCGGCGTTTGTCGAGATAGACGGCCGGCTATGGTACAGAACAGCGGATATAGTAAAACAGGATGAAAACGGCTTTTTGTATTTTGTCGACCGCACTGTAGACACCATTAAACACAAAGGCTACAGAATTTCGGCTTCGGAAATTGAGGCCGCCCTGCAAGAGCATCCTGCAGTTATCGAGTCTTGCGTTGTCGGAATACCTGACGAAAAAGTTGGCGAGCGTATAAAAGCTTTTGTAGTGCTGAAAAAAGACATCAAAGGGATAACGGGCTATGAACTTACTAAGTGGTGCCGGAAACGACTCATCGCCTATAAAATTCCGCAGTATATAGAGTTTCGGGACATGCTGCCCAAGTCGAAAGTCGGCAAGCTCTTGCGTCGGGAGATAAGGAGCGAAGAGAAGAAGCGCCTCGAAACATGAGAATTTGGAGAAAAGGACGCCCAACATCTTTGACAAAGGCCACGGCACTACGCCGGAGCGAGGAATAAACTCCGGACAGATTATATTCCTTAGCGATCGCTCAATGAATTCAGCAGATTCAGATTGTATACAATAGTTGACGTAGATGGACTCATCATCTTTATTTTTGAGAGAATCACATCCTTGTACAAGAAACTATGATTTCGCATTATCCCTTCTGCATACAATATACTGTATACAGATGGAGCTCTCCGAATCCTTACTAATCAGCACTCCCCGAAATAAGTCTCAGATTACCTTTTTCCGTATCCGCCGCTCTTTGTTTTTGCGCCTTGGAAATGTATGCCAGGGCCAACAATATGGAATTAAACTTGGTCTGGGCAGTGTCACCTCTGGAGGTAAGCACAATCGGCATTGTTCCCGGACCTGCAGTGATTACTGATCCGCTGTCCACAATTAATCCCAAACTGCCCATTGTTTTGGAAAGCATTTTGTAAAGCACGTTTGCAGTATTGATATCCGTAGCCACAAGGCAATTTGCGTCACCTGCAATCTTACCATGATACTGTTTCTCTGCCGCCACATCGGGCGCTGTAGCCAAATCAAACGATAAAGGCCCTTCGACAATCATTGGGCCATACTGTTGTTCAAGTATGCCGGCCTTTTCTTCCGCCTCTCCAGCGAGGATGGTGGCGGGAATAGCGGAAGTTTCCTTTTCAACTGCCGTGATGATCGCAACTTTCAACTGCAATTTATTATCCACAGCGGTGCGAACCACATCCACCTGGTTTTCGATTACCTTGAGCAGCGTATCTGAACTCCTAAATCCCGGGTTAACCGCGGCATCGGATAAGGCAAAAAATCTACCATCCGGTAACACGAAAAGAGCGGTATGAGAAGCCGTTTTTCTCTCCGGCTTTGCGCCTTCAGGCGCTTCAGCTTTGTAAATAGCTAAAGCCTGGTGTAACAAAGTGGCGGTGTCTACCCCGCCCTTCATTATTATGTATTCATCGTGCTCCATGAGAAAATCTTTGAAAACTTCCCCAACTGAATCTTTCTTCGCGGCAGGGTCCAGCGCCAAAGGATTGATGGCGAACACCTTCACGTTAGGATCCATTCCGGGCGCTATGGACGCTTTGGATGATTCAATGGCCAGGCTGATCTCCTCCGGATCTCCAATTAGAGCCACCTTATTAATCAAACCATAGTCTTTTGCATTGGAAACCGCTATGAGAGCGTCTTCATTTTCCGCGCCTACCAGCACAAGATTGGCGGGCTTTATTTTTCCGTCGGTAATGTCTCCGGTCACTTCATCCAATAAATTTGAAAAGGAAAAAGTCTCAATGCCGATACCCGATGCGCCCAGAACCTGTAGAGCCTGTTTCATGCTCTTGGTTTCCACCGCATAATGGAGTCTTTTGTCCTTAGCGGGATTTACGTAGAGTTCAAAGAGATGATTTGCGACCAAATACTCATGCTCCATGGAATCGAGGCAAATCACGGGTGTAAATTGACTGTCCACTCTTTCGCGAATTTTTTTAAAGAGTTCCTGAAAATAATGGTCAAAAGCCCGCATACTGGTAATTACAATGTATTGGGGCCGTTCAACAGGGTGACCCGCGGAGGCCATTTCCAGAACCATCGCCACTTTCTTGGCGTAACAATCCACCACGTGCAACAGACTTCTTGAAAGACCAGGTGAAATCTTGCCCGAATCTATAATCATAAGGAGTTCACAAATCTCTTTAACTCCGGTTCCAATTTCTCTTGAAGCCAGCCTGAAATTGGAAGGGATCACGAAATTTTCTTGTTTCAAAAATTCCACAATTTTCCCAAAGTCGAAGTTTATGAGCGTAGTATTGGCTTCTTGAGCGGCCATTTCACGAGCTATTCTTGGACCCGTTTTTCGGACCGCCGAGGCAAATAGCTCATCCAAAGTCATTACAAGTAAATTAAGGTTTTCAGGTCTAATTTGTTGAATTTCCGACAACAGAGCGGCCACCGATTTAAGCGGCGTAACTTTTACGAATCCTTTGAGGCTCTGTTTAAGTTCGCTTGACTCTTCTCTGAAGAGGGCAATATGTTCGTGGGATTGTAAAGTTGAGAATGAAAGTGGGCTGCACAACGAAGCATTTATCCTGTCATGCTCTCCCTGCTTCCGAAGAATTTCACGCAACTCCCATGCGACCAGGGCGCCTCGATTCAGTGAGCTATTATGTAATCGTTTCCATGACTCATCACGAATCTTCTCCGTAAGAACATATATCCCATCCGGCAGGGCGCCCAAGTCACCCCCACCGCAAACAATATCCGTAACATCAGAGAGTTTTATTCCATTTTTCAAAAGTATATTTGTGATTTGCAAAGCCAGGGCTTCCGGTGAAGTCCCATATGTCCTGAATTCAATTTCGCTTCTGAAAAGGACCTTAAATCCTTGCTGGCAGAGAACGTAAACGGCGTACCTTTTGGCTATAATCGCAATAACAATAGCCTGATCCAGTTTTGCGTACGATTCTTGAACCTGATTTTGACTCAATTCTATAGCTTTTCTGCGAGCAATATTGTTAAGAATTATCCTGGTTAAAATACTCTCCTCACCTGGAGAGCCACATTTGGAAAGCGTTACTATGTACAATGTCAAGATGTCAGCATAGACCGGCAAAAGCTCATGGAGACATCTGAATCCATCAGTTGCCGTTAAGAGTGAATGCAGTAAATTTTTTAAGGAATCTAAGTGTCCCGGGTTTTCCGTTTTGCTGATAATGTGCCGAATTTCCCATAAAATAGTTGTGTTGAAAAATCGCGCAATATCGTTCAATTCCGAGCTAAGCTGCGCAGCCTTGGTCAGAGCTTCGTTCACTCTGCCGGTAGTAGGTGTGGAAACGATTCGCAAGGCGCCCAAATCGAAATCATCAGCAGAAAAATACGCTGAATCGAGAATATTTTGTTTTAGTGAGTTGATACGTTGCGCTATATCATTACCGTTGTGCATATATATTCAGCTCCCTTTAATTTACCATCTTCGAATTTGGCGCAATATGTTACATAGTATAACCGTCTCGATCTCAATGAAATTAATCTTCATAGAAACGGCAAATTACTGATCTTGTAAGAATTTGGCGTATTGAGACGCAAGTATTAGCAAACATTTTGACATGTCCTAATAAATTAATTCTAGAGCATCATCAATTTCAAATATGCGCCTTATATAACACGAGTGTAATGTGCTTGCCGATTCAACGCAAGTTGTAGATAAAGAAGTCGACCTCACTTTGCAATACGGAGTCCAACTAAAGAGATATTTTTAGCTAATTTGAAAGTTGTTCATAAATTAAACCAATATCGGCATTTTCTATATTTAATGTTAAGGGAGAATTAGAGTGAAAGTTCTAGTAATTAATAGCGGAAGTTCATCACTGAAATATACATTGTTCGCAATGGCCCAAGAGACCGTCCTGTTCCGGGGCTTAATCGACAGAATAGGTTTGCAAGGCTCCTTTCACAAATATAGAGCCTCGGATGAAGATATGTATAACATCGCAGAAATACCCATAACGACTCACGGAGACGCTCTGGACGTTCTGTTTGCTGCGCTTCTTTCCGGACCTCTTAAATCCCTGGCGGAATTAAACGCCGTAGCTCACCGTATTGGTCATGGAGGCAAGTATAAAGAAGCTACGTTGATAACTGATGATGTCATAGAAGAAATCCGAAGGATGACTCCATATGTGCCCTTGCATCATCCCGCAATGCTCAAGGAAATCCAGGAGTCCATGTTACGCGTTCCACATGCGATTCACGTAGCGGTTTTCGATACATCATTTCACAGGACGATTCCGGATTATGCGGCTATTTATGCGATACCTTATCGCTTCTTCTCTGAGCAGGGTATTCGACGCACGGGATTCCATGGTCAATCTCATCAGTATATGTCCCTAATCACCGCCGAATATCTGAATAGACCGGTCACCGATCTGAAGTTGATAACCTGCCATCTAGGCAACGGCGCCAGCGTTGCCGCCATAGATAGGGGCAAGTCAATCGATACAAGCCTGGGGATGACTTCACTGGCAGGTTTAATAATGGGCACAAGATCAGGAGACCTCGATCCCGGTATAATCCCGGTGCTCATGAAGCAACTGAACTTTACTCCGGATCAAATGATCGAGTTTTTATATCGCGAATGTGGAATATACGGTATCAGTGGAATCAGCCGGGACTTGAGGGAAATCGAAGACGCCGCAGGCGCCGGAAATGATAGGGCGCAGTTGGCTCTAAACGCCTACGCCTATAGAGTGAGTCGCTATATCGGCAGTATGATGATGCCTCTGGGACATTGCGACGCCATTGTATTTGCCGGCGGGGTCGGCCGAAACAGCCAAATAATAAGAAAGAAAACCTTACAAGGCTGCGAAGCTATCGGGGCTATTCTCGACGAGGAGAAAAACAAAATCGCCTCTGCTGATCAAGTGATTGAGATCTCCCATGAGTCCTCCAAAATAAAAGTCCTCACAGTGCAGACTTTTGAAGAAATCATAATGGCTCGAGAATGCTGCGAGGTGGTTAATAGATTACAGGGTGGACCGAAGTGCGATTAAGGTCCACAATAGAGCGCTCATTCCAATCTAAAACAACCTAACTTTCCGGCACGCCCATGATTTCACGGCGAGCCGCGTTCCTTTTTTTTAATCGACTTTGGAATTGAGCTAAGTACGAATAAACCACCGGAGTCAAATACAACGTCACTACCTGCGACAGCATCAACCCACCGACTACGGCTAAACCCAGGGGCTGCCTCGAATCTCCTCCTGCTCCATATCCATAAGCTATAGGAGTCATTCCGGCAATAGCCGCTATTGTGGTCATCATAATAGGTCGAAATCGAACGAGAGACCCCTCGACAGCGGATTCTATGGGAGTTGCGCCTTTATGCTGCGCCTCCAAAGCAAAATCGACAACCATAATAGCGTTCTTCTTCACAATTCCAATGAGCATGAAAAGACCTATAAATCCATAGAGATCTAAATTCATGCCGAACAACCACAGAGTCAGTAATCCTCCGAACGCGGCGGAAGGCAGTCCGGCCAGAATTGTTATAGGATGCCAAAAGCTTTCGTACAGGACGGCCAGAATCATGTAAATTATGACAATTGCCACGATCAGCAGAACAAGTAAACTGTTCATCGAAGTTTCGAAAGCTTCCGCAGTGCCCCCGAGTTTATAAATAATAGTTTCCGGCAGTATTTTTTTGGCAGCGGCTTTCACGGCTTCGGTGGCCTGCCCTAGCGAATAATTCAATGCCGTGTCAAAAGAAATGGTAACCGACGGCAACTGTCCATAGTGATTTACGGTTAATGGTCCGACCTTTGGCGCCATTCGGGCCACAACATCCAGCCTCACCATATTCCCAAGATTGGACTTCAAATATAAATTTGTTAGATCGTCAGGATGAAGCTGATCTGACTTGTTAACCTGGATTATGACCTTGTACGTATCCGTTGTTGCGTAGATATTGGAGATTTCACGATCGCCGTAAAACGAGTAAGCAGCTTGTTCAATATCTTCCGCTGTAATGCCGAGAGAACCGGCTTTATCACGATCAATATCAATAAAGGTTTCAGGATTCTTGATGTATAGATTAGAATTTACCCCCCGAAGCTGCGGCATTGCGTACATGGCGTATGTGAATTTTTCCGCCGTGGAAAACAACTTTTTAGTATCCGGTGATTGCATAATGAAAAGGTACGGACTAGCGGCTCTTTCGGTGCTCACTTCGATTAAAGGCGGAACGGAATAGAAAACCATCAGACCCGGAATAGAATTGGCCACAGGCATGACCTGATTCATAACGGTTTGCGCAGGCAAATCGCGTGGTGGCCGATCCGTTAAAAACACAATCGAAAAACCCTGATTCCTTTGCGGATATCCTGAAACGGTGAGGACCGATCTTACACTTGGATTCTTCTGAATTCTCGGGGCCAACTCTAAAAGTTTATCCTCCATGCCTTTAGGGGATATACTTTGATCGCTAATGGCAAAGCCGATCAAGTAGTTCATGTCTACCGCAGGAACAAAACCTTTCGGCAAGAGCACAAACAGATAAATCGCCACCCCCAGGATGACGCCCGCAAAAAGCAGAGTAACAAGTCTATGGCCCACCGCCAATCGAATCGTCCGCCGATAAATCTTGAGCATTACGCCGAATATCGGATCAGTCTCCGCTAACTTACTTTGCGGCTTTAGGAGTCGTGAAGCCAACATAGGGACAATGGTCAAGGCTACCAATCCTGATACTAAAATAGCTATGGTTATAGTAACTGCAAACTCATTAAGGACTCTCCCGTAGATTCCTGCCATAAACATTACCGGCACAAACACGATAGCGAGGCTCGATGTCATTGACACAATAGTGAAGACAATTTCTTTTGCCCCATCTATTGCAGCCTGAAAGGGTTTCTTGCCCATTTCAAGGTGACGAACCACATTCTCCAACACGACAATGGAGTCATCAACAACGAACCCAACTGAGAGCACCAGGGACATTAATGATAGGTTGTTCAGCGAAAAACCAAGAACCCACATCACGGCAAATGTGAATAAAATCGATAAAGGGATCGAAATACTTGCGACAATTGTAGCGGGAATATTACGCAGAAAAATGAACACTACAATGATAACGAGAACCACGGCCAACATAAGCGTCAGCTTCACATCGTGAACAGACGCTCTTATTGATTGAGATTGATCGTATATAATTTCAAGGTTGATAGTGGGAGGCAAGGAAGCTCTAATTGTCGGGAGCATTTTTTGAATGTCGTCGACAATACCGATTGTATTGGACCCGGGCTGACGCTGGACCGCCAAAGCCACACAGCGTTTACCACGATAATAGGAAGTAATCTTGTCGGCATAGACACTATTCTTGACGTCGGCAACTTCATCCAATCTGACGGGCTGCCCTTCGAAATAGGATACTATTAAAGGTTTGTAGGCGTCCGCATCCAGCAACTGGCCGGAAGCTTTCAATGTTCGAGTGCGTTCAGCGCCGTCTAATGTTCCCAGGGGCAAATTGACATTTTGTGACATGATGGCGCGAGTAACCTCGTTTACGCCGATCTGCTTTACCGCCAATAACTCCGGCTTTATGTAGACTCGAACAGTGAATTTTTGTTGACTGTAATTTATGACTTGCGCCACCCCGGAAATCGACGAAAGAGAGTTGGATACGAAAGTTTCGGCGTACTCATTCACTTTGTACAGCGGCATGGCGTCGGAATACATAGCCATGTAAAAAATCGGACGTTCCGCTGGATTTACTTTTGTAAAGGTTGGGGGGCTCGGCATGTTCTGCGGGAGGAGGCCGCCCGCTTTATTTATAGCGGCTTGCACGTCCATTGCCGCCTCGTCAATTTTTCGGGACAAATCAAACTGTATGTTGATAGTTGTTCTGCCCTGACTACTCGATGAATTCATCGTCCTTAAACCCTGAATGGACGAGAACTGCTTCTCCAGGGGAGTGGCCACACTGGAAGCCACTGTTTCCGGGTCCGCCCCGGGGAGAACCGCTTGAACGGATATGGTGGGAAAATCCACTTCAGGCAAAGCGGCTACAGGTAGATTGATGTAGCCTAAAATTCCGAAGAAAGTCATGGCCACCATGAAAATGACGGTCATGACCGGACGGCGTATGAATAGTTCAACGAAATTCACGTTACCGCCCCTTCTCTGGCGTTTTCTGCCCCGGGCCGCCGTGCTGTTGCGACATGGCTTTTTCCATGGCCTCTTTGCTGATTACCTTTGCCCCGGGTCTTAACATGAGCATGCCATCCGTAACTACTTTATCGCCGGCCTTCAAACCGTCTGCGATCGCTTCCATGTCTCCCACACGCATCTGAAGTTTGACCGGACGCATGGAAACGATCATTGCATCGGAAACTAACCATACGTATTGACCGGTTGGACCATCCACAATAGCTTTAGAAGGTATAAGAACGGCATTCTGAGCCACACGCAACTTCAATTTCACATTAATAAACAAACCGGGCCACAATCGATCCTTTTCGTTCGGCAAAGTAGCTTCCAGGTTAAGCATACCGGTTTTCAAAGTGATATTGTTATCAATAAAAGATAATTTCCCGGTTTCCACCTGATCCGTCCCGGGAACTACAGCCTCCACCTCCAACGGCGATTTGGAGTTATAATCCCTGATTTCATCCAAATAATGACCTGGTAGAGAAAACCTGAGCTTGATGGGTCGAAGTTGACGAATAGTCACCAACGTGTCCTGATTTGCATTAACAATGTTAAAGGTATCTATGTACTTTTCACCTGCTTTGCCGTCCAGAGGCGCCGTTATGTAGCAGTAACTCAGATTAAGCTTTGCGGTCTCAAGTTCAGCTTGATTCAAGTCATACTGGTACTGTTTTGAATTCATATCAACTTGTTTTGTCTCCAACTGTTCCTGGCTCACCGCTTTCTCGGAATGCAGAATCTTGAATCTCTGAAATTCACGTTGAGCTTGTTCATACAAAACCCTGGACTGGTTTGCCCGGGCTTCGGCTTCCTTTACTTTAGCTTTGAAGGGTTCCGGGTCAATCGTAAACAGCGGCTGTCCAATACTAACAATATCGCCTTCCTTAAAATGAGTTTTAATAAGCTCTCCGGTAACT